>JAFXDV010000009.1 GCA_017521125.1 Clostridia bacterium
GGTTGTTTCGTTACGGTGGGGTTAGAAAACTTATGACCAAGTGCATCGATTGCCTTTGTTTCTTTGTGTGAGCACTTAGAGCAACTTCTTGTTTGCTCACCCTTTGCTTCACAAGTTGCTTCCTTTGTAGTCTTCCAACTGTCCATATTATGACCCGTTGCAGCTATATCGCGGGTTTCGGTATACGAACATCCCGAAACAGTACATTTTCTTTGTTCAGTGCCTTTTGTAGTACAAGTAGGAGCTTTTGTTTGCGTCCAAGAACCCAATTTATGTCCGGTTGCCGAAATATCTCTAGTTTCTACCTTTTGACAGGTCGAACAAGTACGAGACTCTGTGCCTTTACCAGTGCAAGAAGGTGCTTTAGTCTGACCCCAACTGCCGTATGTATGATTGTTAGTTTTTGCAATAGACTCTGTTTTGATAGCGTTACATGCAGTACAAGTAAAAGTTTTAGTTCCTGCTTCCTTACAGTTGGCAGTTTTGGTTACACTGCCGCCATTCCAAGTATGCGCCTTTGTTTCAACGTTACCACAGGCTGAACAAGTGCGGGTGTGGTTGGTGGCGTTTGCGTTGGTATAACTACCATAGGTGTGACTTGCGCAAGCAACCTTAACAGTTTTGCTGGTACTTGCTGTACCAACTACCGATGAACCACTTTTAAAAGTCAGGTCAACCTTTACATTTTGTGCAGTTTGTGAAACTGTTTTACCCTTAACAACAAAGCTAAATACTGTCCCGTCCATTGTTCCTACACCCGAAAAGGCGATAACACCATAGCCATTAGAAACGGTAAAATCTTTCATAATACCGTCTTTTTTCCATTCGCCTGATACAAGTTCAAGCCCGTTACCGAGCGTCACCTGAACAAGTGCAGAGCTCATTGATGGGCTGCCGCTAACGTTAACAGTTATTGTTGCGGTTACATCCTTTTTGATTTCACTTGGTACGCCACTTAAACTAGCGGTTGCACCTGCCGCAAAAGCAGTTACAGAAAAACTTAAAATTAAAACCAAACAAATAATTAATGATAAAATCTTTTTCATTTTATATTTCTCCTTTTAATTTATGGGGTAAAGGTCGGGTAAGAATGTGTGATATAGCAAATACACAGCATCCTTATCGTTAACCTCTCCGTCTCCATTAAAATCACAATCTTGATTTACGGGATATATATCCGACAAGAATGTATGATAAAGCAAATATACAGCATCTCGGTCAGTTACACCCTCTACACCATCAACGTCACCGATAACATAATCAACCGTTCCACATTCGGTACAAATGTGATTATCGTTCCAAGTGTGTGTATGAACGGTCATAATATCAATAAATCCTGCGCCGATTTTTTCAGCATAGGTTTCTGCCGTTGAGCCAACAAATCCATAAATTGTTTGATTATAATACAGGCCACAATCATAATCAAAATAACAATCTTTATTGAAAATATAAATATTTTCAATGTTGTTCATATAAAAAGTGTCACTATATATGTATGAAACTCCGTAAGGGATAGTTACACTTTTAAGACTTGTGCAACCAAAAAATGCAGAACAGCCTATACTAGTAACACTATTTGGTATGGTTATACTGGTAAGGCTATCACAATATTTAAATGCATAATCACCTATACTTGTAACGCTATCTGGTATGGTTATACTTTTAAGGCTATAACAAGACTCAAATGCAGCGTCACCTATGCTTGTAACACCATCTGATATTACTATTTTTGTTATACATTGACTATATTCATCCCAAGGAGGAGTTATCGATGTGAAATCAATAATTGGCCCATTACCGGTTATCAATAACTCTCCGATTCGTTTATCAATACTCCAATTGTTTTTACCAATTTTACCACTAAAAATGCTTTCTTCGTCGGGTGCATCAATATAAACGACTTCATTATAGTGCGTAGCCGCATAATTAACTAATGCCGAACAGGTTTTATAACCATAAAGTAACGTCTTTGTGCCAAACGCATAATTATCGCCTATACTAGTAACACTATCGGGTATTATTACACCTGTAAGGCTTTCGCACTCAGTAAACGCATAATCTCCTATACTTTTAACGCTATCGGGTATTGTTATGCTTGTAAGCCTTTCGCAGCAAGAAAAGGCGTTCTCACCTATACTTGTGACGCCATCAGGTATTGTTATACTTGTAAGGTTTTCGCACCCAGAAAAAGTACCCTCTTCGATACTTGTAATGTTCGCTGGTATGGTTACACTTGTAAGGTTAGAGCAATAGTAAAAAGCTTCTTCGCCGATACTTGTAACGCTATCTGGTATGGTTACACTTTTAAGGTTAAAGCAGCTAGAAAATGTACCCTTTTCTATACTTGTAATGCTCTCTGGTATGGTTACACTTTTAAGGCTATGGCAATAGTAAAAAGCTTCTGCGCCGATACTTGTAACGCTATCTGGTATGGTTACACTTGTAAGGTTATAGCAATAATTAAATGCACGCTCTCCTATACTTGTAACGCTATCTGGTATGATTATGCTTTCAAGTGAAATGCAATAATCAAACGCAAAATCCCCTATACTGGTTACAGGATAACCGCCCAAGCTTGATGGGATGATAACATCACCCCTAATTGACTGGTCACAATATGTTATTGTGGCTTCGCCATTTGAAACCTCATACATATAATAGCCACTTTTTGCTGCACTTGCTGTAATGCTAAATAATCCTAATGGACAAACCGAAATTATCAAAACCATCGATAATATTATTGCTAAAATCTTTTTCATGCTTTTTTCTCCTCAACGGTGTAAGTCAAATCATCTCTTATATCTACTTCAAAATTGCTGATAATTCTTTCAATAGAATTATCAGTTTCATACTTGTGCCAATACCTTGCTGTGTAAAACTTTTCATTATTGTCCGAAAAGACAAAACAAGCATAATAAAGTTTGTGATTATCTTTTAAAAATATTTCTTTATCATACGAAATATTTGTTTGGTTTTTTCGCAAAAAATCTTTGAATCTTTTTAAACCATCTATCATTTCTTCTTTAGTTTTATAATCGCCTGAACGCCCTACGCACTGTTTATTACTATTATTAGGTAATAATTCAAAGCGCCAATTACCATCTTTAATAATTTTATACTTATATCTCGCCATTATATCTCACTCTCCCATACGTTATTTTTTAACACAAACCTTTGAGTTCTTTCTTTTGTGTATTGAAAAGTTTTTATACAAAACAAAAAATTGTCGCTTCTCAAGTTGATGAACAAAACTACAAACTTGGTAGCATTTTGATAAATTCTTATCTTTAACACAATTATAGTGGCAAAATGTGTTAATGTCAAGATATATTCGTATCTTTAACATATTTTGGGAGATGATAATTGTATGAAAATTTATGATTATAACGGCAAGAAAAACATCTGTGGTGACAGAGTTCACGAAGCGAGATGCAAATTAAGGTTAACTCAAAGTGATTTGGCAGCCCAACTACAAATAAACGGAATAATCCTTGAACGCGACAGTATTTCAAGAATTGAAATCGGTACGAGATTTGTTGCAGATTACGAGCTTAGAGAATTAGCAAAAATTTTAAAAGTTTCTGTAAATTGGTTATTAGGTCTGGAATAGCAAAAATGCAAGTCAGTCATTGACTTGCATTTTTTGTGTCTATGACGCATCTTTTAATTGTTGTTCAGATACACTTTGTGCCGTCTCTAACATATTCTCTGCGAAGATGCCGTAGCCTTTAGTCGGGTCGTCGACAAGGACGTGAGTAACGGCACCGACGAGCTTACCATTTTGGATGATGGGGCTGCCCGACATTCCTTGGACAATTCCGCCTGTTTTATCTAAAAGTCTTTCATCCGTTATGGTTACAAGGAGGTTTTGGGTTTGGTCGTTACCTAATACTTTTATTTTACAAGAATAATACTGAGGGCCCTCATCCGAGATGGTCGTATAAATAAAGGCATCTCCCCCTTTTATCTCCTGTTTTGAAGCGATTTTTATTAAATTATCGGAGTTTATATTTATTTTGCATCTTCCATAGACACCTTTTTCGGTATTGAGGTTAAGGTTTGCTATACTTTTGCCTGTGAATTTTCCTACAAGCTCTCCGGGAGCGCCTTTTACACCCTTTTTAATTGATAAAATTTCTGCCGAGACAAGCTCCCCTGATGCAAGGCTTAAAAGGGTGCCTGTATCTGTGTCGCATATTCCGTGACCGAGGCCTGATATAGTATTTTGGGATGGGTTATAAAATGTTAGAGTACCTATACCTGCCGAAGAATCTTTTACCCAGATTCCTGCCCTGTATATACCGTTCTTCTTAGATTTTACGGGATTTATATAGACTGTTTTTTTTCGGCCGCCACTTACTATTTCTGCTGCAACAGGGCTGCCGTTTGAGTTTTTTATAATTGCGGCGACATCTTCATTTGTATAGACGTGGGTGCCGTTTAGCGAGACGATAAAATCTCCTTTTTTTATGCCTGCTTCCTTGGCGGGATTTACCTCTCCATTTTCACCGTCTACGCTACCGAAATCTACCACCAACACTCCGTCGGTATAAATCTTTATTCCAAAGGGTGTACCGAGAAGCACTACGTCGTTGTTTTCAACTACCTGTACGCTTGTTTTTCCTGCGGGGATTATACCGAAGATATTAAGCTTTACATTATCTTCTTTATATTCGTATCCGGAAGCCTTTACGGGAATCAGGCTATTAATTTTTAAATCTTCGCCTTTATTTATTTTATAACTTTCTGCTACATTTTTATCTACATATATAATTGCCGAAAAAATTAGCACTGATAGTATAGCAGAAAGAGTAAAAAATATTTTTATGAGCTTTTTTAATCCTTTCGTTGTTTTCACCCCTGTCAAATTAAATATTTACAATATTAATTTGCACAGAAAAGTAAAAACTTATAAGGAAAAATTTTTTGAAAGGTTGTTAAATTTTACTTTTAAAATTGGTAAGTCTTACTAAAATTGTCTCATTTCCTATAACTTCAATTTCTGACCAGGGAATTACAAGGTCATCCTCTCTGCCTAAAATTCCAAAGGCTTTTTGTTTTCCGTAAATTACAATGGCGGTGAGCCTTCCGCTTTCGGTATCTAGCTCTATATCTCCTACCATACCTAAAACTGTTCCGTCACTAACAGATACTACCTGTCTGTCTTTGAGTTCTGCTATTCTTTCTGTCATAATCTCACTCCTCTTTAAAATGTATGAGCAGTTTCAGGTTAATAGTATACGTTCTACGAGTTGTAGACTATTTATTTTCTTTTGCCGCATATGTTCCAAAACAGTCCAAAAAAAGTAGGTTTACAATTTTTTAAAAAAAGTTTATAATATAGGAAAAGGAGTTGTTTTTTATGGATGTTAAAAACATTGGAAAAAATATAGCAACTTTAAGAAAAAAACACGGCATGACTCAGACTGCATTAGCCGAGGAGCTTAAAATTAGCAACAAAACCGTTAGCAAATGGGAAAGCGGTCAAGGATACCCTGAAATTTCTCAGCTTCCATCTCTTGCTCATTTCTTTAATGTGAGCATTGACTCCCTAATGACCGATAAACCCGGTGGAATTGCTATTGCAGGAAACATTTTGACCGATGTTGTTAAAATGGTTGACTGCTACCCTGAAAAAGGTATGCTTGCAAACATTGGTGATATGTCGGTTTGTGTTGGTGGCTGTGTTCCTAACACCGCTATTGACATTGCAAAAATAGACCGCAGTCTTCCTCTTACCGCTATTGGTAAGGTTGGAGATGATGATAACGGCAGATTTGTTGTTGCAAAAATGATAGAGAATGGCATTAACTGTGACAAGGTTATTGTGTCACAAACTAAACCAACAAGCTCTTCTGATGTTATCAGTTCACCTGACGGAGAAAGAACTTTCTTCCATTGCAGAGGTGCAAATGCAGAGTTTTCTCCTGAGGACATTGATATAAATGCTCTTAACTGTTCTATCTTCCATATTGGATACATTCTTCTTCTTGATATTTTCGACCAAGAAGATAAAGAATATGGAACTGTAATGGCTCGTTTCCTACATAGCGTTCAGAAAAAGGGCATTAAAACCTCTATTGATGTTGTTAGTGATTCTACCGGTGAATACAAAAAGAAAATTATCCCAGCTCTAAAATACTGCGACTACGTTATCGTAAACGAAATTGAAAGCAGTATTATTTCGGGACTTAACCCTTACACCGAAGATAAAAAGCCTAATCTTGAGAACATAAAGAAAACTATGGAAATTATGGCAGATTATGGTGTTTCGGAAAAAATTATCATTCACTGCAAACAGGCAGGTTTCTGCTACGATGTGAAAACCAAGGAGTTTGTTGCAGTTGGCTCGGTTGATATGCCAAGAGAGCTCTTTAAGGGCAGCGTTGGCGCAGGAGATGCCTTCTGTGCAGGTAGCCTTTACGGAATTTACAACGGCTTTTCTAATAAGGAAATCTTAGAATTTGCAGGTGGTGCTGCGGTTTGCAACCTGCTCTCTGAAAATTCTATTGATGGTATGCTCAGTAAACCTGAGATTTATAAAGTTATGGAAAAATACGGATATATGGAAGTATAAGTTGGCAAGAGCCGAACCCTATACGGTTTCGCTCATCGCCTTTAATCATCGGACTTTGCGTTCTTTTTGGCAAGGCGCCAGCCTTGCGGCAAAATCACGCTTCGCCCACTAATAAATTCGTTGGCAGAAACTCTTCGACCTTTCAAAGACAAAATTTTTGTGTTAGAGGACGCCGACTAAACGCAGAAATACTGTCGTATTTTAAGTTTTGAGGCAAACTATTACCTAAAATTTTGTTTTGAAGGCGTATTGTGTTCGACTCTTGCCAACTTAATAGGAGGAAAAAACAATGTTAGTTAATTTAAACCAAGTACTACTCCCCGCAAAACAAAATAAATATGCCGTTGGTTTATTCAACGCAGTTAATATGGAGCTTGCTCGTGGAATTATCGCCGCTGCTGAATCTACACAATCTCCGGTAATTATGGGTACCGCCGAGGTACTTTTCCCTTACGGACCATTAGAAGAAGTTTCTTATTATCTTATTCCAATGGCTAAAAAGGCAAACGTTCCTGTTGTTATCCATTTAGACCACGGCTTAAAGAAAGAGACCTGTATTAAGGCTCTTGAGCTTGGCTTTAGTTCTATTATGTATGACTGCTCTACCGACCCTTATGATGTAAACGTTCAAAAGGTTAAGGAAATGGCAGACATTGCTCATTCTTATGGTGCAACAATTGAAGGTGAGCTTGGTCACGTTGGCGACAACGAAGGTTCTGCAGAGGGTAGTTCTCATATGGAAGACCCAAGCAAATTCTTTACTGATCCAAAACTCGCTAAAGATTACGTTGAAAAGACCGGCGTTGACGCTCTTGCTATTGCAGTTGGTAACGCTCACGGCGCATACAAGCTACCACCTAAGCTTGACTTCGAAAGAATTAAAACTATTGCTCGTACAGTTGACGTTCCATTGGTTCTTCACGGTGGTTCAGGTCTTACAGATAACGATTTCAGACAGGCTATTAAGGATGGCATCAGCAAGGTTAACATCTTTACCGATATCAACATTGCCGCTGTTAAGGCAGAGTTCAGCAAGTTTACTGATATGAACAAGGGTATTATCGATTTAATTCCTGCCGCAGTTGAAGCTGTTAAACAGGCAAGTATGGAAAAGATGGAGCTCTTCTCAAGCACCGGAAAGGCTGGAACAGGCAAGTTTAGCACTGCAAGTGATGCAGACGTTCAAAAAATCGTTGAGCTTGTAACCGCAGAAATCAAAAAGCAGTTGAATAAATAATTTTAAAAGCGTTCATCTTTGATGAACGCTTTTTTTATGACTTAATTTTATCAAGTGCGCCTTTTTCAAGACGTGACACCTGTGCCTGTGAAATCCCTATTTCGCTGGAAACTTCCATTTGTGTTTTGCCCTGCATAAAACGAAGGCTTAGTATCTTCTTTTCTCTTTCACTTAAATTTTTAATAGCTTCCTTTAAAGAAATCTCGTCAAGCCAAGTTTTATCGTCATTTTTGTCACCCAGTTGATCTAAAACGTAGATAGTATCTCCGCCGTCAGAATAAACCGGTTCATAAAGAGAAATGGGCTCTACTATGCTCTCTAAAGCAAGGACAACATCCTCCTTTGGAAGACCTAATTCGTCGGCAATTTCTTTTACGGTAGGTTCTCTTTGGAACTTATTCATTAGCCGCTCCTTTGCCTGCATTGCCTTATATGCCGTATCCTTAATTGAACGGCTCACCCTTACCGAATTATTATCCCTGAGATACCTCCTGATTTCGCCTATAATCATTGGAACGGCATAGGTGGAAAAACGCACGTTCTGGCTAATATCAAAATTGTCGATTGATTTTATAAGTCCAATACATCCCACCTGAAACAAATCGTCCAGGTTTTCTCCTCTGCCTGTAAATCGTTGTATTACGCTAAGCACTAATCGTAAATTTCCGTTTATTAGTTCGTCTCTTGCGTTATTATCCCCTGCTTTTACCTTTTTTAAAAGTTCTTCCTTTTGTTTTTCTTTTAAAACAGGTAGTTTTGATGTGTCTACGCCACAGATTACAACCTTTGCCTGATACAAATTCCTCACTCCTTGATACTAATAAAATTATTACCATCAATGAGCATGAATAAACTTTATAAATTTTTTTCTTTTCGACAAAAAAGGCTTGAAAAAATAATAATGACCGTTGCATAGCAACGGTCATTTAATTTATTTTGATTCTTCTGCGGCAGCAATGCGTTTTTCAACATAGTCTTTAATGAAATCTGCAGTGCCCTGAGTGCCAAAATGGGTAGCATCTATTATGAGATCATAGCTTTTTACGTTGCCCCATTTAACATCGCAATAATGGTCGTGGTATTCTCGTCTTGTGCGGTCATGACGTTCCATTTTCTCAACGGCAGCATGACGGTTAAGCGAGAACTGCTCCATAACACGACCTATTCTATATTCACGTTCAGCTTTTACGAAAATTGAAATAAGGCCCTCGTGGTCTGCAAGCACGCTTTCAGCGCAACGACCAACTATTACGAAGGACTCACCTGTTGCGGCAAGACGACGGATATAATCAAACTGTAAATCGTTTACGTGATCTTCAAGGGCGGTTGTGTGTCCCTTAACTGTTCTGTGGAAAAAAGCACGTCTTTTCTTCTGGTCATATTTTTCAAGATGCTCGGCATCAACTTCCTTTTCGGCAGCAATCTTTTCAACAATATTTCTATCGTAAAGATTTACACCAAGTTCTTTAGCCAAAGCTCTTCCAATGTGTTTTCCGCCGCTTCCAAATTCACGGCCGATTGAAACAATATATTGTTTTGCCATAAGTTCCACTCCTTTATGTATCTATTAGCAATATCTTAAGAAAATAATTAAAGTAGAAATGGTAAGTACTATGATAGTTGCGGGAACAGATTGTTTGCAGAACTTGCCCCAACCAATCATATAACCATTCTTTGCGGCAACCGATGTGCCCACAACGTTTGCAGAAGCACCGATTGGAGTTGCACAACCACCAATATCTGTACCCAAAGCCAAACTCCATGCAAGTGTTGCAAGAAGTGTTCCGTCCGCACCTGCAAGGCTC
This sequence comes from Clostridia bacterium, assembly GCA_017521125.1. GTDB lineage: Bacteria > Bacillota > Clostridia > Oscillospirales > Acutalibacteraceae > SFWF01. The sequence continues at coordinate 9,620 of JAFXDV010000009.1, forward strand.
ATAATAATAGGTACCATAGTAGCCGCAAAAGGAATGTTATCAACAAAGGCAGATGCAACAGCTGAGAACCAGATAATAATAGCACACATAATCATAAGGTTTCCGCCTGAAATACTAGCGATAAAGTCAGCAATTATTTTAAGCACGCCGGTCTGCTCAAGTCCGCCTACAACAATGAATAAACCTACGAAGAAGAGAAGGGTTTTGTAATCAACTCCCTTAAGTATATGAGGAAGATCTTTTCCTGCGGCAATAATTGTTATAATTGCAATTCCTACACCGATTGTTGCAACAGAAAGTCCTGTTTGCGCATGGGTTACAAGAAGCACTACTGCAAGAAGGAAAATGCAGATGCTAATGATGAAATCCTTCATATTAACAATTGCCGAAGCAGGAGTAGGCATTACCGAAAGGTCCTTTTCTACCATATCTGCCTCTTTAAGAGTTTTGCGGTTTGCAAGATAGAAATAAAGAACAACGGCAATAAGGCTTATGCCTGCGATAAGTCCTGTGTTGGTAAGGAAATCGGTGAATGAATATCCAAGTGCTGAGCCGATGATAATGTTTGGTGGGTCTCCGCACATGGTAGCCGAACCGCCAAGGTTTGCACAGAAAATTTCTGAAATAATCATAGGAACAGGGTTGAACTTAAGTAAACGAGCAAGTTCAATAGTAATAGCTGCAAGGAATAGGATAACGGTAATGCTATCAATAAACATTGCAAGTGCCGCAGACATTACCATAAAGGTTATGAAAAGGGGTACTGATTTATAATTTACCCACTTTGCGAGTAACATACATAGCCAACGGAAAAAGCCCGATTTTGCCATGCCTTCTACCATAACCATCATACCTGCGATAAATAAAATGGTTGCCCAGTCGATACCGCCATGTCCGCCCTCGTGGGTAACGTTAGGGTCTGCCCACCAGAAAGAAAGTTCAGAAAAAGACTTTAAAGAAAGAGTTTCCCAAATCGCAGTAAAATCAAATCCGCGAATAATAATGAAAACAGCAACAAGGGTTAAAAGTCCACAACCCAAGGTCACAATGTGACGCTCGATTTTATCAGTTACTATGAGAACGAACATAGCAACGAAAATAATCGCAGCCGCAATAGGTGCTAACATAAATTTCTCCTCCTGAGTATAAATTTAACTTCAATAATTATACTCCTATCTGACAAATTTTGCAACCTTTAAGAAAAGAAAAAAGTGTGCAGAAATTTCTACACACTTTTGTATAATTTTATTCTTTTTCCATAATGGTTCTAAAGTCATCGCCTGAAATTTTTTCCTCATTAAAGAGTATTTTAGCGACCTCGTTAAGTTTTGGCATATTGTCTTTAAGAATTCCTATAGCCTTTTCATACTGAGTCATAACAATAGTTTCAATTTCCTCATCAATAAGGGAAGCAATCTTCTCTGAGTAGTTAGGAGTTGAGGAGAAATCTCTTCCAAGGAATACCTCGTTATTATCATTACCGTAGGTTACAAGTCCCAATTTATCACTCATACCGTACTTAGTAACCATTTTTCTTGCAATATCGGTAGCTCTTTGCATATCATTGGAAGCGCCTGTGCAAATGTCTTCCTGAGTAATCTGCTCTGCAGCTCTACCGCCAAGGAGAGAACAAATCTGCTCGGTAAGTTGAGTCTTAGAAACATGTCCTTTTTCCTCGGTAGGAAGATACATGGTATAACCTGCCGCCATACCTCTTGGTATAATGGAAATCTGATGGACCGGGTCCTGAGTTGGCAAGAAATAGGAAACGATGGCGTGACCTGCCTCGTGATAAGATGTAATCATCTTATCCTTTTCCTTGACAACGTGAGATTTTTTCTCGGTTCCCATTACAACCTTTATGGTTGCCTCTTCAATCTGAGGTTGTGTAATTGCTTTAAGTCCTGCTCTTGCGGCAAGGAGTGCTGCTTCATTAAGGAGATTTTCAAGGTCTGCTCCTGTAAAACCTGAGGTAGAATGAGCAATTGCCTTAAGGTCAACATCAGGTCCCAAGGGCTTACCACGGGAATGAACCTTTAATATTTCCTCTCTACCCTTTGCATCAGGGTAGTTAACGGTTATCTGTCTATCAAAACGGCCGGGGCGAAGTAATGCTCTGTCAAGGATATCAGGGCGGTTGGTTGCCGCCATAACGATAACGCCTGAATTTTCTCCAAAGCCATCCATTTCAACAAGAAGTTGGTTTAATGTCTGTTCTCTTTCATCGTGGCCGCCGCCAAGTCCTGCACCACGCTGTCTGCCAACTGCGTCGATTTCATCGATGAATATAATTGCAGGGGCATTTTTCTTAGCCTCATCAAAAAGGTCACGAACACGGGAAGCGCCTACACCTACAAACATTTCAACAAAGTCAGAGCCTGATATTGAGAAGAAAGGCACTCCTGCCTCACCTGCAACTGCTTTTGCAAGTAATGTTTTACCTGTTCCGGGAGGGCCAACTAAAAGCACGCCCTTGGGTATTCTGGCACCAAGTTCATTAAAGCGTTTTGGATTTTTCAAAAACTCAACAATTTCCTCAAGTTCTGCCTTTTCCTCATCGGCACCTGCAACGTCGGTAAAGGAGGTCTTTTTATTGGGGTCTGCCTTTTTAACCTTGGCTTTGCCAAATCCCATTGTTTTGTCCATACCCATTGAAGAGTTCATTCTCTTCATTATAAAGAGCCAGAAAACAATAAAGAGACCTATCATTAAAACGGTAGGAATCATACTTACAAGCCAAGATGTTTCTCCGCCGCTTTTATAGTCAGGCTTAATCATAAGCTCAGGATTGGTATCACGATATTTATCATTTGTTTCTTCTATAATCTTTTGAACGTCATTATAGAAAATGTTAGGGTCTGCAACGTTATAGCGATAGGTCTTGCCCTCAGCATCATTACGCTTTACATACTCCAGCTCTCCGCTATAAAGGTTTAACTTATACTCTGAAATCTCATTGTTTTGGAACATTTCAACGATTTCAAAATATTTTGTTTGGGGAGTTTGCTTTGCGCTTGTAGAAACAAGAGCAATTGCTATTACAAAAATTATCGGAATGCCCAAATAGAGCAATATATTGCGAATGTTTTTCTTCAAGTTATGTGCTTCCTTTCTTTAGTTTTCACCATAAACCGATGGAGATAAAATTCCAACGTAGGGTAAGTTTCTATATTTTTCATCATAGTCAAGACCGTAGCCTACTACAAATTCATCAGGGATAGATGCTCCTGTATAATCAGCAACTATATCTGCCTTTCTTCTGTCTGGTTTATCAAGGAAGGCACAAATTTTAAGACTTGCTGGTTTTCTCAGCATTAGAAGTTCTTTAAGATTTGAAAGGGTTACACCTGAATCTAAGATATCCTCTACAAGAAGAATATCATAGCCTGAAAGGTCTATACTCAAATCTTTAATTATTTTTACTGAGCCAGAGGTTCGAGTACCTGAGCCATAGGAAGAAACTGCCATAAAGTCGATTTTGCAATCGAGTTTAATCTCTCTGAGCAGGTCTGCCATAATCATTATAGAACCCTTTAATATACTGACAACTAAAAGGTTTTTACCCTCGTAGTCCTTCGTAATCTGCTCTCCTAAACGTTTTACTATTTCCTTTATTTCTTCTTCGCTTAATAAAACTTCTTTTATATCACTACTGTTTAACATTTTTATCCTCCCCCAAAACAGTAGTTTTAAACTCTGCTACTGTCTTTGTTTTGTCATTTACGGCATTTCGCTTGGAAACACCAATGCCGTATATCCAGACTATTCCCTCACTATCTGCCGCAACGGGAATAACATCTCTTTCTTCTTTTGGAATTTTAAGCTCACTAAAAAGCTTTTTTAGACTTTTGGTACAGTTTCTTCCTTTTAGCCTAATACTGTCTCCCTCAAGTCTTGTTCTTATTTTCAACTCGCCTACTATTGTATCACAGTCGATGATGTTTTTTAATAACAAATTGTTAATTTTATCTATTTCTTTAACAGTGACTGTCGTTTCATATGTTTTTGTGGGTTTATTTCCCTCTTTTTCTATATAAAAGATATTATTCTCTACCGCACAATAAAGACCTAACGGCAAACTCTTTTTAGTACCACTAAACAAAGTTTCTGTCATTCTTGCAATGTGAAGGCCATCAGGTATTTTGCCGGTTGTTTCATAAAAATAGGCTGACAGTACTCTTTTAACAACCGCAATGTGTTGGTTGTTTAGTTCTTTTATATTTATACCATCTTTACAGATGCATTTTTCACCGATTTTTTTAGCGGAAGTTTCCAAGAAATCTAAATCTTCTTTAAGCCCCTGACACATTGAGGTAATGGTATTTTCTACAGAAGGATTGAGTTCCTTTAGCACGGGTACCGCCCTGTGTCTTAAAAGATTTCGGGAATAATCATCTGAAAGGTTACTGCTATCAGTCACATAGCTTAGCTTGTTTTCGGATATATAGTTCTCTACGTCTTTTCTTGTGCAAAGAATTAAAGGTCTGATATAAATATCTCTTTTTGCAGGTATTCCGCAAAGACCTTTGAGCCCTGCACCCCTTAGCATATTGAAAAGCACTGTTTCGGTATTGTCGCTTGCGGTATGAGCCGTTGCGACTATGTCCGCACCGCAGTTTATAAATTCGTTATATCGTACATTTCTTGCGGCAAGCTCTATGCTCTGGCCTGATTTTTCTGCAATTTCCCTTACATTTACGCTTTTAACCATAAGAGGTACATTAAGGTTTTCGCAAAATTTTCTTACAAACTCTTCGTCTCTGTCTGCTTCGCTTCCTCTTAAGTTATGGTTAATATGTATTGCAGAAAGTTTAATATTATAGACATCCTTTAAAGAGATTAAGGCGTGCAGAAGGCAGACTGAATCTGCTCCGCCGGAAAGAGCAACTGTTAAGTTTTCTCCTCCGCAGAGCATATCATACTTTTCTATTGCCGTCTTTATCTTTTCTAAGGTCATCTAAACACATCCTGAGAAGCAAAACGAGTGAACTTACCATCCCAATAAAGCTCAACTGTATCGGTGCTGCCGTGACGGTTTTTAGCAACGATAATTTCTGCTTTATTAGGGTCAGTTACCTGATCTTCTCCCGTTTTTTCTGCATCGTAATAATTCTCTCTGTAAATGAACAATACTAAGTCTGCATCCTGCTCGATAGAACCTGATTCTCTAAGGTCGGAAAGGGCCGGCTTGTGAGATTTGCCCTTGGCTTCGGTTCCACGAGAAAGCTGAGCACAGGCAATAACGGGGACATTAAGCTGCTTTGCCATCCCCTTAAGATTTCTTGTAATATCAGAAACCTCTTGCACTCTATTTTCTGTTTTTTTAGCAGAGCCCATAAGTCCTAAGTAGTCTATAATAACTAAATCTACCTTACGCATTCTTCTAAGCTTTGCTTTCATTTCGGGTACTGTAATACCGGGGGTTTCGTCGAAATAAAGTTCTACATCAGAGAGGTTCTTACCCGCTGCAGCAAGTCTTGTCCACTCATCAGCCGAAAGTTCACCTGTTCTGAGCTTTTCACTCTCTATAGATGCTTCATTTGATAGCATTCGCTGAGCCAACTGGTCACGTGACATTTCAAGAGAGAAGAAACAAACTGTCTTTTTGGAATTTACAGCTACATTTCTTGCAATATTAAGAGCAAGTGAGGTTTTACCCATACCGGGACGGGCACCTAAAATTATAAGGTCAGACTTATTTAGTCCTGTGGTTACCTTATCAAGCGCAGATATACCTGTGGGAATTCCTATGTAATCTTCTCTTGTTTCCGGGTCGGTAAGCTTGGTCAGGCGGTCGTAGGTTTCTTCTTCTATGATTTCTTTGAGACGCTTTAATCCGCCAATCTCTCTGCCTTGCCTGATATCGTATATTGTCTGCTCGGCATTTTCAAGAAGACGGCTTGTATCAACAAGATTTTCATTAACATCCTTGATAATCTTTTCAGCCGCCAAAAGCAGAGACCTTGCATAAAATTTTTCTCTTATTATATCTACGTATGTAGTAACGTTAGCAGAGGTTGGCACGGTTTTAGCAAGTTGTGTTAAATATGCCTTTCCACCCGCTTCATCATAAACACCATTAGATTTCAGCTGTTCAAGGAGGGACACAAAGTCAATAGCCCTGTCTCCTAGTTCCAACATACTTGACAGAGTTTTATAGATCTCTCTATGCTGAGGCAGATAAAAATATTCGATTTTCAGAAGTGGTGCGATCTCGTTTATACAGTTAGGGTCGATTAGCACAGCGCCTAACACCGACTGCTCCGCCTCTACAGAGTAGGGTAAATTAATATTTTCCGCATCTGGAATATAATTAATTTGATTTTCCACTTTAAAAGTCTCCTTTTTATTTATCTTCGGGAGAAACTACAACCGTAAAGGTTGCAGAAATATCTGTAAATAATTTAACTGTAGCGGTATATTCTCCAAAATTCTTGATGTCTGCAACAGTTAATTTCTTTTTGTCTACCGAAATATTAAGCTTTTTATTAAGCTCGGTAGCCACCTCTTTAGAGGTAACTGCGCCAAAGAGTTTACCTGAAGAACCTGCTTTGGCGGTAAGCTCTACCTTGGAACCTTCTATGAGAGCAGCAGTCTTCTTTGCTGCTGCCTTTTCCTCCTCATAGTGATGCTCTGCGGCCGCCGCTTTGCTTTTGAACTCTGCCATTGCTGCTGCGTTAGCCTCTTTTGCTAAATTTCTTGGGAAAAGGAAATTTCTTGCATATCCGTCAGATATATTTATAAGTTCTCCTTTTTTTCCGTGTCCTTTTACGTCTGCGAGTAAAATAACCTTCATTTTTATCACCTAAATTTCCATAATTATTGGAAGCACCATTGGGCTTCTCCTTGTTTGTTCGTAGAGATATTTTGAAACGGCATCTCTAACCCTATTCTTTATAACATTCCAATCTCTAACGTTTTGCATATAAAGGCGCTCTAAGGTATCCTCTGCAACCGTGGTTACCTCACTCATAAGCTCCTCCGACTCTTTCACATAAACGAAGCCACGTGACACAACGTCAGGTCCTGAAACAATTTCTCCTGTTACAGAATCCATGGTAATAGCAACAATAATAATACCATCTTCTGCCAAATGTTTACGGTCACGAAGAACTATGCTTCCTACATCGCCAACTCCAAGTCCGTCAACAAGGACTCTGCCTGCAGGTACAGTATCAACCGTTTTGATGCTATTTTTAGTAAGCTCTACAACATTACCTATACTGGTAATTAAAATGTTTTCCTTTTTTATACCCATTGTTGAAGCGAGCTGAGCGTGTTTATAAAGATGCTTTTGCTCACCGTGAACAGGAATGAAATATTTTGGTTTAACAAGAGACATTAAAAGCTTTAGTTCTTCCTGACAAGCGTGGCCGGAAACGTGAACGTCATACATTTTCTCGTAAACTACGTTAGCCCCACGCTTCATTAGCTCGTTTATTACCTTGCCAACTAGTTTCTCGTTACCGGGAATTGGTGTTGCCGAAATGATTATCATATCATCAGGCATTATTTCCACATTTCTATGGTCACTGAATGCCATTCTGTGAAGGGCAGACAGAGGTTCTCCCTGACTTCCCGTTGTAATTATAACAAGCTGTTCAGGCCCGTATCTCTTTATAAGTTCAATATCAATAAGCACGTTCTCAGGCACGTTTAGATAGCCTAGCTCTGAAGCCACGTTAACGACATTCAACATACTTCTGCCTGATACCGCAACCTTGCGTCCGCTGTTTACCGCCGCATCTATAATCTGCTGAATACGGTGTATATTAGATGAAAAGGTTGCAATAATTATGCGGTTTTTCCCTGCCTTTTTGAAAAGGTTAGAAAAAGACTCACCCACTATTCTCTCGGACATTGTGTATCCGGGACGCTCTGCGTTTGTTGAGTCGGAAAGAAGGGCAAGAACTCCCTTTCTGCCGATTTCCGCAAAGCGAGTAAGGTCTATTACCCTATCGTCTATTGGGGTAGTATCTATTTTAAAGTCGCCTGTCTGAACTATGGTGCCTGCAGGGGTTTTAATCGCAAGTCCTACCGCATCAGGTATTGAGTGATTCACATGAATAAACTCTACCTTAAAATTGCCTAAGGTAATTTCATCGCCGGGTTTTACCACGTTGAGTTTTGCGCTATCAAGAAGCTTATGCTCTTTAAGTTTACCCTGTACCAGTCCTAAGGTTAACTGTGTACCATAAATATCTACATTGAAATTTTTAAGCAGATATGGTATAGCGCCGATATGGTCCTCGTGTCCGTGGGTTAAAACAAGGCCTTTTATTTTATCTTTGTTTTTAATCAAATAAGTGAAATCAGGTATAACTATATCAATACCCGGAGTTTCTTCATCAGGGAATGCCATTCCACAATCTACAAGGAGCATATCATCCTTATACTCGTAGAGGGTAATGTTCTTTCCAATTTCCCCAAGACCACCAAGAGGCACGATTCTTATTGGGGTTTTATTTTCTTTTTTTACTGTATTTTTTGCTTTTGTATTTTTACCTTGCTTTTTTGGCTGTGTATTGTATCTTTTTTGTGGTTTCTTAGTGCTTTCTTTTGCCATCAAAAATCCTCCGTATTTAATATATATAAACAATATGTATAATAATTAATGTATAAGTACTCAATATAATTTTACTGTCAAATAGTTATAATGTCAAGATTAAATCTTTAAAAAAATAGACCTTGAAAAAGGCCTATCCGTCAAAATCTTCCACGAGACTCAGTGCCTCTTCATAAGAAGATATTTTTATTCCGTCTTTAAGGCTCTGTCGGTCAACATATGGCAGATCTTCAAAACTAATTCCCTCAAAGCTTTGGGATAACTCTCCGTTTTCAAAAAGAGACACCTGTCCGTTTTCATATCGCAAGATATATTCCTTTGTTGGAGGCGCTTGTTCTACCCTTGTTTTTCCGGGAATTAAGACTGCAGCAGTAAGAGTTGTACATAGCATTAAAACGCATAAAACTAATTTTAAAAAGGTCATATTTTCTCTCCCTTTCTTTTCCTTTATTTTTAACATTTTTTGGGAGTTTTATGCGATAAAGTTCAAAAATTATATATACTTTTTTTGTAAAATGTGGTATAATATGCATATATGACTATCTAGAGGTGAGCTTTGTTGGAAAATAAGGATTATAATAACTCTTTCCATTCCTTTGACGACAATAATGAAACACTTGAAATTTCAAGCAATAACGATGATGTTTTTGACCTTAACAGTTTTGCAACCGATGAGGATATAATAGAGATTTCTTCTTCCTCTAAGGCCAAACCTGCTCCTGAGCCAAAACAACCACTTTCTTTCAAAACTATTTTCAAAAGAGCAAAAAAAGCATTAAAGGAAACCTCAACACTTAAAATTGTTCTTTCCTTGTTCCTTGTTTTTGTTATTACAGGATGTCTTGTTGTAGGCACCTTTTTGGTTTATGTTTTTGCCTTTGTTGATGGCACGGTTGATAACAACTTAAATCAGTTAAAGCTTAATTATACGACCACCATTTATGCCCAAAACTCCAGTAGTGGAAAATGGGAAGAGTATCAGCGCCTACACGGTGAGGATAACCGAATTTGGGTTCACTATGACAAAACAAAGGCTGAAGAAAAGGCAGAGGGCTACAACGGAATTCCTCATAATTTGGCTATGGCCTTTGTTGCTATTGAGGATAAGCGTTTCTTCGAGCACGACGGAGTTGACTGGAGACGTACCTTTGGTGCCTTTGTTGGAATGATTACCAACAACTCTACCTTCGGTGGTTCTACCATTACCCAACAGCTTGTAAAGAACATTACTAAGGATGATGACCGAAAGGCAAGCCGTAAGGTTAGAGAAATTATGAGAGCTCGTTATCTCGAGGGTGAATATGCAAAAGAAGTTATTTTAGAGTGTTATATGAACACCATCGCCATGGGCAATGGTATTTATGGTGTTGAGGTTGCCGCAGAGTTCTATTTTGGAAAAAACGTAACCGAGCTTACCCTTGCAGAGTGCGCTTCCCTTGCAGGAATTACAAAATCTCCTGAATCATACAGACCTGACAAAAATTTAGAGAAAAACACCAAACGTCGCAACGATATTCTTTACGAGATGTATGACCAGGGTTATATAACTAAAGAAGAATACGAAGCAGCTAAAGCTCAAGAGCTTACCGTTGTTGCAGACCGTGAAGTACTAAAAGAAACCAAAATCAATTCTTATTTTGTTGACGCCCTTATCGACGAGGTTATTCAGGCTTTAATGAAAACCTATAACTATGACGAATCAAAGGCCGCAGCAAACTTTTATACAGGCGGATACCAGATTTATTCTACCATAGACCCCAACGTACAATCTGCATTAGAGTCTGTATTTACCGACCCTGCTTATGCGCTCTCGGGTAAAAAAGATGCTAAGCTGCAAGGCTCTATGACTGTTATGGACTATAAAGGACATATTAAGGGTATGGTTGGCGGCATCGGTGAAAAGACCGAAAACAGAGGTCTTAACCGTGCAACTTCTTCGCCCAGACAACCAGGCTCTACTATGAAGCCTATTGCCGCTTATGCCCCTGCAGTTGAAAAGGACATCATTACCTATTCAAGTATTATTGAAGACAAAAAGAGAACCTACACCAACAAGGACTGGGCTCCTAAAAACTGGTACAACCACTATAAAGGAAATATTACTGCAAAATATGCTTTGCAGATTTCTTCAAACGGAATTCCTGTTCATATAGTAGATATGCTTACTCCAAAATACTGCTTTGATTTTATTACTCAAAGTCTGGGCATCACCAACCTTAATAGTGAGGATATGAATTATGCTCCTCTCGGAATGGGCGGTACCAATGGTGGTATAACTACAAAAGAATCAGCAGCGGCATTTGCAATTTTTGGTAACGGTGGAAAATACTATAGACCTGTTACCTTCGTAGAGATTTACGACCAATTAGGAAATCTCATTGTATCTAATAAGCCCTCTCCTTCTGTTGCTATCAGTGAGGATACTGCAACTATTATGAATCATATGCTAAGAAACGTTGTATATGGTTCTGATGGTACCGGTAGAGCTGCGGCTGCTTATTTGCCTAAGCAGCCAATTTATGCTAAAACCGGTACTTCTGATGCATCTAACGACCTTTGGTTTGTTGGTGGCACCCCCTACTACGTTGCATCCTGTTGGTGTGGCTTCGACACTCCACAAGGTATTAGTTCGTCATCAGTTGCTCTTAGAATGTGGGGCAATGTTATGGCTAAAATTCATAGCAAACTTGAATCTGCACAGTTTACCGACAGTGAGTATGTTCAGTGCAAATTATTCTGCTCCGAAACGGGCGAACTCGCAACCCCAGGTTGTCCTACCAGTGAATATGGTTGGTATAAACTAAGCGGACAAAAGGTTTGTAACCAACACGGCGGCAAGGTAGCCATTCCGGGAACTACCGAAGAGGAAGCGGTTAAATATCTAAAAGCAGACTCATCTGAAGAAGAGGATGCTTCAGACGAGACCGCATCTTCAGAAGAAACTACCTCTTCAGACGAGGGCACCTCATCAGCACAATAAATTTACACAATAAAAAAACACTGCATAGGCGTTTGCCTATGCAGTGTTTAATTTTGTTTTAATACATTCCGCCACCTGCGGCTGCTGCAGCTGCAGCGGCTGCGGCTTTATCCTTTGCATCATCCTTGTTTTCTGCTACAAGTGATTCGGTTGTAAGAACCATAGATGCTACTGAAGCGGCATTCTGGAGAGCAGAACGTGTAACCTTTGCAGGATCAACAATTCCTGCTTCAATCATATCTGTATAAGTTTCGTTATAAGCATCGAAACCGTAATTTGCTTTGCCTGCGGCAACAATCTTCTCAATGATTACAGAGCCTTCAAGACCTGCATTAAATGCAATCTGACGGATAGGTGCCTCGAGAGCTTTAAGAACAATCTTTACACCTGTCTTCTCATCGCCGTCGGTTTTATCTAAAAGAGCCTCAACAGAAGCCATTGCGTTAACAAGTGCGGTTCCACCGCCTGCTACGATACCTTCTTCAACTGCAGCTCTTGTTGCAGAAAGAGCATCTTCAATACGAAGTTTTTGTTCTTTCATTTCAACCTCAGTAGCGGCACCAACCTTAATAACTGCTACGCCGCCTGAAAGCTTAGCAAGACGCTCTTCAAGCTTTTCACGGTCAAATTCGCTTGTTGTAACTGTAATCTGATTCTTAATCTGACCAACTCTATCTTTAATTGCGTCGGCATCTCCTGCGCCGTCAACAATAATAGTTGTTTCCTTGCCAACCTTAACCTGACGTGCACGGCCGAGCTGAGAAATCTGAGTTTCTTTAATATCAAGACCTAATTCTTCAGATATAACCTCGCCGCCTGTTAAGATTGCGATATCCTGAAGCATTTCTTTTCTTCTATCGCCAAAGCCGGGAGCTTTAACACCAACGCAAACAAATGTGCCACGGAGTTTATTTACGATAAGTGTTGAAAGTGCTTCGCCCTCAATGTCTTCTGCAATGATAACAAGCTTTTTACCTGCCTGAACAATCTGCTCTAAGAGAGGTAAAACATCCTGAATTGAAGAGATTTTCTTGTCTGTAATAAGAATGAAGGCGTCATCAATAACAGCTTCCATCTTATCGGTATCAGTCACCATATAAGGAGTGATGTATCCTCTGTCAAACTGCATACCCTCAACAACTTCGCTATAAGTTTCTGCAGTTTTAGATTCTTCAACGGTAATAACACCATCTGCGGTAACCTTATCCATTGCCTCAGCAATAAGATTTCCTATAAATTCATCTCCTGCAGATACGGTTGCAACTCTTGCAATATCCTCACTGCCTGAAACCTTTTTGGAGTTTGCTTCAACAGTAGCCACTGCCGCCTCAACTGCTTTTTTGATACCCTTCTTAACAACCATTGGGTTAGCACCTGCGGCTACATTCTTCATTCCTTCTAAGATAAGAGCTTGTGCTAAAACGGTAGCGGTTGTAGTTCCGTCGCCTGCACAATCGTTAGTCTTGGTAGCAACCTCTTTTACGAGTTTAGCTCCCATATCCTCAAAAGGATTAGAAAGTTCAATTTCCTTTGCGATGGTAACGCCATCGTTAGTAATAAGAGGAGCACCAAAGCTGCGCTCTAAAACAACGTTTCTGCCCTTAGGTCCTAAAGTAACCTTTACTGCGTCTGCAATTTTATCAACGCCTGCTTGTAATGCTTTACGGGCGTCTTCACCAAAAATAATATCCTTTGCCATAAGTAATTACCTCCAAATAAATACCATTAAATTAATCAACTAATCTACAATAGCAAGAATGTCTGACTGACGAACAATGCTATATTCCTCACCGTCAAACTTAACCTCGGTGCCTGCATATTTGGCGGTAATTACCTTATCGCCTACATTTACAAACATCTTAACTTCATTTCCGTCAACCATACCGCCGGGGCCTACTGCAACAACCTCAGCTATTTCAGGTTTTTCCTTTGCGGCAGCGGCTAAAATAATTCCGCTTTTTGTGGTTTCTTCTGCTTCGACAGACTTTAAAACAACTCTGTCTAATAAAGGTTTAATAGTCATTATAAATTGCCTCCAAACAATAAAATCACATTAATTAGCACTCTTATCTTTAGAGTGCTAATTTATATTTTAACCATTTTTTTCTAAAAATCAAGTCTTTTTGTTAAAATTATTAATTTGTTAATATATTTTCAGGAACAACAAATTTTATCGCCTTTTTAACAATCTCACACTTGATATTTTTTGTATGTAATATTTCACCGTCAAGACTTACAGGAATAGGCTTTTCGGTTATAATTTCAAAGGTCTGACATTCTCCAACCGAACATATATCCAAATTCTCGTGTTTGCCTGCTTTATAAAGGGGAAGGAACTTTAAGATTCTAAGTCTTGAAATAACATCAACCGAAAGCCAATTGAGAACTCCGTCAAAAGGGTTACTGTTTGGTGCGCTCATATATCCTCCGCCGTATGCAGGTGCATTGGCGCAAACGGCAAATAAAAATCTGCCTTCTTTTTCTTTATCATTATCAATGATAAGTTTTGCTTTTATACCAAGCTTTCTAAGGAGCGTTTTTACAATGGCAAGGTTATATGCGGTAGGCCCGTTAACAAGGGGCAGTCTTTTAAATATTTTCATATCATCAGCAACCATTGCATCCATTCCTGCGCAGCACTGATTAAGACAGTAATATTCCCCTGCCTTAATGAGATCGACAGGCACTAATTTTCCGTATTTTTGTTTTTCTATGTCTAAGAAGTCTTTTTTGCTATTCTTACCGAAAAATTTCAGAAAATCGTTGGCAGAGCCGATAGGTATTACACCCAAAGAAGCATTTTCATAGCCTACGATACCGTTTAATACTTCAAAGCAGGTGCCGTCTCCTCCACAAGCGAAAATTCTGACCTCGTCTCCTGTCTTAGCCTCTTTCTCCGCCTTTATTTTAGCATCGCCGACGCCCTCGGTAATAATGATTTTCGCATCATTACCATAATATAGTTTAATCTGCTCAATAAGATTTGCGGAACTATCCTGCTTTCCTGCAGTTGGGTTAATAATATAAACGTCCCTCATTTTCATCCCCCACTATTTAAAGTACATATAAAGCTGACACTTAATCATTCCATTATAAAGCTTACGTCTTTTGTCAGCCGATCTCCCAAAAATTTTTTCAAAATCATCATCAGGGCTTATTACAAAATATTTTTTGCCCTGCTGCCTTACAAAAACCTCGCCCATCGTTTTGTAAAGGGCTTCTGCCTGTTTTATATCAAGAAGTCTTTCTCCATAAGGAGGATTGGTAACAACCAGGCTTCTACCCTCAGGGAGCTTAAAGTCCTTAATATCGCCAAGCTCGGCTCTTACATATTTAGCAACTCCTGCCTTTTCGGCATTCTCGTTGGTAAGTCGTACAGCTTCAGGGTCTATATCGTATCCTACAGCTCTGAAATCAATGTTATGAAGAATTAAATCTTGAGCTCTTGTACGCTCATTTCTCCAGACTTTTTCATCAATAAAGGAAAACCTTTCAGAAGCAAAAAATCTTCTGAGTCCCGGCGCCTGTTTTTGCGCCATAAGTGCAGCTTCAATAAGTATTGTTCCTGAGCCACAAAACGGATCGAAAAGTTTTGTATCAGGAAAAATTCTCGCAGTATCGCACATGGCGGCGGCAAGGGTTTCCTTTAAAGGCGCATCGTTTGAATTCTTTCTGTACCCTCTTTTATGAAGGCCGTTGCCGCTTGTATCAATCATAACGGTAACCATATTTTTAAGAATTGAAAATCTGATTTTGTACTCTGCGCCCGTTTCCTCAAACCAACTGATATTGTATTTTGTTTTCAGTCTCTCAACTATCGCCTTTTTAATTATAGATTGACAGTCAGGTATACTGAACAGGTCTGAATTAAGGCTATATCCGTTAACGGGGAAGGCATCCCTTTCACCAATAAAATCTTCCCAGGGCAGTTTCTTGACATTTTCAAAAAGTTCTTCAAAAGAGTGCGCCTCAAACTCGCCCACGTTTATACAAATTCTCTCCGAAAAACGGGAACATATATTAGCACGGGCGAGAATACTCGTGTCTCCTTCAAAGCAAACTCTTCCGTTTTCTGCCCTTACATTTAAGGCACCCATTCTTTCCAGTTCGCCTGCAGCTATTCCCTCTACTCCAAAAAGGCAGGGCGCCACGTATTTTAAATTCTGCATTTAGTTTCTCCGATTGTAATTATCACAAATATTTAAAAAAGGCGGACTTTAAAAGCCGCCATTTGTTTTTTATCTTTGACCTGAACGTCTATTCTTTTTAGCATCAGGATTTTTTCTCTTAAGGTCTGAGAATTTCTCATCACTTGTCTGCTTAAATTTGTTCATCATTTCCTCAAAAGAGCTTGACTCACTTTTTTTAGCTGTCCAAACAAACGAACTGTCAATTTGAGCAGACTCAGGTTTAGGGGCATATGGTCTTCTCTCTCTGCGCTCAGGTCTTTCTGTCTTTTTAGGCTCCTGAGCCTTTTTGATGCTAAGACTGATTTTGCCATCATCTCCGATGTTTAAAACCTTCATTTTAACAACATCGTTTTCCTTGACAAAATCTTTAATTTCACTTACATAAACCTGAGCAATTTCTGAAATATGTACCATTCCTGTTTTACCTTCTCCAAGGTCAACAAAAACGCCGAAATTGGTAACTCCTGTAATTTTGCCCTCTACAATGTCTCCTATGGTAAGCTGCATTAAACTATGCTTCCCCCTAAAATTTTACTTAATTTATTTGCTCGTTTAGTTTC
The DNA here is from genome assembly GCA_017521125.1 of Clostridia bacterium. Classification (GTDB taxonomy): domain Bacteria; phylum Bacillota; class Clostridia; order Oscillospirales; family Acutalibacteraceae; genus SFWF01. Next base: position 25,916 of record JAFXDV010000009.1, read on the forward strand.
CGGAAATGTCTTTATACACCTGTTCATCGGCAAAGACATATCCAAGGCGTTCTCTTGCCGCCTTTTCAATAATCTCTTCCTTAGTACCGTTGGTTGTAAGATATTCAAGCTCTTTAACCTTGGCTTCAGTTTGGGTAATTTCTTCTTTTACCGCAGCAAAATCAGACCGACTGCTTGTCAATTCTTTTACAAGGGCACCGACAGATAAAAACAAATACAGACAAAATGCTACAATTAAAACTCTAAGAAGTATACTTTTATCTTGCTTTTTATAAGTCTTCGCGTTCAATCAAAATCACCCTTCTTTAAACATTCTAACAGCGTGACACAAAAAGACAATTTACCTTTTAGTCTACTTACTAACAGTATACACTAAGAGTATTCAACTTTTCAAGACTTTTTTGATGGTTTTTTCACTTTTTCTTTAATTTTTAAGGTTTTTTCTTTGGTTTTTAAAAAAATTTTTGTTTTGCAACTTTGAAATCTGGTTTTTATGCCTATATACATCTTATTAACGTAGGTTATTAAGAACATTAGAAGTTTCGAAACAGTCAGTCTAATGACAAAAAAACCGATTATTTCACCAATGAAAACATAGCCCCTTACCTGTCCTGATTCTCTTGTCAGAAAAAAGCAAAAATTTATAAATGAGACTACGAGGAAATATATTATATCGGTAAAAAACACTGCTAGTTTTGAGTTTAGGCAAAAAAGTCTGATTCCTCTTGTTAAATCAAAAATTAAGCAAAATATTCCGCCTAGAAGCAGACTCAACAAAAAGGTTGTTGACTGGTCGGTCAGATTTATCTCCCACATTATTTAAGCAACCTTTTAATAAAGCTTCCTTTAGCCGCCTCATCCCCTGTATAAACCAGAGCATAAACCAAGCCGGTCATATTAAGTTCTCCGCTTGCTGCGCTAAATCCACCGATATTAAGCCTTGTTCCCTTAATGGTTAATAGTCCCATATCGGTTTTTAGGACAACCGTTTCATCATCAAAGGTTACAACCTCGCTAACTCCCGACATATTAAGCTTTGCACGTTTTTCCATTATAACGTTATGCATTACTCCGTTTTTTTCTTCAGACATAAAAACACCACCCATAAATTATAATGAATATAGTCAAATTTTCACTGTTTCGACTAACTATAACCATTATATTTAGGGTGGCAATTTTCTATTACTCTATTATTTTATAAAGGTCGGCGGCTTCTTCCTTTTTTACAACCTCGCAAACGTTAGTTACCTGTACCTTAACCGTTCTTGCTCCAAAGTTTATCTCAATAATGTCATTAACCTTTACGTCATAAGATGCTCTGGCCGTTTTTCCGTTGACCAGTACTCTGCCTGCGTCACAGGCTTCGTTCGCAATGGTTCTGCGTTTGATAATACGAGAAACCTTCAAATATTTGTCTAATCTCAAAATCTTTTCCCCTTGAAAAAAATTTGAGCCGCCCTTTTCAAGGCGGCTATCAAATTCAATTATTTTGCAACAGCTTCTTTAAGAGCTTTGCCTGCCTTGAATGCAGGAACCTTTGTTGCAGCAATTTTGATTGTTTCGCCTGTTTTTGGGTTAACGCCTGTTCTTGCAGCACGTGCACGAGCTTCGAAAGTACCGAAACCAACAAGAGCAACCTTGTCGCCAGCCTTCATAGCTTCTGTTACGGTAGCAACTAATGCTGCTACTGCTGCATCTGCGTCCTTCTTAGAGATATTTGCCTTTTCTGCTACTGCAGCAACTAATTCTGTTTTGTTCATAATAAAACCTCCAAATTTATTTTCAATGGACTTTTCCATTTGAAATCTACTTAGCATTACCAAAAGCTTGTCCAATCTCGGTTGGGGTTGGCTTTTCGGTTATCATTTGTGCTCTTTTTTCTGCATCTTCAAAATCTTTTATAAATCTTTCGGTAGCATCGTTTAATGCCTGCTCTGAGTTAATACCTAAAGTTCTTTGAAGCGATGCAAGTTTGAAGAGCAAATCTCCGTACACTCTTTCTGTCAGAAGTTTGTCTCCTTTTTCTATAGCTTTTTTAAGCTCCTCTGTTGAGTCAAGGAGTGTTTCAGGAGAATTATCTATTTCTATTCCGCCTTTAAAGCCTCTTTTTTCCACCTTTGCGGCACGCATTAGTGCAGGAAAGGCTTTGGGGACACTCGTTAAGGTATCGGTATAAGTGGTCTGGTGCTTTTCTTGCCTTTTTACCTCATCCCACAAATCAAGAACCTGTGCCGAATTGTCTGCTTTGGCATCTTTAAATACGTGGGGATGTCTGAAAATAAGTTTGCGGCAAATGCCATCGGTGACATCCTTAAAATCAAAGTCTGATTTCTCAGCAGCTATAGTTGCATGAAATGCTACCTGTAAAAGCAGGTCACCAAGCTCTTCGCACAAGGCATCGGCATCCTCATTATCTATAGCATCGCAAACCTCATAAGCTTCTTCAAGCACCTCGTTACGAATACTCTTATGAGTTTGTTCTCTGTCCCAAGGGCACCCCTCAGGGCTTCTGAGAACCTTCATAATCTCTATAAGGTGCTCTATGCCTAGCTTTTGAGTGCTTTCCGCTACATTTAACTCTACCATATTTTTCTCCTAAAATCAACTGTACTTGGTAAAAATCTCCTATTTTAATGAAAAAACTGTAAATCTTTTGTTGAATTTGTCTTGTTTTTTAGAGTTTTGCCCCACATTTACTGCAAAAAACTCCATTTTTTTCTATCTGAGCACCACATTTTGTGCATAGCTTTTTGTTTTTAGCCTTTAAAATTTCTTCTTTTGTATTCTCTATTAACTGAATTTTTTCCGCAATATCATCGGTTACAGGCTTTACAGATTCCGCATCAAAAGGCTCATCATTTCTTATTGCATCATAACAAAGCTTACCTAAAATCTCATAACTTTTTGAAAGCTTTGCTTCAAGAGAATAGACGTCAATTTTTTGCTTTTGAACACTTACCACAGTCTCTGCCTTTTTATAGACATCCTCAAAGGTTACCTTTGCTTTATCTACGATATTATCAAAATTCATACTAAGCCTTCCTTTCTATGCTTTAAGTTTACTATATTTTATAATTATTTTCAACCTATAAATTCTTTTATAAGTGAGGTTTCAGGTATTAGTTTTTCATCTATTTCGGCAAAGCTTTCAAGCCCTTTTGCCGCAGCTCTCGCATAGCTGCTGTTTGGAGTGTCATCTGTTACCGCTTCTATCATTTCTAAGAAGCTTTTTTTATAAAGTGCAGGCTCATAAGCGTGCAGTGTTGTAACGCAAAAATCGGCATACTTTTTGAAGCTTCTGATATGCTTATTTTCCGCCTCGACCACTCCCGACCAAAGACCCAGAGTCTCATTTATCGTTTTGTTTCTAAACTTAAAGTCTCGGATAATTCTTCTTATAAGTCTGAGTTTTCTTCCTGTCAGAACGGTTTTTCCATTATCGTCCACTATTGGTCTTGTAACGCTAACATAAATCTTAAAAAGTTTTTCCTTTGGCAAATGACGGGTAATTTCGGGGTTAAGGGCGTGTATACCCTCCACAATAAACAAACCGCCGTCACTTATATCAAGCTCAATTTTATCAGGAATGCTTTTTGCGGTAAGAAAATCAAACTCGGGCAATTTGCTTTTGCCATTGGTTATAAGCTGATTAAATGAACGTGTGATTTCATCTATATTAAGAGCATTTACTGATTCAAAATCCACACTTCCGTCCGGCAAAACGTCTCTGTCACAAAGGTTTTTAAAAAAATTATCAAGGGAAATAACCTGAGTCTTTTTGCCCTTCTTTTCAAGGGTTTCCTTTAAAACGTGGGCGGTGGTAGTTTTGCCTGAACCTGAGGGTCCTGCAATCATTAAAATTCTGTTATTTTCATCAGATAAAATAGCATCAGCCAGCCTGTTTATCTGCTCTTTATAAGACTTTTCGCAAACAGCAATAAACCCTTTTGGATCAGACTTTAAACTACTATTTATTTGTTGCAGAATATTTGTCATAGAATTCTCCTATTTGTTCTTTTCTGCTTATCATTTCATTAAAGCGGCTTATATATTCATATGGATATTTAAAATTGAAAATTCTTTCAATAAAGTCTCCGTTTGGCTCTCTGAGTTTAGTAACTCCACTTGCGCCGCAGGCAAGTATTGTATGGGTTTCATCCATAATATAGACATTGTAAAGGCCCTCATAACCTTCTTTAGCATAACCCACATTTTCTAAGTTTCCTACTGTTTTACTCTGTCTATACATATAATATGGCTTTATACCGTTCTGGGACAGTCGGTTTTTTGCAAATCGCACCATCTGTGTTGCGGCATCCCACTCTTTAACCTCAGGTAGAGTGCCGCTTATAGAGAGGTTTGAAGCCTTTTTAACCGATAGTGAATGTACCGTTACACTCTCAGGATCAAGCTTTAAAATCTCTTCTACCGAAGCCTTGAAGCTCTCTACTGTGTCGGTTGGAAGCCCTGCAATCAGGTCGGTATTTATATTATCAAAACCGATTTCTCTCGCCATTTTAAAGACTTCAACCATTTGTTTTGCGGTATGTTTTCTTCCAATGGCTTCAAGAACGATATCGTTCATTGTTTGTGGGTTTATACTGATACGTGTGGCGCCACCTTTTTTAATTGCAACAAGTTTTTCTCTTGTTGTAACATCAGGTCTGCCTGCTTCGACAGTATATTCTCTGACGTTTGACAAATCAAAACTTCTTGAAACCGCCGTCATTATTTCGGTTAAATGATACGCCTCCAAAGCGGTAGGTGTACCTCCGCCAATATATATTGTTTCAAGCCTTAAATTGTTCTCTTTGGCAATTCTTCCTGTTATTGAAATTTCTCTGCACAATAGCTTTACATAGTCCTCAATGAGTCTTCCCGCTTTTTCTACCGAGTGGGAAACGAAAGAGCAGTAAGAACATCTACTTGGACAAAACGGTATGGAGATGTAAAGACTAAAAGAGTCCGGACGATTATTGGCAATTATCTCTTCTTCAGGCATTAAAGTTTCTCTGCAAAGAGAAATTTTCTCTTCGTTCACAAAAAGCTTTTCTCTGAAATATTTTTCTGTTTCTTCGGTCCCTAACTGTTTCGTGAGTTTAGAGTAGAGTTTTACCGGTCTTACGCCTGTAAGAAGCCCCCAGGGCGGAGTATAACCTGTCGCCTTAACAAAGCAGTTAAAAAGGCAGGAAGCAAGGGCAAGCTCTAAAGATTTTTCATCGCTTTTGGCTATAACCCTTTTGCATCCAAAGCTTTTTTCTCCGATATTAAGGGTGGCTGTTGCCTCATTTTTGTCCTCGTTCAAAGCACACACCGCGTATATTTCATCAGGGGTTTCGCACTCTAAAATATTGATTTTTTCAAAGGGCAGAAATATTCTGCAAAGTTTTTCAAGCTCATAATTAAAGCTATGACCTAAATTACATAAATTCATTAAAAAGTCCTTCTAAAGTATGGATTATAAACTATTTCTTTTTTTAGTGTAGTTTTATTTCCGTGTCCTGAATAGACGGTGTAGTCTTTATCTGAAAAATTTTTTAACATATCAAGAGAATCCAGTAGTTTGTTGTAGTCCCCTGTTGGCAGGTCGCATCTTCCAACTGTACCCTCGAATAAAGTATCCCCACTAAACATACAGTCATTTATTATATAACAAACCGAGCCTTCTGTATGTCCGTTTGTTAAAAGCACATCTATTTGGGTACTGCCTAAAGTTATTTTATCCACATCTTTAAGGGTAATGTCGGCGGTAAAGGGCGAAACATAAATGCCAAATAAGTTCCCTGCATTTAATTCAGAGTCACATAGCCCGCCTGCATCATTTTCGTGGATAGCTATTTTTGCTCCTGTTTTTTCTCTAAGGCTTTTAGCCCCGGAAATATGGTCAAAGTGACAATGTGTTAACAGAATTATTTTATTATCAGAAGAATTTAAAAACTCCACTATTTCATCCTTCGCTTCGGCGGGGTCAATAACTATTACTGCATCATCTGTTTTTACCAAATAGCAGTTGGCCAAAGCAATACCTAAAGGTAATGTTCTAACTAACATTTCTTCCTCCAAACGTTGGTATCGAGGGAAATTGTGACAGGTCCATCGTTAAGGAGTTCTACCGCCATATCTCCACCGAAAACTCCCTTTTCTACCACCTGTACCCCCTCGTTTTTAAGGTTTTGACAAAACTCCTCGTACATTTTGTTAGCTTCAATCGGCGGCATAGCGTTGTCAAAGGATGGGCGGTTGCCTTTTTTATTATTGGCACAAAGGGTAAAGTTAGATATAACAAGTGCTTCGCCTTCAATATCCAATAGAGATTTATTCATTTTATCATTTTCATCGGTAAAAATTCTTAAATTGGCAGTCTTTTTAGCAAGAAGTTGACAGTCCTCAACCAGATCGCCTTTTTCTACGCCTAAAAGCACCAAAAAGCCCTGTTTTATACTGCCTTTGATTTCATCATTTACCTTTACTGTTGCATATTTCACTCTTTGAATTATTGCTTTCATAGCTACTGATTGGTTCTTTCTACTGTGTATACTCCGTTTAACTTTTCAAGCTTTGCTACGATGCTTTTCAGGTGCTCAACGCTGCTTGCCGCAATTGTAACCGAAATTACACAGTTTCCTCCTTTAATTTGTCTTGCATTAACGGCGTGAAGGGCTACGTGCATATTAAAGAGAACAGTAGTAACCTCAGCAAGCAGGCCGTCACGGTTAAGTGCGGTTATTTGTAAAGTCGATGTGAAATTAGATTTTGCAGAATCTGACCAATATGCTTTAATCCACCTTTCCGGTTCTTCGCAAGTAGTCAAATCTTCAGGGACGTTAGCACAGTCTCGCTTATGGACAGAGACGCCATGTCCTCGTGTAATAAATCCGATAATACTGTCCCCAGGAAGAGGCGCACAGCATTTTGAAAGCTTAATAAGGCAGTTATCTATTCCCTCGATAACAACTCCCTCGGGAGATTTTACCTTATGCTTTGAAATATATTCCTCAATTTCAGGAGCCTTGGAAGCATTGACAAGCTTTACATAGTCCTCTTTGATACGAGGCATTATTTTCTCAAGGAAAATACCACCATATCCGATAGAAGCATACAGTTCCTCCACGCTGCTGCAACGCTGCTTTTTGGCTACATCTTCAAGGAAATTTTCCATATCGTTTGCAGGAAGCAGAATAGAATTCTTTTTAAATTCTGCCTCAATAGCATTTCTTCCATTTTCGATATTTTCTTCTCTTCTCTCTTTCTTGAACCAAGAGCGAATTTTAGCCTTTGCACTTGAGGTAACCGCAATTTTAAGCCAATCTCTTGATGGTCCGTGACCTGCTTGATTGGTGGTTAAAATCTCTATAACCTCACCTGTTTTAACCTCGTGGGTTATTTGAACGATTTTACCATTAACCTTAGCGCCCACCATTTTTATACCAACCGCCGAGTGAATGGCAAAGGCAAAGTCGATAACCGTAGCGCCTGCAGGAAGATTTATAACGTCTCCCTTAGGTGTAACGGCAAAAACATCTTCTTGAGAAAGGTCGATTTTTATAGTTCTTATAAGGTCGGAAGCATCATTCGCTTCATTCTGGCTATCCAGTATTTGTCTGATCCACGCAAGACGGTCATCAAACTGCTTGTTCTTTTCGGTTATACCCTCTTTATATTTCCAATGTGCCGCAATTCCAAGCTCTGCGGTATGATGCATTTCAAAGGTTCTGATTTGAATTTCAAAGGGTATAGTTCCCCTTTCTATAACCGTGGTGTGAAGAGACTGATACATATTTGGCTTAGGTGTAGATATATAATCTTTAAATCTACCGGGAATTGGTCTGAACATATCGTGCATTATTCCGAGAGCGTTGTAACAGTTTGTTACAGTGTCGGTTATAATTCTGACGGCATAAACGTCGTAAATTTCATCAAAATCTTTCATTTGAATAAACATTTTACGATATATTCCGGGTATAGATTTTACCCTTGACTGAAGGACAAATTCTACTCCGGGCATTTCTGCTTTCAGACGCTCTTCTATCTTTGCACAAATATTTTTTAATGTATCCTCCTGAAAATCGCTATGTGAAGAAAGTAATTCATCTATCTGTCCGCAAGCAATAGGGTCAAGATGGCGCATTGAAATGTCCTCAAGCTCATCCTTAATTGCCTGAATTCCAAGACGATGGGCGATAGGAGCATAAACCTCTATAGTTTCAAGAGATTTCTCTAACTGTTTGGTTTGGGGCATAGAATCAATAGTTCTCATATTGTGCAGACGATCGGCAAGTTTGATAATAATTACCCTGATATCCTTACCCATTGCAATAAGCATTTTACGCAATGATTCTGCCTGTTGTTGTTCTCTGCTTGTATACTGAATTCTTCCGATTTTTGTAACGCCATCAACCAAAAGAGCAACGTCTGTTCCAAAGTTTTCTTTAATTTCTTCTATGGAAACCTTTGTGTCCTCTACTACATCGTGTAAAAGCGATGCCGCTATTGACTCCGAATCCATACCCAAACTTATAATTATTTTAGCAACGTTAAAGGGGTGTATATAAAACTCATCTTTTGACTGTCTGTACTGTCCTTTATGAGAAACTGCACAAAGTTCAAAAGCTTTTCTTATAAGTTCTAAATCATACTGTCCACCCTGTTTTTTACAAGCATCGACAAGTTCTTCAAAACTCTTTTCATACTTTTCATCAAGTTTCATATACTCCACCTCCTAGTCTTTTTAAAATATCACAGTCACTTAAATTAACCTTTTTGTTCTTATCCTCTACCCTTAACAGTTTTTCTCCATCAAAATCGAAAAATTTGAATATTCCAAGTTGACAAAGGGCTTCTGCTGAAATCAACGCCTTTGCATAACCTATGGTTTCTATGTTTGCATTTATAACTCTATCAAGGCCTGCAGGACTGCTGAGAATCTGCTTATATACCACTCCCACCTCTTGTCTTGTGGGGGTTATCTTAGTATAATCTGAATCTACTCCAGATTTAAAGTTTTCGTATAAATCTATTTGTTCAAAGAGTATCTCTTCATCAAGCTTACTTTTTCTGATGTCTTTGATGAAAACAGAGAGAGATTGTTCTCCGCCAAAAACATTTATATCAAGGGTAACAACAATGTCGACCGTATCCCCCACCGCAAAACCGAAAGCGTTTTTATTAACCCCAAAAAGCATTGCGGTAAAATCTACGCCGTCACGGAAAAGATTAAGTCTCAAATGTTTTCCGCCGCCAACCGCCGTTATTCTGGTTATGGTCAAGTTAAGAAGAGCAAATTGCGGGACAGGATTAGCATTCCCAAATGGTTCTAAGATTTTTATATCCTCAACAAGATCAAGACTTAGTGCCGACGGCTTTAATTTGCAGTCAATTTTAAGTTCAGGACAAGGCATTTTCAGGTTGTTTGCATATTCATTTATTCTACGTCTAAAGTCGTCTATGCTACTTGTATAAAGAGAAAGTCCTGCCGCCATTTCGTGACCGCCAAACTTTGTTAAAAGGTAGGCGCACTCTTTTATGGCGTTGTAAATTGAAAAATCTCCCACGCTACGAGCAGAACCGTGGGAAAGTTCTGAGTTTTCACTTAAAACGATGGTGGGTTTACCGTATTTTTCTGCAATTCTTGAAGCGACGATTCCCACAACTCCGCCGTGCCAATTCTCTCCCGAAACTACTATGACACGGTTGTGCTTAAAGCCTTGTTTTTCAATTTTCTTTACTGCCTCGGTAAATATCTGCTTTTCTACAGACTGCCTTTTAATATTATCTGAATTTAGTGACTGAGAAAGTGAAATTGCCGCTTCATCATCCTCAGTTATTAAAAGTTCTACTCCTCTTGCTGCATCTCCCATTCTTCCCGCAGCATTGATACGTGGCGCTATAGCATAAGCAAGTTTTGTGGCGGTTAGCTCATCTTGGCTAATTCCTGCCTCTCTGATAAGCGCCGACAGACCTAAATTGCATCTGTCAGATATTGCCTTTAAGCCCTCTCTTACTATTCCACGATTTTCGTACTTTAAGGGCATAACGTCGGCAACGGTTCCGAGGGCAACCAGGGGACCGTAATCGTAAATCAATTCCTCAGGGCTTTTGCCCTCTAAGGCACACAAAAGCTTAAATGCTACCGTTACTCCGCAGATATCCTTGAATTCGGTCATATCATCTGCTCGGTGAGGATTTATCAGTGCATCGGGTGTAGGAAGCTCATTTTGCGGCAAATGGTGGTCGGTAACCACAACCTTCATACCCAGAGATTTTGCATAATCTATTTCGCTTACGGAAGCAATTCCGTTATCAACCGTGATTATCAGGCCAACATCCTTTTCGTGAAGCATATCAATAGAAGGAATATTCATACCATATCCGTCATTTTCTCTGCTCGGTATATAATAGATAACCTTGGCACCCTTGTTTTTCAAATAGGAATAAAGTAAGGCGGTTGCAGTTATTCCATCGACGTCATAGTCTCCGTATATAGCAATAAGTTCCTCTGAATAAATAGCATCCCATATAACGTCTACGGCTTTTTCCATATCAGCGAGTTCAAAGGGGTCGGAAAGAATTAAGTCTTCTGACAGAAATTCGTCAAGCTCTGACGGGTCGGTATATCCTCTTGAGGCGGCAATAAGGGCAATAAAATTGTCGGTGTTACATTCTTCGGCAAGACTGGTTGCAAGGCCTTTATCTACCTTAGAAAATGCCCAGTGCTTAAATGCCATATACCTCACCCCTTTAATTTTTTTATTATAACATTATATCAAACAACAGTACATTTTGCAATAAAAAGCAATATAATACAATCACATATATCCTTTTTATTGACTTATTCGACTAATTATTGTATAATTTCTTCTGTAACAAATTAAAATAAGAAGGATTAAGAAAGTGAAACATTTAAAAAAATCAGCTAAAAAAAGTTATATTTCCTTAGTTGCAAAAATACTCTTCATTCTTGAGGCCATCGTTTTACCTGCCGGCCTTATTTATATGGCTATTACCCAGTTGTTCCCTATTAAATACATACTTTTATTTTTATTCCTCTCTATATGTCTTATTGTTTTCCATATCAGTATGTTTTTAATGAAAACCAAGGGCGCAGCTACTAAAGTTATCAGTTTAGTGTTAAGTATTCTTGTGCTTTTAGTTTCCTCTGTGGGAACTGTTGCTCTTGGCACTATCCACTCTTCTTTCAGCAAGATTCCGTCTGAAGAGGTTGAAACCGAGGCAGTTAAAATTAACGTTGCTAAAAAACCATTTTTAATTTATCTTTCAGGTGTCGACACCAGAGGTGGAGGAGAAATCAAAGATAAGGCGCTTTCAGACGTTAATATGGTAATTGCCGTAAATCCTAAAAGCGGTAAACTTTTAATGGTTAACATTCCTCGTGATTTCTACGTTCCGTTAGAAGGCGACCCTGCCAAAATGGATAAGTTGACCCACGCAGGAACTAAGGGAGTTTCCTGTTCTATGAAAACATTAGAGGCTCTCTTTGATATTAAATTTAATTACTACGTAAAGGTTAACTTTGAATCGGTTGTAGAAGTGGTGGACACTTTAGGTGGAGTTACGGTTAATTCCGAATACAACTTTACAAGTTATTACTCTCTGGACTACAACACTACATATACATTTGTTAAAGGCGAGAACGATCTAACAGGCCGTTCTGCCCTTGCTTTTGCCAGAGAAAGAAAAAATGTCCCTGGTGGTGACCGCACAAGAGGTAAGCACCAACAAGCAATAATTAAGGCCATTATTAATAAGGCAATATCGCCTTCAAATCTTATGCCTTCTAAAATTTCAAAGCTTGTTGATTGTGTAACTAAGCACACAAGTACCAATATTGCATATAGCGAAATCTCAGATTTAGTTAAACTTCAGCTTGATAAAATGCCTTCTTGGGATATTCAGACTATCTCTGTTGACGGCAAAGGCTCTACTCAGCCTACCTACGTTACCGGTGGTCTTAAAGCTTCCGTTATAATTCCTAATATGGAAACAGTAGAAGCTGCAAAAATTCAGATAAAATCTTGTCTTGAAGGCTAATCAAACAAAATAAAAAAACTGCGACATTGCAACGGAACGTACCCTTAAGGACGAACTGCCTAAAAAAGCAAATTTTTGCGGTCTAATGTGTTAAAAAGACACGGTATGCGTCAGCATTACCGTGTCTTTTCGTCTTTTATCCCACTAAAAATTTATCTTTTTTAGGTGTCTAGCAGTTTTGTAACATAAAAATTTGTTCTGTTCTCGA
>JAFXDV010000010.1 GCA_017521125.1 Clostridia bacterium
AAGGTTAAAACGAAATAATAAGTCATAACAAGTTGAAATGAGTTGTTTGCGAAAAACCCTTTATTTACAAGACTTTTGGATAGTTTTATTAACAGCTAACGATACGTGACAATAATTCACGAAATATTAGTTGTCAAATTCCAATTTGTCATTCTTTTCCGTGGATACAAACCTGAATAATGGCAGAAATGTCCTCAATGTCTTTTTTACAACCATCCTTCAACCACTCCGTAATGATTGCGGTAATGCCGTTGAGATAGAACATCATAACATAGTTTTGTTCATCCCTTGGGTAGTTAAATCTGTCCAATATAGGTTTAAACACATTATCAAACAGCCTGTGGAAAATTTCTACTGTGTCAAATGCTTTTGATTGTAACAGCATTGCTGAAAATACTCGCTGATTTTCTTTGATAAATAGAAGGTAGGGATACAGATGCTTCTCGTTGATAAAATCTAACTCCCGCAAATCACAGTTCTCATATTTTGTTGTGATTTTATTCATATCTTCTAAAACTATATTGGATGGAAAATAGGAAGAAAAGTTGTCCAACACATATCTTGTAGTTTCTTTCAATAATTCAACCGTGTTTTCGTAGTGAAGATAAAAGGTTGAGCGATTTACCTCTGCCTTTTCACAAATCTCGCTAATCGTTATATACTCAAACGGTTTCTTTTCAAGCAAGGAAAGGAGCGCCTTATCAAACTTTACCGCAGTATTAAAGTATTTACTTTCTGATTTGTTCATAAAGGCACCTCCTTTCATAATTACTGTTCACTTATTTGGCGAGCAAGTTCCACGATTTCATAGGCATATTTTGCTTTTCCCTTTTCCAGCATCTTCTTGTAGATGGGATAATTGATACTGCAACCAATAATACCGATGATACCGATAACAATGCCAAGCACCATACCTGCCAAGCCGCTTCCAATTACCTGCATTGCCAAACTCATACCGGTACCAAGCACAAGTGAGGAAACGATGCCAAATGAGTATGTGAAAATAGTGGCAGGAAGTTTTGCTTTATTATCTAACTTTTTAAGGGCAACGATTTTGGAATTTTCTTTTGGTGCATAATCTTTTGCGATAGATTCTGCAATAATTTTGTCTGTGTTCATATATAGAACCTCCTTTTTGTTTTTGCAATATTATTTTACTGCTTAAAGAGGAGGAACTGAACAACACAAGTTTGAAAATGTGTTGATTTGAAAATCAAATTAAAATTTATCGGGCAGTTATATTGTAGCACAACTTGACTAACAAAAAAAGAGGATGTTAAAAACACCCATAGTTTTTAAAACTGTGGGTGTTTTCGCATCTTGTTAAACTGTCCCTTTTTATTTGTTGTTATTTGAGAATACATCTGCAACTTCGCTTATTGTTATGTATGCACTGTGGTCAATTTCGTGAACAAGTTCCTTCATCCTAACAACCTGATAACGATTTACCACGAAATATATCATTGCCTTTTCTTCCCTTGAATAACCGCCTTTGGCTTCCAAACGTGTTACTCCGCTTCCAAATACTTCACAAAGTTTATTACATATCTCGTTAGGATATTCGGTAATGATAATAGCACATTTTGCTCTGTCAAGACCATCAACAATGAAGTCTATAGTCTTTAATGCTGCCGCATAAGTAACAATTGAATAAAGTGGTAAAATCCAACTTTTAAGAACAAAGCCACACACAATATAAATCAGTACGTTATATATCATTACAAAGGTACCAACTGTAATTCCAAGACGCTTAGCAAAAATTAACGCCATAACTTCAATACCATCCATAGCCCCGCCATAGCGAATGGCTATGCCGCTTCCAATTCCGGAAATTACACCACCAAAGAGGGCGCAAAGAAGCAAATCTGTACCCGCCAACGGCGAGGCAATGCTCACGTCAATTGGAAAGACATCTGTAATTAGCCAAGCAAACAAAGAGTAGATGCAAACCGAGTATATGGCATATATTGTAAATCTCCAACCCTGCTTTTTAAGTCCTAAAAGAAATAGCGGAATATTTAGTACAATAAGGAAAATAGGAAGGGTTAAATATTCCGGCGTTAGTTGGTCTAAAAGCATAGATGTTCCGGAGATACCGCTATCATATAATTTTACAGGCATTAAGAAAACTGTAATGCCAAATGCATTAACAATACCTGCAATAGTAAGCATTAAAAAATTAGTGCATTTTAATTTATTCATACTTTAGACCTCGCTCGTTATTAGTTTTTGCTTATTAATTATAGCACATCTTGGCCAACAAATAAAGCAAAAACATATCAACGCTTTGTCTACATAACCGTCTCTACCGATGGCACTTGGCCGCTTCGCATATGGATAAGGGCGGTTTTTGCAGAGTTAACCGCTGCGAAAAACTCCTCTTTTGTTTTTTCATTTGCAAAAGGCTCTAACTGTGAGAGTTTAAGCCCTACCTCGTCTAACAATTCGTGATTTATAAAAACCGCAAGTAGTTTTTCCTTTTCTATCCATATCTCTTCTGCCTTTAAAGCGGCGCTTTTTGCCAAAGACTCCTCGCCGTTTCGCATATGCTTTTCGCTATTTTCTACTGTTTCGTATATATCATTATATGCTTTTTGTGTGGTACATACCCCCAAATAACAGGCGCCACCTAAAATAATTATTATGATAAAGCTTGCTATCAGTCTTTTCATTTTTATCCTTTCTTTATGAGTGTGAAATTGCCGTATCTGTCAAGACTAAGGAGAAAAACCCGAGAGACCTCCAAGCCGTTGGCTAAAACAATTTTTACTACGTCTTCTTTTTGTATTTCAAGGGCAGATAGCGATTCATCCACAATTTTTCCATCGCTTATCACAGGCAAGGGCATCCCCTCTTTTTGCGGCTTTTTGTTTAGCGTTTGGGGAGTCAGAGGCTGATTATCCTCTTTTAATAAAACACTGAGGCTTCCGTTGACCTCTAAAACTGCATAAGAAACATTATCTAACGAAAACACGTCCTGAGCCCTTAAGAGTTCTATTAAATCTAAAACTGTGAGTCTAACTCGACTCATTGCCTTTTGGTCGATAACTCCGTTTTTTATAACCACCACACTTTTGCCGGATATCAGCTTTCTGATTTTAAGGCTTTTCATTGCCGCTACAGAAATCACAATCTCTAACGCCACAAGGGTAAACATTGCGCAAATTCCTAAAATCAGAGGTTGAGAGGAGTCCTGAAGAGGAATCGCCGCAATCTCAGATATAAGCAGGGTTACAACAAGTTCTCCGGGCTGCATATCCCCTATCTGCCTTTTTCCCATAAGGCGTATTGCAGCTATAACGAAAAAGTAGATAATTATCGTTCTGATGACCGAAATAAGCATAAAAAAATCACCGCAAATATTATTTGCGGTAATTTAATATTTATGATTTTTAATTTTATAAGAAAGTCGTGCTAAAGTATCGTTTAAGTGGACGTTTTCTACCGACACGTCAGGGTGCAGAAGAGTGATATCGTAATGTGTGAAATTCCAAAAACCTTTTATTCCAAGGTTTATAAGTTTTTCAGACAAATTTTTTGCGGCAGAGGTTGGTACACATAAAATAGCAACCTGCGGCTTATGTTCTTTGCAAAATTCTTCGAGACGGTCTATATCCAAAACAGTAAGGTTTGAAGCTGCAGTACCCACAACCTCAGGACTATTATCAAAGGCTCCTACAAGCCTGAAGCCCAGCTTTTTAAAGTTCATATTCTCAGCTACTGCAAGGCCCAGTCTTCCCACACCAATCATAATGGCGTCGGTTATTGTATTAAATCCTAATATGTTTCCGATTTCATCATAAAGCATATCAATATTATATCCATAGCCCTGTTGACCAAAACCGCCAAAGCAGTTGAGGTCCTGCCTGATTTGACTTGCTGTAACCTTCATTAAATCAGCAAGCTCTCCTGAAGAAATTCTGGTTATATTTTGTTTTTTAAGCTCACCTAAAAAGCGGTAGTATCGGGGTAGTCTTTTAATAACAGAGGCGGATATGCGATTTTCTTTCATCCTCATCACCTAACAATTATTATAAAGCATTTACAATATTTTGTAAACCCCCTAAAAAACTTGACTTTTTTAGTGTTTAATGATATGGTATTGTCGTATGTAGTACTTTTAAAAGGAGAAACTATGAGCAAACGAATTTTAGCTTTTTTATTAGCCTTCGCCTTAATTTTTCTTGCAGGTTGCAAGAAAAACAACTCCCCTACCATTGAAATAGAAAGTTCATCCATAACCGAGACCTCAAGTGAAGAGTCTTCGTCAGAGGAGTCAAGCAGCGAACCTGAAAGCAGCGAACCTGAAAGCAGCGAGCCTGAAAGCAGCAAGCCTACTCCCAGCAGTAAACCTGCTGAAAGCAGCAAGCCTGCAGAAAGCACCCCCCTCAGCGCCGCTCCCGTAAGGCCTCAAACCGACTACGAATACAATACCAATATGGACATTAACGATAACGTCTTTATGGACTCTCTTATTTATACAGGATACAATATTAAAAAGCACATTGCCGACGGCGAAATGTGGAAATACCGTCTTGCCTCTACAAAAAGGGCAAAGGGTTGGCTTTCTAAAATCGGTTATGGCGGAGTAGCATCTGGATACGAGACCAACTCCGAAGGCAAACCTGACATCAAATATTTTGAGCGTTCAGGTGGTCTCGTTTGTGCTTCCTTTGTTACCTACGTTTATTTTAACTATCTGCCTAACGTTGCAGGAATCGACACCTCCTTCCTAGACAGACCTGTAAAATCTGTCTGGGCAGACGATATGTACAAGGCTGCAAAAAAATGGGTGGACAAGGGTTATTCAAGATATATTGATTTTAGCGTTTACAAGGATGGCGCAGGATACCTCCACTTTACACCCAAAGAAGAAATTCCTATCGGTTCAATTATGGTTATGTGTAATGCCTTAGATAAAAAGGACGTGGGCATGCACGTATCCGTTTATGCCGGTTACAAAAACGGATACCACTGGGTTTACCATGTTGGAAACGATAATGGTCCTGAATTTTGCGCTGTTGAGCGTATGCATTTCGGCCCTGACCCACAGTGGCCTTTAAAGGTTATTACCACTCCAAGCAATATCAGAATGGCGGCTTGTCTTGAAATTACCCTTACCGACGAAAACGGCGGTGCTATTTCAGGAGTGGAATTCAAGGCTAAGAACAAAAAGAGCGGCACAGAATACAAACTTGGAAAGACTAACGAAGAAGGCAAACTTTCTAAAGAAGGTCTGCCCTATGGAGATTACGTTTTAACAGGCGGCGACACCTCTACGGAGGTTACCTTGACTACTCAAAACAACAGTTTAAAACAGGTTTCAGTAACAAAAGTTTCGGCTACTGTTACAAGCCAAAGCGAATAATTTTAACTGTTTCCCCCTACTAATATTTGTGTTAGTGGGGGATGTTTTTTGTTAGCCGATGCGTGAAATCCTTATCACAAAATCTAATTTGGGTTTAAATGCATAGGCTATGCGAAGATTTGCAATGAAATTTAATAATTTTTGCACTTTATTTATATTTATTATTGTGATATAATGTGTATAAGCTTATATGAAAGAAGGTACATTATGAAACTTACTTTTCGTTGGTATGGAGACTCTGACCCTGTTTCTTTAGAAAAAATCAGTCAAATTCCTACCATGACAGGCATTGTTTCGGCGGTTTACGACGTAAAGCCGGGCGGTGTTTGGAGCGAGGAAAGCATTTTAAAAATAAAAGAGGATGCTGCTAAGCACGGTCTTGATTTTGAGGTTGTGGAAAGCGTGCCGGTTCCTGAAGACATAAAGTTAGGAAATGAGAAAGCACCTCAGCTTATCGAAAATTACTGTGAAAATGTCCGTCGTCTCGGCAAGGCAGGAGTAAAGTGCATTTGCTACAACTTTATGCCTGTTTTCGACTGGCTCAGAAGCGAACTCGAGCACCAGCAGGCCGACGGCGCTAACGCTCTTGCTTATGATGAGCAGACCGTTCTTGCTATGAACCCACTAACTAGTGAATTATCTCTTCCCGGTTGGGATGCAAGTTACAACAAGGAAGAGCTTAAAGAACTCTTAAACGCTTATGCAAAATTAGGAGAAGAAGGTCTTTGGAAAAACCTTGAAACCTTCTTAAAGGCGGTTATTCCCGTTGCCGTTGAATCAGGGGTTAATATGGCTATTCATCCTGATGACCCACCATGGGGAATGTTCGGTCTTCCAAGAATTATTACAGGAAAAGAAAATCTAAAGAGATTTTTTGATATAGTTCCCGTAACTAATAACGGTTTAACCCTCTGCACAGGTTCTTTCGGTGCAAACCCTGATAACGACCTTGTAGATATGGTAAATTCCTTTGCAGACAGAATCCACTTCGTTCATCTTCGCAACATCAAGCACACTGGCAAGCGCAAGTTTGAAGAGGTTGGACATCCAACCGAGTGCGGCTCTGTTGATATGTACGGCATTGCAAAAGCTCTTGTTAAAAACGGCTTTGACGGATATGTAAGACCCGACCACGGAAGAATGATTTGGGGCGAAAAGGGTCGTTACGGTTACGGCCTCTTTGACAGAGCCCTTGGCGCAACCTATTTAGCAGGTCTTTTTGAAGCACTTGAAAAGGAGAATAGATAATGGAAAAGGTTGTAGTTGTTACAGGCGCAGGCGGAGTCCTTTGCTCCTCCTTTGCAGAATTTTTAGCAAGTAAAGGTGCTAAGGTTGCCCTTCTTGACTTAAACGAGGCCGCTGCCGCTGCAGTTGCCGAAAAAATCAATTTGGGTGGCGGTACCGCTAAAGCATATAAATGTAACGTTCTTGAAAAGGATAACATTCAGGCAGTTCACGACCAAATAGTTGCCGACCTTGGTAAATGCGATATTCTTATTAACGGAGCAGGGGGAAACAGTCCTAAGTGCACCACCGCTCACGAGGAATACGAAAAAGGCGACGAGTCGGCAGAAGAGTTTACCACCTTCTTCAATATTGATGAAAAAGGCTTCGACTTTGTTTTCGACCTCAATATGAAGGGTGTTTTACTTCCAAGCCAGGTATTTATGTCTGATATGCTTGGAAAAGATGGTTGCTGTGTAATTAACGTTTCTTCAATGAACGCTTACAGACCTCTTACCAAAATTCCCGCTTACTCTGCTGCAAAGTCTGCGGTTAGTAACTTTACTCAGTGGCTTGCCGTTCACTTTGCAAAGGAAGGCATTAGAGTTAACGCTATTGCTCCGGGATTTTTTGCTACTAATCAGAACCGTGCTTTACTCTTTAACGAGGACGGCACTCCTACTGCCAGAACAGGCAAAATTTTAAGAGCTACACCTATGGGAAGATTCGGCGAGTCTGAAGAATTACTCGGCACTCTTGAGTGGCTTGTTGACGAAACAAAATCCGGTTTTGTAACAGGAGTTACCATTCCTGTTGATGGCGGCTTCTCCGCTTATTCCGGTGTTTAATATTTATAAAATTGTTGGGGGCAAATAAAATGTTTTCAAAACCTGAAAGATGTCAGAAAGTTATTCAGTTCGGCGAAGGCGGATTTTTACGTGGCTTTGTTGATTGGATAATTCAAATAACCGATGAGGTTACCGATTTCAATGCTGGGGTTGTTGTTGTACAGCCTATCGAAAAAGGTATGTGCAAAATGTTAGAGGCACAAAATTGTGTTTATACCCACGTTATGCGTGGAATTAAAAATGGTGTGCCTACTGTTGAAAAGAAAAAAATCGACTGCATTTCAAAAACAGTTAACCCATATGAAGATTTCGCCGCTTATTTAGAGCTTGCACAGAACCCTGATTTCAGATTTGTGGTTTCTAACACCACCGAATCCGGTATTGAGTTTAAGGAAACCGATACTATGGAGGCTGCTCCAAACGTATCCTTTCCCGCAAAGCTCACACTTTTACTTAAAAAGCGTTTTGATTTAGGTCTTAAGGGCTTTATTTTCCTACCCTGTGAGCTTATTGACAAAAACGGCTATAATCTTAAAAACTGCATTTTAAAATATGCAGACCTTTGGAATTTAGGTGACGAATTTAAAGCGTTTGTTGAAAATGAAAATATTTTCTGCAACACCCTTGTTGACCGTATTGTTACAGGATACCCAAGAGATGAAAAAATCGACGTTGGCTATGAAGACAATATGCTTAACACTAGTGAGATTTTCCACCTTTGGGTTATTGAAGGACCTGATAGTATTGTTAAGGAATTCCCCTTTGACAAAACAGGCCTTAACATCATTGTAACCGACAATTTAGAGCGTTACAGAACCCGCAAGGTTAGAATTCTTAACGGTGCACATACCTCAATGATTCCTTATGCTCTTCTTGAGGGTGTTGAGACGGTTGGCGACTGTATGGAAAATGAAAAAATGTCTGCCTTTGTTAAAAAGTGTGTTTACGAGGAGATTATTCCTACCTTAGATTTACCTGAGGACGAGCTTATTGACTATGCTGACAACGTTTTCGAGCGTTTCAGAAATCCTTACATCAGACATCTTTGCTCTTCTATTGCTCTGAATTCTGTGAGCAAGTTCAAGGTTAGAGTTTTACCCTCTATCTTAGAATATATTAAGCGCAAAAATGCAATGCCCGATACACTTCTTACATCATTTGCAAAACTCATTGAGTTCTACAAGACCGATATGACCAACGACGCAGCAGATGTT
Organism: Clostridia bacterium; assembly: GCA_017521125.1. Lineage (GTDB taxonomy): Bacteria > Bacillota > Clostridia > Oscillospirales > Acutalibacteraceae > SFWF01. Next base: position 8,655 of record JAFXDV010000010.1, read on the forward strand.
ACTGAGTTTATGAAAAACTCTGACGTTAAGACAATTCTCTCTAATACAGATTTATGGGATGAGGATCTGAGTTTCCTCGCTGATGAAGTTTCAAGGAGAATGAGCAAATGATAATTAATTCACTTGATAACGTTGAAGTTAATTTAGAAAACGGACACAAATATGCGCTTTGTGACATAAAAAATGGGGAAAACATTATAAAATATGGCAACCCCATTGGCCACGCTATTTGCGACATAAAAAAAGGCGAACACATACATACCCACAATATGAAGACTAATCTTAGCGGTAATATTGAGTATAAATATGAGCCTTCCTATACTCCTATTGTTCCTGCCAAAAACAATAAAACCTTCAAAGGATACCTTCGTGAAAACGGCGATGTCGGTATCAGAAACGAGGTTTGGATTGTTAATACAGTTGGTTGTGTTAATAAACTTGCAAGTCAGATTGCAGCCAAAACCGGCGCAAGACATTTTGAGCATCCCTTTGGTTGTTCTCAGCTTGGCGATGACCAACGCACAACCCAACTCATATTAAAGGGACTTGTTAATCATCCAAACGCCGCAGGTGTTCTCGTTTTAGGCCTTGGTTGTGAAAATAACAATATTGCAGAATTTAAAAAGGTTTTAGGCGAATACAACCCTGACCGAGTTAAATTTCTTGTTGCTCAGGAATGTGAGGACGAGGTTGCCGAGGGTGTAAAAATCGTTGAAGAGTTAAAGGAATATGCCGCTAAATTCCAGCGTGTTGACCTTCCTGTTTCTAAACTTAGAATCGGCCTTAAATGCGGAGGCAGTGATGGATATAGCGGAATTACCGCAAACCCCCTTGTTGGCGCATTATCTGACAAGATTATTTCTCTTGGCGGCAGTTGTGTGCTCACTGAGGTTCCTGAAATGTTTGGCGCCGAGCATCTTTTAATGCAGCGTTGCGAAACTAAGGAGCTTTTTGATAAAACTGTAGACCTTATAAACAACTTTAAGGACTATTTCACTCGTCACAATCAGGTAATTTACGAAAACCCCTCCCCTGGTAACAAGGCAGGCGGAATTACCACCTTGGAAGAGAAGTCTTTAGGTTGCGTTCAAAAGGGCGGAAGCAGTCAGGTTGTTGACGTTTTAGATTATGGCGACACCTTATCTAAAAACGGTCTTTCACTTCTTAACGGACCCGGCAACGACATTGTTGCTATTACCAATCTTACCGCCGCAGGTGTGCATTTAATTCTTTTCACTACCGGTAGAGGAACCCCTGTTGGCGCTCCTGTTCCAACCGTTAAGGTTGCCACCAACAAAACCTTGGCAGAAAAGAAGAAAAACTGGATAGACTTTGATGCATCTCCTCTACTTGAGGGTGTTTCTATGGATGAACTTTGCGATAAGTTTACCGATTATATCTGTGAGGTTGCCAGTGGCGAAGAGACAAAGAATGAAATAAATAATTGCCGTGAAATTTCAATTTTCAAAGACGGCGTTGTTTTGTAGGAGGTTTTTATGGGAATTATTAACGATAACTTTATGTTCACAAACAAGACAGGTAAAAAGCTTTATAATGAATTTGCAAAAGATTTACCTATCATCGATTACCACTGCCATCTTGTTCCTGAAATGATTGCCAACGACTACAAATTTAAGGACACCTACGATTTGTTCTTAGGCGGCGACCACTACAAATGGCGTCAGATGCGTAGTTTTGGTATTGATGAGGAGTTTATCACAGGCGAGGGCGACCAATATGAAAAGTGGTTAGGCTTTGCAAGAACTATGCCTTATCTTATCGGCAACCCTCTTTACCATTGGACTGCTTTAGAGTTCAAGAGATATTTTGGTATTGACGAACCACTTACAGAAAAATCTGCTAAAAGAATCTGGGATATTTGCAACAAGAAACTAGCCGAGGCAGATTTCTCAGCTAAAAAACTTATTGAAAAATCTAACGTTGAGGTTATCTGCACAACAGATGACCCTGCAGACGATTTGAAGTACCACAAACAATTAAGAGAAGAGGGCTTTAAGACTAAGGTTCTTCCAACCTTCCGCCCTGACAAGGCTGTAAACATTGATAAGCCTTGGTTTGACGGATATATTAAGGATAACGGAATTGAGTCCTATGAGGGCCTTGTTTCCTGGATTAAGTCAAGAATTGCTTACTTCCACGAAAACGGATGCCGCCTTTCTGACCATGCGCTTGACTACGTTCCTTTCGAACTTGGGGACGCCGCCGCAGTATTTAACAAAAAAGTTAAAGGCGAAGCTTTAGACCAAAAGGAAATTGATATATTCAAGACTGCAGTTATTAAGGAATGTGCTATTGAGTACGCTCGTCTTGGTTGGGCTATGCAGCTTCACATTGGCGCACTTCGTAACAATAATACTAAAATGCTTGAAAAATTAGGCCCTGATACTGGTTTTGACAGTATCAACGACCTTTGTATTGCAGAAAAGCTTTCAGCTTTCCTTAACAACCTTGACACAGAAGATAATCTTCCTAAAACTATTCTTTACACCCTTAATCCAAAGGACAACTTTGTTTTAGGAACTATGCTTGGCAACTTCCAGAGAGGACCTGTACAGAGCAAAATTCAGTTTGGTTCAGGTTGGTGGTTCAATGACCATCGAGACGGAATGGAAGCTCAGATGAAAGCACTTGGCAACCTTGGTGTTTTAGGCAAATTCATCGGTATGTTAACCGACTCACGCAGCTTCGTTTCATACACAAGATTTGAGTATTTCAGAAGAATCTTCTGTAATATGATTGGTGAATGGGTTGAAAACGGCGAGTATCCAAAAGATTGGGAAAGCCTTGGAAAAATTGTTAAAGGCGTTTGCTATGAAAACGCTAAAGAATATTTTAAGTTTTAAAAAGTGAGGGAAATATTATGGAACTAAAACTCAGACCAAAAGAAGAATGTATGTTTGATGAAATTTCTCTTGGAGAAATTATGCTTCGTTTAGATCCAGGCGACGGCAGAATTAAGACCACTCGCTCCTTTACCGCATGGGAAGGCGGCGGAGAGTACAACGTAGCCAGAGGACTTAGACGTTGCTTCGGTCTTAAAACCGCAGTTGTAACTGCTTTCGCAGACAACGAGGTTGGTAGACTTATTGAAGACTTTATTATGCAGGGCGGTGTTGACACCTCTCTCATTAAGTGGTTCCCATACGATGGAATCGGCAGAAACGTTCGTAACGGTATTAACTTTACTGAGCGTGGCTACGGCATCCGTGGTGCAGTTGGCGTTTCCGACAGAGGAAATACCGCAGTTTCAAAACTCCAGCCAGGAGATATTGATTGGGACTACATCTTCGGCACCTTAGGTGTTCGTTGGCTCCATACAGGCGGAATTTTTGCAGCTCTTAGTGAAACAACTGCTCAGCTTGTTATCGAGGCTGTAAAGGCTGCTAAGAAGTACGGCACTATCGTTTCTTATGACCTTAACTACCGTCCATCTCTTTGGAAAGACATCGGCGGCAAGGAAAAAGCTAGGGAGGTTAACAAGGAAATTGCTAAGTATATCGACGTTATGATTGGTAACGAAGAAGACTTTACCGCTTGTTTAGGTCTTGAGGTTGAAGGCAACGATGAGAACCTTAAGGAGCTTAATCTTGACGGATACTACAAGATGATAGAAGCCGCTACCAAGGCATATCCTAACTTTAAGGTTGTTGCTACCACACTTCGTACAGTTAAGACTGCAACAGTAAACGACTGGAGTGCTATTTGTTGGGCAGACGGTAAGGTTCATAAGGGAATTGAGCTCCCAGGACTTGAAATCTTCGACCGTGTTGGCGGCGGAGACAGCTTTGCAAGTGGACTTATCTATGGTCTTATGAGCGGCAAGCCTGCAAGCGAGGCCGTTAACTACGGTGTTGCTCACGGCGCTCTTGCTATGACCACTCCCGGAGACACCTCTATGGCAAGTCTCAAAGAAGTTGAGAACATTATCGGCGGAAAAGGCGCACGTGTTCAGAGATAACAAAGGTATAACAAAAAACCCTGAGTCAATGACTCAGGGTTTTTTAGTTTTATTGAATGTTTGAAGAAATTATATTGTATCCAAAGGCGGATTTTTCATTTTCTAAAAGGACAGTTTCGCAGGTTGTTGTTTCAACCTCTCCATCGTGTGTTTTAACGGTTATCTCAGATATTACGCAGTTAAGTGTGCCGTTCTTTGTGACCGAAATAACCTTATGAGAAAACTCCTCATATCCTCTGGGCATAATAAAGATATAACCATCTTTTGTGGGTGCATTGGGGTTTGGCTCGTAGCCCTTAATGTCAAGGTCGTACATATTATAAACGAAAGCCTCGACCAAATCTTTTTTTATAAACTCATCCTCTGCTCTGTCACGAAGGCAAAGGATAGAGTTATCAACCACCTTGTTTATGTCGTTGAAATCGCTACCGTAAAGCTTGTTGTGATTAAGCATATTCTCAAATCTCGCATACTCGGTATTTTGAGGCGTTTCCTCGTGGGTTACCGCTGTTGCCACAGGGTAATTACAGGAAATTATTAAAATAAAAATAAGAACTAAACTAAAAATTTTATTTTTCATTTTCCTGCCCCCTTTAATAGCTTAATAATATTATATAACAAAACATATCAAAAAGTCTTTTCAAGGCAGTTACGATTTTATCTCAATTTATTTACAATCTGTTACACGTCTTTAACACTTTCACCAAAATTTACCATATTTCAAACAGAAAAAAGCGCCGTATCCTACGGCGCTTTTCCCTATTTTGAGGGGTTTTGAGGAGACGGTGTGTTTTTACACCGATAGCATTAAGAGTTGCGGCTCTCTTAAGCTACGTATTTATAATAAATTATAATTTTTATCTTTTTATGAACAAATTTAAAAATTTTAGTTAACTCTTTGAATAAATTTAAATCTTTGAGGCGAAAATAAAAACGGAAGGCGGTAAAAATTATGAAATATTATAACTATAAATCTAAAAATGCTTTTTCCTCTAAAAGCTTTTACCTAGCGGTTGCAATTTCCATTTTAGCCATTGGCGGCGCCATATGGTCGATGTGGTCTTCAGTCGATAATGAGACCATTGAGAATGAACCTAGTTCAGATATTTCTTATTATTCTCCAATTACAGAAAACTCTTCTGAAGCAGAGGTACAAGGAGAGGCAAGCGAGCCTTATGAGGTTGAGTCTTCAAGCCAAGAAGCAACTTCCAGCGAAGAGACCTCTCCTGTTGCAACAAGCTTTGCTATGCCGTTAAAGGGAGATATTGCAAAATCTTTTAGCGACAGCGAGCTTAAATTTTCCAACACCTACAAGGATATGAGATACCATGAGGGTATTGATCTGAACTGCGATCAGGGCAGTAGTGTAAAGTCCCCGGGAAAAGGAACTGTGGTTGCAGTCATAAATGACTCACTACTTGGCGTATATATTGAAATAGACCACGGAAACGGAATTGTCTCTCGTTGCTCAGGACTTAACAAAAATGTTTTAGTTAGCGAAGGAGACATTGTAAATCTCGGCGATAAGCTTGGCATTACCGATATTGTTCCAAGCGAATGCGTAGATGCACCGCATCTCCACTTCGAGCTTTTCAAAGACGGTAAATCTATTGACCCTCTCTCTATCATTAAATAGTGCCCTCGTCACTCGTTTAGGGGCGCAAAATAAGGCACCTTAGATTTTTCTAAGGCGCCTTATTTGTTTGCTTTTGTATTTTCCCTTACATAACGGACGTTTTCGCTAATGGCTCTTTTCAGTTCATCTAAACTGCCAAACTTTTTCTCATCTCTTAAGAATTTAATAACTTCAAGTTTAATTTCTTTGCCGTAGCAATTACCTGAGTAATTTAATATGTAGGTTTCGGCAGTTATATTATCGGTTGGGTAGGTAGGTCTTGTGCCGATGTTTGTTACTCCGTCATACTCCACTCCATCAATAACCACTACTGTCTGATATACTCCGTTCTTTAGCCTTACGTAATTTTCCGGATAACGTTGGTTTGCTGTGGGGAAATCTATAGTTCTTCCTCTATGGTCGCCATTCTCCACAACCGCCTTAAAGTAAAAGGGTGTTGTAAGAAGCTTCTCAGCCTCTTCTGCCTCTCCGTTATTTAAAAGTTCTTTTATCAGGGTGGAGGAAACCGGCCTGTCGCTTTGTGTTACGGGGGGAATTTCATCAAAAATAATTCCTCTTTCCTCACAGTACTCTCTTAAAAACTGAGTGGTTCCCTCTGCCTTTCTGCCGAACCGGTAATTAAAACCGCAAACGATTTTGGCAACGTTGTATTTATGGTAAAGTCTTTCTAAAAACTCCAGAGGGGCTAAGTCTTTAACCTCCTCAAAGTTTAAAAATCTTACCTCATCAATACCAAAGGCTTTTAGTTCCTCCTCTTTGATTTGAGGGGTCATTAAAATTCCGCCGTTTTTAAATGGTAATGAGTCAAAGGTGACCGCAAGACTTTTAAATCCGCTATCAACAGCAGACTGTAACACGGCACGGTGTCCTATATGTACTCCGTCAAACATACCAAGTGCTATTGCGTATTGCTCCACCTTTGTCACCACCTTACTTTATACTATTTATTACACATTTAATTGCAAGTTCCTGTTTTTCAAGGTCGGCTCTGCCGAGACCTAAGAAAATGTCGTTATACTTAACCCTGACAATCTCGTTTTCCTCATCAAATGAGTCCTTTAATCTTTCAAAGCTAAGCTGGCCGCCACAACAAAACCTTAAGGCTTGTTTTTCGGTAACCTTAATTTCTCTTAAATTCTCTACCGCCTTTTCCTCGTTTAAAATATAGTTGCTTATATTTTCTTCAGTTAACAAATCTAAGGAAACACAAGATTCTATATTAAAGCCTGAGGTGGCCGTTCTTCTAAGCTCGGTCATAGTAGCACCGCACAAAAGCTTTTCTCCTATATCACGGCATAGTGAACGGATGTATGTGCCTTTCGAACATTTAACAAATAAGTTAAACTCTGCGCCATCAAATCCATCGAGCTTAATTTCTAAAATATTTATCTTCCTAGGTTCTATTTCTACCTCTTTGCCCTGACGTGCAAGGTCGTAAAGGCGAACTCCATCCTTTTTAAGCGCCGAAAACATTGGCGGTGTTTGTAGAATTTCTCCTTTAAAAGAGTTTACAACCTCTAAAAGTTGTTCTTGGGTAACATTAACCTGACTTTCTCTTATTACATTACCTGTAATATCGCAGCTATCGGTAGAAACGCCAAGTCTTACCCTTGCAACGTATTCTTTATCGGCATCTAAAAGATGGGAGGAAAGGGCGGTTGCTTTTCCTATAAAAATGGGAAGCACACCTGTGGCTAATGGGTCAAGAGTTCCTGTGTGCCCCACTCTTTTTTCATGGCAGAGGTATTTAACCCTTCTGACTGCTGAAAAAGAGGTCATATCCTTTGGCTTATCAATTAGTAGTAAGCCCTGCATTTTTTCGCTCCATTTCATTTTTTACTGCCGCTAAAATCTGGGCCTTAACTGTTGAGAGCCTACCTGTCAATGCGCAACCTGCCGCCGCCTTATGTCCGCCACCGCCAAGTTCTTTACAAATTGCCGAGGCATCAAGGGGGTCATAGGTTCTCATAGAAATTTTAAACTTGTCCTTTGCTACCTGTTTAATGGAAACTCCTGCGATAACCCCTTCAACCGAGCGAGACATTGAAGCAACGCCCTCAAGCTCAGTTAGGTCGCAACCTGTTTTCTTCTGCATTTTAGAGGTTACCGAAAGGACCATACATTTATCACCGAAATGATACTCTGCCTTTTCTAAAACCAATTTTTCAAGTTCTAATCGGTTTTTAGATTTAGTATCAAACATTATGCGGTTGATTTCTGCGGCATCTACACCGATTGTATAAAGCTTTGCCGCAATTTTATGGGTTTTCTCGGTTACACTTGCATATTTAAAGCAACCTGTATCGGTAGAAAGCCCTGTATATAGTGCGTTTGCTGTTTTGCGGTCAAAGGTAGCTCCAAGCTCGTCCAAAATTTCAAAAACACATTCTGCCGCTGCAGAGGCGTCAGCATCAAGATATAATCTTTTAGCGTACTTTGTGTTAGAAATATGATGGTCGATACAAAGATCAATTTTCCCCTCAAACTGACTATGAAGGTCTCCCAAAAGTTTTATATCGGCAACGTCCACCGCTATAACACACTCAGGCGCAAAATCTACGTTTGAGTCCTCGATAAAGTAATTGTATTTATGAGGAATTTTATCGCAACAAACAACCTGAGCCCTTTTATTTAAGGTTTCAAGGCCATATTTAAGTGCATATGCACTACCCAGCGTGTCCCCGTCAGGAGCCACGTGGGTAAGTATTACATAATTGTTATTTTCCTTTAAAAAGGCGCAAAGGTCTGCCAGAGTCAGAATTTCACACACATTACTCATCTGCGTTGTCCTCACTATTTTTATAGGTAAAGGAATTTGCTATTTTGGATATATTGGCACTGATTTCGATAGATTCATCTGCTACAAAACGTAGCTCAGGAACCTTGCGAAGAGAAAGACCTCTACCAAGTTCACGACGTAAATAACCCGCCATTCCTTTTAAGGCCTTAACTGACTCCTTGGTTTTTTCACTGCCTTCTATGGCACTAACGTAAACCGTCGCATAGGAAAGGTCTCCCGAAACATCAAGCTTTACAATGCTCAGCATTTTGCTGACTCTCGGGTCCTTTACCTCACGAAGCAGTTCAGATAGAGCATATTTTATATCCGATGTTACTCGATTTATTTTAAATCCTGCCATAGTAACCCTCTAATCTCTATATTCTTCAACAATATAAGCCTCTAAGATATCTCCTTCTTTAATATCGGCAAATTTTTCAAGACCTATACCACATTCATAGCCTTGTGCTACCTCTTTTACGTCATCCTTAAAGCGACGTAAAGAATCAATCTTATCATCAGCGATAACAATACCATCACGAACAACACGAATGTTGCAAGCTCTTGTTACCTTACCGTTTGTTACGTAACCGCCGGCAATGGTGCCAACACCTGAAATTTTGAAGGTTGAACGAACCTCAATAGAGCCCATATCAACATTGCGGTACTTAGGTGCAAGCATACCCTTCATAGCGGCTTCGATTTCTTCAATAGCCTCGTAGATGATTCTGTAGAGGCGGATATCTACGCCGTCCTTTTCTGCTGCTGCCTTAGCAACTGCATCTGGTCTTACGTTAAAGCCAACGATAATAGCGCCTGAGGTCTGAGCAAGCATAACGTCGGTTTCATTAACTCCACCAACTGCTCCGTGAATAACGTTTACACGAACCTCTTCATTAGAAAGCTTAACAAGAGATTCCTTAACGGCTTCAACCGAGCCCTGAACGTCCGCTTTAACAATAATGTTTAACTCTTTAAGGTCGCCCTCGTTAAACTTATCAAATAGGTTATCAAGAGTAATCTTCTGAGCGGCGCCGAATTTCTCATCCTTAATTTTCTGCTTTCTCTGTTCAACAAGCTCACGAGCAAGTCTTTCATCAGATACTGCATCAAAGATATCGCCTGCAGCAGGTGTTTCTGCAAGACCTGCAATTTCAACAGGAACCGAAGGACCTGCTTCTTTAAGAACTTTACCCTTTTCATTGGTCATTACACGAACTCTACCAACAGCAGTTCCTGCAACGATAATATCTCCTGCGTGGAGTGTGCCGTTCTGAACAAGAAGTGTTGCAATAGGACCTCTGCCCTTATCAAGTCGAGCCTCGATAACAACGCCCTTTGCTCTACGGTCCGGATTAGCCTTAAGCTCTGCCATTTCAGCAACAAGCAGTACGTTTTCTAAGAGGGTATCAATTCCGTCGTGGGTTTTAGCAGAAACAGGAACACAAATTACATCTCCGCCCCACTGTTCAGGAACAACCTCGTGCTCGGTAAGCTGTTGTAAAATTCTATCAGGGTTAGCCTCTGGTTTATCCATTTTATTGATTGCCACTATCATCTGAACGTTAGCGGCTTTTGCGTGGTTAATAGCCTCAATAGTCTGTGGCATAATACCATCGTCTGCGGCAACAACCAAGATTGCAATATCGGTTGCCATTGCACCTCTTTGGCGCATTGAGGTAAATGCGGCGTGTCCTGGGGTGTCAAGGAAGGTAATATCCTGACCCTTGCAGTTTACTCTATACGCACCGATGTGCTGGGTAATTCCGCCTGCCTCTGTATCGGTAACGGCGGTATTTCTGATTGCGTCAAGAAGTGAGGTTTTACCATGGTCTACGTGACCCATAACAACAACTACCGGACTTCTCGGTTTTAGGCTCTCTGCGGTGTCCTCGGTTTCGTCCATAATCTGCTCTTCAATGGTAAGAACAACTGCTTTTTGAATTTTTGCACCCATTTCGGTAACAACAATCTCGGCGGTATCGTAGTCGATGGTCTGATTAACACTTGCCATCATACCAAGCTTCATAAGCTCTTTGATAACCTCTGCGGCAGTCTTCTTCATTGCAGCGGCAAGCTCGCCTACTGTAATTTCATCTCCCACTGTTACGGTAATAGGAGTCTTCTTGATGCGCTCAAGCTGAATTCTGCGCATCTTCTCTGCCTCAATTTCCTTTTTGGACTTCTCTTGGCGACGATAGTTCTGAGATTTCTGATTTATCTTCTGCTTTCTCTGATGGTTATCCTTCATAGAGTTTGCAGGAGCGATATTTTCATATTTTTCGTTATAACGTTCCATATCAACGTTAGAAACACGAGTATCAACATGACGGATTTCCACTGGTCCTCTGTTAGGAGCCGCACCTGCTTTTTTCTCGTCCTTAACACGAGGAGCAAACGGTTTGGGGTCAGAAGGCTTATGCTCTTTGACTTCCTGAACCTTTTTCTCCTCAGGCTTTTTAGTTTCTTTCTTAGGCTCTGCCTTTTTAACTTCAGGCTTAGCCTCAACCTTGGTTTCGGTCTTTTTAGGTTCTGCTTTTGCGGCTTTCTCGGCCTTTTTAGCGGCCATTTCTGCCTCTTGAGCGGCCTTTAACTGTTCAAAAATCGCCATCTGCTCAGCAAGTTTTCTTTCCTTATCTGCCTTACGTGCTTCTGCCTCGGCGGCTCTTGCCTTTTCTCCTGTGGCAAAATACTCATCAAAATTTTTAACCTGATTTTTCTGAGTTAAAGCATCAAAAACAACGTTTACCTCCTCTGCCACAAGGGATGCACCTGCTTTTTTCTCGGTACCTGTAAAATCTTTTATAATTGCAGTTAAGTCCTTTGACGCCATTTTAAAATCAGCGGCAAGTACACTTAATTTGACTTTTTCTATCATAGGTTTATTCCTCCTTCATTAGTCTCGCCTTGTTTATCACTCAAGGCTTTAGCAAACCCTTCATCATTTACGGCTAATATTCCGCAATTCTTTCCTATCCTTTGTGAAAGAAGCTGAGTGCTTATTCCCTTTAGAATCATTACCGGAATATTAGTTTTACTCGCATTAAATTTAAGTTCTTTTACGCTTTTGGCGGAAATGTCCTCGGCGGCACAAACAAGTTTTGCCTTTTTCCAGGTTATTGCATAGGTTGTGGCGTGGGTGCCAAAGGAAAGTTTTCCTGCCTTTGCCGCAAACCCCAACAATGCAAGGCTTTTATTATTCTCCATTAATTTCCTCCAAAATTTGCTTTTCCACTTCGTCGGGAATTTTTACTCCAAAAGCTCTTTCAAAGCGTTTAGCCTTTACTGCCTTTTCGAAGCACTTTTTATTATTGCAAATATATGAGCCTCTTCCGTTTTTCTTTCCCGTAAGGTCAAGAGAAATTTCTCCCTCAGGGGAACGGACTACCCTTACAAGCTCTGCTTTGGGTTTCATTTCGCCGCAACCGCCACACTGACGGAGAGGAACTTTTCTTTTCTGCATAATAAAACCTCCCAACAAAAAATTTAAACTAAAACTTAATTATTCTTCTCCGTAAAATCCGCTTTCTGGGTGAATGTCGATTTTCCAACCTGTGAGCTTTGCAGCAAGTCTTACGTTCTGTCCCTTATTGCCGATAGCAAGGGAAAGCTGGGAATCAGGAACGGTAACCTTGCAAGCCTTAGGCTCTTCGCTGATAATCTCAACCGAAACTACCTTTGAAGGAGAAAGTGCCTCGGAAATAAATTCCACAGGATTTTCAGAATATTTTACAATGTCAATTTTCTCTCCAACAAGCTCTTCAACGATAGCGTTAACTCTTGCGCCCTTAGGTCCGATACAAGAACCAACGGGGTCGATTTCGCTATTTGCAGACCAAACCGCAATTTTTGTGCGTGATCCTGCCTGACGGGAAATTGATTTGATCTCAATAGTTCCGTCAAAAATTTCAGGAACCTCGGTTTCAAAGAGGCGCTTAACAAGACCCGGATGTGTTCTCGAAATCATAACCTTTGGTCCCTTTTCGGTATCCTTAACGTCTACAACGTAAACCTTAATGTGATCGCCCTCGTGAAGCTCCTCGCCGGGAACCTGTTCAAGTAATGGAAGTGTTGCTTCGTTCTTACCAATGGTAACAATAGCCTTTCCTGTTTTAGGGTCAAGCTTTTGAACAACCGCAGTGAGAAGTTCACGGTTGTGAGCCTGAAACTCGCTTAAAGTCTGGCTATGCTCAACGTCACGAATTCCCTGACGAATAACGTGCTTTGCAGTCTGAGCCACGATTCTACCAAACTGACGTGTATCCATTTCAATTTCAACAAACTCATCGGTTGCCTTTGCTTTATACTGCTTCTTTGCTTCCTCACGAAGAATCTGTACCTTTGGATTTTCAACCTCTTCTACAATATCCTTGCGAAGAACAACCTTGAAAATTTCGTTTTCTGTGTCGATTATACAGTTGATGTTTTCCACTGTGCCGTAGTCCTTACGAAGTGCTACGATTATTGCGGCAGAAATTTTTTCTGCTAAGTATTCTACAGGAATACCTTTTTCTTCTCCCATAAACTTTAGAGCCGCAAAAAACTCCTTGCTTTGATCTACTGCTTTTACCTTTTTAGCCATTTTCCATTTTCCTCCGTTTAATTTATATTAAAATCATCTAATTTACAAACTGAAATTTCGGCACGGTCAAACTCCAAATCTTCTTCCCCTGCCGTAACAGTTATTTTTTTGCCGTCAAAAGCTTTTAAAATTCCGCTGAATTCTTTTACGCCGTCTCTCGCTTTATAAAGCTTTAGCTTTACCGCCTGGCCTAACTTTGCAGTAAAATGTTCGGGGCGCACAAGCTCTCTTTCAAGTCCTGTGGAGCAAACCTCTAAATAATAAGAGTTATCAATAGGGTCTGCCTCGTCAATAATAGGGTCGATTGCGTGGTTTACCTTGGTGCAGTCATCTATTGAGATACCGTCTTCCTTATCAATAAAAACTCTGAGATAATAAGAGGCTCCCTCTTTTAAATATCTTACGTCCCAAAGGCTCACGCCCTGCTCTTCAACAGTTTCCTTAATCAGAGTAAAAACTCTTTCTGCTACTCCTGCCAAACTCATCTTCCTTTCTAAAGCCAATGTGTTTAAATTGGTCACACAAAAAACGAAGAGCGGGTTGCCCCACTCTCCTTTGCTTACATTATCCGAAAATATTATAACCTATTTCTCTTTAAAAATCAAGCATTTTTTATTCTGCGCTTAATTCCTCGGTAAACCCTTCTGAAAATTCTTGTGTTTGCCCAGAAAAACGAATAAAACTTATAAGAAAAATCCGTGTTTTTAAAGAGCTTTTCGCCCTTATAGATTCCTGTTACTTTAGCAAGTATATCGTTGGCATCTATACCCTCTTCCAATGCGACCTGATTATCTCCACATAAAACGACCTCGTCGTTTTTCATCTTCATTATTCTGTGAATAACAAACTGACCGTTTGGCCTTTTATACAAAACTATATCATATTTTTTCAGTTTTTTAGGTGCGGCAAGTTCAACCGAGTCATCCCCCTGCTTAATAGTAGGGAGCATACTTGTTCCCTTAGGAAAAAGTCTGAAGCTTCCGCCTGAGGATATGATTTCGCTGATAAGCGGATACATTTCTTCCACTTTAAAATCTTGCTTATTCATCAATTAGTCCTGCATCTTTCAAGGTTTTTATAAAAGCGGCAACGTCTTCGGTTGCTTTTTCTTTGTCAACCTCGTATTCCTTTAAAACCTTTTTTACTATTTCTTCGGCGGTGGTATCGTTTTCTAAACAATCCCAGATGAAGCCTGCCATATCGTTAAGGGTTATCATTCCGTCAAAATCTTTGCAACGCTCTCCAACGGCTACGGCAATATTTCTGCCTCCAACCGTTCTTTTTATAAAGCCTGATTTTATTTTCATTTTATCACCTCGAGCCTATTTATTCTAACACATCTATTTGTTTTTTTCAAGTTGTATCTATATTTGAAAGATTTTTACAGATAATAGGAGAGAGGTATCTGTTTATGAAAAAATTTACACTAACGGCTTTGCTTGGCGCACTTACAGGAATAGTAAACGGTATGCTTGGTGCAGGAGGCGGCATGATAGCCGTTCCTTCCCTTAGAAAACTGGGCCTTGATAAAAAAGACTCTCACGCCAACGCCGTCGCCGTAATTCTTCCCCTTGCCGTTTTTTCTGCCGCTCTTTATTTATATGAGGGCAGAGTAACCCTTACCGACCCGCTTATTTATATTCCGTCAGGAATTTTAGGGGCGGTTCTTGGCACCTTTATTATGAAAAAAATAACCGCCAAAAATTTAGGGCGTATTTTCGGCGCTTTTATGATTTTTGCAGGAGTGAGAATGATTCTTCGATGATTTGGGGTATTTTAGCAGGGTTCCTTTCAGGAATAATCGGCGCTATGGGCCTTGGTGGCGGCGGAGTGTTGCTTATTTATCTTGCTGCTTTTATGGGGGTCGAGCAGTTAAAGGCTCAGGGAATAAATCTGCTTTTCTTTATTCCTATCGGCACCATTTCGGTAATAATTTATGCCATAAAAAAGCAAATTCAGTGGAAAAAGGTAATTCCCTTTGCCCTTTTCGGTCTTGTAGGGGCGGTTATCGGCTTTTTTCTTTCTAAGTTTTTAGGGGCGGAAATTACAGGCAAGGTCTTTGGCGGACTTCTTGTGGTTTTAGGTCTTAAAGAGATTTTTAAAAAGTCTTGATATATGGCGCTTTTCGTGTTATAATCAAAAAAGAATATTTGTTCGATAGGAGAGTGCTTTATGTCTAAGCCAACACTTACCGAAAAACAGATTGCCGTTTATAACTTTCTTGTGAAGACTTTGGGCAGCGGTATTCCTCCCTCGGTGCGAGAAATTTGTCAGGCAACAGGTATTAAATCTACCTCTACCGTTCACGCCATTTTAGGCGCTCTTGAGGAAAACGGTTACATAGAGCGTGACGCTAAATATTCAAGGGCTATTCGTATTGCGGGTAGTACCGCCACCTCTCAGGTTCCCGTTTTGGGCAGAGTAACGGCAGGTCAGCCTATTTTAGCCGTGGAGGATATTGAAGATTATATCCCTTACCCTTCTGCCGATTCAGACGGTCTTTTTGCTCTGCGTGTTGAGGGCTTTAGTATGAGAGATATCGGTATTATGGATGGCGACATTGTGGTTGCCGACAAAAATTCCCCTACAAGAAGCGGTGATATTGTTATCGGCATGGATGGCGACGAGGCGACCGTTAAGAGACTGCTTATAAAAGATGGACAGATTATATTTATGCCTGAAAACCCTGATTTTTCTCCTATTTACCCTGAAAACCCCTCGGTGCTTGGCAAGGTAGTGGGAAGTTACAGAAAGTATTAGGAGATTTTTATGGTTAGAAAATACGTAGAAATATTTACCGATGGCGCCTGTTCGGGAAATCCGGGGCCTGGCGGTTGGGGTGCGATTTTACGCTACGGCGACAAAGAAAAAGAACTTTATGGCGGAGAAAAAGAGACCACCAACAACCGAATGGAGCTTACTGCAGTTATTGAGGCTCTAAGCGCCTTAAAGGAGCCTTGTATTGTAAAACTTACAACTGATTCTAAATACGTTTGCGATGCTATTTTAAATGGATGGGTTTACTCCTGGCAGAAAAACGGTTGGAAAAAGGCAGACAAAAAGCCTGCTTTAAACGTAGATTTATGGGAAAAACTTTTACCCCTTTTAGATAGACATGAGGTTAAATTTAATTGGGTAAAGGGTCACAACGGACACAAGGAAAATGAACGCTGCGACCAGTTAGCAGTTAGTTTTTATAAGAACTTACAAAAATAAAAATGAGCAAGTTGAACTTGCTCATTTTTATTTTTACTGCTTTATATTAAGTTTCTTTTGTTTGCTATAACCAATAAAGCCCAAAATCAAAATCGGCACACCGAACATAAAGTAGGCAAGGAAAAACAAAGTTCCAACGCTATATAAAATAGCTGCCACCAAGGCTGCCCAGGATTTTTTAATAAATAATCCTAACCAACCAAACACTGCACCTACCAAGAACATAATCATATGTGGTAGCACAAGCGCAGTTGCTATTGCACCGCCGATAGCTTCGGCGCCACTTGCACTAGCAGTACCGCCGATAAAATATGTAATCAAATAAATCGCATACGCTGAAGCAACTATATTAGAAAAACATAAAAATTTACTTCTCATTATAATATCTCCTTACTTAGTAAATTTAAAAGTTGCGTTTTTGCTTGACAACCAGGTTGATTGAACGTTCAATTCTAATTCATTCCAATTTTCAGGAACCTCTACGGCATACCAACCCACTATCTTTTTGCCTGGTGCAATACTGCCGTCAAGCGTACCGTCAAAAGCACAAGCCGCACTTATAGAATAATCGCACTTTACATCATCTGCATAAGCCTCAAACAAAAGAATTGAACTAACGGCTTGTTCTTCTTCAGAAACGTTTTCAACAGTGAAGTTTACGCCAACAAACACATTCCCCTCTTCAGGCGTAAAGAAATTATCTCCGTCACTTTCCTTGATTTCGGTAGCAGTAAATTTTAAATCTTTAAATACCGCCGTTTCATTAAGTCCAAAGGTGTCTTTAGTTGTTGTCTTGGTTGAAGATATTTCATTTTGTTCTTTTGTCGGTATATCTTCTGAACCACAAGCCGCAAAAGAAAACGAAAAAATTAAACACAAGCACAACGCTATAAACTTTTTCATAGTAATCCCCCTAAAAAACAATATTGCACCTATATAAGTGCAATATTATTCTATCACTGCCATATACTAATGTCAAGGATTTTGTTCCTAAATAAGTGCAAAAGTGGTTTTAGGGTGATAAGTTATGAACTCACAAATAGAAAAGAAAATCGGTAATAATATACGGGTTTTACGGGAAAAAGCAAAACTCACACAGGATATGCTATCTGCGAGACTGCAAACTCGGGGTTGTGATATAACCAGAAGCGCCCTTGCTAAAATTGAGGTTGGCCAGAGACATTTATATCCTGATGAAATTATGTTAATTAGGGAAATTTTATCTGTCTCATATGAAGAAATTTTCGATGTGGATAATAAGTTGTTTTAAATTCATGCTCTAAAGAACAAGAATAAAAGGATGTGTAGAAATTTCTACACATCCTTTTATATATAATCATACTTTAATCGGTTGTCGGGCCAACGCCGAAAAATTGATTTGCTCCCTTTTTAATTGTAAATGTGGTTGAGGCTTCGCCGCTTGGGTCAATATTTTCTCCCCACTCTTTACCCTTGTTGTCCGATGGTATCATACCTTCAGGCATTTCGGGTCTTTCGCCTTGAGGGCGCTGACCGTCTGGTTTTTCAGGTCTTTCCATACCCTCTGGTATTTCAGGAGGAGTTGCTTGCTCATCAAAGGGCTTTTCAGGTTTTTCTCCTTGAGGCATACCGCCCTGCATATTTTTCCCTTGGCCTGAGGACAGTTGGGTTTCATTTTGCCAAAATGTGTAATCTCCCGGAATCAGTTGGTCGTCTGCAATAATCAGATAAGAGAAATTGTTTTCCGGAGTATACTTGCTAACCACTTTATCCTCAGAATTTTTAAGGGTGTATGTGTTGTTTCCTTTTTGTGCATTTGCAAAACTAAAGACAACATATGTCTGACTGCCGCCTGAGATACGGTCAAGCATATTGCCTGTAGCAACTACTTTTCCGCCGTTAATATAAATGCCTTTATCAGAGTCGATACCTGCATCCCCACTGGTCGAACAGGCCTGTGCGGTAACCGTTCCGCCA
The DNA here is from genome assembly GCA_017521125.1 of Clostridia bacterium. Classification (GTDB taxonomy): domain Bacteria; phylum Bacillota; class Clostridia; order Oscillospirales; family Acutalibacteraceae; genus SFWF01. The sequence continues at coordinate 26,803 of JAFXDV010000010.1, forward strand.
TTGATTACAAGCCATCCGTTGGAATCAATTCCGTCGCCCTCTGATGTACTGCCATCACAAATAATGTTGAGCTCGCCACCATTTATCGTGGTAACAGAAACATTATCCTCGTTGGTGTTAATTCCATCGTTGCCTGATGTGATGTTTATGATACCGCCGTTAATTGTGAGATGAAGTTCACTGTTTAGGCCCTCATTTTCCGCCTTAATATTGAGCACGCCGTCTCCTTGGTCGCCACCGTATATATTCATTGTTTTCTTTGAATAGAAAGCTCCGTCATATTTATGAAGTTTTTTGCTATCTACAATTTCTTTGCCATCTTCGCTTAATTCGTAAGATTTATAAATTTTTGCCACATAGGAACCATTGATGTTATTTTCAGTTTCGTCTGCAATAATAACATTTGCTCCTGCTTTTGATGTATCAACATCTTTTGTTGCAGTTTCTTCATCACTGCTTGAACATTCATATACATTATAGAAAATAATTGCAGGTGCAACCTCACAGGTAATATCCACCCCGTTAAGAATTAGGGTTACTTCTGCTTGGGGGTCTGTTTCTGCCTCTTCTCCAAGGTCAACGGCTATTTGTCCCAAAGACAGTTTGCCGCTTAAAACATATTTTCCCGGTTTGGTAATATGAACAACTGTGTGTGCATCCGCTTCACTCTGCTCGTGCTCATCTTGTTTTTCGCCTTCGCCATAAGTAAAATCTTGTCCCGCAAGGTAGAAAACTATATCCTTGGCAGAATAAACTGCTTGTGTGTTGTCGTTTGTTATCTCTTTTCCGTCAACAGTTATCTTGCTATCTGAAAGTTTAATTTGAATGCCGTCTATTTTTTCTTCAAAAGAGCGGCAGCCTGAAAGCAAAAAGGTTAGTGCTAATAAACATACTATTACTTTTTTCATATTACACCTCTGATAAATTCTTATGTTTTCGTTATTATTATAACCCATTATCTTTTGGAAAAAATTAACTAATTGTAAAAAATGACCCTACTTAATAGTAGGGTCATTTTTTATTTGGTGTTTAACATTTCTTCTGTAATTTTAGCGGCGATTTCTACAAGCTCTGCACAGGGGCGCTTTTTATAATATTCCTTTGTTCTGTCCTCAGGCACAAAGGTTTCTTTTTTATCCCCCACTCCTAAAAGTTCACGGCAAATTATACTGCCATTTTGCTCTTTGAATTTTGCCGCCATATCTTGAATTAGTTTATAATGCTGAGTTTTTGCGGTTTTGTCGGTTGGGTCGGAGTAGCCGTATTTTAGACCTGCCACCATAAAGGCGCCGCTTACTGCGCCGCAGACCTCTCTGAGTCTGCCCATTCCTCCCCCAAAGGAAGAGGAGAGCTTCATAGCGGTTTCAAGGTCTAACCCTAAGTCTTCGCAAAAGGCACCCACTACCGCCTGAGAGCAGTTGTAGCCTTGCATAAATAGTTCTTTTGCTTTTTCGGTTTTTGCGCTCATTAGAATTTTCTCCAAACCATTTTATCCACAACACCGGTATAAGACTGAATAAGCTTTACTACCTTGGTAGAAACGTTGGTGTCAATATAATCGGGAACCGGAATGCCGAAGTCTCCCTCGCTGTTTGCGGTAACTGCAGTTTCCACCGCCTGAACAAGAGATTTTTCATCAATACCTGCAAGCACGAAGCAGCCCTTATCAAGAGCCTCTGGTCGCTCTGTTGAGGTTCTGATGCAAACGGCAGGGAAAGGCTTGCCGATAGAAGTGAAGAAGGAGCTTTCCTCAGGGAGAGTTCCTGAATCAGATACCACCGCAAAGGCATTCATCTGCAGACAATTATAATCGTGGAAGCCTAAAGGCTCGTGGCGAATTACCCTGCTATCAAGCTGAAATCCGCTTTCCTCAAGACGCTTTTTGGAACGTGGATGGCAGGAATATAAAACAGGCATATCGTACTTTTCGGCAATTTTATTGATAGCTGTGAAAAGTGAAAGGAAATTCTTTTCAGTATCGATATTTTCCTCTCTGTGAGCAGATAAAAGAATATATTTTCCCTTTTTAAGAGAAAGCTTTTTATGTATATCTGATTTTTCTATCTCTTTTAAATTTTCACTTAAAACCTCTGCCATTGGAGAGCCTGTAACGTAAACTCTCTCTTTAGGAAGACCACATTCATGGAGATATTTTCTTGCGTGTTCGCTATAAGCCAGGTTTACGTCTGAGATAATATCAACAATTCTGCGGTTGGTTTCCTCAGGCAGACACTCGTCCTTGCATCTGTTTCCTGCTTCCATATGGAAGATAGGAATATGAAGTCTTTTTGCAGGAATTGCAGAAAGGCAGGAGTTGGTATCGCCTAAAATAAGAAGTGCGTCAGGCTTAATCTCGTTCATAAGCTTATATGAGCAATTAATGATATTGCCCACGGTAGCGCCAAGGTCATCTCCCACTGCGTTCATATAAACCTCAGGCGAGTCGAGTTTTAAGTCTTGGAAAAATACACCATTAAGGTTGTAGTCATAGTTCTGACCTGTGTGGGCCAAAATGCAATCAAAATATTTTCTGCACTTTTTTATAACGGCGGCAAGACGTATAATTTCGGGACGGGTGCCTACAATTATAAGAAGTTTTAACTTGCCGTTTTCCTTGAATTTTATATCGGAGTAATCGAGTTTCATTTCCATTTATTTGTCCTCTCCTTCAAACAGTCGAAACTGACTGTAAATCTCTTTTCTTGAATTTGCACCCTTTATAACACCTTTAAATCTAGGCATTTTTCTTGTGCCTTTAAGCACACGGTAGCCTCTTCTGAAGATAAAGGCCACAAAGCCAAAGGGATGCAAAATTTTATGTCTTTTTATAAAGGGGAATTGCACCTTTGCCGCATTGTTTACAGATTTTATAAACTGCAAACGTGCAGATTTTTGTATTCCGTCCTTGCCCCTATTGGAAATGGCTAAGGACTGACCTGCCCTTTCTTTGTCCTTTCTGCCGAAATTGCCGCCTGCAAAAATATCCTTAATTACCGCCTCGGCAATGCCGTCCGGGTCATCGGTCATAAAAGATTTTTTCTGTCCACCTAAATATTTATAACAAGTATGGGCAAGTATTTTTGCGAAGTGCCAGAGACCGCATTTTTCAAGCTTTTCTTTAAATATTTCTTCAAACTCATTTTCATTGAAGTTATTTATAAAGTAGGCTATATCGCAAAGATGTCTGAGCCCCACGCCCTCGCCTAACATATGGTGATAGGTGTGCATTAAAAGGATAAGTCCGTGATGAAATGCCGATGGCGTTTTAAACTCTAACCCTTCAATAGTTACCGTTTCGCTTTTTTCAAAAATATCTGAAAGATAAGTTTTTATAATTTCGCCGTATTTACCCTGGGGCATACCCGGGAGACTAAAATGCATTTCAAAATGCATTCTGCCTTTTTTGAAAACAAAGTGGCTTATATGCTTGTCCTCATAAAGAGAAAAGCCCTCCTCTATAAGCACCTTTTTTGCTTTCTCTAAATCTTCTTTTTTTACTAAAAAATCTACGTCGCCCATGGCACGAATAAGGGGGTTTTTATAGTAATAAGCCGAAGACGAACCCTTAATCACGCAATAATCTATACCTTTTTGCTCCATAAGATTATGAAGATAATTATGGTGGGAATGCACCGTCATATTCTGGCTTATCTGCTTTGCCGAAATAAGCTCAAATTTTTGGAACACCTCGTCTTCTATGGCACTTTCCTCCGACAAGGCATCAAAAACAGAAAGGCAGACCGACTGAACCTTAGATTCTTTTAAAACCTCTTGCCAGTCCACGCTCTTTTCAGCTACATATTTTTCTCCCCTAATTCCTTTTGACAAGGCGGAAAGAATGGTTGTTTCGGTTTTTGTAAAACTATTTTGGGGCATTTACACCTTTTCTCCAAAAGTATCAGGGTGGTTGGGGTCAAACTGCTCGTTTGCCCACATTACAGTTACTAAATCTTCGGTTTCTGACAGGTTAATAATGTTATGGGTGTATCCCGGGAGCATATGAATTGCTTCAATCTTTTCTCCTGATACCTCAAACTCGTAAACCAAATCGGTTCCGATTTTGCGGAGTTTTATTAGTCCGTGTCCTGAAACTACAATGAAAAACTCCCACTTTGAATGATGCCAATGCTCTCCCTTTGTGATGGAGGGCTTGGAAATATTAACTGAAAACTGTCCACAGTTTTCGGTTTTTAAAAGTTCGGTAAAACTTCCTCGGTTATCTACGTTCATCTTTAGCGGAAAAGATATTTTCTCCTTTGGCAGATATGAAAGATATGTAGAATAAAGTTTTTTAGCAAAAGAGCCGTTGGGTATTTCAGGCATTAAGAGGGTATTTGGTTGCTCTTTAAAGGTATAAAGCAAATCTACAATCTCGCCGAGTGTCACCTTTTGTTCACATTCTACCTTGCAAAATTCTCCATCTTTGGTCTCTTTTCCCTCGAGGGCGTTTAACATTTCATCAACAAGGTCGTCAATGTAAACCAAAGTTAGCGAAATTTCTCTGCTATTTACCTGAATTGGCAAATCGTTTGCTATATTGTTGCAAAAAGTAGCAACGGCACTGTTATAGTTTGGTCTGCACCATTTTCCAAAAAGGTTTGGGAAACGATAGACCAAAACCTTTGCCCCTGTTTCTTTTGAATACTGAAACAAAAGGTCTTCTCCGGCTTTTTTTGATTTTCCGTAGTCGTTATCAAGCTGAGCTTGAATTGAGGAACTAATCATTACAGGGCAGATATTATTGTGCTTCTTTAAAAGATTTAATAGGGTGTCGGCAAATCCGAAATTCCCCTGCATAAACTCAGAGGTTTCTTTTGGGCGGTTTACCCCTGCAAGATTAAAGACAAAATCTGCCTTTTTTGCGTATTCTTCCAAAAGGCTTTCGGGAGTGTCAATATCGAACTCGAAAACCTCTTCTATCTTTAAATTAGGGCGTGTTCTGTCCTTGCCCTCTTTTAAGTTGTTAAGGGCGCAGACAAGATTTTTTCCAACAAAGCCCTTTGCACCTGTAACTAAAATCTTCATACTATTCCTCTTTTGCCAATTCCTCTCTGATATAGGAAAGCTTTAATAATTTTTCCTTAACCTGCTCTACATTTAAAAGCTCGGTGTTGTTCGAGTTAAATTCTGTGAGAGGATTACGGTCTTTGTCACCGTTTGTAAAGTAATTATCGTAATTCAGGTCTCTCTTGTCGCAAGGAACTCGGTAGAAGTCGCCAAGGTCGATGGCATTTGCACATTCCTCGTTGGTAAGGAGGGTTTCGTAAAGCTTCTCGCCGTGGCGGATACCAATAATTTTAATTTCGCTTTTGTTTTCTTTATCGAAAAGCTCTAAAACTGCCTTAGCTAAGGTTTCGATGGTACAAGCGGGAGCCTTTTGAACTAAAATATCTCCGCTAACACCCTTTTCAAAAGCAAAGAGTACAAGGTCAACCGCTTCATCGAGGCTCATTATAAACCTTGTCATTGAAGGCTCGGTAATTGTGATGGGTTGTCCCGCTTTAATCTGCTCAATCCAAAGAGGAATTACTGAACCACGGCTGCACATAACGTTTCCGTAGCGAGTACAACTGATTTTGGTTGCCTTGGGGTCTACTGTACGAGACTTAGCAACGGCAACTCTTTCTTCCATAGCCTTTGAAATGCCCATTGCGTTTACTGGGTATGCCGCCTTGTCGGTTGAAAGGCAAACAACGTTTTTAACCCCTGCCTCAATAGCCGCAGTTAGCACGTTGTCGGTACCGATAACGTTGGTTCTTACCGCTTCCATTGGGAAAAACTCACAGGAGGGAACCTGCTTTAAAGCAGCAGCGTGGAAGATATAGTCCACTCCGTGCATAGCAGATTTTACGCTCTGTAAATCTCTTACGTCGCCTATGTAAAATTTAATCTTATCGGAATATTTGGGGAATTTCGACTGATATTCGTGACGCATATCGTCCTGTTTTTTCTCATCTCTGGAAAAAACTCGGATTTCGCCAATATCGGTGGTTAAAAATCTATTTAACACCGCATTTCCGAATGAACCGGTACCACCGGTTATAAGTAAAGTTTTGTTTTTGAATACGGACATATTAATACACCTTCTATAATATTTCAAAATTTATCTTCCACAAAGTATTGGATAAATTGGTTTTAAAAATCTTTTTATTATAAATGCTGCCAAGCAAGAAATAAAGGTTACACTCAAAAATTTCAAAATAAAACTCGGGATAACCCCTAACGAATCAAAGTTTACCACTTGTCCCACAACCTGTCCAACCAGCGGATGCAATGTATATATTAACATGCTTGGAACGTTCTTAGCAATACTGTTAACCTTTGAGGTGAACTTGGTATTGTTTGAAATTTTTATTAACATAGCCAATACTGCTGATGCAATTAGTGGCACCGCTATTCGTAGGAAAGGTGTTAGAATAATTTCTTCATAAACGGCTGCCGAAAGCGCACCTGACACAAGCGTTATAATGAAAAGTGCAACAAACGGAATTCTGTTAACTTTATCTGTGATATTTCTAACGTTTACACGAGCGCACAAACAACCAATATAAAAATACATAAAGAAGTTAGCCGAAAATATAGAACGCGTAGAAAGACCAAACGGCCACCCAACATTTCCGCCTTTACAAACAATTGAGCATATAATCAACAAAGCCAACACCAAAAACTTTGCATATTTGTTTTTAAGAATTACAAACACAATCGGAGTCATCAATATAAAAACAAATAATTGAGCCATATACCAAAGAGGAAAACAATATTCGTAAAAGAGTATTCCTCTTATAATACCCTTAATGCTTATATCAACGGGTGTTAACATGTCTAAGCCGAGCACTCGGTTACAAACCGCATAAAATATGTAATATATGCCCGACCACACCAGAAACGGAACAAGCACCGTTTTTATACGCGATAATATCTTTTTCCCTACTGCACGCATGCCGCTCTCGTCGCTAATATTTCTAAAAAACAAAAAGCCCGAAAGTACAAAGAAAATCGGCACAGCCGCAGTACAGATGCCGTGTGTAAAATATCTTACGAACCCTATCTCAAAAACAGATGCATTCGGAAAACTCACCACGTTATCTGCGTGCAAAAGCACAACTAAAATTGCGCATATAAATTGAATAAGTGTTATTTTTTTGAAGTCAATCTCTTTTTTTTCAAAGGTTTGTTCTTTAATACCTTTATTCATTATATTCCCCTTTTAATTGATTTCCAATTTCGTTTGCATACATTTATCCTCTTATAATCTTTCTTTGAATATATCCTACAACATGTCTTGGTATATGCAAAGCACCTTTTAAATCTTTCACACACAGAGTTCTTTTTTATGCACACTCGCATAGTTTTTTCAAATTTCTAATTCAATATTGTTTTCAATTATTGCTAAATCATTATCTGTGCCTGAAAATATATCTGCAATAATTTTCATTTCTTCTAAAAGTTTTTGCTTGTCGTCCGCTATTTTCAACAACTCTACACAAGGCACAACCTGTATTTTTTCTCCTTTTGCTATGTTTTTAAGCAAGGTTAAAGTTGTTTTTTGTATGTTGCCTTTCTCATCTAAATATATATGCCAGGCTACATTGTATTGGCATAATTTATCATACGGTTCATCAAACACACCGTTTGTTGAAACAAAATTGCCTAAACTATATGTTGCTATAAAACCTTTGTCTATTTTATCATATATTCCGCCATTTACAACATGCTCATGATTTCCTGAAATAATGTTAACACCCTTTTTATAGAGCCATTTGGTTATTTGTTTGGTGTAATTTGTTGGCTCAAAATTATATTGTCCGCCAATATGCATAAGCATTATTATTTTATCTGCTTTTTGTCTTTTTAGAAAACGAATATCTTTATAACACTCATAAAGTCTCTTAAGGCTAAAATCTCTTTTTTCGTACAAAGGTCTTTCAAAAACATTAAATAATCTTAATATGCGCCAATATACACGTATAAAGAAATTCCTTTTATTATGGTAAAAAAACCTTGTTATTTTACTTGACAGTTCTTGGTTTTGGAACAGATTTACGTGAAACATTTGCTTTTTGTTCAGATAACAATGGTTTGCAAAGGCATTAGTGCCGTATGTATAAGACATTACGCCTATTTTTAAGCCTTGTACATCTACAATCTGCGGTTTTTGTCTGGAATACGCAGATATACCTGTATGCTTAAGACCTATTTTATCAAGAGCCTCTATGGTGCATTTTATTCCTTCGATTCCCCTATCTAAACAATGATTGTTAGCGGTAGAAACAAAATTTATTCCTGCTTCTTTTATTGCCGTAGCGTATTCTAAGGGTGAATTAAAGCAATAGGTTTCACTTGTCAAATTTGTATTATTTAGAGAAATAGGTGTTTCCAGATTGCAAAAAACATAGTCTGATTTCTCTAAAAGAGGCTTTACTCTTTCAAATATATGGTTAAAATCAAAACCATTTTTATGTTGATGCGCTTTTAACATATGCTCTTTGCACATTGCATCTCCTAAAAAGGTAAGTTTAATCATTTTTAATCATCTCTTTATTTTTCGTTTGATTTTGTCGAACAAAACTTTTCTTTCCTCTTTACTTAGGAAAACAAAAATATTAACTATAGAGAAAAGTATTCCTATTATAGCGGCTACGGCAAAAAAGTCAAGCCAAGAAGATATTGTGAAAAATCTTTTCAACATAAAGCCTATGGTTGACAACAGTAGTGTGCTTGTTACACAGGTAAGCACTTGAGGAAAAAACTGTGTCTTTTTAAAGCCTAAATATTTTGCAGTAAATGGCAAAGTATATATCATATTTCTAATAAAATTCACAACTGTGCTGACACCTGCAATAGCGAATATACCTAAGTTTGTTGTATTAAGCAACACAAATACTGCCGCGGTGGAAACCGCGCCGCTCACTATCATCAATACAGCGTTAGCCTTAACTTTATTAACCGTTGCAAAGACATTGTAAAGAATTTGTGTGCCACTGGTAAATGCATAACCTGCGCAGGTTATAATTGTAAGGAACGATAATAATTTTGCGTCCTGAGACGGTACCCAGAGCTTATAAAACTCACTACCCATAACAATAATTCCAGCAAGGGGCACAATAAGAATAACCGAGGTTAGCTTCATTGCCCTGTTAATATCTTTTAAAACTTTTTCCTTGTCTCCCTGCGCATAATTTATTACAAGCTCAGGGGCAAAGGCGTTGCAAATAGATGAGGACAGAGACTGCATAAGATGTGGCAAGGTTTTTGAAAGAGATAAAACTCCCATCTCGGTTGCTCCGATAAACAAATTGCAAATAATAAGGTCTAACCCACTGAGAAGCATATTTCCAACACTGGAAATAGAGTTCCATATTCCTGAGCTTACTAACTCCTTTATAGCCGAAAACGACCAGATTATTTTTTTGGGTTTTAAATGCAATTTTAGTTCAGGTGTGAGAACACCGGCATTATACCTTGCAACCGCAACCCCTATAAGGTATGTCACCATAGAAACTAAACTTACATACCATAATCTCGGAGGTAATGCAGTATATAAAATAACAATTACTGCAGTTCTTAAAACGGATATAATAACGTTAGGGAAATATGACCTGTCCAGCCTGTTAGTTATAAAAGTTGCACAACTCCATTTAGGCATACAGGTATTAACAACAAAGTTTAAAAATACAATTATGAACATTAACCGAACTTCGCTAAGTATATTAGCGGGTACGGATATCAAATTTTCAAGATTTACGACGAAATATATCAGCGGCAGCAAAAAAACTGCCATAATTATTAAATTACCCCAGAAAATAGAATTATAATATTCATTTGCTTTTTTATAATCCTTTTTTATATAAAAAATAGTTATAAATCTGGAAGCCATACTATTTAATGCTGTTGTTACAAGTGTTATATATGAAATTATATTATTTCCCAAACCTATAAAACCATTGGCTTCAACACCAATGTTTTCTATAATAACGGGTGTTAACCAAAAGCTTGTAATAATTCCTGATAAAAACAGCACCACGCTGCTTGCAACATTAACAAACGTTCTATTTTTTGCCATTAAAAACCAACCTTCTCAAAATGTGTTTTATTTTACCTTTTACCTTTCTGGCAAAATTCAAATATGGGTGTTTGCCTATTTTAGAAGGAATTATACTATAAAACCATCTAATTTCTTTGGGCAGCTGTCTTTTTTTTAGATTTTCTTGCATGGCCTTTTGGATAGGTCCATATCTTAAAGCTCCTCTTACAAAAGTGTTTTTATAGCGCATATTTTTTGAAAGAGATTTAAGCTCCTCTTTTGTATAATCAAAACCAAACTCGTTAGGATTAAAGCCTTGGGCATAAATTCCCATTATTGTTCTAAAGCATTTTTCACATTTGCAACAGTTACCACCGCCCGAGGACTCCCAACAAACGCGAAGAGGGATTTTTTTGCCTGTTTCTTTAGCGAAGTCGGTTATATTAGCAATTTTGTCCTGTCTTGTTTGTTCATAACCGTCGTGCACTATTTTTGTATCGGCAAACTTTATAAAATTATCGATTGTAGGGTCAGAAGCACAGGTATATTGTCCCTTTTGACTTATATGAAACGAGGATGCTATATATAAAGCTCTTTTTTCTTTTAGATATGCTATGGGGGCACCGTGGGATATAATGCCTATTCCATGATGAAAGCCGTGCCACCATCCGTCCCCGCTGTTTTTAACAGCATTACTTAACACACCTTCATTAGAAAACAACCTGAAATTGCTTTTTACAGTTACAAAATCGGTGTCAAACTCTTCTGCGGTTGTGATAAGATGGCTTAAAACCTTTTCCCATCCCATCGCATCGTCAAGCTTTATATCGGCTCCCCAAAGGGTAATTAAAGTTGGTTTTTCGTCATCGTGACAAACAAGGGTATTAAAAGCATCCACTCCACCTGAGAAGAATGCTCCTGTTCCGCCATCTTTTGTATAGTGATTCTCTTCTGTTTTTTCGACAATTAACTCGCCCTTTAGCTCCATCATAGGATACATATCCTTATATCCCTTTTTTACGTCAGGGATACTGTCTAAAAAAGTCTTGTCGCAAACGGGTGTTATAATCTGGGCATCATAAACCCAAGCCATAGGTAAAAGATTTGCGAGAAAGGGTATAATGGCCATACTTTGTGGGAGCAAAGACAAATCTAAATTATATTCGACAAAAAACTTTTCATTAAGATTAAAGGCTTTTACCCATTCACCTTCTACCTTGTAGTCATAATCTATTCGGTTTTTTGCTATAACGATTTTCTCTATTATAACACGGTTTTTCATTTATTGTTATTTCACTTCTTCTTTAATTAGTTGGGCTAAAGGCGCAAAGGCTTCCATATTAAAGGAATATTCTTTATCTTCTTCCTTTAAGGTTTCAAGTACGTTTATCGCCTCTGGCAATTCTTCCACAGTATCAATATATTTTATAAAAGGACAATCCTTAATCCATTGATATACAGCCTTAACCTTGCCGTTAGAATTGCCCATCGCAACACACGGCGTTCTTACCAACAGAGCAAAAATCATTCCGTGAAGTCTGTCAGTGACGATAAGTTTTGCCGAAGCAAATTGTTTAAGCTTTGCCAATACCTTTACTTCTCCTTGCTCCGGTGCTACACTGTTATCTAAAACAGTATCAGTAAAAACTATTTCATTTCGTTCAAACTTTTTATTAACAAAATTCAAAAGCTCTTCTTGCGTTTGACTATTTATAGCCTTTTCTATATCACTTCTAAAGCAAAGCAACAGCCCACCTCTTTTTTCTTCCTTTATTTGAGGTTTATAAGACAAAACTATGTCGGGCACTAATCGACAATCGACCTCGGGCATATTCTTCTTCATAAAATTAAAACTTGTCTGCTCCCTTACAAAAAGGGTTAGATTTTTATGGGAAGAGTAAATCTTTTTTGACTCCTCAAAGAATCTTTTGCCTTCTTCGCTTTTCATATCAAAGGTAACGGTTTGAGGGAAAAATACTATTTTATTTTTAGGGAATGTTCTTACTATATTACGGAGCCTCTTCTCTTCTAAAGGCCATAAACAACCTATATTTCCTCCACCGCAGACAAAAATCGTTTTTTCTTTAGGGATTATTCTTTTTAAAAACTTTAAGTTTTCCTCTACTTGTGCTCCTGTGAGGTCAAATATTTTACCATCCTTTTTCACATCGAAAAAATACGCTTTTTCTGCAAGAACTATCGCGTGGTCTCCTAAATTACCGTGGGTAACAGTATTAAACAGTAAAAAATCTGCTTCTTTAATTCTCTGTTTAAGCTGCTCTTTCTCTTCTAAAAAATATCTAACCCTCTTTTTCAAAGGAGTATATATTAAACGCAAAGCAATTTCAAAGCAATTTCTTATTTTTGTGTGCTTTATCGTTAAAATTTTTCCAAATTTAATTATTACAGAAATTTTATTTTCTTTTCTTAAGAGAGAAATATATGATAGTATTTCTTTTTCTATTTTATTTAATTCTTTTAAATTATTGCTTTTTTTTAGCCTTTGTCGAGCAGAAAAATAATTGATCAGTACAACGCTTAAATTTTTACTATGCCACTTGTTGTCAAGGTATATATACTCTCTTCCGCGTTGAACAAACGCTTCTGCCCCATTGATATAAGCATTATAGTCTCTGGTCGCCATAATACCGTTATCGTTTCTTAAATATAAGTACATTTGCTTTTTTGTTAAAACTGTTTTTGGGCGTTTTTTCATTACCTTATTAAAAGCAAACTCATCCTCATGAATTTTCCCTTTTTCAAAACGCAAGTCTTGCCAAATTGCAGCTTTATATAATTTATTATGTACAGTTGCAAGCTCCCATCCTCGCTTTTCAAAGCATACATATTTGAGAACCTCATCGCTGTTTAAAACAACAAGTTCGTTAGCATCCTGTTGTTCTTTTTCTATTTTATATCCCAAACTATTAACGTCATAATATCCACATGCGGAAATATCTGCATCGTTTTCTTGGAGGTTTTTCAGTAACTCCTCATACATTTCAGGAATTACCGCATCGTCACTATCTACAAACCCTATATATTCCCCTGTTGCTATATCAAGGCCTGCATTTCTTGCATCAGAGAGTCCGCCGTTTTGTTTGTGTATAACACGGATACGCACGTCCTTTTTTGCCCACTTATCGCAAATAGCAGGACAGTTATCAGGAGAACCGTCATCGACAAGAATTATCTCTAAATTTTTATGAGTTTGATTAACCACCGACTCGATACATTTGTCAAGATATTTTTCCACTTTGTAAACGGGTATTATCACAGATATTTTTTCTGACATTTATGCCTCCTAAAAAATTATAACTTCTTTTTATGTTTTTTATATATTTTTTTTGCAATATTTCTCGGATAAGTTTTAATATTATTTTTCAAATGTTGAAGTTTTAAGTGTTTATAATAATTTTCAAGGTCAGCAGATAACAAGTACTTCCGTGTTTTAAAGTCTTTAATACACTCATCTGCGCAATCCTTGATATACTTAAAATACATATCATATGTTCTTTTCAGTGATTCAAGGGCTTCTTTTTTGCTTAATCTATACAAATAGTTATCGCTTATCACGTGACCCATAGACTGCCAGGCAAACCTTGAAATAAGCCAGTTTTTTGTTTGGGTATCTGCTTCGAGTTTATTTAAAAACTTTTTTTGACTATCCATTTTTGCTATCATATATTGCTCCATTTCAGGCCAAAACTTTTTAGTAGCAACTGAAACTGCAATATTATAGTTGTATAAAGGCTTAGAAATTATCGAAATTCCATCGCAAGCAGTTAAATAATCGTAGAAAAAAATTTTATCTTCTGCAAAATGAATTTTTTCATTAAACCTTATATTGTTGTCCTTTAATATTTTGGTTTTAAATATTTTGTTCCACGGCGGACTAAACAACCCGCTAAAGAAAAATCGTTTTTGTGTGCTTTCAAAATTTTTGAAAGATATAACAGCATCGTCAGTGCGGTTATAACCTGTCTTTTTTTCACCATAGAAGGTTAAATTGCAGATTGCACAATCTGTATTATCTTCTTTTAACCGGTACAACAGGTTTTGGGCATAATCAAGTTCCACCCAATCATCGCTATCTACAAAACAAATATATTCACCATTTGCTTCATCAACACCTGTGTTTCTGGCGTTTGAAACGCCGCCGTTTTCTTTATGTATAACACGGATACGCGCGTCCTTTTTTGCCCATTCGTCACACATAGCTGGGCAACTATCAGGAGAGCCATCATCGACAAGTATTATTTCAAGGTTTTTGTAAGTTTGGTTCACTATACTTTCAACACATTTGTCTAAGTATTTTTCAACCTTATAAACAGGAACTATTATCGATATTTTGTCGCGCATTTTTGCCTCCTGAAAATTAATCTTTGTCTGTCATTATCCTCTTGTATGCTTCGGGATACGCTTCAATAAGACCATTCATAATTTCAACGTTCTTGTTTCCAACAACATTTTCTGTGGCCATCTGCACCACTTGAGAACCTTCTACAAGAGTGAAAATTTTATGATACTTTCTTGTTTTAACTGTTCGAGTGCCATTTGCAGCGCACATAAACATATACCATAAATCATCATTTTTATAGGCGAGTTGACGAATTTTTTCTTCATTTATTGCATCTTCGCAAAACGCTTTATAAGGTATTAAACAACCGCCTCCCGGGGAAGGGTTAAGACTATACGAGGGGAATTTAACTCCTATATTACTTATGGTTTTCCATTTCCCCGGATTTTCTATGTCGCGCAATCCGTTTTCCCTTGCCTGAGCTCTCTCGCAAACCAAACAACCGGGGAACTTTTTATGGGTTTTCATAAGTCGTTCAATAGCTTTCGGAGAATAAACGATATCATCATCAAAGGTTATAACAACTTCATTTTCTTTTTGATTCTTCACGGGATAAAAATATTTTTTATGTCCGTACAAATCGTGGCACCAGCAGATTTCCAATCCTTTCTCCTCAAGGCGAGTTAACTCTTCCGGTAGTTTTTTATCCGGGAATTGCTCGTTAGCAAGCCATAATATGATTCTATCAGGCTTAACTGTTTGAAGCATTAGTGATTTTATTGCTTTGTCCACATAATCTATACGAGCGGGAAAAGAGGTAAGGGAACATATTATTGTTTCTTCTCTTTTTTCTGTATTAAGTGGATTTTGAGGTATAGATAATTTATTGAAAACCTTTAAATCCAACTTGGTTAAAGCCTTGTACCAAACGCCTGAAAAAACAGGTATCCTTAAGGTTTCGTATATTTTAAAAAATTCAATAAATGCTCTTGTTCTGCTCATTTTTACCTCATCTATCAATTTAGCTTTTTATAAAACCAATTGCTTTTTTTACATATTGTTTGAGTTGCTTTACAATTCCAACCTTAATGCCTTTAAGTCGAAAAAGCCTCGGATTATCTAAAACCCATTTGTACTCCGCTAATGCCGCATTTATGTTTGTTGTGTCTTCCTTGCAAAGTTTATCGTATTCTCTTTGCATATCTTTCATTAGCCCTTCATAAACAGACCTGTATTTTTTATACGCAAAGCTTCTGTTTATTTGAAAACATTTGTTTTTAAGAGCACCAATATAATTTAATTTTATCGTTGGGTCTTCTGCAAGCAAAGGGTAATTCTTTTTAACAAACTCTTGCCTTTTTTTTGCTGCTTCAATAGACAAAAGCTGTTTTTCTGAAAATTTGCTGTTTTCCGTGCTGCCAATTCTTACCCTAAACACATACAACCTATCCGGTATTATTATAGCGGTTTTGCTTTTGTGCAAAATTTCATGCATCAACATAACATCTTCTTTTGCTCGAACCTCTGCAAACCGCAATTCATCAAAAATATCTGCTGCATAAAGCTTATTCCACACTACCGTATTTATAAAAGGTGTTTTAAAATATAGTCCCATCAATTCTTCTGTGTGGCAAATTGTTTTTTCTTTTACCGCAGGTGCCTTTGCACATTTAATGCCGTTATCAATTATATAGCTGCATACACATATATCAGCATTATTTTTTTTCGTGTAATAGAGCATTGTTTCTATGGTTTCTTCAAGAATATAATCATCGCTATCTACAAAGAACACATAGTCCCCCGACATAACATCTAATGCCTTATTTCGAGCGCTTGCCTGTCCGCCGTTTTCCTTGTGTATAACCTTAATTCTGTCATCTCTTTTTGCCCATTCATCACACATAGTAGGACAGTTGTCGGGAGAACCGTCATCTACAAGTATAATTTCAAGGTTTTTATAGGTTTGGTTTACTATACTTTCAACACATTTGTCTAAGTATTTTTCAACACCGTAAATGGGAACTATAACACTTACAATTTTTTCATTCATAGCTTACACTCCACTATACTTGTGCAACAGTCATATATTTCTGACTCGGGTGGAATTTGCATATAATCTCCGTATCGTTTGGTTAAAAATTCATCATAATTTTTAGGTATAAAGAAAACCTTGTCTTCGAATTTATGCTCAATCAATTCTTCAAAGGTTTCTCTGGGGATTGGGTAAATGCCATTATTGGGATGAGCAATCTT
This sequence comes from Clostridia bacterium, assembly GCA_017521125.1. Lineage (GTDB taxonomy): Bacteria > Bacillota > Clostridia > Oscillospirales > Acutalibacteraceae > SFWF01. The sequence continues at coordinate 43,380 of JAFXDV010000010.1, forward strand.
GTATACATATTTGGTTGGGAAATTTTTAAACATTTTCATGCCAAAGCTTCTAAATGCGTTAATAACTGAATAAGGCAATAAAGAAAAAGGTCTATAAATCGCTGCTTTTTTGGCAGAGCCTGAATATATTCCGCTTTTAACCTTGCCCACACATGACCAAAACATTGCAAATCTAATCTGAAAATTTAAAAATAAAGGTATCGTATTGTCGATTGGATGCAAGTCAATAAAAACTCCATGATTAAGCTCAGTGAGGCTCTTTAATTCTTTTTCCACAAACCTTGTGCCGTTTAATCTCACTTTGCCCCAACTGTTTGGATATCTTTTTTCTGATTTGTAATTACTAAAAAAGATTTTTTCGTTTGGGTGGGTTTTCATATATTTTACAAACTTATCATAATCTTTTCTGGGCATTGCCATATCTATATCATGGTCCCAAGGAATAAAGCCGTTATGCCTTACCGCACCTATAACAGACCCACCATAAAGAGAACACTTAAAACCCTGTTCTCTGCATATTCTGTCAACCTCGGTTGCTATTTCAAGCATACGAGAATGCAAAATTTCCATATCGTAACCACAAACAGTATATTTGCTCATAATTCATCACGCTTTTTTAAATTTTTTCTTTACTTTATTAAAAATTTCTCCGTAAACAATACATTTTAAGATATACTCTATTTTTCTGTAAAATCTTCTGAACGGTCTTCCGGTGCAGTTTATTTTTGTCAATTCATTAAAATATTTATAATCAGGCAACATATATTTTGGATGCTTAATAGGAAATTCCACATCATAGCTTTTTGCAAAAAACAGTTTTTTTACCCTTTTATTCATAAGCTTTAGCATGCTTCCATGCACTGCATTCTCTGTAATACCAATATTTGTTACCAAATTTTTTTTAGATATAATAACGAGTCTATTATTCAGCGTTGCACCAAAGCCCAATATTGTTTCCCACCACTGCTTTTGGGTGCTTCTTCTATGCAGCGCTGTTTTATATGCTGCTTTATGTATATATGGAATTCGTTTTTCTTGATTATACATTGCTCTTTTATCATCAAGAAAAGTATAATCTTCATCCCAAGTTTCAGCAACTCTTTTCCAAGAAGCCCACGCTCCTGTTCCGGTATAAGCAAAAAAGTAATCCTCTTTGCACCAATCGCAGTCGCCCAAAGGATTTACGCCGCATATATGATTGATTCTCTCATCATTTTCATATTTATCCAGCAGTTCTTTACAAAACGGATAAAAAGATTGCTTCGCAACCATATCATCTTCAAGTATTATACATTTATCTACAATAGAAAAAGCCCATTTGTGCGAAAGAAAGGTAGAAGGGTCGCAGCCCATATTTTTCTCGTGATAATTACGATAAACGGTACATTCCCAATCAATATTTTCTGCTATTTTACGGCATTTTTCTATATTTTCAATGTCATCAGGTCGATTTTCCCGAGGGCCGTCCTGCCACAAAAGCAAGGTGCTGGGTTTTGCTTCTCTAACGCTTTCAAAAACCTTTTCAAAAACATCAGGCCTTGCAAAAAATATAAGCAAAACGGGAACGTCAATTTTCCATTTTTCCACTTTTATCCACCTCTTTCTTCTTTTCTTCTTTTTCTTTAAATAATACTACTAAAAGCGGGGCCAACAACCATACAACAATATATAACGGACGTGCGCTGTGGATGGGGTTAGTTAGACCCATCAATATAAAGCTTAAAAAGACAGGGAAATACACCTTGTAATCAGTTTTTCCAAGAACTTCCTTTATTCTGTTTCTTGCCGAGAAAAACAGATAATAATACGGAATTCCGCCAAGAAGACCCACATCTGATAAAATAGTTAACAAGGTCGCATGACCATCAAACCCAAGATATCTATTACCGTATATTGGACTTTTGAAAAAAGCTATTATTGTTTTATTATATAGCTCCATTCTGCTTCCTAAATTGTATCCACGCTCTCCGAAGGAAAGGAAGTCTGCAACTTCGGTTACTCTAAGAGAAACAGAATAACTTTCAACCTTGTTGGCAATTGCATATAACACAAACGGCAACAGAATATAGACCAACGGCAAGCAAACCGCTACTATTATTTTAATTTTATTATTTGTTGAAGATACAAACACGTGTGTAAGTAAACTTATTATGGCAAGCATTATTGCCAGAGTGTATTGAGCGCTCAACAGAAATCCAAAGGTTAAGAAAATTATAATCGCTGTTAGAATTTTCCATTTATCTTTAGCGTAGTGAAAACCAATTAAAAGGGTTGGGACTATTGCAGAAATTGCATACACAAAGGCATATCCGCCTGCGTTTTCATTTTCTTTTTCTGTGTATGCCCAATCTCTTGTAGCATCAGCATAAAGTTTTAATTCTTGTCTTGTTTGTATAACCACAAATAGCAATAATATTGCAATTGCACAGCAAATAAACCTCTTTTGTTTATAACTTCCGCGGTAAACTATTCTAACAAACAAAACTAATGGGAAAAAATTAAAAAAGACTTGCGAAAATTTAGATAAAATTCTTTTTAAATGATAAAAGCTTACCGAAGCATCTATAGTTGAAGTGCTGGTGAAAATAAAATAGCACGCCGAAATAATCAACGATAAGACAAGTATTGTAAATGCATATTTCGCATATTTTATAGGCATTCTTTGTATAACATAAACTAAATAAATCAAATACACACAAAAAATCAAAACAAAGTTGATTTTATCAAAACTCGGCAATATATAATAAAACAGACTGAACATAATGAACAGCATTTCAATAAACGGTAATTCTTTTGTATTTTTTGCATCAACTACACGAATAAAAGACACTTGTAATCTACCAACCTTGTTTTTATTTTAAAACGGACTCGTATAAAGTTATATGCTCATCTAAAAGCTTCTTCTTATCAAACATTTCTAAAACTCTTTGGCGACATGCCAAGCTAAACTCAGTTTTTTCTTTTGACAATATTTCTCCAACTGCCGCAACAAATTCTTCCTTGTTGCCATCCTCTGCCAAAATTCCTGTTTTCTCGGAGATTAGTTCTGCCGTTCCCGTGTTATTATAGGCTACCACCGGGGTACCGCAGGACATTGCCTCTGCCGTTACCTTGCCAAAGGTTTCCATTCTTGACGGATTTGCAAAAACATCTGCCGCAGAATATAGCTTTGCAAGCTCCTCTATACTTGAAGTATATCCAAGGAAGTTTATTTTTGACCTGTCAACATCCTTGTCATAACCGCCAACCAATACGACCTGAGCGATATCCTTAAAGGCCTCACTTAACATATAAATTTCTTGTAAGCCTTTTTTGTCACTCCAGCCTTGCGATACACCAAGTATTATCTTCTTGTCTTTATCAAGACCGTATTTTTCATAAATATTATTGGTTGAGGTTGTTGGATAAAATAAATCATAATCTACCCAATTATATATTCTCTTGTGTATATAGGAATTAGATAAAACCGCCGACTTCTTTCCTTCATCGCATATCCACTGAGAAACCCCTATTACCGCAAGTTTTTTTATTTTTAAAAACAACTCTTTTTTGGTGCGCAAAAGTTTTTTTGTGACATTTTTTCTGTACATCTTGCAGTTTTCGCAGCCCTTTTGCCACTCTTGACAATTTTCATATGGAACATAATGAGTGCAGTTCCCTGTAAATAACCAGCAGTCATGCAGCGTTATAACCGTAGGAATTTGTACTTTTGCCAAAAATCTCAGTAATACTTTTAAGTTAATATAATTGCTATGCAAATTGTGCAAATGGACAACATCGGGACATATTTTTTTTAATTTTTTGCAAAGGCTCTTTGTGGCAAACCACGAGTTAAACCCTTGATTATCAAAAACTCTTCTAAAAAGCGCATGAAGCTTGTGGTCTATTGTTGTGCCTATTCTAAAAATTTTCTCATTATTATCTGCTGAGTTTTTTAATGCTGTTGCCCAAAAAACTATTGACTCGTGTCCTTCAGATAAAAGATGTTTATGTATATCTTCAACAATATGTCCTGTGCTCCCTACGCCATAGGTAGCATTGATTTGAACAATCTTCACTTTTTATTCCTCTCTTTGCTCCTTTGCTATAAGCAGTCTATCGTCACCTGGAAGAGCGATGGTTTCGTTTTTTTGTTGCGCTTTTTCTTGCAGTATTTACATAATCGGCAACAACCTTGTCATAATTCTCTCCGTATGGTAACAACACTAGAAGTGTTTGCTCTCTCCTTTTATATTCGTTATTTTTTTAATGCGGACATAAGGACCTCTGCAAACACTTTTCGTATTTTTTCCGGATCATGATTTTTCTTTGCTGATAAAATCGCTTTTTGAGCATATTCTTTTATAATTTCCGGATTGTCATAAATTTTTTCCAACGACTTTGTTATGCTTACTTCATTTTCGCATACAATCGCCGCATCATTTTCCGCAAAATACTGCATTGGGGCGGTGTCTATATTTCCTACAGCTAAAACACATTTTCCGGTTGAAAGATAGTCAGTTATCTTTGTAGAAAAAGACAGTCGTGCCACCTTAGCGTCTTTACCATCTATATCTTCTAAAAACAATAGTATGTCCGCTTCTTTTTGCTTTTGGAAAACGTCTTTTTGTGGAATTGCCTTATGCACGTGACAGTTTTCGCTCTCTATTTCTGTCAGCAGCTTATAGGGCAACTCTGTCTTCGTATATACATCCATTACAAAAGAACCCTTAGGGAATTTTTTTATAGCTTTTGCTAATTTTAAAAGGCTTCTTTCTCTGCCAATATAAAGATTTCCGGTATATAATAATTTTATGGGAGCGTCGATTTCATCATAGGTAACTACCGGTTCACAATTTAATGGTTTAGTAAGAACCGTACTGTTAATTCCAAAAAAATTATCCGCTTCTTTTTTTGACATGTTGGAAATTGCAAAAAAAGCATTCGTTTTTTTTGCTAATCTCTTCAAAGATCCTCTTTGAAAAAATCTGTAAATTTTATATCCAACGTTAGTAGATTGTTTATATGTGAAATTATCATCCCAAATATAGCCAACGGCTTTTGCTCCTGTGCGTTTTATCGAATATTCGATAATTCTATTAAGATGTATATAACCTTCCATGGAATGAAGAATGATATCCGGCTTGAAATCGTCTAAAAATTCATCTAACTCTTTTGTTTTCCACTTGCCAAATTTCCATACAAGTTCACGCGCTAAAAGCATTGAATAGCGGCGTCTTTTTTTCATATTTTGATATCTTTTATTGTGTTCTTGAAGATCTTCTTGCTCTTTGTTAACAATTTTTTTGTTTATTTCAAAACCAGTTTTTATTTTTCTGTTTACAAAACTTTTAATAACTTTATTCTCAGATATAACAAAATATCTTGAACATACATCACTATCAGGGAATTCATCTCTTATACAGATATTAGCCACGTTTGAACTATCGTAATTTTGCAACAATGTTGCCCAACTATTTGCACCAACCTTTGAGTTCCACGCCGCCACGGTAAATACTAATATTTTTTTAGTTTCCAACATATTGTGCTCCTATTAAATTGCATTTACAATCTCCCTGACTGTTTTCTTTATAAAAGCTTTGTTTTCACAAAACTCTTTTTCGCTCCATTTTGAAATTTTTTCTTCTTCTTTTCTGATTTTAGCAATTTCTGTCTCTAAATCCAAAACCTTTTTGCCCTCGGCATCTACTTCGTTTCTGAAGGTGCGAGAAAGGATAACGCTCTGGGAGCCAAGTCGTATGTGTTCAGCAAGAATTTTTTCAGCAGGAAGGGTACCTTCACCGATTTTTGCCATTCCGCCAAAGCCAAAGGGTATGCCTTTTGCCTTGATTTTTTCTGCTAAGTACTCTATAAGTCCGCCTGACAAAAGCTCAAACATAAAGGTAAGACCCATTCCTATATGTAAATCATTCAGACCTATATAAATCTCATCTATTCCCTCAACCTCTAAAATCTCATCTATTCGTGCAAGCGCCTGTGGAGTTTCTATCATAGGAACGGTTTTTGCCCTTCCATCTACAAGGCGCACAAACTCTTTTACATCCTCGGCATCATAAACCATAGGAAGCATTACAAGGTCAGCTCCTTGCTCGCAAATCATATCTATTTCCTGTTTGGAAAGAGGATTTATTGGGTTTGCTCTTACTAAAAGCTCTGCTTTTGTTATGGCTTTTCTAAGGGGAGCTATATCTTCCACCATGTTTTGAGTAATAAATGTATTTCTTCCTTTTTGGCGGTCTGCTTTATTGATATACTCAAGGTCTAAAAAGATGCGGTCTACTCCACAATTCTCCGCTTTTTTAGCAAATTCAGGGTTACCGGTTAGCAGCATAAGCTTCACGCTTTTCCACCTCTATTTCTAAAATTCCCTTATAATCTTCTAAAATGTTATTTAGCATAATTGGTCTTGCAAAATATTTTTCTACCCTTTTTCTGCCTTGTTTTGCATAAGAGTTTCTTCGTTCTTGGTCCTCTGATAAATCCACCATTTCTTTCGCTAGTGCTTGGGCGTTTTTCACAGGGACTAAAATGCCGGAAATCTCATTTTCAATAACTTCGCTAGGTCCGGGAATATCGGTGGTTATAACCGCCGTTTCCATTGCCATTGCCTCTTGTATAACCTTGCCAAAGCCTTCTCTGTATGTAGGATGAACAAGTATATCAAAAGCCGCTAGGTGCTTTGGTACATCTTGGAATGGCACCGAACCGCAAAGAACAATTTTGTCGCTACTTTCGGCATATTCTCTCAATTCCTGACTCACGGGATTTCCCAAATCCCATCCGCCGACCAACGCTAAATATACATTATCCTTTTCAATTTCTTTAAACGCAGTTAAAAGCTCATTTATTCCCTTGTCTCGATTAAGCCTTCCAACAAAACCAAAAACCATAGCATCTGTAGGAATATTGTACTTTTCTCTAATTTCCTTGCAAAAACTCTTTTTGTTTTCAAGAAGATAATCGTTCAGATCCACGCCTATTGTTCCGCCGATACCCCAAACCTTTGCTTTTTCAGGTTTATATAGCCCTTCGTCTATTCCAAACTGTCTGTTCTTAAAAGATACCGGGCGAACTGTGGTAGAATTTTTAACGGTAATCTTTTCTAAAAACTTAAATATTTTACGGCTTAATCCTTCCAGTCCTACGTATCTAATGCCCCACTGACAATACATTCTTACAGGAACCCTTGCGAGTCTTCCTGCAATAGATGCATAGAGGGAGGCATTAGGCGTTGAATACTGTATAACATCAAATTTTTCCTTTTTGAAAAATTTATAAAAAGCATAAATTGATTTAACAAGGCCAATAGGGTCTATACCCCTTTTCATAGGGATATTAACACATTTAAAATCTTTGTTGCGATTTATAAAATCTTCGGTCATTGTGCTTGCCAAGGTAACATCAATACCTTGCCCTTGTAGTAGTCGCATTGGCTCTACCACAAAAGCATCTAATGTTAATGTTACTGTTGTTATAGCACAAACCTTCTTCATTATAGACTCTTCTTTCTTGCCGGCACTCCCATATATGTGCCTTCCTCTGTTATGCTTTTATGAACTGCTGCACCGGAGGCGATTATGGTGTTAGAACAAATTTCAAGAACGTTGTTAACCGTGGCGCCTGCACCAATCCAAACATTCTCCCCAATGCTACTTGCTCCACAAAGGGTAGCGTTGGGAGAAAGGTGGCAAAAATCTCCCACCTTGCAGTCGTGCTCCACAACCGTTGCAGTATTTAATATTACATGTTTTCCTATCTGTGCAGATGTATTGATTACCGCATTTGCAGCAACGCAACTACCCTCATCTATAGTTACATCTATAGCAATTTGGGCAGAAGGATGAATGGCTGTATACCATTTGCAGTTCATCTCGCTTGAAAGCTTTTTTCGAACTTGGTTGCTGCCGATTCCGATTATAAATTCTGCATCATTTGCGTATTTTATATAATCTTTAATGACACCAAGCACCCTATAGCCTAAAACTATTTCGTTTGCCTTTGCGTCATCCAAAAAACCTAATACTTGGTCTCCGCTTTTTTGGATTATATCGGCTATAACCTTTGCGTGACCGCCTGCCCCTATAATAATAACCTTTTTACACATTTGTTGGTTGCGCTTCCTTTTCTGTTTTGGTTCCTGTAAAAGTTTCCATTGTGACACTTGTATCAGAAGAAATATCTGCTCTTTTAAGTACCTTTCCAATGGTGCCCAAAATAATTTTTACATCATTTAAAAATGTTATGTTGTTAACATACTCCACATCCAGACGGAATTTTTCTTCCCAGGATATAGCGTTTCTTCCGTTTATTTGGGCAAGTCCTGAAAGCCCCGGTCTTACGTCGTGTCTATGCCTTTGCTCTTCATTATAAAGGGGAAGATACTTTATAAGAAGCGGTCTGGGACCAACTATACTCATATCACCCTTTAATATGTTGATAAGCTCAGGAAGTTCATCTATTGAGGCACTACGAATAAATTTTCCGTATCTTGTAAGTCTGTCTTTATCCGGAAGCAAGTTTCCGTTTTTGTCCTTTTCGCAAGACATAGTTCTGAATTTTATCAATTTAAATATCTTCTCATCTTTGCCCGGACGTTCTTGAACAAAGAAGGGGTTTCCCTTCATTATAATGGCACCGCAAATTGTAAAAACAACAAGGAAAAAAGAGAGACAAACAAGGGCGAATAACGATAGAACTATATCTAAAAACCGCTTAATATAGTTTTTATATAACCCTTTATTTCCCATTTCGTCTACCTCTCTTATTCAAAACAATTTCTTACAATATCAATTAAAATATCTTGCTGCTGGGGAGTTAGTTTGTTGTCGCTTGGAAGACAAAGTCCTCTGCGGAAAATATCTGCGCCTACGTCTAAAGGCCTTCCGTCCTTGCCCTTTTTCTCTCCCGGTAGATATGCATCTGATATATCTCTGCCGCTTCCTTCTCTTGTGACGAAAGGATGATTTCGATATATTGGCTGCATATGCATAGGCTTCCAAATAGGTCTGCCCTCTGCCTTGTATTTAAGCATTGCCTCTAAAATTTCGGTAGGACAACTCTTGTGGTGCTCCTGAGTAAATGCCGCAAAATTCTCACTTTGTGCATAACGACACATACCTTCGTTGTCAATAAGCAAACAAGACAACCAGTAGTTTGGCTCTGAATTCTCACTATCAAAAGGATTCATTGTTACAGGAAGGTCTTTAAAGCCCTCCTTATATCTCTCATAAATAGCCTTCTTTTGTGCTATATGCTCCTCTAAGTAGGGAAGTTGTCCTCTAACAACTCCTGCTATTACGTTGCTCATTCGATAGTTGTAGCCTAACTCCTCGTGCTGATACCATGGAGCGTCATCTCGAGATTGAGTTGACCATTTTTTAACTTTTTTTGCCGCCCATTCCTCGTTGGTTAAAAGCATTCCTCCTGAGGTGCCTGTGATGATTTTGTTTCCGTTAAAAGATATGCATCCAAACCTTCCAAAGCTTCCGGTTTGTTTGCCTTTGTATGTAGCGCCTAAGGACTCTGCCGCATCCTCAATAATTATTGCGCCGTGTTCATCTGCTATTTTTTGAATTTCATCAAGTTTTGCAGGGGTGCCGTAAAGATGAGCCAGTACGATAACCTTTACGTCAGGATAAATTTCAAACGCCTTTCTTAGCGCCGTCGGATCCATATTCCACGTGTCATATTCTGAGTCTATAAAAACTGGAGTTGCACCCTCGTATACCACTGGGTTAACAGTTGCCGCAAAGGTTAAGTCTGAGCAAAAAACTTTATCGCCGGGCTTTACTCCTGCTAGTTTCATTGCCATATGTAACGCAGAAGTTCCTGTGCAGAGGCCAACGCCGTAATTTACGCCGATCTTTTTCTGCAATATTTCTTCCGTTGCATCAATATTTTCTCCTATGGTGGTCATCCAGTTTTTGTCAAAAGCATCTTTCATGTAAAGAAGCTCTTCTCCGTGCATTGTGGGGCTGCTAAGGTAAAGCTTTGGTTCAAAGCTTTTGTAGTTGTGTTTTTCCTCTATAAACATTTTAGCGCACCTTTCCGTTCTTTTTGAATCGACATTTCCAAACCGGGTTTTTTTGGCTGCGTTTTTGTCCCAAATTTAGCGTATATATATTCAATTTATTATACCATTGTCGCTTTTTATTGTCAATGTATAATAATGGCATAAAAACTACCTGAAATCTTGTGCAGAAACACAAGAAAACGCCAGGCAGACAACTGCATATATAGATAAAACCGACAAACTTAACGACATTATGTAAACCAAATCTGAGGGGTTAAAACGCCTTAAAACGCCGTCTGCCAAAAAAGCTGTTACCGAAGCTGAAAAGATGGGCAAAACCATCCATTTAAACGGCTTTATTTGGGCTTTTGAGACCTTAATCAGTCTGGAAACGTTGGCAAAACAAGTGAAAATGTTGCTGAGATACATAATAAACACAAAACCGTTAAGTCCAAAAAAGGGCAAAATCAGGAGTATTAAAATCAGTCTGCCGAGAGAGTCAAAAATAGAGTTTCTAAAGGTCACAATCTGCTCATCAAGGCCCTTTAGAAGTCCGTCAGAAACCGAGTCAAGATACATTAGAGGTACTAAGGGAGCCAGTGCCATTATCATTCCTCCCACCTGACTGTCTCCATAAACAAGTCTACCAAGACGGTGGGATGCAAAAAAGAAAAGAGGGGCAAAAGGAATGGAAAAAATCAGGGTAATGTGTATGCATTTTTCTGCAGTATACTTTACCTTATAATCCTTTCCCGCTGCTGCCGACTCACTCATTTCCGGAATAAGCAGGGTTGCAAGGGCATTTAAAAACGAGGCCGGGAAAAAGACAAGGGGCAAGACCATACCCTTTATCATACCGAATTTTGATAGAGCGTCGGAGGAGGAAAGTCCTGCTTTTTCTAGGTTTTGGGGCACCAAAATGTTCTCTGTCGTTCTTAAAAGAGAGTTGAGGTAACGCCCTGAAGCGATGGGTAGGGCTATGTGCCTGAGCTTTTTAAGTATACTGAAATCAGGCGCTTTTCTTCCCTTTAGCACATCTAATTTTTTGCGGTCTTTTAGGTATAACAAATAAACGTAAAGGCAAGAGCAAATCTCTGCAATGGTATCTCCGAAAAGCACCGCCTTACAGGCTTCTTCCAGCCCTGCACTTGCTCGGCTTTTTATGAGAAAAACAATAACGGCAATTCTGATTATCTGTTCTATTATCTGCGCCGAGGAAGAGGGTGCAGTTTTCTTTCTCGCTATAAAATACCCCTTTACACAAGCCGACACCGCCATAAAGGGAAGAGAAAAGGATAATATCCTGAGGGATGGTGCCGCACGGAAATCAGAAATAAGGGTGGTAGCAATAAATTCTGAACCAAAGTATACTACTGCCGCAGAAAAAACCGCTATTGCAAGACTAACGGTAATGCACCGCCTTAAAATTTTCTCTATACCCCGTCTGGAGCCAAGCACCGCTTCATCCGAAACAAGGCGAGTCACCGCTATTCCCAGTCCCGAAGTGGCAAAGGTGGAAACAAGAACATAGACCGAGAAAATCTGTTGATAAAGGCCTATCCCCTCGGCTCCAACAGCCGCCGCCAACCAGACCTTAAAAAAGACTCCGATAAAACGAATAATAATGCCCGTCACTGTCAAAATTATTGCATTTTTTATGAAAACCACCTTGTTTATTTTCAACCTTTTCACCTCACTTACATTTCTATGCACAGCCGATGAATTTAAGCCCTACTTATCAGTTTTCGGCTTCAAAACATCTCTATTTTTTGCTTGACAAAACCCTCTTGAGAATGTATGCTTATTTAGTGGCTAATATGCGGATATGGCGGAACTGGCAGTTTTTGGCCGAGCGCATCCTGTGGATGATAAAGCGAAGGTCAAAAAGGCGCCGCGGTCAAAAATTTTCGGCGCTTCAAGACGAAAAAATTTTGGGCACCGCAAGAGTCTCGCGGAGCGCGGCTGCTCCAAAACAATTTAATATGCGGATATGGCGGAACTGGCAGACGCGCTAGATTCAGGTTCTAGTCGGGGCAACTCGGTGCAGGTTCGATTCCTGTTATCCGCACCAAAAACAAAACCTGATTTGACTTTGTGTCAAATCAGGTTTTGTTTTTTGTAGTTATATATCCTGAGATTTTTTAGCTGTTGGTATAGTCCATAACACAAGCATCGGCCCTCAATTACGTTGCCACTGCAAAATTTAATACTGAAAATAGTCATCCGCTTCAATCGTGGCGGCCAGATTCTCACTCATAATAACGTGTGTAGGATTCGTACGAAGCTGTAAAATAGATGCAGGAACCTCCTGGCACGGTTCGCCGAAAACACATAGACGTGATGTGAGTCGTTGCCACGTTACATGCGATCCGGCTGTGGTGATTCCGTGCATATCCAGCACGTTTTTCGCTTTAATAGCATCTCTTGGTCCCATCATGGCACCTTTGGGAGGAACCCTGGAAATATCACCTGAACAGCCGAAACCACCGTGCAGACTGTTTTGGGCAATAGTTAGTGGGTGCAGGGCCGCAACCTTGGCTCCCTGCTCCAAATATTCTTCCATAGTAGGTTTGTACCAATCCTCAACAGGATCGATAAATGCCAAATGGCCGGGCCAACCTGGACCTGAATAAACAATATCTGCCTCGCCATCATCCTCCACCATCCTGGAGAACTTAGGTGTGTTTTCTTTGCTATGATAGATAAAATTTTCTTCTCTGAAGCCCAGACCCTGAATGTTTTTAATCATATATTCTTGGAATGCATAGCCAAATCCGGCCTTGTAACTGAGCGGAGCAATATTGCCATCTTCATCTGCCCACTCGTCCATCATATAAAACTTCACATTACGCATATTTACTTTCATTTGCTGAAGCATATAAGCTACCTTTCGGTAGGTAGGACAAGGGTTGCACATAATCATAACACACTTCTGATCGTAACGGTCAGAGTCAACGATTCGCTTAACCATATCAGTCATCATAATCATTTCGAATTCTTCGTTGCGGATCACATCGATCCGAATGTTGGGATTGGAAGGATGCCTACCATTCATACTGATAATATCTTCCTTTGTAATTCTGCGAACCCGATCAATCTCCGCTTGATTCGGGAAAGGATACCAGTCGTGATGGAAAGTTTCTTTGAACATAATGGACTCCTTCTTTCTTCTTATTTTAGGCTTCTGGCGGTTGCCAGCGCCTTACACATCAGTTTCATGCCAAACTCCTCGCTTAGCATAGAAGTATCTGTTTCATATCCACCGGTGGCTAGAGATTCAGGGGTATACATATAACCGGGTAGGCAACCGCCAGTCAGTTCGTTGACAATTACCGTGCCAAATCCGGCCATAGCCTTTAAGTATAAACCGTATTCCACAAAAGCCTCCCCCGGAATGCCAATAACACAGCAACCGTCCAGACGGAACGCAAGAACCTCCGCCGGTCCTTCATCTTCCAGTAGCTCGATTCTGACGCCTTTTTTCTGCATGAGTATATAACCCAGCTGATCCTCAGAGCCCAGCAGTTTCAGATTTGCATTCTGCCATAGGTAGTATTCTTCCCGATTGGTAGAATTACCGTATCTGGTATACAATTCTTTGTAATTGGCCTCATCGATAGCTACTTTTTCACGTAGTTCTTCCTCGGTTCCGAAATTGCGCAGCTCCAGTTCTATCGTATCGGTGGCAACGGCAATGGTAATATCATCCTGCCATGTTGCGTTTTCCAGAACTTTGTGCGCTGCCTTGCCAAGACACCTGCCAACTCGCTCCGCTTCGTCATAGCTTTCACCCTGACGGTAGTATCTGCTAGACTGATTGCCGGAAGCGCCCTGCGCAAAGCCCACAATCACGCCGGGCTCCTGTTCCTCTAATTGCAACTTCAGATAGTATGGGTAGTCGGCAGTGCAGACATTGCTCCACTCGTGTATGAAGGTAGGGTGGAGCGTATAGTTGACCATTATTCCACGCACCTTTTCTTCCTCGTCACGTATGGACATTACGCTAACCAAAGGGTCGTGGGGGCCGCCAGGAATTCTACGATTTCCGCCAACGTCGGACTCCACACCGCACAGAGCGGTGCCATAAGTAAAGGTAGCAAGAAAAGACTCTTCCTTTGCCCGCTTTATGATTGCGACTATACTGTCGATTAAGTTTTGCACATATTCGATGGGCTGCTCCTTGCCCGCCTCCAAACTTTCAATATCCAGGCGTCCAGATGCCCAGGGGCCAGAGTGGGTGTGGCTGCAACTGATCATTACATGATTTTTGGGAATACCGCAGACTGTCTCTGCCCTTCTGCGAACTTCCTGCACATGCTTTTTGGAGAAAAACAACAAGTCCAATGTAACCATTGCCACTTCCTGTTTGCCATTATTCAGATACATACAAGCTGCCCAAAGAGGGTCATGGCAGCCTTCATTATATCGGGGGTAATGGGGATAGCCTGCCAGTTCTAACCCCCGGGGAGGTGTAATATCTACCCTTGTCATAGCTGCTTTTAGCATTTTACTCTATCCTTTCTTCCATTTGCTGAGGTATGCCGTTCAACATTACCCGGTGTACCCGGAACATATCGTCCACAAAAACCAAATTTGCTTTCTTGCCAACCTCAATTGTACCAATCTCATCATCCATACCGATGACTCTAGCGGGATTCCGTGCCGCCATCAAAAAAGCCTGGGCAATGCCGCAATTGGTATGCGTCATTATATTGCGGCAAGCTGCCTCTAGTGTCAGCCTGCTGCCACTAAGATTTCCGTTGGCATCAAAACTCAAATCTGTAACATTACGTAAGTCTTCAGTGGACTCCTCGTCGCTTACAAAACTGTCAGAAATCAAAATTACCTTATCAAGCCCCTTGGCTTGCAGCACCATCTGCTGCAATTCCGAGCACACATGAATGCCCATAGAATCGCAGATCAGTTCAGCATACATATCGCTATCCAAAAAGCAAGCTTCATCCGGACCGCATCCACGAGTTCCTTTCCATTTGGAAACACGCCCGGTGGCATCCATACAATGAGTCTGCAATTTCAGTCCATACTTTTTTAGTTTTCTAATTTCCTGAGGGGTCGCCTCGCTATGCCCGACAGCGAATGTCGCGTTGGGATTCATTTTCTTTGCGTAAGATACAAAGGCTTCGATCCCTTCTCGTTCCGGCGCAACAGCCCATACTTTCGCAATGTCTGCCGCCTGATTTACAATCTGTGTAAAATCAACTTGGTTTATGGCGCCTTTCCATCGATTTTTTTCCGGACTGGCACCAAACTTGGGATTCATATAAGGACCTTCCATATAGCAACCGCCTATATTGGCTCCCTCCGGCTTGCGCATTGCAGACTTAACTCGCTGAAGCGCTTCCAAAATTTGTTCTTTTGAAAGATCATAGTAAAGTGTTGCCAGAACCGTAGTCTCACCGTGTTGCAAAAAATACTGTGCCGCACAAGCGGGATCTGTATCAAATCGATAACCATTTCCGCCATGATTGTGAATATCCACGAAACCTGGACCGACATAATCTCCTTGTGCATCTATTTTTTCCGCATTCTGGGGAACAATAATGTCTCCGCGCTTTCCCACGGCGACAATTCGATCGTTTTCCACCAGTATTTGCCCGTCCCACAAAATGCCGTTTTCCAAAACGACCTTTGCGTTTTCAATGCAAACCACTGTTCTCACCCCTTGTTCCATAACTTAGCCTCAATGCTGCGATACTTTTTGTATTTTATTTCATAATTTGTCCTGTCGTTGGGCATATAAGTTTTTGTACAAGCCAAAGGTTTTATAACCTTTCCTGTGGCTTTTGCCGCCAACATAGCCGCACCGGCGCCTGCAGCCTCGGCAGTGGACGGCACTCTAATTTCCAGACCGGCGATATCGGCGATAATCTGGCACCACAGCGGACTTTTTGCTGCGCCGCCAAACAAAATCAACCCTTCTGCGTTGTCGTAGGCATCCATTGCTTCCAGCAGTATACGAATCTGAAAAGCCACGCCTTCCATAACCGCAAGCGCAAAGTCTCCTCGTTGCGTCATAAGATTCACTCCGTAAAATGTGCCTTCTGCATCCGGATAATAACTGGGGGAGGACGGACCATTGAGATAAGGATAGAACAGAAGGTTGCTTCCACGTTCCTTTGCCGTTTGCGCCTCTGAATCAATAGTAGCATAGTCTTCGCCCTGGAACAGCATTTCTCGAACCCACCGCAGACAGGTTCCTGCGGTATTGATAACACCTTCGGTGACCCATGCGCCAGGTTGTGTATAACCACACCACCCTACCTTGTCGCAGGCGTAGGTTGTGAGTTCTGTCCAGAGTTTTGTAATGGCTCCAGCCGTTCCTAGAGAAACGGTAAGAATCCCCTCCTGTAGCCCCACGCCCTGCGCAGCACACTTCTGGTCCTGCGCACCTGCGGCAACAACACATTCGGAGGATAACCCCAGTTCTTCTGCCACCAATGGAAGCACTTTTCCGACAGGCTCCCCGCTCCATACAATCGGAGGGAGTTTTTCTGTAGGAATGTGATATTTTTCAAGTGTTTCCTGACTCCAACAACAATTCTGAATGTCATACATTAATGTCCCGGAGGCCATAGAATGATCGGTGATGCAAATGCCTGTGAACTTCCCAACAAGATAGTCCATGGGCATCAGAAACCAGCGAGCATCCTCAAAGAGCCGGGGTCTCCGCTCCTGCAGCCACATCAGTTTAGGGAGCGTGTAACAGGAATTAATAAATTTTCCGGTACGAAGAAACATTTCTTTTTCACAACAATCTTTCTTCAACCGATTTGCCTGACTTTCTGCCCGGGTATCCAACCAGCTTATAGCGTTGCACAACGGTTTCAGTTCTGCATCTACCGGCACAACGGTGATCCCCTGTGAACTAACACAAATGCTCCGTATCTTTGCTGGGTCTATATTGGCCTGTTGAATTGCTTTCTTGGCAGTTCGCAGAGTAAGCGTCCACCACAGTTCCGCATCCTGCTCTACCCAACATTCCTTGGGCGTGATCAATCCGTACTCTTCATAGGCAGACCCCTGCATACAGACCGAGTCGTCAAACACAATACTCCGACATCCGGTAGTTCCTAGATCAATAGCCAAATAATAATCCATTAGCACGCACCTCTGCTAATTACAGACAAGAATTAGGGTTAATATCTCTCAGGTCTGCCACGGTATTTGTCTTTTCTGCATCGTACAGTTTCCAGATAACTCGCAGACTCTCCAGGGCAGTTCTGCCACTAGTCAACGGTGTTTTGCCGTTCAGTACACAATCAACAAAGTGGTCAATCTCTTTGTTAGTGTGTTTCTTTCCGGCACCTGCATCCCATATAATCTCACTGACATTCTTGGAAGGCTTGCCAGGGTCGTGAACCTCTTCCTTAGAATAGTAGGTTATCGTTCCTGCGTGATAGTCGTAGTCGAGCAGACCCTTCTCGGTATGCACCTGAAAATCATAGCGTAAACGTGTACCCCTTGCGCCCCAGGTGGCCCCGTGATAAGCAATCGCTCCATTTGCAAACTTCAACGTTACAGCCGATGTGCCCTCACGCATCAACCATTCCGTACCCAGATTCGTACCTATGTGGGTGCCGGAAACCGGTTGGCCCATGAACCACAAAAGCAGATCCATATAATGGCATCCGTGGGAGAACAGTTGACCTCCGCCAAGTCTTGCGGTGGTGATCCAGTGATCCCAGTCATGAACCGTAAGTTGTTCTGTCCATACAGACATCATAAACACCTTTCCGTATGCGCCGCTGTCCAACAACTCCTTTAACTTTACAATACCAGGCCAGAAACGAACGGGATATGCACACATCAGAACGATGTCCTGCTTTTCGCAAGTCTCAATGAGGCGCAGACACTCCTCTTCCGTGTTGCACAGGGGTTTTTCCATCAAAATATGCTTTTTTTGGTTTGCAAAAAACATTCCGCACTCATAGTGAAGATCGTGGGGTAGTGCGATGAGAACCGCATCCACATGCTCCACCATCTCTCGATAATCGGTGCAGATGAACGGATTATTACCCAAAATCTCTGCCGCCTCTACTGCCTGCTGGCGAATCACGTCGCACACAGCAGTGATCTCCATTGCTTCGGTGCATTCGTTTATCACTTTTGCATGAATACTCATCATATGTCCGCAGCCAACCAAGCCCAATCGAATTTTTTCCATTGTAAAAAACCTCCAAATTTGATATAATATAAGTATAAATCAGAACTAAAGGCTTGTATTTGCACAAAACTGATCAAAATGGTATAAAAAAGGTGATCTTATGGCAGAATATGCAAAATCTCCCGTGGATAATATTATTACAGTCACCAGCATTGCAACGGTATTTCGCAAAGATCTTCGTAATAAGTTTTGCGGCTTCGATTGCCATGACTTTCCGGAAATCTTTTATATGGTGGAAGGTAAGGGACGCACCGTCATAAACGGAACGTTGCACCATTTAGATGCAGGACAAATCATCATTTATGCGCCCAATTCCCCTCACGAAAGCGGCACCGGAGGAATTGCTGAAATCATCAGTTTCGAAACTGCTACTCCTTTTCCTGAGCAATACTGTGACCGAGTCATAACCCTTACAGGCTCACAACGGCTGCTCCTTCATCAAATAATAGAACAGGCTCGTCCTATGTTTGAGAAACGGATTGGCGTAAAAGGCATGGTTCTAAAAAGCCACATTGATCCATATGCTGTGCAAAACACCAAAAACAAGCTTGAACTGTTCCTTCTGGATATCATACGTCCCGGAAAGCAGTGTCTTCATGACAGGATAAATAACATCACAGATTATATGATGGAAAATATCCATCGTATGCTGACGCTTCAGGAGATGGCCCACGCACTGGGAATGAGTGTTTCCTCCTTAAAACGGCTTGTGCAGGAGGCTTATGGCAAATCGCCTGTTAAATATTTTACAGAGCTGAAGATTGAAGAAGCGAAGCGACTGATAATGCATTCTCCAATGAATATGACAGAAATCGCAGAGAAACTGGGCTATTCTTCCGTACATTATTTTTCAAGGACGTTTAAACAAAAAACAGGAAAAACACCTTCCGAATACAAAAACGCTTTTGGGTAAAAACAGTTTCACAAAGACCAAACAGACCGCAGAAGCCAGCGAAAACCTATCACTCCGAACTGTTTTCTTAACGCCAAAACCCTCTCGAGTTCGAGTCCCGCATGTAAAAAGCAAAAAAAGAGAGCCAAACCACAGGGGCTTGTCTCTCTTTTTGGTGCCGGTGGTGGGACTCGCTACGGTGCTTTGCACCTACACGCCCACGTCAGCGAAAACAGTTCGCTGAACTGTTTTCTTCCGCATCGCTCCTTCCTGTTCGAGTCCCACATGTAAAAAGCAAAAATAAAAGAGTCGCACCTTACGGTACAACTCTTTTATTTTGGTGCCGGTGGTGGGACTCGCCGTGTGTTGCACCCACTATTAGCTTGTCGACCCAAGCCTAACGCCTTCGGTACCCGACTGCGCCGCTCTGTCTACAAAACAGTACACCGTACTGTTTTGTTTAACGCCAGACCCTCTCGGGTTCGAGTCCCCTAAAACAAAAAAATATCAAGTCAAACCTAAAGGCTTGTCTTGATATTTGGTGCCGGTGGTGGGACTCGAACCCACACGATGTTGCCACCAACGGATTTTGAGTCCGTCACGTCTGCCAATTCCATCACACCGGCGATTACTCTACAATTATACTCAAAACATATTTAAAAATCAAGTCTTTTATTATTAAAAAATGCCCTTAGTAAAAACTAAGGGCATAGGCTTTAATGATGCTTCTTTATAAGACCTAATGCTTTAGAGATTTCCATTACTATAAATGGTACTATAATAAGTCCTAAAGCAATGAGGTAAAGTTCGGTTGTAAGTGGGATAAGTCCGAAAATGCTTCGAATTGGGGTAAGGGTTACCAAAAGCACAAGAGCTGTAGAGCCGAGAGCTGCCCAGTTTAGTTTAGAGTTTGTGAAAATTCCCAGTTTAAAGAGGGAATGTTCGCTACGCATATTAAAGGCCTGAACAACCTGTGTGAGTGCTAAAACAATGAAAGCCATTGTCTGTCCGCCCTCAAGGCTTCCCATAACGTTTTCGCCCAGCTTAAAGCCGATAAGTGTGAGTGCCGCAAACATAAAGCCCTGTAATACAACACGGATACCCAGACCATTTGCAAAGATACCCTGATTCTTTGGCTTTGGTTTTTTATACATTATATCACTTTCAACCTCTTCCATACCAAGAGCAATAGCAGGTAGCGAGTCGGTTACAAGATTTATCATTAAAAGCTGCATTGAAAGTAACGGTGTTTTATGCCATAAGAGCATAGCTGCAAAAACGGTTATAACTTCGCCGATATTTGTACCGAGGAGGAAGCCTACAACCTTTTTAATGTTGTCGTAAATTCCTCTGCCCTCTCTGACTGCGTCAACGATTGTAGCAAAGTTGTCATCGGTTAAGGTCATATCTGCGGCGCCCTTAGCAACGTCGGTACCTGTGATACCCATAGCGCAACCAATGTCGGCAGCCTTTAGGGCAGGAGCGTCGTTTACGCCGTCACCTGTCATTGAAACAACCTGACCTTTTCTCTGCCAAGCTTTTACTATACGAATTTTATTTTCAGGAGAAACACGTGCATAGACACTAATGCTTTCAACCTGAGCATCAAGCTCACTGTCGGTCATAGCATCAAGCTCCACACCTGTAATAGCACGGTCACCCTCAAGGAGAATACCAAGCTCTTTTGCAATGGCAGATGCGGTTACAACGTGGTCGCCTGTAATCATAATAGGCTTAATTCCTGCCTGACGGCAAACTGCTACCGCCTGTTTTGCTTCAGGTCTTGGTGGGTCTATCATACCCACAAGGCCCATAAAGGTTAGACCGTTTTCAAGGTTTTCGGAGGTAATTTCAGATGGGAGTTCATCAATCTCTTTATATCCGATAGCCAAAACTCTAAGAGCGTCACTACTCATTTGCTCTACCAAGGTTTTAGCTTTTTCTAAATCGCCTGCAACGCAGCGGTCTGCCATCATATCGAAGGCACCCTTAACGATTACAACCTTTTTGCCGTCTATAATATTAACGGTGGACATTAACTTTCTGTCGGAGTCGAAAGGAATTTCTGCAATTCTCTCGTAATCTTTGTTAAGAGCCTCTTTGGTGTATCCGTTTTTATAGGAAGCGTATACAATAGCGGTTTCGGTGGGGTCGCCGATATGCTGAACCGAATCGCCATCAATTACAACGCTACCGTCACTACAAAGGGTACCGTAATTTAAGAGTTTTCTGATTTCTTCAGTGTTATTATCTGAAATTTCTTCAATTTCTCCACCGTCAACGTATGCCTTTGTTAAGGTCATACGGTTTTGGGTTAAAGTACCGGTTTTATCCGAACAGATAACCGATGCGCTTCCCAGAGTTTCAACTGCAGGGAGTCTGCGGATAAGGGCGTTTTTCTTAACCATTCTTTGTACGCCAATAGAAAGAACTATGGTAACAATGGCAGGAAGTCCCTCAGGAATTGCAGATACTGCAAGGGAAATTGAGGTCATAAAGATTTCAAGCACGGGAATTTTGTTTATAACGCCAACAATAAAGATAATTCCGCAAGCAGCAAGAGCAACTATACCTAAATATTTGCCAAGCTGAGCCAGTTTTTCCTGTAAAGGAGTTTGACCCTCATCCTCGTTATCAAGAAGGGCTGCGATTTTGCCCATTTCGGTATCCATACCAATAGCGGTTACAACCGCAATGGCAGTTCCGTAGGTAATTGAGCAACCTGAAAAGACCATATTTGTACGGTCTCCCACAGGGGCATTATCCTTAACCTCTGCCAAGGCATCCTTTTCGGATGGCACCGATTCTCCCGTTAGGGCAGATTCTTCAGATTTAAGGCTTACACTCTTAATAAGTCTTGCATCGGCGGGAACGAAATCTCCTGCTTCAAGGAGAATAACATCTCCTACCACAAGGGATGCCGCATCCACAATCTGCTCCTTGCCGTCACGAATAACCTTTGCGTGAGGCGCCGACATATTTTTTAGAGCATCAAGAGCCTTTTCTGCCTTGCTCTCCTGCATTACACCCATAAGTGCATTAAGGATAACTATAAGCATAATAAGTGCCGGCTCAAAAAACTCCTTGGGGTTTTTCTCAACACAAGCAACCACAAAGGAAATTACCGCCGCCGCAATGAGAATTAAAATCATTGCGTCTTTAAACTGGTCAACAAAGCGTTGGAAATTAGTCTTTTTCTTTTTCTCCTTTAGCTTGTTGGGTCCGTATTTTTCAGCTCTTTGCTGAACTTCACTGCCGCTAAGACCTTTTTCCAGGTCGGTGGCGAGCTCTTTTACAAGCTCATCTGCATTTTTGTTATATGCAACCATTCTTTTTCCTCCATTTTTATTAGTATATTGAATTTTTTGCTATATAATACAAAAAAGACTTATCTGAAAAAATCAGATAAGTCTTGTCTTTTAATCTTAAGCCGGGGGGGAACCCCGATATGACGGCTTAATCACACTTTCGTGCAGACTACTCCCTTAACTATTGTACTATTATAATACATTAATTGGAATATTTTGTAAAGAATTTTTTAATATTCTTTTCTTCTTACAACTACGTTGTCCATACCTTTTACTATGCAATCGGCAGGGAAAACGCCACGAAGAGAGTTTAGAGGATAAACTGAAGTTCTCTTTCCGATAACTGTGCCGGGGTTTAAAACACATCCGCATCCTACGTCGGCATCATCACCTAAAATTCCGCCAATCTTACGAAGACCGGTTTCAAAATCCTCGTCGCCACGAATTACAACTGCTTTTCCGTCTGCCTTAAGATTTGAGCAGATAGAACCTGCGCCCATATGAGCGTGGTTTCCTAAGATGGAATCTCCTACATAATTATAATGAGGAACCTGAGCTTTATCAAGAATAATACAGTTTTTAAGCTCGGTAGAGTTACCGATTACACAGTTTCTGCCAATAATAACATTGCCTCTAATAAATGCTCCGGGTCTGAGTTCGGTTCCTTCGCCGATAATAGCGGGTGCCTCTATGGTAACAGTAGAAGCGATTTTTACATTTTCTCCAACATATACGCCATCGGAAATTTCTGTAAAGCCCTCAAGTCCTGTTGCTATCAAATCTTTAATGTGATTTTTGATTTCGGGAAGCATTTCCCAAGGATACTCAAATTTTGCAAAGAACTCCTTTAAATATGGGGTCTGGCAGTCAAACAAATCTTTAGTTTTTACTAGTTTATTCAACGCTGTGGCCTCCCTCAACGATTTTGTCTGCAATAGCGTTTGCATATTCTACGCAAAGCTCTTCGGATTCGGCTTCAATCATAACACGAATTACAGGCTCGGTACCGCTTTGTCTTAAAAGAACTCGGCCGTTGCCGTCAATTAGTTTTTCAATTCTGTCTCTTTCTGCTAAAACTGCCTCATCAGCAAATACTGCGGGCTTGCTTTTTACTCTTATATTTTTAGTGTACTGCGGATATACCATTAGTCCTTCGGTTAATTGTGAAAGAGTTGCCTTTCTGTCGCAAAGCTCCTCTGCTATCATAATAGCGGTAAGGAGTCCGTCGCCTGTGGTAGCGTACTTTTTGATTATAACGTGACCGGACTGTTCTCCGCCCAAGCTATAATCTTTTTCTTGCATACATTCATATACAAAGCGGTCGCCAACCTTAGTTTGCTCACACCTCATTCCGATTTCGTCAAGGCTCTTAAAGAATCCGCTATTGGACATAACTGTTGCAACAACTGTGTTGCCGTTGAGCATACCTCTGTCCTTAAAACGTTTGGCTAATATATACATAATAGCGTCGCCATCTACAATGTTGCCGTTTTCATCAACTGCAAGACATCTGTCGCAGTCTCCGTCAAAGGCAAAGCCTAAATCAAGGTGCTGTTCTTTTACCATCTTACAAAGGTTCTCAATATGGGTTGAACCGCAACCATTGTTAACATTTAGTCCGTCAGGTTCCGCACCTATAACTACCGTTTGGGCACCAAGAGCTCCAAACAAAGACTTTGCAAGGCTCCAAGAAGCGCCGTTTGCACAGTCAAGACCAATCTTCAAATTCTTATATGAATTTGAGGCGATTGAAATAAGGTATCCAAGATAACGATTTCTTCCTGAAACGTAATCTATGATACAACCGATTTTTTCTCTTTGTGCAAGTGGAAGGTCGGTTCCGTTAACTCCTAAATATTTAAGGTCTCCATCAATATAAGCCTCGATTAAAGAGGTGGTCTTATCGTCAAGCTTTTCGCCGTGGCGGTTAATAACCTTGATACCGTTATCATAGAAAGGATTGTGAGAAGCGGTAATCATAATTCCGCAGTCAAAATTATCCTGTCTTGTTACATAGGAAACACTTGGTGTGGTGGTAACGTGGAGCATATAAGCATCTGCGCCTGATGCGGTGATACCTGCAACTATGGAATATTCAAGCATATAGCTGGAACGGCGAGTATCCTTACCTACAACTATCCGAGGTCTGTAGCCTGTCTTTGTGCAACCCGAAAGAGGGGAAGAATAATACCAACCTAAAAATCTTCCTACCTTATACGCCTGCATAGAGGTTAGGTTTACGTTTGCCTCTCCTCTGAAGCCGTCGGTACCAAAATACTTGTTCTCTCTTTCGCCACCTTGCTGACACTCTATGGATATATCTCCCTTTAAAAGTTGGTCTGCGGTAATATCAAAAAGTTCGCAAAGTTGTACTATTTTATCTATCTGAGGCTGTGCCTGATTCATCTCCCATTTGGAAATCGACTGTCTTGATACAGAAATCTTTTCTGCCAATGCTTCCTGAGACATATCTGCCGCTATTCGAAGTTTTGCAAGTTTTTCGCCTATTGTCATAAAATCACCTTTCTATATAAATAATATGTGGTTCAAGTCAATTATATAAAAGCCATTTGTAAAAGTCTATCAACTATACATTGAACTTACCGCAACCTGAGGTTGCAAAATTTTCGGTTTTTTTCCTTCGTTTTTGTTTATTATTGCTCTTTTTGTAAAAGTTTGTCAACAATCTTTTACCTTCGCTCGTTTTTTACCCCTTTTTATTATGTATAAAAATTTTTAAATTTTTCAAAATATATAGTAGAATACTATTGAAAAAGCGATAACTTTTTGATATAATATATTGTAATTTTTTAAATTTTTGTTTTACGAAGGGACGAAAAAAACAATGGAAAACAAAGAACGCAAAGTTGGTACTGTTTCTCGTGGTATCAGATGCCCTATTATAAGAGAGGGCGATGACTTGGCTCAAATCGTTACAGACAGCGTTTTAGAGGCTGCTGAAAGCGAAGGTTTTGAGCTCAGAGATAAGGACGTTATTTCTCTCACCGAGTCTATCGTTGCACGTGCTCAGGGCAACTATGCTACAACCGATGATATTGCCGCAGACGTTAAGGCAAAGCTTGGCGGTGGAACTATCGGTGTTATCTTCCCTATTCTTTCACGTAACCGTTTTGCTATCTGTCTTAAAGGTATCGCAAAGGGTGCTAAAAAGATCGTTTTAATGCTTAGCTACCCCTCTGACGAGGTTGGAAACGAGCTCGCAGACTGGGATAAAATCGACGAAGCCGGAATTAACCCTCATTCTGATGTTTTATCTTTAGAGCGTTATCGTGAAGTTTTCGGCGTTCATCCTCTTAAATTCACAGGGGTTGACTACGTTGCTTACTACGAAAACCTTATTAAAGAGTGTGGCTGTGACGTTGAGATTATCTTTGCAAATCAGGCAAAGGCTATCCTTGGTTACACCGACACTGTTTTAAACTGCGATATTCACACTCGTGCTCGCACCAAGCGTCTTTTAAAGGCCGGTGGTGCAAAAACCGTTTTAGGTCTTGACGAAATTTTAACTAGCCCTGTAAACGGCAGCGGCTGCAACGAAAAGTATGGTCTTTTAGGTTCTAACAAATCTACCGAAGACAAGATTAAGCTTTTCCCAAGAGAGTGTAAAGATTTAGTTTTAGACATCCAGGGCCGAATCAAAGCCGCAACAGGCAAATCTGTTGAGGTTATGGTTTACGGAGACGGCGCATTCAAGGATCCACAGGGTAAAATTTGGGAGCTTGCAGATCCTGTTGTTTCTCCTGCCTTTACCGACGGACTTATCGGTACACCTAACGAATTAAAGCTTAAATATTTAGCCGACAACGATTTTAAAGATTTATCAGGCGAAGAGCTTAAAAAGGCTATTTCAGACAGTATCAAAGCCAAGGACGGAAGCAGTTTGGTTGGAAATATGGCAGCTCAGGGTACTACACCACGTCAGCTTACCGACCTTATCGGTTCTCTTTGCGATTTAACAAGCGGCTCAGGCGACAAAGGCACTCCCGTTGTTTTAGTTCAGGGCTACTTTGACAACTATACTAACTAATGGAGGAATTTGTAATGGATTGCAACAAAAGGCCTGAATCTATGGAGCGTATAACCACAAAAGAGCTTGCAAATGCGTTTATTGATGAACAGGTAGAATTAGTCAGAAAGCAGGTTGGAGACAAAAAGGTGCTCCTCGCTCTTTCAGGAGGCGTTGACTCTTCAGTTGTTGCTGCTCTTCTTATTAAGGCTATCGGCAAACAGTTGGTTTGCGTTCACGTTAACCACGGACTTATGAGAAAGGGCGAAAGCCAGGGCGTTATCGATATGTTCCAGGGCGAGCTTGACGCTAACCTTATTTACGTTGATGCTACCGATCGTTTTCTTGATTTACTTGCAGGAGTTTCTGAGCCTGAGAAAAAGAGAAAGATTATCGGTAAAGAATTTATCGAGGTTTTTGCCGACGAAGCAAGAAAGCTGGAGGGCGTTAGCTTTTTAGCTCAGGGCACAATTTATCCTGACATTTTAGAAAGCATTAAGGCGGCAGAAGGCAAAAAGGCTGTTAAGTCCCACCACAACGTTGGCGGTCTTCCTGAGGACCTTAAGTTTGAACTTGTTGAGCCAATTAAGCTTCTCTTTAAAGATGAGGTTCGTGTAGTAGGTGAGGCTTTAGGTCTTCCACACGCTATGGTTTATCGTCAACCATTCCCAGGCCCCGGTCTTGGCGTTCGTTGTCTCGGCGCTATCACACGTGACCGTCTCCACGCTCTTAGAGAGGCCGATGCAATTTTAAGAGAAGAGTTTGACAATAACGGCCTTGCAGGAAAGGTTTGGCAGTATTTCATTGCCGTTCCCGACATCAAGAGCGTTGGCGTTAAGGACGAGAGCAGATACGAAGGTTGGCCTGCAATTATCCGTGCGGTAAATACCACCGACGCTATGACTGCAACCATCGAAGAAATTCCTTACGAAATTCTCCACAAAATTACTTATAGAATCACCCACGAGGTTGAGGGCATTAACCGAGTTCTTTTAGACCTCACACCAAAGCCAATCGGAACGATAGAGTGGGAATAATATCTATTGTTATGGGGTAAAGTGAAATATCCTCAAAATCTAGCAAAAATCACAAAACCGTTCTTGAAAAAACAAGGACGGTTTTTTATAATGTATGTGTTTTCATTAAAACAACTATGTTTACAAGTGGTTATTTTTGTGTTACAATAATATTATTGTGTTCAAATTGTCTGTTTGTATAGAGAGGAACTGAATTTTGTGGCTAAAGTTCCAAAATTTCTTTGTTAATAAATTCATTTTGAGGTGAAAATATGTCAGAAACTATAATTTTAAGTATCGCCGGTTTTCTTACCATTGGTGTAATTCTTCTCCTGTTGAATCGAAAACTGGCCTCACCTTACGTTGCAATCTCGATGGTGCCTATCATCACCTGCCTTATTATTGGCAAGGGCGCTTCCTTGGGAGAGTACATGATTAGCGGTATTTCTTCCATTGCACAAACGGGTGTTATGTTTATTTTCTCGGTTGCGTTTTTCGGCATACTGGGCGAAACAGGTGCGTTTGACCCTTTCGTTAACCGTATCATCAAGGCCACCAAAGGCGACCCTGTGCGTTTAATGATTGGCGTGTTCCTTTTTGCCAGTATTGTGCATCTTGACGGCTCAGGTGTAGTTACCTGTATGTTAGTCATCCCACCAATGTTACCTATTTTTAAGCGTCTACATATGCACAATACTTCCTTCGCTATGGCTCTGGGCTTAGCCGCCGGCCTTATGAACGCCATTCCCTGGGGCGGACCCACTATGAGAGCCGCTTCAGTTCTGGAAATGGACGTTATGAAATTGTGGATTCCTTTTATTCCCACCCAGATCTTTGGTATGCTGGTTTCTTTGGCAATCTGCATTGTAATCGGCCGAAAAGAAAGAAAACGCCTGATTGCAGAAGGGTTCCTGTCGGAAAAGTCACAGTTGAATATGGACGAATTTACCACCAAGCTTGACGAGGAGCAACAACAGATGCGTAGGCCAAAACTAATTGTGGTTAACTGGATTCTGATTCTCCTTGTTTTAGGCCTTTTGATCAGCGGCATCGTGAAGCCGTTGGTTGCCTTTATGGTTGGGGTATCTCTAGCACTGATTATCAACTATCGTGACCCTGCCATCCAGCGAAAATTACTGGAAGACAAGGGCAAAGATGCCATTGGCCTAACCTGCATCATTTTCTCAGCAGGTGTACTCATGGGCATTATGGGAAATTCCGGTATGTCTGAAGCTATGGCTACTACCTTGGTGCACTTGCTACCTGACGCAATATCTAAGTTTATGGCGCCTATCATCGGCGTGTTGACCATTCCTCTATCCATTCTCTTTGATGCAGATTCTTATTACTACGGCATTATGCCCATTCTGATAGAGACTGCAGAAGCTCTGGGAACAAGTGGTGTCGATATTGCACGAGCATCTATTATAGGTCAAATGACAGTAGGCTGGCCGGTAAGTCCTATGGTTGGCACCTTCTTCCTGTTTACCGGTCTGTTAGATTTGGATATAGGCGCTTGGCAAAAATACTGCTTGAAGTACTTTATTCTGGTGACAGTAGCGATGACCGCCTTTGCTTGTGTGACAGGACTATTTAGTTTCTAATTACGCAAGAAGTCAAAATTAAAGAGCGATTAGATTTCTTCTAATCGCTCTTTTTGTGCTTTTATTTGCCGTTTCCTGCGGTGTTGGAGCCGTCGCCTGTAAGGCCTAATTCCTTTGCCGCTTGTTCACGCATTTTGTATTTTAAAATTTTACCTGCGGCATTCATTGGGAAGGAGTCAACAAAGGAGATGTATTTTGGCACCTTGTGTCTTGCCATACTCGCCTTTATATAGTCGGTCATTTGTTCCTCGGTCACGCTGCCCTTTTCTTTAAGGATAATGCAAGCCATTATCTCTTCGCCGTATTTTTTATCAGGAACACCTATAACCTGAACGTCAGAAACTGCAGGGTGGGTATAGATAAACTCCTCAATTTCTTTAGGATAAATATTTTCGCCGCCTCTGATAATCATATCCTTAAGACGTCCTGTAATACGATAGTTACCCTCTTCATCTCGACAAGCAAGGTCGCCTGAATGGAGCCAACCTTCAGAGTCCACGGTGTCCTTGGTTGCCTGAGGCATTTTATAGTAACCCTTCATTGTATTATATCCCTTGGAGCAGAACTCTCCGTTTACACCATCAGGCACTTCAAGGCCTGTTTCGGGGTCGATGATTTTACAACGAACGTGGGGGAAAGCGTAGCCGACTGTATCGGTTCTGACCTCTAAGCTATCTGTCCAGGCAGACATTGTAGAACCCGGCGCAGACTCGGTTTGGCCGTAAACACTGACAATTCCCGTCATATTCATTTCATCAGGTCTTGCCGCTCGGCGCATAAGCTCAGGTGGGCAACCAGCACCTGCCATAATGCCTGTTCGCATATGTGAAAAGTCGGTCTTGCGATAATCAGGGTGGTTAAACATAGCGATAAACATTGTGGGAACACCGTTAAAGCAGGTGATTTTCTCCTGATTAATACAAGCAAGTGACTGCTTTGCAGAGAAGTACGGAAGAGGGCAAATGGTGGCTCCGTGGGTGAGCGATGAGGTCATAGAAAGCACCATTCCGAAACAGTGGAACATCGGCACCTGAATCATCATTCTGTCGGCGGTGGAAAGGCCCATTCGGTCTCCTATACATTTACCGTTATTTACTACGTTATAGTGGGTGAGCATTACTCCCTTAGGGAAGCCGGTAGTGCCTGAGGTGTACTGCATATTGCAGACGTCGTCAGGTCTTACCGCCGCCGCCATCTGAGCAACTGTTTCCTTGCTCACCATCTCGGCACGATCCATAGCGCCGCTAAAGGTTAATGCCCCGTCCATTTTAAAGCCAACGGTAATTACGTTGCGCAAAAAGGGCAAACGCTTACAGTGGAGAGCTTCTCCCGGTTTTGAGTTTTTCATTTCAGGACAAAGCTCACTGATAATAGTTTTATAATTTGAGTCAAGACAGCTCTCAATCATAATAAGGGTATGGGTGTCCGACTGTCGCAGCAGATACTCCGCCTCGTGAATTTTGTAGGCGGTATTGACGGTTACCAAAACTGCCCCAATTTTTGTTGTTGCCCAAAAGGCAATATACCACTCGGGCACGTTGGTCGCCCAAACGGCCACCTTGCTTCCCGCCTTTACTCCAAGGGAAACGAGGGCACGTGCGAAGGTGTCTACATCCTCTCGAAACTCTTTATATGTACGGGTGTAGTCAAGGGTGGTATATTTAATGGCGTACTGGTCAGGGAACTCCTCTGCCATACGGTCCAAAACCTGAGAGAAGGTTAAATCAATGAGCTCATCCTTTTTCCAGACGTACTGTCCTGTGCCGTCGTGGTTAAAGTAGAGACTTTTCTTCTTTCCTCTTGGGTTTTCAAAGCGGTTCATATAATTTATGAAATATGGGAAAATGATTTCAAGGTCACTTAAATCCTCAATCCACTCAGGCTTCCACTCAAGAGAAATAAAGCCGTTGTAGTTAACTGAGGAAAGAGCCAACATAAAATCTTCTATTGGCGCAGTACCCTCGCCGATTAAATCGTATTCTCCGTCATCCTTTGAATCACGAAGATGAACATGGCGAACATAGTCGCCCAAATTTTTAATGGTGGTGTCTGCCTTTTCCCCAAAATCTCTGAAAGGATGATGGACGTCCCACAAAACCGCCAACTCATCACTTGCAAATTCGTCTAAAAGCTTTCTGAGTCTTTCGGTGTTGGCATAAATGCCGCTTGTTTTAATTAAAACGGTTAGGTCGTTTTCTTTGGCGGCAACAATAATCTTTGAAAGATTTTCTTTAACTCTATCCTCGTTTTCGGTTAAGGCAACCACGGCCACGTAAGGAACCCTTGCGTTACGGGCGGCTTCTATTAAAACTTTCAAAAAGCTTAAATCCTCATTAAGCGAAATATCATATGAGGTATCAAAACAAGGAATGGTTATATTTTTTTCTTTTAACTGTCGCACGGTGGATGCTACGTTATATTTATGAAAAGGTCCACTTTTATCAAGCATTGGGTCGAACTTTGGCAAATTGTAAACTTCAATTCCGCTAAAGCCCATTTCGCTTGCCACCGCAACGGTATCGTCCCAATTTAAATCGGACCAACCACGTGTGGAAAAGGAAAGGTTCATATTTCATCCTCCTCATAAACAATTTTGTTTAGTGCGTTTATATAAGCGTTAATACCTGCGCATATAATATCGGTAGAGATACCACGGCCTGAATATAATTTTCCGCCGTTTCTGAGTCTAACAATTGTCTGGCCCATAGCCTCTCTTCCCTCGGTTACGGCTTTTAATTGGAAGTCATCAAGCTCGTAGTGGCGACCTGTTATGCTTTCTATTGCAAGAAATGCCGCATCAATTGGTCCGTCGCCTATGCAAACTCCCTCTAAAATTTGGCCGTTCTTCTTTAGTTTCATATGTGCGGTAGAAGAAATGGTGTTACCTGAATTTATAACAAAGGTTTCAAGCTGATAGGTAGGTGGCACCTGCATTGCCGCAGAGGCAACGATAGCATCTAACTCACGAATGCTTACCTGTTCTTTTTTGTCAGCAATTTTGCGAAATGCTTCTACAACCTTTGGTCTGTCTTCTTCTGAAAGATCGTAGCCTAAGGTTTCTACCGCCTTTAATACAGACTCCGCCTCATCGTGTACTGTCAGATAAAGGTCTTCATCATCTGCACGGACTCCGCTATCAAAAGGAGAGGTCTTTTTGCGCTCGGTTTCGCACATCCAGGTAATCTGTCCCATTATGCGACTGAGTTGTGATACAGAAATATCAGTGGTAATATCCATTGCCGCACTTCTTGTGCTAATTATTTTGGCAACGTTGGAAAGGGATGCGGTGCCTTGGAAGTGTGCGGCAGCCTTAATTTCGGTTGCTCCCTGCATAATTGCCGCTATAGCACAGGCATCGGCTAAAAACAGTTCGTTGTTGCAGCACACGCCTAAACTAACCTCTTTTAAAGCAGGGGTCGAAGCTTTGAGGTTTGAAATAAACTCTCCAAACTCCTCAGGAAGCATTGTTCCTGCTGTGTCGCATACTGTAACTGTGGTAGCACCTGCATTTACAGCGGTGGTTATTGCGCTGCTTAAAAAAGAGGCGTCACTTCTTGTTGCATCGTCAGCAACAAACTCAACATCGTTACATAATGCCTTACAGTTGCTAACACTTTCCTTAATGTCTTCTAAAACTGCCTCAGGCTTTTTATGATACAAATACTCCATTTGTACCGAAGATGCAGGAGCGCAAACCTGTAAACGTGGTTTTTTTGCTTCTTTTAAAGCGTTCCACACTGTATTGATGTTTTCGTTATTAAGCGCCACGGGAACGGCAACTACGCTATTCATTACGGCGGCGGCTATAGATTTAACCCTTAATGCATCGGTTCTTGAGTTTCCTACTCCCTCAAGCTCGATAACCGAGGTGCCTAGACTGTCAAGCAGCTTTGCAAGTTCAATTTTTTCACGGAAGGATAATGTTGCTCCTTCGGTCATATACTTCATTGTAACATCACTGATTTTAATTTGTTTCATACTTGTCACCTCTTAGTAAAATAAAAAGCCCTGAGGCAATTAGCCTCAGGGACGAAAACTTAAAATTTCGCGGTACCACCCTGCTTACCCACCTAAAAAGGCGAGTCACTCAAACAGCTTCTAACAAAGCCTTGCCCGTAACGGAGGCCGCCGTGTTTCATTACTTGCTATAGCCAAAGCATTCAAACCCGAATCAGATTTTGGGATAAGGTTTTCACGAAACCAACTCAGGAAGGAGACTGTTTATCTTTTTGCATCGGTTCGCACCAACCACCGACTCTCTGAAGCGAATTTTAATAAACAGAGTTTCCGTCAACGTTATTTTATATGGTATATGTGAGAATTTAACCATAAAATTGAGCATTTGTCAAGAAAAACTTAAAAATTTTTTAAAAAATGTTTGACAAACGCAAAAAAATATGTTAAAGTATGAAAAAGTTATTTAAAAGCTGTGACGAAGACGGCAAGGTTTTAAGGTCTACAGAGAGTCGACGGGTGGTGCGAGTCGACGACGGATAAACCAATTTGCCCATCACTTCCGAGCCGGTTGGCCGAGTATATTTTTACCAGGTCTTCCCGTTTGCCTGCGTTAAAGGATAGGGCTTACTAAAGAGCCTGAAGTGACGGCATTCTTGCCGTAATTTGAGTGGTACCACGGGTATTAAATTTACTCGCCTCAAGATTTTTCTTGAGGCGATTTTTTATTTTCCGGAAAGGATGAAAATTATGAGCAATATGAATTCTGCAACTCAGTTAATGGACATTGCCGCACGTATTCGTGATATGCGTGACATTTTGGGCTACAGTACCCAGAAAATGGCAGAACTTACCGAGATTAGCGAAAAAGATTATAGAACTTATGAAACGGGTACCGTTGATTTGCCATTTACCTTTTTACATAAGTGCGCCGCCGCTTTCGGCGTTGAAATTACCGTGCTTTTGGAGGGGCAGAGCGCAAAGCTTTCAGGCTATACCGTAACTCGCAAAGGCAAGGGCCTTGTTACTGCAAGCGAGGATGGAATTACCATTCAGGATATGGCTCCTATGTTCCGCAAAAAGTTGGCTACTCCTTACTGGGTTACATATCAGTATTCTGATGAGTTACAGGATAAGCCTATTCACACTGTTACCCACGCAGGTCAGGAATTCGATATGGTTATAAAGGGCACTATGCGCATCCGTGTTGGCGACCACGAGGAAATTCTCCACGAGGGCGACAGCATTTTCTACAAGTCCTCTACCCCTCACGGCATGATTGCCGTTGACGGAAAGGACTGCGTTTTCCTTGCTGTTATTATGGCAAGTGATACCACCGACCAGAAGCTATTTATCGGCTCGGGCAAAAAGGAAGAGCAGGAAAATCTTCTTTGTCACAAGTTTATTAAAACCGAAGAAGACGAAAAGGGCGCTCTTAAAAATATTTCTTTCGAGGATGCGGACACCTATAACTTTGCCTTCGATACGGTTGACGCTATTGCCAGAAAAAATCCTGACAAACTTGCTATGCTTCATATATCTAACGATATGACCGAGCGCCGCTTTACGTTTAAGGATATTAAGGACGCCTCTTCTCAGAGTGCAAACTACTTTAAATCTTTGGGAATTAAGCGCGGAGACCGAGTTATGTTGGTTCTAAAACGCCATTATCAATTCTGGTTTGCTATTTTGGGTCTTCATAAAATAGGCGCAATTGCAATTCCTGCTACAAATCAGTTGGTTGAAAAGGACTTTACATATCGCTTTAAGGCGGCAGGTGTTAATGCTATTATTTGCACCGCGGACGGCGATACAGCTCATCAGATTGAACTTGCAGAGGAGCAGTCTCAGATGAGCCTTACCAAAATTCTTGTTGGCGGAAAAAGAGACGGTTGGCACGATTACGATAAGGAATATTCCCTCTTCTCTCGCAGATTCGTAAGAGAAGCCGACGCTCCAAAGGGCGACGACCCCATGCTTATGTTCTTTACCTCAGGAACTACCGGATATCCCAAAATTGCTATGCACAGCTACAAGTATGCGTTAGGACATTTCGTTACTGCTAAATATTGGCATATGGCAGAAAAAGAGGGTCTCCACTTTACCATTTCCGAAACCGGTTGGGGTAAAGCGCTGTGGGGTAAGCTATACGGACAATGGCTTTGCGAGGGCGCCGTATTTACCTACGATTTTGACCGCTTCGATGCAGAAAAGATTCTGCCGATGTTTAAAAAATACAATATTACTACATTCTGTGCGCCTCCTACTATGTACAGAATGCTTATCAAACAGGATTTAAGCCGTTTTGATTTATCTTCTATCCATCACGCCACCACCGCAGGAGAGGCTCTTAACCCTGAGGTATTCTATCAGTTTGAAAAGGCAACCGGTCTTCGTATTGCCGAGGGCTTCGGTCAGACCGAGATGACCTTAGGTATTGCCAACCTTGTTGGTACAATGCTAAAACCCGGTGCAATGGGTAAACCTGTTCCAGGCTACGGCATTGATTTGGTGGATACCGACGGCAACCCTGTCGCAGACGGTGTTAACGGTGAAATTGTTATCCGTACCGACCCTGCGCCTACCTGTGGCGTTTTCCTCGGTTACTACAAAGAGCCCGAGAAAACTGAGGCAGTATGGCACGACGGTTTATATCACACCGGAGATTTGGCTTGGCGAGATGAGGATGGTTATTATTGGTACGTTGGCCGCGCCGACGACGTTATTAAGTCCTCCGGTTACCGAATCGGACCTTTTGAAATTGAGAGCACAATTATGGAGCTCCCTTATGTTTTGGAATGTGGCGTTTCTGCCGCTCCCGACGAGGTAAGAGGTCAAGTTGTAAAGGCAAGTATTGTTTTAGTTAAAGGCACCGAGCCTTCTGAACAACTTAAAAAAGACATTCAGACCTACGTTAAGACAAGAACAGCTCCTTACAAATATCCACGTATTGTTGAGTTCCGTGATGAACTGCCTAAAACAATAAGCGGAAAAATAATTAGAAATAAACTTTAAAAAAATATTGACAATTTCTAAAAAAAGTGATATGATTCCTAATAATCAAAGGCGTTGATGGAGAGTTATATTGAAAATACTCTGTTTCAGAGAGATGACGTTTGGTGCGAGTCATTACAGAACTCAGTATATGTAGCTCCGGAGTCTGGAGGAAGAAAGCTTTTGCCGTAGAACCTCCGCGTGTAAGCGACGTAATGGCTTAGGGTGTGTTGGCACCTTGTGAGTGGTATTTGCTGTGAGGCAAATGCAATTTGAGTGGTACCGCGGGTATGCTTTTTACTCGTCTCAAAGGAATCAAACTTTGAGACGAGTTTTTGTTTTTTGGAGAGGTATATTATGGAAAATAACATAACCGGTATGACTTATAAAATAAGAGAGACTGCCGCTCGTATTAAAGAGCTTCGCGAAATTACAGGCCTTACCGTCGAGGAAATGGCAAAGCGCACAGAAATCAGCGTAGAAGAATATATAGAGTGTGAAGCAGGTAACAGAAACCTGAGCATCGCATTTTTATATCATTGCTCCCTTTCCCTCGGTGTTGATATGGGAGACCTTATTGAAGGTCGCAGTCCTAAACTGCACACCTATGCTTTAACCAGAAAAGGCCACGGCCAACGCATTGAAGAAGCCCATCATATGATAGGCTACAACCTTGCCGCCGATTTTAAAAACCGTATTGCCCTACCTTTATATATGGAGCTTAACTACCGAGATGGCGCCGAATACGAAGATATCGAGCTTACCACCCACGAGGGTCAGGAATGCGATATCGTTATCCGTGGACATATGCGCATCCAAATCGGAGAGCATACCGAGGTTTTACATCCCGGCGATACAATTTATTACGATTCTTCAACTCCTCACGGTATGATTGCCGTTGACGGAGAGGACTGCGCTTTCTATGCTATTGTTCTTCGTAATGCCGCCGCACGCGCAAATGAGCAGACTGCCAGTGAGGCTACACCTATTAAAGCTGCTCGTAAAGAAAACAAGCAGAGAATTTATCACAACTTTATTATTCCTACCGAAACAGATGGAAAACTTACTAATATAGCCTTTAAGAATGAAGAAAAATTCAACTTTGCTTATGATATAGTTGACGCTTTGGCTGATAAAGACCCAGAAAAACTCGCTATGGTTCATTTAAGCGAGGATGGTACGGAGCGCAGATTCACCTTTAAGGATATGAAGAGAGAGTCGGCTCGTGCCGCTAACTACTTTAAGTCTTTGGGTATTAAGCGTGGCGACCGAGTTATGTTAGTACTAAAAAGACATTATCAGTTCTGGTTTTCTATTCTAGGCCTTCATAAACTTGGTGCCGTTGTAATTCCTGCTACAAATCAGCTGCAGGAAAAAGATTTTACCTATCGCTTTGAAGCAGGTAAAATAAAGGCTGTTGTTTGTACCGCCGATGGAGAGGTTTCCTCAGCGGTTGACGAGGCGGCTGCAAAGGTTCCCCACCTTGCCACCAAGATTTTGGTTGGCGGAGAAAGAAAGGGTTGGCATAACTTTGATGGGGAATATACAATGTATAGCAGTCACTTTAACTGCACTGATGATACTCCTTGCGGAAGTGACCCAATGCTTATGTTCTTCACCTCAGGAACATCAGGTTA
The DNA here is from genome assembly GCA_017521125.1 of Clostridia bacterium. Taxonomy (GTDB): domain Bacteria; phylum Bacillota; class Clostridia; order Oscillospirales; family Acutalibacteraceae; genus SFWF01. The sequence continues at coordinate 81,009 of JAFXDV010000010.1, forward strand.
TCCAAAACTTGCGGCACATAATTATAAATATCCGTTAGGACATTTTATAACCGCTAAATATTGGCATCAGATTAATCCTGACGGTCTGCATCTTACTATTTCCGATACCGGTTGGGCCAAATCTCTTTGGGGCAAACTTTATGGTCAATGGCTTTGCGAGGCGGCAATTTTTGTATACGATTTCGACCGCTTTGATGCAGAAAAAATATTGCCTCTTTTCAAAAAATACAATATTACTACCTTCTGCGCTCCGCCTACTATGTACCGTATGCTTATCAAACAAGATTTAAGCCGTTTTGACCTTTCTTCTATTGAACACGCATCTATTGCAGGCGAGGCATTAAACCCTGAGGTCTTCCGTCAGTTCCAGAAGGCAACCGGTCTTGAAATTATGGAGGGCTTCGGTCAGTCTGAAAGCACACTTATAATCGGTAACCTTACAGGCTACAGTCATAAAATCGGTTCTATGGGTAAACCCGTTCCCCTTTATGACGTTCATCTTCTTGACGCCGAAGGTAACGAGGTTGCTACAGGCGAAAACGGAGAGGTTTGCATAAATATTTCAAAGGGTATTCCTTGCGGACTCAGCTTCGGTTATGAGGGCAACGAGGAAACCACTGCTGAGACCTGGCGTGACGGTTGGTATCACACAGGTGACCTTGCTTGGCGTGATGAGGACGGCTTCTTCTGGTACGTTGGCCGTGTAGACGACGTTATTAAGTCTTCGGGTTACCGCATTGGACCTTTCGAGATTGAAAACGTTATTATGGAATTGCCTTACGTTTTGGAATGTGGTGTTTCTGCGGCTCCTGACGAGGTTAGAGGTCAGGTTGTAAAGGCAAGTATCGTGCTTGTTAAAGATTTCAAAGGTACAGACGAACTGAAAAAAGAAATTCAAAACTATGTTAAATCTCGTACTGCGCCTTATAAGTATCCACGTATTGTTGAATTCAGAGAAAGTCTTCCCAAAACAACAAGCGGAAAGATTATTCGTAAAATGTTATAAACAAAAGGTATAGCTATGGAACATAAACGTTTAACGCTTTTTGCAGGACATTATGGTAGCGGCAAAACAAATATCGCAGTAAACTATGCGCTACTCTTAGCAAGTGAGGGCAAAAAGGTTTGTATTGCCGATTTGGACATTGTAAACCCTTATTTTCGCACAAAGGATAGCGCCGAGGTTCTTGAAAAGGCAGGAGTGGAGCTTGTTTCCCCACAGTTTGCCAACACTAACGTCGACCTACCTGCCCTTCCTGCAAAAGCCTATAAATTAGTGACAGATAAAAAAACTTATGGTATAATGGACATTGGCGGCGATGACCGTGGTGCCTACGCTTTAGGCCGCTATGTTCCATCTATAAAAGAGGAAAACAACTATCGATTAGTCTTTGTGGCAAACTGTTATCGTCCTCTAACTCGAACTCCTGAGGATGCTCTTGAGGTTATGAGGGAAATTGAGGCGGCTTGTAAGCTAAACTTTACCGATATTATAAATAACTCTAATTTAGGTGAAGAAACAACGGCAGATACAGTTCTTGCTTCACAAGATTACATAAAAAAATTAAGTGAAATCAGCGGCCTTCCCGTGTTTGCTCACACCGCCGTTTCTAGCGTTGCAGAGAAACTAAAGGGAAAACTTGACCCTGTGATTTCCCTTGATTTGCAAAAGAAATTATTTTGATAAGGAGAAAAAATATGGCAAAAGTAACCTTCCGTACTGATTGGTGCAAAGGCTGTGGCCTTTGTGTAGACGCTTGTCCTAAGGGCTGTCTTGCAATTAACGCGGATACCATTAACAAAAAAGGCTATTCTCCTGCTGTGATGATAAATCCCGATAAATGCATTGGTTGTGCTTTCTGTGCAACTATGTGTCCCGATTGTATTATCACTGTAGAAAGGTAGGAAAAAGTTATGGCAGAAAGAGTTTTAATGAAAGGAAACGAAGCTATTGCCGAAGCCGCTATCAGAGCCGGTTGTAAGCATTACTTTGGATATCCTATAACCCCACAAACAGAGATTGCCGCTTATATGGCTAAGAAAATGCCTAAAATTGGCGGTGTTTTCCTACAGGCAGAAAGCGAAATCGCTTCTATAAATATGGTCTATGGCGCCGCAGCTGCCGGCGTTCGTGTAATGACCTCTTCTTCAAGCCCGGGAATTTCTTTAAAGGCAGAAGGTCTTAGCTACATAGCAGGTTCTGATATCCCTGCCCTTGTTGTAAACGTTCAACGTGGCGGCCCCGGTCTTGGCGGTATTCAGCCTTCTCAGTCCGACTATTTCCAGGCTACAAAGGGTGGCGGACACGGAGACTATCGTATGATAGTTTTAGCTCCCGCATCTGTTCAGGAAATGGCAAGTCTCACCATTAAAGGCTTTAATCTCGCCGACAAATACCAAATGACCTCTATGATTTTGGCAGACGGTACAATTGGACAAATGATGGAGCCTATTACCTTTGAGGATGCAGAGATTGAAAATTATGAAAAGCCTTGGGCTCTTACAGGTACTAATTGTGAAAGAAAACACAATATCGTTAACTCTCTCTATTTAAAGCCTGAAGAATTAGAAGTTAAAAACTTCGAGCGTTATGAGAAATATAAGGCTATCGAAGAGAACGAGGCTATGTGGGAAGAGTATATGATGGAGGATGCCAAATACTGTGTGGTTGCTTTTGGTATTGCCGCTCGTGTTGCTAAAAACGCAGTTGTTGCCGCAAGAAATGAAGGCATTAAGGTTGGTCTTATCCGTCCTATAACCCTTTGGCCTTTCCCACAAAAAGCTATAAAGGAAGCCGCAGACAAGGTTAATGGCTTTATTTCGGTAGAGCTTAGTATGGGACAGATGATTGAGGATATCCGTCTTTATACCGAATCTAAAAAGCCTGTTGCTCTTTGTAACCGTTGCGGCGGTATGATTGTTAGCCCTGATGAAGTTTTACAGAGCATTAAAAATGCAGAGAAAGGAGTGTTCTGATATGGCAGTAGTATTTAAAAAACCTGATTCTTTAGCAGACATTCCCTTCCACTATTGCCCTGGTTGTCCTCACGGTATAATTCACCGTTTGGTTGCCGAGGTAATGGATGAGCTTCAAATAGAAGGCAAGACAATTGGTGTTGCTCCTGTTGGTTGCGCAGTTATGGCTTATGATTACTTTACCTGTGATATGATTGAGGCGGCTCACGGAAGAGCACCTGCTGTTGCTACCGGCATTAAGAGAAGTCGTCCTGAAAATATTGTATTTACATATCAAGGAGACGGCGACTTGGCTTCTATCGGTATGGCAGAAACCGTTCACTCTGCCGCAAGAAATGAAAATATAACCGTTATCTTCGTAAACAATGCGATTTACGGAATGACAGGCGGTCAGATGGCTCCAACTAGTCTTCCAGGTCAGGTAACACAAACCTCACCTTACGGACGTGACGTTGACCATTGCGGTTGGCCTATCAGAGTTTCTGAAATGCTTGCTACCCTCGAAGGTCCTGAATATATTACTCGTGTTGCCGTTAACAACGTTAAGAACGTTATGCAGGCTAAAAAGGCTATTAAAAAGGCCTTCCAAAACCAGATTGACGGCAAGGGCTTCTCTTTAGTTGAGGTTGTTTCGGCTTGTCCTACAAACTGGGGTATGACTCCTCAAAAAGCACTGGAGTGGGTTGAAAGCGATATGCTTCCCTTCTATCCAATCGGTGTTTACAAGGACAGAAGCGCTGAGAAGGAGGAGAGCAAATAATGAAAACCACACAAATCCTTATTGCAGGCTTCGGCGGACAGGGAATTTTGTTCGCAGGAAAGTTTTTAGCCTATAAAGGTCTTACCGAAGATTTACAGGTTTCCTGGCTTCCCTCTTACGGCCCTGAAATGCGTGGAGGTACCGCTAACTGTAACGTTATTCTTTCCGACACTCCTGTTGGAAGTCCTATTATCACTACACCTGACGTTTTAGTTGCGATGAACCTTCCTTCTCTTCAAAAGTACGTTGATACTGTTGCCCCAGGCGGACAGATTTACGTTGACAGCGCTCTTATTGAAGAAAAAGTAACACGTACCGACGTGGACGTTTTCTATATCCCTGCAACACAGATGGCAAAAAGCCAGGGTATCGCAACCCTTGCTAATATGATTATTATGGGACATCTTTTAGAAAACAACCCTGAGCTTTCCTTTGAAGGCACCGAAGAGGTTGTAAAAAAACTCGTTCCACCCAAGAAAGCCGCTCTTGTTGAGCTTAACATCAAGGCGCTGACGCTTGGTAAAGAATATAAATAATTTGAACTAATTTTAGGAGGAAAAGAAAATGAATGCAATGACTGAAATGAGCAATTATCGTCATGAAAAAGTGTTGTTTGTAAACAACGAAAAAGCAGGTCTTAAGGCTATAATCGCTGTACACAACACCAACCTCGGCCCCGCTATCGGCGGTTGCCGTTTATTCCCTTATGAGTCTTACGACGCAGCCCTTTTTGACGTATTACGTCTTTCTCGTGGTATGTCACATAAGAATGCAGTTGCAGGTCTTCCTCACGGCGGCGGTAAGGGTGTTATTATCGCAGACCCTTCACAGAAAACCGAAGCTATGTTTGAGGCTTTTGCAGAGGCAGTTGAGAACTTAGGCGGACAGTACATAACCGCAGAAGACGTTAACACAACCTGCGACGACGCTATGGTAATGCTTCGCAAAACCAAGTATCTTTGCGGTCTTCCAATGAACAGTGGCGACCCATCTCCTTTCACCGCAAGAGGTGTTTGGCAGGGTATCAGAGCTACCGCTAAGGTTGCTCTCGGCACCGACAGTTTAGAGGGTCTTACCATTGCCGTTCAGGGTCTTGGTAAGGTTGGTTTCGATTTGTGCCGTCTCTTACACGAAAGCGGAGCAAAGCTTATTGTTGCAAACCGTAGCAATAAAGAAGCTCTTGACAAAGCTGCTGCTGAATTTGGCGCAAAGGTTGTTGCAACAAATGAGATTTACTCTCAAGAGTGCGACATCTTCTCACCAAACGCTATGGGCGCTATCTTAAATCCTGAGACCATTCCTGTTTTAAAATGTAAAGCAGTAGCAGGTGGTTCTAACAACCAGATTTTAGACGACGCTTCAGGTCTTGCATTAAAGGCTCGTGGCATCTTCTATGCTCCTGACTTTGTTATCAACGGCGGTGGCGTTATCAATGCTGCAGCAGAGGTTGACGGACCTTACAACAAGGAAGCTGTGCTCGAAAAGGTTGACAAAATCTATGATAGCATTGAGCATATCCTTACCGAATCTAAGAAAACAGGCGAACCTGAGGGCGTTATTGCTACTCGTTACGCTGAGTCTCTTATCTACGGTTAAGAGCAACAGAAAATTTTAATCTTACAAAAAAGACTTGAAATCTTATGATTTCAAGTCTTTTTTTATTAAATGTGACAGCGATTAGAGTAAAAGCCCCTCCACCTTATTTGTCTCCATAACCGTTTTAAGAGAAGCTAAAAAGCATTCCGTCGGCCGAGTAGTAAGGGCGGCTCTGCGGCAGAGCAGATATATGCGGCGGTCAGGTATAGCAAAGCTCATTTTGCACCTGCGCAAATCAGGCGCGTTCTGCAAGGCGTCGGCTATACTTCGTGGCACTACTGCCCAGGCCTGAGGCCTTGAAATAAAGAGTCTTATCTGACTCATAAGCCCTAATCTTATCTGGGGTTTTGCCTCTGTTCCAAAAACACTCTGGTGCCATTTTCTGAGCTCTGAAGTCCAGACGCTATAAACCTGGTGGTCCACAGATAAATCTTCTAAATTTACAGGGTCGGGATAATCCGACCTTGCCGAGCACAAAAACGCCATCGGCTCGTTCATAAAGGGAATGGTTACAATCTGGTCATTATCCACCATCCGTCCTGAAAAAGCTACATCTAACTTATCTCTCTCCAAGGCCTTTCGCGCTTCGGCTGTAGCAATATCTTTAATTTCCAACCGAATTTCAGGAAAGTGGTTTGAAAAATGCTCGTATACAGGGGGAAGCATATAACTACCGATACTGTTAAGAGATGATATCCTTAAAATTTCTTCTGTTAAAGGCGGATTGCAAACAGCATACATCTGATTTTCAAGGGCTTGGTGCTGTTGCGCTAAGGGCAGAAACCTTTCGCCCGCGGGGGTTAAGGATAATTTTCGGTTTCCCTTGCTTCTGTAAAACAGTTCCTGGCCAAGCTCTTTTTCAAGGTTCCTTAACCGCGTACTAAGGGAAGATTGATTAATATAAAGGGTTTGGGCAGCTCCTGTAATGCTACCTTCACGGTATATTGTCAAAAACGCTTCTATTCCTAAATCGGTCATACTCTTTCCCTCCAAATATTGAATTCATTCAATATTATATAGCAAAAAACCGTCATTTACAACACTTTTTTAAAACATTATAATGATATCAAATATTTATCGAGGTGCTGTTTATGAAAAGCAATACTGCTAAGGCGGTCTTTTGCGCCGCTTTGGGAAACATTCTTTGGGGATTCAGTTTCCTCTTTATCAAACAGGCTCTGAGCGTGGTTTCTCAGCCATCCATAATGCTTGCCCACCGTTTTACCATATCGGTGCTTATTATGCTTCTTATGATACTTTTCGGTAAGGGCAAAATTTCTCTAAAGGGCAAAAATTTTGCTTTTATTTTATTGCTGCAGGTCTTTCAGATATGTTATACTGTTTTTGAAAGCTACGCGCTTCTTTATACCAACTCAACCATCGCCGGTCTTGGCCTTGCGGTTGTACCTGTTGTCACTATCGGCACAGGGGCTCTCTTTTTAAAAGAATACCCCTCCTTGCGACAAGCTTTGTTCTGTATAATGCCAGTAGTGGGCGTGGTTTTCATAACCCTTTCAGGCAAAGAATTGGGAGTTATGACTCCCTTAGGCGGATTATTCTTGCTTATTACGGTAGTCGCTTCTGCACTATTTAAGACGGCAAACCGCAAAGCATCTCAAGAGTTTACCGCATTTGAACGCACCTTTTTTGTGTTGGCCTCCTCATCGGTAGTGTTTACTGTAGCCGGCCTTAAATCTGCAAATTGGGATGTTGCAAGCTTTGTCTCGCCCCTGGCAAACCCAAAATATATTATTTCGGTTCTTTTCTTGGCAATTCTCTGCTCCATCGCCGCAAATATCCTTATAAACTATGCTGCGAGTCAGATGTCGGTCTTTAAAGTCTCCTCCTATGGCTCTCTCTCAACCTTGTGCTCAGCTGTTGCGGGCATTGCTTTACTTGGAGAGCCTGTAAATCTCGGTTTAATATTGGGAGGAGTGCTTATTATAGTGGGTGTTCGAGAAGTAACTAAGCCTAAAAAGGAGAAAAAACTTATGTATGACATTTTAATTAAAAACGGTATGATTATTGATGGTACAGGTAGCCCCTCTATGAGAGCACAGGTTGCCGTAAAGGACGGAAAAATTGTAAAAATCGCCCGAAATATTGAGGCCGAGGCAAAGGCTGTTATAGATGCCGCAGGTAAGGTTGTAACCCCTGGCTTTATTGACTCTCACTCTCATTCCGACAAACAGTTTTTCTCACACCCTGAGCAAAAGGAAAAGGTTGAGCAGGGTATCACCACCTCGGTTGCAGGTCAATGCGGCGCTTCAATCTGCAGTACAGATGCCGCTGAATTTTTAGACAATGCTCGTGGCTGCAAGCTTGGTGCAAATATCGGTCAGCTTATTGGCCACGGTTCTTTACGAAAAGCCGTTATCGGCACAGAAAACCGCAAACCCACCGCCGACGAGCTTGAAAAAATGAAATCCGTTATGCGTGAGGCTATGGAGCACGGGGCTTTGGGTGTTTCCTTCGGATTTATCTATGCTCCCGGTTGCTTCGCCGACACAAAGGAAGCTATCCAAATCGCAAAGGTGGTAGGCGAGTATCACGGTATTGCCGCCATCCATCTCAGAAGTGAAGCCGACAAACTTGTTGAGGCGGTAAATGAATTTGTCACTATTGTTAAAGAATCTGGTGTTCGCGGAGTTATTTCGCACCATAAGGCATCGGGAAATCCTAAAAACTGGGGACTGGTAAAGGAGACCCTTCGCATTATAGACCAGGTCAATGTCCAAGGGTATGAGCTTTATGCCGATGTCTATCCCTATACTGCATCACACACACGTTTTTCTTCAGCCTTTATCCCTATTCAGTGGCGTTCAGGGGGAACCGATAGTCTATTAAAGCATTTGGAAAGCCCTGAGGAAATAGCCGAGGCTAAGGCTAGGTTTTATTCTGCTCATTCTGATATGGATTACATACTTGTTGCCCGATGCGCTGGCCGCCCTGAGTTTGAGGGTCTTCGTGTGCCTGAAATTGCTGAAAAATTGGGACTAGATGAATTCTCTGCCGCTTTGGAGATAGTGCGACTTACAAAGGACAGCTGTTCCGCCTGCTTTTTTACTATGTGCGAGGAGGATGTAGAGACGGTAATGGCACATCCTCGCGTTATGATTTGCACCGACTCAGGCGTTGTGGCAACCGCTTCCAGCTACCATCCACGACTGCGCGCAAGCTTCCCAAGGGCTATTGCTCGTTATGTTCGAGAAAAAGGGGTTGTTTCACTTTCTGAAATGATTAGGAAAATGACCTCTATGCCTGCCGCCGTTTACGGTTTTCAGACTAAAGGTCTTATTCGTGAGGGAATGGACGCCGACATCTGTATCTTTGACCCTGAAAAACTTGAAGATAAGGCGACCTACGCTAATCCTCACGCCCACGCCGAAGGCTTTGATTTTGTAATTGTGGGTGGAAAAATTGCTGCTGAAAATGCCCAATACACAGGGGAGCTTGGCGGAACGATGCTATATAGAACTCTTTAAAAGATTAAAAGAGCTATCAGATTTTAGTCTGATAGCTCTTTTTTTAGCCTTTGCTTATTACCTTTTTCTGCCAACTTATCTTTTTACACTTTGGGCATTTCATATATCTTGTTCTGCCCATATGCATTGACCATACCATTGGTTTGTATGAGGGCACGTATTTGTGACCGCAGTTTTTACACTGGTAATACCCTGCCACCTGTTCGATTTTAATGGCATAGAAAATTCCCACAAAACAAGGGATAACGCCGGAGAAACAAAGGACAATTCTTTGCCAGTTCTCCATTGGAAGATATGCTGCGATAATGATTGGTGCAAGTAAAACAAGGACGGATAAAACTCCTATAACCACTTCAAGCGCTAAAAGTCTTTTATCGTTTTCTTCCTTTTGTTTTACCATTTCAATCAAGGTTTTTTCAAGTTCTTTGTTGTAGTTATCCACTTTAACTACCTCCCCGTTTAATAAGTCGTTTACTGTAATACCCAAGATTTCGCAAAGCTCCAACATTATTGCGGAATCGGGCAGAGATTTACCTGTTTCCCATTTGGACACTGCCCTATCGGTGATATTAAGTTTTTCTGCTAACTGCATTTGGGTCAGTTTTTTCTCTTTTCTGCAGTTTGCTATAAACCTTCCTATTTTCACTTGGTCCATAGAGCGCCTCCTTTCATGCTCAGTATATACAACACCTTTAAAAAATACCACGAACTGTTGGTTGAGTGGGGAAAATCAACCGACAGTTCATATTATACCACAATTTATTCACGCAGAAAACAGTTTTTATTGACAAAGGTAATGCCACATGATATGTTTAAAATAAATAAAAGTTTAGGGGGATATTGCAAATGGCCAAAAATTCTCGCTTAAGATGGTGGGAGATTGTATTTTTAATTTTAGGTTCTCCTATCTGGCTTTCTGTTTTAATTTCTGTTTTTGCAGTTGTTTTTTCTGTTTATGTTTCCCTTTGGTCTGCGATTATCTCTCTTTGGGCAGTTTTTGTGTCCCTTTTAGCCTCGGCTTTTGGTCTGACAGCGGCAAGTTTTATCCTTTTAGTTTTGGGACGCATGTTCTCAGGTGCTGCCGCTTTCGCCGTAGGTTTAGTTTGTGCGGGACTTTCTATCTTTATGTTCTTCGTTTGCAAGGCGGCAACCAAGGGAATTATTTTTCTTACCAAAAAGGTTTGTTTGGCTTTAAAAAACTGCTTGATAAAGAAGGAGGTAGCGTGATGAAAACATCTACAAAAATATGGTTGATTGTTGCAGCCGCCCTCGTTTTTTTAGGAACCATTATGTTTTCGGCAACTCTGTTTTTTGCCGATTGGGATTTTTCTAAAATCAGTACCACAAAATATGAGCAGAACTCTTATAATATTAGTGACTCTTTTGAAAACATTTGGATAGACACCGACACAGCAGATATAAAATTCCTTCTTTCAGGGAATGGTGAATGCAAGGTCGAGTGTTTCGAGGAAAAAAAGGCCAGGCATGAAGTAAAAATAGAAAACGGCACTCTTTTTATTAACGAAAAAGAGGAAAAAGCCTGGTATGATTATATAAACATCGGCTTCGGCACTCCAAAAATTACCGTTTATCTTCCAAAAGCAGATTTTTCCTCGGTTTATATTAAAGAGAGCACAGGAGATATATCTTTTTCTAAACTATCTGTAAAAGATATTGACCTTTCCCTTTCAACCGGCGATATTTTACTTAGTGATGTAAAGTGTGAAAACCTTGTAACTAAAGGAAGTACCGGAGAGGTCGAACTCAAAAAGGTTATCGCCTCTAATAAATTCGACATTAAAAGAAGCACGGGTGATATTGAGCTTAACGTTTGCGATGCGGCGGAAATATTTATTGAAACCGACACCGGCGACGTTGAGGGAAGTCTGCTTTCCCCTAAAACTTTTGCTACTAAGACAAGTACAGGAGAAATTCACGTTCCCCAAACTAATGAGGGGGGCTTATGCCAAATCACCACCTCGACGGGAGATATAGAAATTTATCTTGGAGAAAAATAATGAAACTTTTATTTTCGGCTCTTTCTAAATTTTTAATGGGGCTATTTCTCGTGGGCGCATTGATTTTTATTCCTGCGGGTAGCCTTAAATATATGAACGGTTGGTTATTCATTGGTTTACTGTTTGTTCCTATGCTAATTCTCGGCGCAGTTCTTCTTTTAAAATCACCAAATCTCCTTGAAAAAAGGCTCGGCGCAAGGGAAGAAGAAAAAACCCAAAAAGGTGTTGTTGCAGCCGCAGGACTTATCTTTGTTGCAGGGTTTATTATTGCGGGTCTTGACTTTCGTTTCGGTTGGTCGACTATTCACAACGGAATTGTTTTTTCCGCTTCGGTAATACTTTTGATTTCCTACGCCTTATACGCCGAGGTTATGCGCGAAAATGCTTATCTTTCAAGGACGGTTGAGGTGCAAGAGGGACAGAAAATCATTGATTCCGGTCTTTACGGAATTGTCCGCCACCCAATGTATGCCGTGACCGTTTGGCTATTCCTTTCTATCCCTTTGGTTCTCGGCTCTCTTTGGGCCTTTCTCTGCTTTGCCCTTTATCTGCCCATTATTGTTGTGAGAATATTAAATGAAGAAAAGGTGCTCGAAGAAGGACTTTCAGGATACATAGAATATAAAAAACGTGTTAAATACAGACTTTTTCCTTTTATATGGTAGGTTAAACGAGGTGTCTTATGGAATTTAATGAAAAATTACAAGATCTTAGAAAAAATAAGGGGCTAACTCAAGAAGAACTCGCCCAGATTCTTTTCGTTTCACGAACCGCCATTTCCAAATGGGAATCAGGCAGAGGTGTGCCTAACATTGAATCCTTAAAGGCTATTTCTAAATTCTTCTCGGTCTCGCTGGATGACCTTTTATCTTCCGACCAACTCCTTTTCCTTGCCGAAAACGAGCAAAAGATTAAAGAACGACATATCAAGGATATGATTTTGGGGCTTCTTGATTGCAGTATGGCTCTGCTCTTGGTTTTGCCTTTTTTCGCATTTCAAACAGAGAGCTACGTTAAGGAGGTTTCCCTTTTAAATTTCATAACCGCTCAGCCTTTTATTAGGGTGCTTTGTCTTGTTGTTGTTTTGGGTATGGTTGCACTCGGTCTTTTATGCCTTGCCTTGCAAAACTGCAATAATGCTTTTTGGGTTAAAATCAAAAGCACTCTTTCCCTTTTGCTTAGTATTTTGGCGGTTATCCTTTTCATCCTCTGCAGACAACCCTATGCGGCGGTGTTTACCTTTGTATTTTTAATTATAAAGATGTTTACTATTTTCCGCCGACACTAAAAGTATCATAACGTGACGCCAAGACTCTTTTATTTCTTTTTAGTTTGCCTTACTGTGTTTACAGGAGGGAAAATTATGAAAAGTTTTAAAAAAAGTCTTGGTGTTTTTGTTTTTTTATTTTTGTCTTTTATTTTGTGGACTGTAGCAATTTCCTTTATTGACCTTGGGTCGATAGGTCCCAATGGGTCAAGTGTGGGTTTTGCTACACTTAACGGATGGTTTCACTCGGTCACGGGGGTACACATGACCCTTTATCTTATAACCGACTGGGCAGGGCTTGTGCCTGTGGCGGTTGGCTTTGGTTTTGCAGTTTTAGGTCTTGTTCAGTGGATAAAGCGCAAAAATATATTAAAGGTAGATTTTAATATTCTAACTCTTGGTGGATTTTATATCCTTGTGTTAGCATTTTATCTGCTATTCGAAGAGTTTGTTGTGAATTACAGACCTATTCTTATAAACGGTTATTTAGAAGCCTCTTATCCGTCTTCCACCACCTTACTTGTATTTTGTATTATGCCAACCGCAATATTGCAGCTTAAAGCTCGTATTAAAAGACAAACGCTTAAAAAAGTACTTAATATTATTATTGTTGTTTTTACTGTATTTATGGTTGTAGGCCGACTTATTTCAGGGGTCCACTGGCTAACCGATATTATAGGCGGAATTTTACTTAGCGGCAGTCTTGTAACCTTATATTATTCTATAAACAAAAAACCCACCGTATGATTCGGTGGGTTTTTTACGTGTTTTATTTTTCTTCCTCTACTGCGCCGAACATTGCAAGACGCTCTTTTACGTAGTCAGGAACCAACTTGAAGGGCTCTCCTCCCTGGAAAGGAATTTCGCCGAACATTGCGGCAACTGCTGCCTCAATAATTTCGGGGAAGAAGTTATATATGTTGATAAAGGTTGGGAAAGCCGAGTAGAAATCGTAATACATAAATGGGGAGCCGATGCCTATACCCATACTCTTTTCAAAGCCTGCTCTTAATGCGTTCTGGAAGGTACTGATTTCAATACCGTAAAAGCCGCACTTACCGTGTGGGGTCCAACGCTTTAGGAATCCTGCATAAATTATGAGGTCGTGTGTGGCAGCAATTTCTTTAAGGTCTGCCTCAGAAGCAAAGCTCTTTAAAAGACCTTTTTTCAGGGTAACCTCGCAGCCTCGTTTTTCAAACTCTTTAATAAAGGTCTGCATACTGTCATATCCCTTGTGTTCGCCTTCGGCATCGTGGCCTGAATAGATGATACAAACTTTTTTGTGCTTTTTGGGGTCTAATGGGAAAAGCTTGTTCTCGTCGCAAACAAGAGAAGGAACCTTTGCGGCAGCTTCCTTATTGAAGGCAATACATTCGGCGTTTATTTCATCAGCGTCGCCCTTTGTAAGTTCGAAATCGTCATCGAATACGCCAATTTTCTCCTTCAAATCAAGAACTCTCTGACAAGCGTCGTCAATTCGCTCCATTGGAATTTCTCCGCTTAATACGGCCTCTTCGATTGCGTCGAAATAGAAATCTTTTACGCCGAGAATTATGTCGTTTCCTGCCTTTATGGCTTCAACATATACTCTGCTCATATCGTCTCCGCAATATGTACCAACGCTTCTCATCCAAACGTCGTCGGTAATAACAACGCCCTTGAAGCCCATTTCTTCCTTTAACAATTTTGTTAAGATTTTGTAAGAAAGGGTAGCAGGAACATATCTGCCGTTTCTTGTTGTGTTATCAATAGCAGGGAAACACTGGTGTGCAGTCATAATGGTTTCTACTCCTGCATCTATCATACCCTGGAACATTCTTCCCTGTGTTTTTAACCACTCTTCTTTGGTGGAAAGGTTCTTGGTCTCGCTAAAATGGGCATCACGATATTCCATACCGTCTTCTCCGGGGAAATGCTTAGCGCAAGCGGCAATACCTGCGTCCTGAAAGCCCTTCATTGTTGCGATGTTCATAGCAAGAAGCTTATCCGGGTCGTCGGTATAAGTTCTTCCAAGAATACTTGAATTGTCACGAGCAGGAATGTCACAAATAGGGGACCAAACCCAGTTTGTTCCTACACTTCTCAGCATTTTACCTCTAAGAAGACCTGTTTTATAGGCGTACTCCTCCGAGCCGGTGGAGCCTACCGAAAGGGAGTCTAAAACATATCCATAGTCCTTGGAGGGAACGGTTGTTCCACAGTCTGCCGCACGTATTGTGGGCACCTTTAGGCGACTATTTACAGCCTTTATGCTTGCTATGAACTTTTCTCTTTTTTCTGACGTTTGATCAACTTCGTCCATAATAACGCCGAAATTAAAATCTCCGGTTACCCAAAATGAACCATATGGGTATTTTTCTATTTCTTTAATACCGGGATTGTTCAGTTGGCATAGGGCTGTTTGACCGATTTTTTCTCTTAAAGTCAGTTCGGAAAGTAAAGGTTTTTTCATAATATTTTCTCCTTTAAAGTGCCTTTTCTATTATAAGCACATTTTTTATTCGTAGGTTTTGGTTTCAATTATATATCTAGGTCTTTTCTTGACCTCAATATAAATTTTACCTATATACTCCCCTATAACGCCAAGGCTTATAAGCTGTATTCCACCGAAAAAGCTTACTGCCGAAACGATAGATGCCCAACCTGCAACACCGCTACCGGTAAAATGGATAATAACCGACCACACGATAAGCAGAAAACTGATTAGCGACACTAAAACACCAACAGTTGTTATTATTCTTATGGGTTTTACCGAAAGACTTGTTATTCCGTTAAAGGCAAGGGACAACATTTTTCTTAGTGGATAATGGCTTTTACCCGCAATTCTTGGACTTCTGTCATAATATACGACACTACTCTTAAAACCAACCAGCGGCACCATTCCACGAATGTAAATGTTTACCTCTTCAAACTTGAAAAACTCGTCTAAGGCTCTTTTAGACATTAGTCGGTAATCTGCGTGGTTATATACTACCTCTGCCCCCATTAAGTTGAGGAATTTATAAAAGCCTTGGGCGGTAGTCCTCTTGAAACGAGTATCGCTTTTACGGTCTTTTCTCACGCCGTAAACTATATCCGAGCCTTTTAAATACTCCTCTACCATTTGGTCAATTGCATTTATATCGTCCTGTCCGTCACAGTCAATGCTGACTGTTATATCGGCATATTTTCTTGCCTCGTCAAGCCCTGCAATCAAAGCGTTTTGGTGACCTCGGTTTCGACTAAGGCTAATTCCTTCAAAAGTATCGTTTTCCTTTGAAAGATTTGATATAATCTCCCAAGTAGCATCACTACTTCCGTCGTTCACAAAAAGCACACGGCTTTTTTCAGAGATTTTGCCATCTATATATAAATCGTTAATTTTTGTTGCAAAGATTGAATTGGTTATTGGCAAAACCTTTTCTTCGTTGTAACAGGGCACTACAATATACAATATCGGTTTCATACCCTTGTTCTCCTTTAATCTTTTTGAAAATTATACCATACCATTTTCGCTATTTCAAGTTTTTCTATTGTATATTTTCTCTCTTTTTGTTATAATTAGTGTATATAGCCTAAGGAGGTTTTTATTGTGAAATATTATCTTGCTATTGATATCGGCGCTTCAAGCGGCCGCCACATTTTAGGCCATTTAGAAGATGGTAATATTGTTTTAGAGGAAATGTACCGATTCCCCAACGGACAGTATGAAAAAAACGGCGTTCTTTGTTGGGACAGTGAGGCTCTTTTCGGCCACATTGTTGAAGGTATTAAGCGCTGCTTTGATGCAGGAAAAGCTCCATACAGTGTGGGAATTGACACCTGGGGCGTTGACTTTGTCCTACTTGATGAAAACGACAAACTTTTAGGCGATGCGGTGGGTTACCGTGACAGTCGTACTCAAGGTATGGATAAAAGTGTTAACAAGGTTATAAGCGATGAGGAGCTTTACAGTCGCACAGGCATTCAAAAACAGCCTTATAACACCATTTATCAATTAGAGGCAATTAAAAATCAAAATCCTGAGCATTTAAGCAAGGCAAAGGCTATGCTTATGACACCTGACTACTATTCTTTCCTTTTAACCGGTGTTAAGCATCAAGAATATACTATTGCTTCTACCTCAGGCCTTCTAAACGCTGAAACTCGTGATTGGGACTTTGAGTTAATTGATAAACTCGGCTATCCAAGAGAGATTTTCTTGCCCCTCAGCGAGCCGGGAGAAGCCGTTGGCCAATTAAAACCTGAAATTCAAAAGATAGTTGGCGGAAACTGTTTGGTTGTACACGCTCCTGCTCACGATACTGCTTCTGCAGTTCTGGCAGTTCCTACCCTAACAGATGACACCCTTTACATAAGCTCAGGCACCTGGTCTTTAATGGGAACAGAGCTAACTAAGGCTAACTGTAGTGAAACAAGCCGTAAATACAACTTCACAAACGAGGGTGGTTATGGCAAAAAGTACAGATACCTTTCTAATATAATGGGTCTTTGGATGATTCAGTCGGTTCGCAAGGAAATTGAAGCTACAACAGGTAAAAAGTGGGGCTTTGATGAACTTTGCGAGGCAGCAGAAGAAGAAAGCAAAAAAGGCTTTAACGCTCTTGTTGACTGTGATGATGCAAGATTTTTAGCTCCTAAGAGTATGATTGCAGAGCTTAAGGCGGCTTGCAAAGAGAACGGACAGAGAATTCCTGAAAACGATGCTCAACTTGCGGCAACTGTATATCAGAGCTTGGCTGTTTGCTATGCTAAGGCAAAGGCAGGAATTGAAGATATTACAGGCAAAAAGTACGACGTCATTAACATTGTAGGCGGCGGAAGTCAGGAAACCTATCTTGACAGACTTACAGCAAAGGAATGTAAATGTGAAGTTTGCGCAGGACCAAAAGAAGCTACCGCTATTGGAAATCTAGTTTGTCAGATGCTTGCCGACAAGGTTTGGAAAACGGTTCGAGATGCTAAAAAGTGTATTCAGGTTTCCTTTAAATGTAAGACATATAAATAAAATAAATGCCCACAGTATTTCAACTGTGGGCATTATATATTGTATTAAACTCTATAACACAATTTCTTAAAACACAAGATGTTGTGTTATTTTCTTTTTGTGGCAAAAAAGTCTTTTAAAAGTTTTGCTGTTTCTTCTTCGCATATTCCCCCATAGATTTCAGGCTTATGGTTATAGGGCAAATCGAAAAGGTTTATAACCGAATCGGAAGAGGCAGACCCTGCTTTTAAATCATAGGCTCCAAAAATCAAGGTTTTAATTCTTGAGTTTATAATAGCCCCCGCACACATAGGGCAAGGCTCTAAGGTTACATAGAGTTCACACTCATCAAGGTGCCAACTGCCTAGTTTTTCTCCGGCGGCTTTTATAGCCTCAATTTCGGCGTGGGCAACAGGATTATTGTCAATTTCTCTTCGGTTATAGCCTTCCCCTACAATTTTGCCGTTTTTAACAACTACGGCGCCAATTGGCACGTCGCCGTTTTTCTCGGCCTCTTTTGCAAGTTGAATTGCCCTTTGCATAAATTTTTTATCCATTTAAACTCCTTTGTTCTACGTGGAACATTGAATTTTTTATTTAAATTGTTCTATGTGGAACATTTAATATATAAACAAAGCAAGTATGCACTCTAAAGCAGATACTGCTATTGATACCATAATAGCAGGTGTGGAGAAGAACCATTTCATTCTGAGAGAAAAACTTGAAGTATAGGTTTTTTCTTCATCTAGTTCTAAAAGCTCCTTTGTTCTGCCTTTTAATAGATAAAATCCCACAAAAAAGGCTAAAATACAAAGAGCAAAATAAAGGGAATTTATAAACCCTATAATCTGTATGTTGTCGGTTTTTGTTGTTATTGCATCTATAATAACCGAAACTCCGTTGTTTATAAGGTGAATTATTACACCTGTCCATATAGAATCGGTCTTAATTACCGCAAAACCTATGGCTATTCCTAAAATAAAGGCGAAGGGTAATTGCGTTAGATTTCCGTGCATCATACCGAAAAGGATGGCCGAAACAGATATGGCAAAACCTTTTCCATACCTTCGAAGGCTTCCCTGAACTACTCCACGCAGAGCAAACTCTTCAACAAGCGCAGGGGTCACTGCAATTGCTAAAAAAGTGGCCATAAACCCTAAAACGCCTTTTGGGGTATCAAAAACCGGAGGAGAAACAGGAATTCCTACCGCATTAAAGAGACCCGTTAATACATTTGCTATTATGTTTGCAAAGGCCGTAACTCCAATACACATAAGAATAATCGGCAGTAAAAATTCTTTTTTTGGTTTTTTAAAGGAAACTATCTGTGTTAACTTTAAATGTTCTGAGTACAAAATTACCCCCAAGGGTAATATGAACATCAATATAGATGTAAAGGTTTGGGTTACCATTAAAAACATCGGATCGGTTAAAAGACCTGCGGCCTCTTGTGCAGATAGCCCTAAAGCCCTTAGCAGACTTGTGAGCATTGTGGTAAGAAAGAAGGGTAATACCATTAAAATTAAAAAGGTTATCCCCACAATGTTGGCGCTTCTTTTAACTGTGCGCTCCTCATGTTTAATTTTTATATAATCTAGGTCCAAACCATCTAAATTTGGCTGAAAATTCTCCAAATATATTCCTCCTTAAAAAAGGGCAAAAAAGCCATAAAACAAGCGTTTTAATGCTTGTAGAAAAAACTGTCTCTTGTTTTCTCTCGTTTTCTATCGATTTTATCGTTTTTTATGTGATTTTCTCTTTTACCATTCAGGCAAAAATAGAGTTTAAAACGATATATAGTTAACTGAAAATACACACATTTTGCACTAAAAAAGTGCAATTTGTGTGTATTTTTCCATTACTCGTTGGTTGTTGCTTCTTCGGTTTCTGCTTTTTCTTCAGGTCCTGTTTCCCCTGCATCTGCATCGGGTGTTTCAGGAACATCGGTTATTTCTTCTTCGTCGTGTTCTGCGGTTGCGATAGAGAGAATCTTTTCTCCTTCGCCTACCCTCATAACTCTAACGCCCTTGGATGGACGAGCAAAGGTTGAAATGTCGCTAACCCTCATACGAATGATTATTCCGTCTGATGCTATCATAATAATATCTTCGTCTTCCCTTACGGCAAGCACTGCGGCTACCTTTCCGTATTTCTCGGTACGGTAGTTGGTAATTCCCTGACCGCCACGAGATTGTAGTCGGTAGTCTGCCATAGTAGAACGTCTGCCGTAGCCGGTTTCGGTAACAGTTAGAAGAATCGTTTCCTCATCACAAGCTGCCATAGCAACAACCTCGTCGTCGCCTTTAAGCTTAATTGCTCTTACGCCTCTTGCGGTTCTGCCCATACTTCTTACGTCATCCTCGGCAAAGCGTATAGCCTTACCATTCTTGGTTGCAACAAGAAGTGATTTGCTTCCATCGGTCAGGCTTACGAAACGAAGCTCGTCGCCCTCATCAAGACCAAGAGCAATAATACCGGTCTTTCGGGTATTCTTAAAATCAGAAAGGGCGGTTCTCTTAATAACGCCGTTTTTGGTTCCCATACAAATAAACTGTTGGGTTTCAAGCTCAGGACAGGGCAGAATCATTGTGATTTTCTCTCCATCCATAAGAGGAAGGAGGTTTATGAGGTTCATTCCCTTTCCTGTTCTTGTGCCCTCAGGAATTTCATATGCCTTCATTCTGTAAACTCTGCCAAGATTTGAGAATAACATTACATAATCGTGGCTTGAGCAAACGAACATATTGTCAACAATATCATCTTCTCTGGTTGAAAGTCCCTTAATTCCACGTCCGCCTCTGTGCTGAACAGAATATGTGTCGGATGGGAGTCTCTTAATATATCCGTTGACTGTTTTTGTGAGAACGCATTCCTCAACAGGAATAAGGTCTTCAATATCAACCTCTCCTGAAACTGCGGAAATATCGGTTCTTCTGTCATCAGAATATCTGTCACGAAGATTTAAAGCTTCGGTCTTAACTATATCAAGAACCTTTGAGTGATCGGCAAGAATAGCCTCGCACTCCTTAATAAAGTCTAACTTTTCCTTTAATTCGTCTTCAATCTTCTGTTTTTCCATTCCTGCAAGTTTACCAAGCTGCATCTGAACGATAGCGGTGGTCTGAAGTTCATCAAGACCGAATCTTTCAGATAATGCTTCCTTAGATTCAGGAATAGTCTTGCTCTTTCTGATAATGTTTATAACCTCATCAATGAAATCAAGAGCAATTTTAAGTCCCTCTAAAATATGGGCTCTCTCTTTTGCCTTTTTCATATCAAAGGCGGTTCTGCGCTCAATAATTTCACACTGGAAGTCGATGCAGTTTTGGAGCATCTCTTTGAGTGTTAAAATCTGAGGTTTGCCGTTAACGATAGCAAGTAAAATTGCGCCGATGGTAGACTGTAAAGCGGTATAACTGTAAAGCTTATTAAGAACAACCTGTGGGTTTGCATCCTTCTTTACGTCAACGATAATTCTGATACCGCCGTCACGCTTTGATGAATAGTCAACTACGTCATCAATTCCCTCGATTTTCTTATCTGCCGCTAAATCATAGATATGTTTAACAAGGTCTTTCTTTCTAACCTTATAAGGAATTTCAGTAATAACTATGCGATATTTACCGTTTTTAAGCTCCTCAATTTCTGCCTTTCCTCGAACAACGATTTTACCCCTTCCTGTAGCATATGCTGCACGAATACCGGCTCTTCCCATAATGGTGCCGCCTGTTGGGAAGTCAGGTCCCTTAATAAATTCGCAAAGTTCAGGAAGGTCTGCATCAGGGTTGTCAATAAGACAACACATACCATCAATAACCTCTCCTAAATTGTGGGGAGGAATTTCGGTTGCCATACCTACTGCAATACCTGATGAACCGTTAACTAAAAGTTGTGGGAATCTAACAGGTAAAACCTCAGGCTCTTTTAGTCGGTCATCGTAGTTTGGTACAAAATTTACTGTATCTTTCTCAATATCATCAAGCATATGATGAGAAAGTCTGTTCATTTTAGACTCGGTATAACGGTAAGCAGCGGCAGGATAGCCGTCGATGTTACCGAAGTTTCCGTGTCCGTCAATTAAAGGATAACGGAGTGAGAAATCTTGCGCCATACGTACCATTGCATCATAAACAGAGGTGTCTCCGTGTGGATGGTAACGACCAAGCACGGCACCAACTGTATCGGCGCACTTTCTGTATGCTTTATCAGGTGTAAGTCCGTTTTCATACATTGTATAGAGAATGCGGCGATGAACTGGTTTTAAACCATCTCTAACGTCAGGTAATGCACGTCCTACAAGTACCGACATTGAATATTGGAGCATACTGCTTTTTACTTCATCTACTATTTCAACCGGAACTATGTTGGTTTGTTCATCTTCCGGCCAGTAAACTGTCTCGTGTTTTGCCATTTTCTTGTTGCTCCTTTCTTATTATATATCAAGGTCGGTAGCAAATACCGCATTTTCTTCAATAAACTGTCTTCTGGGTTCTACCTCTTCGCCCATTAACATACTAAAGGTTGCATCGGCAACCTCTGCGTCTGCCATTGTAACTCTTAGCATTGTTCTTGTTTCCGGGTCAAGTGTGGTTTCCCATAACTGATCAGGGTCCATTTCACCAAGACCCTTATAACGCTGAACGTCTGCTGTGCCGCCTAGTTTTTCAATATATTCCTGCTTTTCCTCATCTGTAAAGGCATCAAAGTGTTGTTTGCCTTTTGATACTCTGTAAAGAGGAGGCTGTGCCAAATAAACGTGGCCTGTCTCAATAAGTTGAGGCATATATCTGAAGAAGAAGGTTAAAAGAAGTGTTCTGATGTGTGAACCGTCTACGTCGGCATCGGCCATAATTACTATTTTATCATAGCGAAGCTTTTCAATATTAAAGTTTTCGCCTATTCCTGTGCCTAACGCAACAATAACAGGTGTCAACTTATCATTTCCGTAAACTTTGTCTTCTCTTGCCTTTTCAACGTTAAGCATTTTACCCCATAGTGGTAAAATTGCCTGATAGGTACTGTTTCTTCCCTCAACCGCACTACCGCCTGCAGAATCTCCCTCGACGATATAAATTTCGGTTTTTGTTGGGTCGTCTGAAATACAATCGGTAAGTTTTTCAGGCATACGGGTTTTTCCGCCGATTCCTGATTTATTTCGAGAAGCATCTCTTGCTTTTTGTGCCGCTTCTCTTGCATTAGATGCGGCAATAGCCTTATCAATTACTGTTTTTGCATCGCTTGGATTTTCTTCTAAGTATTTATAAAGCTGGTCGTTTACAATTTCTCTTACCAACTGTCCTACAGAGGTATTACCAAGCTTTGCCTTTGTCTGAGATTCAAACTGTGCATCTGCAAGTTTTACAGAAACTACGGCAACAAGGCCTTCCATAATATCCTCGCCTTTAAGATTATCTGAATCTACCTTTAATTTCTTAAAGTCGTGGGCATATTTATTTACAACCCTTGCCACAGTCTGTCTGAATGCTTGCTCGTGGGTACCTCCGTCAATGGTATGGAGGGTGTTTGCAAAGGACATTATTTTATTATCATATGCGGTAGACCACATAAGCGCAATTTCTGCGGTAGAATCTCCCTTTGAGCCTGCAAGATAAATAATATCTGAAATTGGGTCTTTCTTTATACCCTTGCAAATATAATCAACGTAAGATTTAATACCACCTTCATAACAAAGGTCATCATTTTTAGGCTCGAATACGTTGGTTCTCTTATCCTCTAAAACAATTCTTATACCTGCATTAAGGAAAGCTTGTTCACGAAGGCGGTTTAGAAGGGTATCGTAATCGTAAACTATAGTATCTGTAAAGATTGTGGGGTCAGGTTTAAAGGTAACTGTTGTTCCTGTATCATTACACTCGCCAACAACCTCTAAATCTGAAACGATATTGCCCTTTTCATATCTCTGCTTGTAAATTTTCTTTCCGTCGTGAACCTCAACCTCAAGCCAGGAAGAAAGGGCGTTAACAACCGAAGCACCAACTCCGTGAAGACCACCTGATACCTTATATCCGCTTCCGCCGAATTTACCACCTGCGTGAAGAATTGTAAATACTACCGTTACGGTAGGAATTCCTTTTTGTGGATTGATACCAACAGGGATACCACGTCCGTTATCGGTAACACGGATTATTTCATCATCTAAAATTTCAACCTTTATTTTATCACAATATCCTGCAAGCGCCTCATCTATTGAGTTGTCTACGATTTCGTAAACAAGATGATGAAGTCCTCTTTCACCCGTAGAACCGATATACATACCCGGTCTTTTTCTTACGGCTTCAAGTCCCTCTAATACCTGTATGGAATTTTCATCATAATTTTCTGTTACAGGAAGATTTGTTTCTAAACTCATAATTTTTTGACCTTTCGCTTATTTTTTTATTTCTATTCCGCCCTCAATTATACCTTCATGTCTCTTTAAAAGGGTTTGTGAGGAAATTTGGGAAATATAGACTGTTTTATTTTTACTGTTTTTTTCACTACATACTATAAAAGATTTAGGAAGTTCAAAGGAGACATTAACAACCTGTCCTTTTTTTTCGACACCGTTAATATAATTTCTTGATATTTTTGAAACTGTAGTTGTATCAAGGTCAAATATACCAATGATATCTCTCTTTTTTACAACAGTTTCCTGTCCTAAATGTAAATACATATATATCTCCTATTTAATTCTTCCGGCTTCTATATTAAAGACTGTGCCTTTTTCAAAATTTTTGATGTTTGAATAGTCACAACAAGTTATAAACACCTGTCTGTCTTTTATGTGATTAAGTATGTAATCTTGTCTTTCAGGGTCAAGCTCACTCATAACGTCATCTAAAATCGCAACAGGCTGTTCCCCTTTTATATCCTCTATGGTTTTTGCCTCTGCAAGTTTTAAGGAGAGTGCAATACTTCTCTTTTGTCCTTGAGAGCCAAAACTTCTGGCAGAAATTCCGTTTATTTTAAAATCTAAATCATCACGATGCGGTCCTACCGAGGTAACACCTGAAAACATATCTGTTTTTCGTGCATTATAAAGAGCTTCTGCTAAATATTCTGCTTCTACAGATGAAACGTATGAAAATTCAAGTTTTTCCTTTTCTTTAGAAATACCTTTATATATTTCTGCGGTAGATGGCTCTGTTTTTTTACAGTATTTTTTTCTGTATTCTACGATTTTTGCGCCCTTTTCTGCTATTTCCGCTTCAAATATATCAAGCATCTCACTAATACTCGAATTATTCTTATAATCTTTTATGATTTTGTTTCTTTGGGCAACTGCTCTTGTATAATCTTTTAAAAGTTCAATATAAACAGGATAAAGTTGACCTATTGCAACATCTAAAAATCTTCTCCTAACGTTTGGTCCGTCTTTTACTAAACCTAAATCACCCGGAGAAAAAACAATAGCACAAAAGTTTCCTGCAAGATGAGATGCAGATTTTAAAGGCTTTTCATCAAGAAATGCTTTTCTCTTATTTAAAATTTCTATTTTTGCATCTCTTTCTATTCCTTGGCTTAAAAAGTTCATTTTAAGCTCGGCCTTTTCCTTGCCAAAACCCACCATTTCCCTATCTTTAGCACCACGAAAGCTTTTCGCTCCCGTAAATAGCCAGATAGCCTCTGTAATATTTGTCTTTCCTTGGGCATTTGCGCCCATAAGAATATTTATATTACTGTCAGGTGTAAAGGAAAAATCAAAGAGATTTCTAAAGCCTTTAAATTCTATTTTTTTTATTTCCATTATTCTATTCTAAATGAATTTCCATCAAATTCTGCAACGTCTCCGCTACGAAGTTTTTTACCCCTCATAGTGCAGACCTCATTATTTACCAAAACCTCGCCGTTTTGTATAACAATTTTTGCGTGACCGCCTGTCTCAACAAGCCCTGCAAGTTTTAGTGCAGAATCAAGTCTTATAAATTCTTCTTTTATCTTTATATTTTTCATTATTTTAAAATTATAGGCATTATCATATAGATAAAGCTATCTGACTCTATAGGTTCAATTAAAAAGCCTGCTCCGCCGCCGTTAAACTTTATTCTTACTGTATCTGTTTCACAAGCACGAAGAGCATCAAGTAAATACTGTGGATTTACACCAATTACAAATTCTTCTCCTGTAAGCTCGGTTTCATATATATCTGTAGCTCGACCTAAAGATGAAGAACATGAGAAATTGATTAAATTTTTATCAATCTGACACTTAACAGGTGTTGCAAAACGGTCATTTATAACAATTGAAATTCTTTCAATTATATCAATAACCTCTCGTGTCTTAATTACTAACTGTTGAGTAAAATCTTTCTTAACAATTTTCTCGTAATTCATAAATTCTCCCTCAAGTAAACGGGAAACTAAGGTATAACCGTCGATAGAGAAAGAAACAAGCTTTTTATTTACAAAAATTTCAATATCCGCATCATCATCATTTATGATTTTTACTGCTTCGCCGATTGCCTTGCCTGAAATAACAAAATCAAAATTTTCATTTATGTTTATTCTTTCTTGGCGAAGACCCATTCTTCTTCCGTCAATACCAATAAAACGAATGATTTTATCCTTAATTTCTACCTTTAAGCCGGTAAGAATTGGGCGTGAGCCTTCGGTAGCAGCAACTGCAAATAATGTTTCTCTAACTAAATCTTTTAAAAGACCGCCTTTAATCTGAATTTTGTCGGTTTCAGGAACAGATGGAGTTTCAGGGAAATCTTCGGCAGACATACCCATAATATCAAAAACGGCATTTCCGCTTTTTATATGACACATTAGTCGGTCATCTGCTTCAATTTCTACGTTTATTCCATCACTTCTTCTTAAAATTTCAGTAAGAAGCTTTGCGCTGATTACAATATCTCCCTCTTGTTTGCAGGAAGCATAAATTTCTTTTTTCATACTCATTTCAAGGTTATAGCTAACTAAAGTTACCTTTCCCTGCTCGGCAGAAATAAGAATTCCCTCTAAAACAGGAAGTGAGGTTTTAGTAACGATTCTTGAAAGATTTTGAACTGCATCTAAAAGAGAAGCTCTATCGGTAGAAAAAATCATAAATAACACCTTTTTCAAAAAATTTTTCTAATTAATTAATATAAAGACAGTAGTCATAATAAGGTTGGTTTAAAAGGTTAAAAAGTGGTTGAAAGTAAATAATAAAGGGAAAAAGCATGAGTTGATATTTCTTTTATAATTTGTTTATAAATTTAATAACTTTTTTTTATTCACAACAAACTTAATAACTGTGATTTAATTAACCTTAATATCTTTAATAACTTACATCTCAGACTTTAAATTTTTAATGATATCGTCAATGGTTTCCTTTTCATAAGGATGGTCCACTAAAAACTCTTCTATCTGTCTTACATTATATAAAACTGTAGTATGGTCTTTATTAAAGGCTTCGCCGATTGCCTGATATGGAAGTTCTGTGGTTTCACGGGCTATATACATAGCAACCTGTCTTGCGTGAGCGAGTTCTGCTGTTCTTCTACGTGATAAAATATCATTTTCTGAAACGTCATAAGAACGAGCAACCTCTTCAATTATTCTTTCAATTTTTATAGGTTCCGGTTGTGTGTCGGTTACAACTTCTTTTATAATGCTTTGAACAACCGAAATTGAAGGGGTATGATTCTGAATTTGAATATGTGCCTGTAGCTTTTTAACTACACCTTCAAGCTGTCGTGTATTCATCTTGATATGCTCTGCAATGTAATAAACGATATTTTCATCAAAGGAGATTCCTAAAGAGGAAGCCTTAGAATTGATAATACCTACCCTTGTTTCAAAATCAGGTGGGGTAATATCAGCAAAAAGACCCATTTCAAGTCTGCCTCTGATTCTGGCATCCAAGGTTTTGATTTCCTTTGGTGGCCTGTCCATTGTAACCACGATTTGCTTATTGCTTTGATAAAGAGCATTAAAGGTGTTAAAGAATTCTTCCTGTGTTTGCTCCTTTCCTGCAATAAACTGAATGTCATCAATTAACAAAACGTCAAGATTGCGGTAATTATTTCTAAAATCGTCAACCGCTTCGTTTCCTGTGTTAACACGACCTTCGTGTAAAGCGCTGATTAGTTGGTTTGTAAACTCTTCACAACGAATGTATTCAATTTTCTTCTCAGGAAACTTTTTCTTAATATGATTTCTGATAGCAAGCATAAGGTGGGTTTTACCAACGCCGGAAGGACCATAGATAACAAGAGGGTTGTAAATAATACGTGGATTATCTGCAACCGCCATTGAAGCGGCGTGGGCAAAACGGTTAGAAGAACCAACAATGAAGTTATCAAAGGTCAGGGTATCCTCATAGGTGCTGTTTGCGGGAGCTGCAATATGAGAAATTATTTCTCCGCTTTCATCAGCTACTACGATTTTTATGTTCATATCAATTCCCATAACTTCTTTAACACATCCGCCCAGGATGTTCATATATGTAGACTCTAAAATACCTTTTTTGTATTCCGAATAAATGCCTAAAACTAAATTATCCTGTTTTATTTCCAAAAGGCGTAAATCTTTAAACCATACGTTAAAGGAAACTTCAGGCATTTTGTTACGTATTTGGTCGGATATGGCTGTCCAAATGTCATTAACCGAATCTATCTGCATTTTTTTCACTCCTTGAAAAAACAAAATTTGCTCAATTTAAATGTATTATACCATACTTATTAACTTTTTTCAATGACAACTTTAATAAATATTTAATAATAAATATATATTATATATACAAAAAATAACAGGAGCCCTACTATTGACAATAAAAAGACTTTTTGCTATTATTTAAAAAGATTATTCTGGAGGTTTTTAGATGACTTTTAAAAAATTTTTATCTATCTTTCTTTCGGTAATTTTAATAGCATCTCTTCTTTCGGCTTGCAAAAAAACAAACACTCCTACCATTGAAAATACATCAAGTAAACAAGAGGAAGAACAGAAAGTTACTTTAGTTGATACTATTGAGGCCACCGAAACTCATGGTTTATATAAATTAGGCGCAGAAATTAAAACAGAAGCATCAAATGCAGATATAAAAATCATAGATAATACAGCCTACATATTTTTTGATATGGGTTCCGAGCTACAGGTTGTAAGCTTTTCGGTTTTTGAAAATAAAGTTTTAGGCACAACTACACTGTCAGGCGAAAACCACAACTATGGTGTTTTAGATTCCGGAGAGTTTTATGTAACAAATCTTCAGACGTCACAGGTCAGCCTTTTTGAAAAAGACGGAAATCTAAAAGAAGAAACAAATATTTGTGATAGTCCCCTCAAGTTTGGTTTTTTGGATATTTCGGGACAGTTTTTTATCTACCAAAAAACAGATAGCTCGGTTGTAAACAGATATGACTTCTTGTCAACAGAGACTAAAGAAGGCACAGTAAAAATCAATATTACAGGGTCTGTCAACAAAGACAAAGAGAACGTTTATGTTAAGGATGAAATGAGCAAACACTATAGCATAAACTTTGAAACCTTTAGTATTACAAAAACTCAAACCGAAGCATTCAGAGAATATATAGATGGTGTTGGTTTTTCTACCGAAGGAGAGTATGTTACACATACGGCACTTAAAAACGGTATAGCAAAATATATGAGTAAATTTATTTCGGCTCAAGAGAAGGTTATAACGGCTGAAGAAAATCGCTTTATTGTTGTTTCAGAGGAACCTCATAATTATTTGAGAATATACGATTTTGACAGCGGCTTTGCAACCGGAGAAATTGAGGTAACAGGCGCAATTTTAGATGCACAGTTTGTAGACGAAAATCATGTATTTATTGCCTACAAGGATACTAATACTTCTAAAAATCTTTACCATCTTTTCGCTATAAATGAAAACGAAGGCAGAAACACATTTGAAGGCGGACGTTTAGACGATTTGGAAATTTATAAGAATGTGTTTGGTCCTGCCTCTAATTTTGAGGATACCGAAGCCGGAGATCTCGCATACGAGAAAAAAATCAGATTCTTTTACGGAAAAACGGGAGAGGACTTTAAACCCGGTTTTAGCTATTCGTTGATTTCTAAAACAGATTTTGATGCTAAGTTAAATATGGCTAAAAAGGTTCTTGAGGTACTTGATGCAGAGCTTTTGACAGAAGCTACCGCAGGCAGAGAAATTTGGGTATACCTTTGCGCAGGGCTTGACAATAAGAACACAGAGTATTCTGAACTTGCGGCACACACCGAACTTTACAATCATAAGGTAATACTTATTGATGCCAAGTGTAGCGACAATAAGTTTGCAGAACTTCTTTGCCACGAGTTTGCTCATATTTTAGATGATTATTTCCCACAAAGCATAAAGGATGGCTTTAGCAGTATTACTCCGGAAAATATTAAATCGGAGGCGTACACAGGAGATTATAAAAACATTTCCTCCGACCAATACACCCCCTATGATTCGGATAAAAATAACGTGTGGTTTTACAATAATTACTGCCGTATAAACGAGAAAGAAGACCGCACAATCACGTTAGGCGAAATGTTTAGAAATTATGTGGTTGCTTCATCAGGAGACCTCTTTAATTTTGAAAACGTTAAGAAAAAGGCAGGATATTTAAGTAAGGCTTTAGAGGAAACCTTTGATTATTGTAAGGAAACCGAAAGACAGCTTTGGGAGATTGCTTATTCGTATACAGAATAGAAAAAAGAGAAGAGCTAACGCTCTTCTCTTTTTTATTATTGACACGCTTTAACAAATATGTTATATTGTAAACAAACAAGGGGGAGAGAAAAATGATTTCAGGAGAAAGAATAAAAAGCATAAGAAAAATGCGGGGTTTGACTCAAAAAGAATTAGGCCTGGCGGTAGGATTTGACGAGTCTACTGCAGACATAAGAATTGCACAATATGAATCTGATAACAGAACGCCTAAAGCAAATTTGTTAAACAATATGGCGGATGAATTAGAGGTTTGTCCATATGCTCTCTCAGAGCCACAAATTGAAACAGATTTAGGCTTGCTTCATACACTTTTTGCAATAGAAGACCTTTATGGATTAGAAATAAAAGAAATTGACGGACGATATATGCTTTCTCTTTCTGCACCTGACACGAAGCTTGAAAAGGCATTGAGTGCTTGGTGCGAGAAAAAAGAGAACTTTGAAAACGGCGAAATAGAAGAGGAAGATTATAATCTCTTCAGATACTCCTATACAGAGGCAAGCGACAACAAGTCGGCAGCAAAAGTGGTTGTAAAAAGAGAAAGGAAACCTCTAAAGAAAGAGGCTCCCCAAAAGAAAGACGAATATTGGCTCCTTTAAAGTTTATCCTTGGGAGAAACCTTAAAGTGATTTTTATAGGCACGGTAAAAGGCAGAGTAATCTGAAAAGCCGCACTGTCTGTAAACCTGAGTTGGATTAAGTCCGGACTCAATTAGTTCCCTTGCAAAAACAAGCCGTTTTACCGTAATATATTCCCATACTGTAGAAGCCGTTGCCTTTTTAAAGCTTCGGCAAAGCTGAGATTTGCTTATATAAAATTTTTTGCAAAGAGAGTCGAGAGACAGTTCTTTATATAGATTATCGTTTATGTAACTGATAATCTGCACTATTCTTGTATCTTGGCTTTTAGAATACTCGGTTTTCTTAAATGGAAAGTCGGAATAAAGCTCATACAAAAGTGGAAGCAAACAGGAAATAATGTGAAGACGAGTGTTATTGCTTTTTTCCTTTAGCCGCTCTATGAGCATAGGAATATCGGTATTTTCCAAATCTTTTAAATTAAACCGATTGCCGATTCCTGTCGGACGATTGAAAAACACCTCGGTCAAGGTTCCGTCGGGGTCAAAGTGGCTAAAAAGTTCCTTATCGAAGTGAAGAGAAATTCTCTCGTAAGGAATGTTCTTTTGAGGTACAATGTAATGTGATTCGGCAGGGCGCATAATGAAAATATCTCCCTCTTCCAGAAGATACTCGCTACCCTCTATTCTGAAAATTCCCTTTCCTGAAAAGATACAACAAATTTCGCACTTTGAATGCATATGCATTTCAAAGTCTTTGGGATTGGGCTTTTGGTCAAGGGCGTATTTAAACTCAAGCTGCTTGTCTGAGAAGGTGTAAAAATCTTTCATACTATCACCAACTTCAGTTTATCATAAAATGCGAATATTCGCAATAAAAACAAAAGAAAAAGGAGATACTGTTTAAAAAAGTATCTCCGTTTTTGCTTTTTAGTTGTACATTCCTGCTTCGGTCATTTTCGCAATAGCATCAACAACACTTTGCTTATCTTCCTTGTATGTAACACCGTACCAACGGTCAGGTGTAGAAAGAACTGCAACCTTTTTAATGCCATCTTTAACCAACTTACCGATTTCAAGAGGAATAAAGAACTCCTTTTTAGGCTCGTTTATGTTTTCTTTTAAAAACTCTATAAAATCTTTTTCAAGATAGTCGAAAATATCAGGAGTAAGACCCCACATATTCATAGAAACCAAATGCTCCGGATCGAGCTTAACGATTTCGCCATTTTCGTTTTCGTACTGACAGTCTTTAATTTTTGCAACCTCTATGATGTCTGTAAGATATCCGTTTTCTGCTTCGCAAATTCCTCTGGAAACATAACCGTTGTCGGTAAGGGTGTTTTGAACCTGAAAACCTACCATACAGTAATCGTCGGTCTGCCTTTTAAGCTCTTCGTACAAAACCTTGAAAGCGGTTTTACCGTAATAATCATCAGCGTTTATTATTGCAAAAGGTTCTTTTACAAGGCCTTTGCAGGCGAGAATTGCCTGACCTGTTCCCCATGGTTTTTCTCTTGTTTCGGGGCAAACAAAGCCGCCGGGCAGATCATCCATTTCCTGAAAAGCATAATGGGTTTCAACCATTTTGGATATACGATTTCCAACAAGTTCTTTAAAGTCTTTTTCAATGGAATGTTTGATAACAAAAACAACCTTGTCGAAACCTGCGGCAACTGCGTCATATACAGAATAATCGACAATCGCTTCTCCGTTTTTGCCTACCGGCTCTGCCTGTTTGAGTCCGCCAAAACGACTACCCATTCCTGCTGCCATTACTACTAAAGTTGCGTGAAAACTCATTTTTTGTCATCTTCCTTTTCTATATATTTTGCGCCACGAGTATTTTTATTGTCATCGCTTGTGAACCCTTGGGTACTCTCCCTTAAAAAAAGAATTTTTAGGGTTATAGCGATAAGCTTCATATCAAGAATTAAGGAGTATTTTTCGATATACATAAGGTCCATTTTCAGCTTGTCGGCAGGGGCGGTGTTATATTTTCCATAAACCTGCGCATATCCCGTAAGACCTGCTTTTACACGGTGCCGCAAATCAAAATCAGGATAAAGATTAGTGTAATCATACACGTTTTGAAGCCTTTCCGGTCGAGGACCTACAAGGGACATATCACCGAAAAAGATGTTTAAAAGCTGAGGAAGTTCGTCTATTCTAAGAGGTCGGATAATTTTGCCTGTTTTGGTAATGCGGTCATCGTCGTTTTCCGCTTTTCTGGCTCCATTTTTGTCTGCATCAACAATCATGCTGCGAAATTTATATATATTAAAAATCTTACCGTCCTTGGTGACCCTGTTTTGCTTATAGAAAACCGGCCCCTTGTCCTCAAGCTTTATAAAGAGAGGGACAAGCAGAAAGATAGGGCTTGTAACTATAAGACCTATTGTCGAGAGCAGAATGTCGAAAAATCTTTTAATCGCAGCCTGCTCAAGGGTAATTCCTCGGTTATGACACAATAAAACGGGAGTGTCAAAAACTTGTATAGGGTCGGCGGTACTAATTACAACATCGGTGCTTGATGGGAGAATATAGGTTCTCTTTCTCTTAGTATAACAATATCGCAAAACGCTGTCTTTTATGCTCTTATCAAAATCGGTAATAAGAACGGCATCATATTTGTCTATTTGCTTTTCGATTTCCTCTGGGGTTTTGCCCTCCACCGAAAAACCTTTTTCGATTTTAAAGCGCTCAGGAATTTTAGTAAACTTATCTATAAGCGCAAACCCTTCCTTGTCCTCTCCAAAAACAACAAGCATTTTTAGTGCAGGATAAAGCCTGAAATAAATGACGTTGGCACAGTATGAACAAAGAAAAATTAAAACAATCTGAAAAAACGTGCAAAAAATAAGTGGCACGGGAAAAAGAAGCTCACGTGCGATAAGGCAAAGCTCCAGAAACATAACAAAGTTTGAAAAAATTGTTGCTAAGCTCAGGTCATATATGATTTCGTGAAGTCGGTACACGCCGAACCTGAAGCCTCCGTACAACTGAATAAAGGCAATTAGAAAAATCAAATATGAAAGGACAACTACATAGTTTCCGTTTTTTGAAAAAAGTGCCTTTGGATAATGATTTTGCCAGGTGTCTACAAAAGAAGAGGTCAGACAGGCTAAAACAAGCCCTTTGACAATAACCATTATGCTCGTATGAAATTTTATCAAATATTTCAATTAACAATCTTCCTTCGAAGAACGACAGTTAGATTTTTAAAAAATCTAATATCTGCTCTTTAATATTATTATAATTAAGAACTTTTGTCAAGCGGAGTTGATATTTGGAAAAGGTTGTGTTAGAATATAAAAAAATATGCCTTTGGAGTGGTTGTTTATGAGTTTAACAAGACAGCCCTCCTTGATTAGCATAATAAAAGCATTCCCTACTTTTGGTAATATATAGGTAGAAAGAAAAGATGGGTGAAAAGGAATAACCTTTGCGGCGGCGTAACCGCCGCAATATTTTTGGAAAGGAAAAGAAAATGGCAATACTTAATATAGTTATGGTTGAGCCGGAAATACCGCAAAACACCGGAAACGTTGCACGCACCTGTGCGGCTACAGGAGCAAGACTTCATCTTGTTGGTCCTATGGGCTTTAAAATTGATGATAAAAAGCTAAAAAGGGCAGGTCTCGACTACTGGCATTTGTTAGACATTACCTATTATGATAATTTGTCTGATTTTTTTGAAAAAAACAAGGGAGATTTCTTCTTTTTTACAACAAAGGCTCTGCATACTCACACAGAAGTTTCATATCCTGATAATGCATATCTTTTCTTTGGAAAGGAAACCAAGGGGCTTCCTGAGGAATTGCTTTTAGAAAACAGGGAAAGCTGTGTAAGAATACCAATGGTAAGCGATGCTAGGAGTCTGAACCTTTCAAACAGCGTGGCAATAGGGGTTTATGAGGTTTTAAGACAGTGGGACTATCCCCTTTTGCAGAATTTTGGTCAGTTGCACAATTATAAATGGTAAAAATTTTTTATTTCATTATAAATATATATTGCAAATTCCATTTATTTTGTATATAATCTATTTGTGAAAATATGTTAATTATTTATCAAGGAAGGAAGAATAAAATGACAGCACTCAATAAAAAGACAGTTGATGACATTAACGTAAAAGGCAAGCGTGTACTTGTTCGTTGCGATTTTAACGTGCCTCTAAAGGCTGGCGTTATTACCGACGAGAACCGTATCGTTGCCGCTTTACCAACCATTAAGAAGCTTATAGCTGATGGCGGAAAGGTTATCCTTTGCTCACATATGGGCAAACCAAAGGGAGAGCCAAAGCCTGAGCTTTCTTTAGCACCTGTTGCTAAGAGACTTTCTGAGCATTTGGGACAGGAAGTTATCTTTGCCGCTGATGACAACGTTGTTGGCGAAAACGCAAAGGCTGCAATTGCTGCTATGAAGGATGGCGACGTTGTTCTTCTTCAGAACACTCGTTACAGAGTAGAGGAAACCAAAAACGGAGAGGCTTTCTCTAAAGAACTTGGTTCTCTTGCAGACATTTTTGTTAACGATGCTTTCGGCGCTGCTCACAGAGCACACTGCTCAACCGTTGGCGTTGTAGATTACGTTCAGGAAGCCGTTGTTGGTTACCTTATTCAAAAGGAACTTAAATATTTAGGAAACGCAGTTGAAGATCCTGTTCGTCCTTTCGTTTGCATTTTAGGCGGCGCAAAGGTTGCAGATAAGCTTTCTGTTATTGAAAACCTTATTAACAAGGCAGACACCATTATTATCGGTGGCGGTATGTCTTACACCTTCGCTGTAGCACAGGGCGAGACCGTTGGTAACTCCCTCGTTGATATGGAAAAGGTTGATTACTGTAAAGAAATGCTGAAAAAGGCAGAGGAAAAGGGCGTTAAGATTGTTCTTCCTGAAGATTCTATCGTTGCTAAAGCTTTCCCTAACCCAATTGATGCTCCTATCGAGACTAAAAACGTAAAAACAAGCGAGATTCCTGATGATATGATGGGTCTTGACATTGGTTTAGAGGCTGCAAAGACCTTTGCTGAGGCTGTAAAGTCTGCTAAGACTGTTGTTTGGAACGGACCTATGGGCGTTTCTGAAAACCCAAGCCTTGCAAACGGTACAATTAGTGTTGCTAAGGCTCTTGCTGAGACCGATGCAGTTACAATTATCGGCGGCGGCGACTCTGCTGCAGCTGTAAACAACTTAGGCTTTGGCGATAAGATGAGCCACATTTCTACCGGCGGCGGCGCTTCCCTTGAATTCCTTGAGGGTAAAGAGCTTCCCGGTATTGCAGCAATGAACAATAAATAAAAAATCATAATGCACGGCAATTTCTTTGCCGTGCTTATTTTAGGAGAGAAAGATATGAAAGATTGTAGAAAAGCAGTTATCGCAGGTAACTGGAAAATGAACAAAACCCCCGCAGAGACCACCGCTCTTATTAACGAAATGAAGCCTTTAGTTGCAGATGCTAAGTGCGACGTTGTTTTATGTGTTCCTTTTATTGATATTGCAGCAGCAGTTGAGGCTGCAAAAGATTCTAACATCAAAATCGGCGCAGAAAACGTTCACTTTAAGGAGTCAGGAGCTTTCACCGGCGAAATTTCTGCTAAAATGTTAGTAGAAGCAGGCGTTGAATACGTTGTTGTTGGTCATAGCGAGAGAAGACAGTATTTCGGCGAGACCGACCAGACTGTAAACCTTCGCACACTTGCTGCTATTAAAGAGGGCCTTACCGCTATTGTTTGCGTTGGTGAGACTTTAGAGCAGAGAGAGCTTGGCTACACCGAAACATTACTTAAATATCAGACCAAGATGGCTCTTACCAACGTTGCTAAAGAAGATTTAGATAAAATTATTATCGCTTACGAGCCTGTTTGGGCTATCGGCACAGGCGTAACCGCTACTGCAGACCAGGCAGACGAGGGTAACGGCTTTGTTAGAGAGGCTATTGCCGAGGTTTACGGCAAAGAGGTTGCAGAGACTGTTACTATTCAGTATGGCGGCTCTATGAATGCTAAAAATGCAGATGAGTTGGTTGCTAAGGAAAACGTTGACGGCGGACTTATCGGCGGCGCTTCTTTAAAGGCAGAGGACTTTAGCATAATTGTTAAAGCTGCAAGCAAATAGGAGTTAAAAATGAAGAAACCTATTGTTTTAACTATAATGGATGGCTTCGGCTTCAACGAAAACAAAGAGGTCAATGCTATCGAGAAGGCAAACACCCCTTGTCTTGACAGAATTTTCAAAACCTATCCTACCACCAAGATTGGCGCATCAGGTATGGACGTTGGCCTTCCTGATGGACAGATGGGCAACAGCGAGGTTGGTCACACCAACATCGGCGCAGGCAGAGTAGTTTACCAGGAGCTTACCCGTATTACTAAGGCGGCAAACGACGGGGAAATGATGAAGAACGAAGCCTTGGTTGCTGCTATGACAAATTCCAAGAAAAACGGCTCGGCTTTACATCTTATGGGTCTTTTATCTGACGGTGGCGTTCATTCTCATATTGAGCATATGTACGCTTTAGTCAGAATGGCTAAGGATATGGGGCTAAGTGAAGTTTATATCCACGCCCTTTTAGACGGACGTGACGTTCCTCCCGCTTCTGCGGCAGATTTTATAAAAGCTGCAAATGAGGAACTTGCAAAAATCGGTGTTGGTAAAATCGCAACCGTTATGGGTAGATTTTACGGAATGGACCGAGATAATCGTTGGGACCGTGTTGGCAAGGCTTATGCCGCTCTTGTTTACGGCGAGGGCGTTTTAGCCGACGATGCCGAAAAGGCAGTAAGAGAGTCTTACGAGACCATTGATGAGGACGGTAAAAACCTTACAGACGAGTTCGTTCTTCCTACCGTTATTAACGGCACAAAGAGAATTGCATCAAAGGATAGCGTAATCTTCTTTAACTTCCGTCCTGACAGAGCAAGAGAAATTACTCGTACCTTTGTTGACCCTGATTTTTCAGGCTTTGAGAGAAAAGGCGGAAAGCTCGATGTATTTTACGTATGTATGACTCAGTATGATGCTTCTATGCCAAATGTTGAGGTTGCTTTCAAGCCTCAGTCACTTGACAACACCTTAGGTGAGTTTTTAAGCAAACAAGGTCTTGCCCAGCTTAGAATTGCCGAAACCGAAAAGTACGCTCACGTAACATTCTTCTTCAACGGAGGCGTTGAGGTAGAATATGAGGGAGAGGACAGAATTTTAGTTGCTTCTCCAAAGGTTGCGACATATGATATGCAGCCTGAAATGAGTGCAAATGAAGTTTGCGACAAGGTTGTTGAGGCTATTGAAAGCGGCAAATACGACGTGGTAATTCTAAACTATGCTAACTGCGATATGGTAGGTCACACAGGAATTTTTGAAGCTGCTGTTAAAGCGGTTGAAACTGTTGATACCTGCGTTGGCAGAACCTTGGACGCTACTCTTAAAATGGGCGGTGTTATGCTTCTTACTGCCGACCACGGAAACGCCGACTGTATGGTGGCCGAGGATGGCTCCCCCTTTACTGCTCACACAACAAACCCTGTTCCGTTTACCGTAGCAGGTTTAGATTGCGAACTCAGAGAGGGCGGCAGACTTTGCGATATTTCTCCTACAATTATTAAAATTTTAGGACTTGCACAGCCGGAAGAAATGACCGGAGAAAGCCTTATTAAATAATAATTTTTAGACCGAGTAGTTTTACTCGGTCTTTCTTTTTTTGCATATATTATGTTTTTTACATTAAAATATATATAAATACTAAACTTTTTCTTGATTTTGACATTGCTTGCAGTTATAATGTAGTTGGTGGAAAATTGACTAAAGGAGAATTTGAAATGACAAAGAACCCAACAATTGTAAAGTGGTTAGAAGAAATGAAAACTCTTCTTCAACCCGAAAACGTAGTTTGGATTGACGGAAGCCAGGAACAAATCGAGGCTTTAAGAGCAGAGGCTTGTCAGAGCGGCGAAATGATTAAATTAAATCAGGAAAAGCTTCCCGGCTGTTATCTTCACAGAACTAATCCTAACGACGTAGCACGTGTTGAGGACAGAACCTTCATTTGTACTGAAACAAAGGAAGAAGCAGGTCCTACAAACAACTGGTGCGACCCAAAAGAAATGTATGAAAAGCTCTACAAAATTGCTAAAGGCAGTTACAAGGGCAAGACAATGTATATCATCCCTTATTCTATGGGACCTATCGGCTCTCCTATCGCTAAGGCAGGTATTGAGGTTACCGATTCTATCTACGTTGTTTTAAATATGGTTATTATGACTCGTGTTAGCCCTAAGGTTTTAGAGGTTTTAGGCGACAGTAACGACTGGGTTAGAGGTTTACATTCAAGATGTGACATCGACCCTGAAAACAGATACATCTGCCACTTCCCACAGGATAACACAATTATTTCTGTAAACTCAGGTTACGGCGGAAACGTACTTTTAGGTAAAAAGTGCTTTGCGCTTCGTATCGCTTCCTATCAGGGATGGAAGGAAGGCTGGATGGCTGAGCATATGCTCATCTTAGGTCTTCAGAATCCTAAGGGAGAGGTTAAATACATTGCTGCAGCTTTCCCCTCTGCTTGCGGAAAGACCAACCTCGCAATGCTTATTCCTCCTGAGTATCTTCGCAAGAAGGGCTACAAGATTTGGACCGTTGGCGATGACATCTCTTGGATGAAGATAGGTCCTGACGGCAGACTTTATGCTATCAACCCTGAAAACGGTTTCTTCGGTGTTGCACCCGGAACCAACGTTCACTCTAACTTCAACGCTTTAGAGTCAACCAAGAAGAACACCATCTTCACAAACGTTGCTTTAAATCTTGATGATAATACAGTTTGGTGGGAAGGTCTTGACAAGAATCCTCCTGAGAATGCTCTTGAGTGGAAGGGCAATCCTTGGAACCCATCAATGTTTGTCAAAGCTGACAAGTCTACCTATGCGGCTCATCCAAACTCAAGATTTACTGCTCCTGCAGAAAATTGTCCTTGCATTTCTGACGAATTCAACAAGGGCGCAGGTGTTCCAATCTCTGCTATCGTATTCGGCGGACGTCGTGCTAAGTGCGCTCCCCTTGTATATCAATCAAAAGACTGGGTTAACGGTGTGTTCGTAGGCTCTGCTATGGCATCTGAGACAACCGCAGCAGCTGCAGGTGCAGTTGGTGTTGTTCGTCGTGACCCAATGGCTATGCTTCCATTCTGCGGATATCATATGGGCGAGTACTTTAAGCACTGGTTAGAGATGGGCGAGAAGCTTGGCGACAAGGCTCCAAAAATCTTTAACGTTAACTGGTTCCGTACCGATGATGAAGGCAACTTCATTTGGCCGGGCTTTGGCGACAATATGCGTGTTCTTAACTGGATTATCGACCGTTGTGAAGGCGAGGTTGATGCTAAGGAGACCGCTATCGGTTACGTTCCTTACGCAGATGACATTGACCTTACCGACCTTGATTTCGACAGAGCTACATTAGAGAGCATCTTAGAGGTTGACAAAGATATTTGGACAAAAGAGGCTGAGGAAATCGAGGAGCATTACAAGAAGTTTGGCGACAAGCTACCTTGCGCTTTAAGAGAGCAGCTTGAAAACCTTAAGAATAACTTAAAATAAATTTTTTCTTTACAAAAGGGAAATTTTGTGATATAGTTTAAAGGCTACCGTTTGCGAGGCTTTAGGCGACTGCCGAAATTCGGATTCACCTGACCTTCTGCTTTGCTTACGGAGAAAAATTAAAAAGAGGTGAAAGACATGACAAACGAGCAAAAACAGGCAGTTATTGCTGAGTATGCTACTCATGAGGGAGATACAGGTTCTCCTGAGGTACAGATTGCGGTTCTCACTAAGAGAATCAACGAGCTTACCGAGCATTTAAAGGTTCACAAAAAGGACCACCACTCAAGAAGAGGTCTTCTTAAAATGGTTGGTCACAGAAGAAACCTTTTAGCTTACCTTGCAAAGAAGGATATCGAAAGATACCGTTCTATCATTAAGCGTCTCGGAATCCGTAAGTAATCTAATGCACAAAAATAAGGCAGACCGCAGAATTTTCGGTCTGCCTTGTTGCAAGTTTATAGCAGTAAAAATTAACTGTTAAAAAAGGGTGTTTGAGGGTTTAGCGGTAAATCGAGTGCCAAGGATTTTGACATTGGATTTATTGCTTAACCCATGCCCTTAAAATAATAAATATTTTAATGGAGGTAAAAAAATGTACGAGAATTTTAAAATTTTCACTACCGAATTTGCGGGTAGACCCCTTTCGGTAGAAATCGGTAAAATGGGACTTCTTGCTAATGGCTCTTGCCTTATTCGTTACGGCGAGACCGCAGTTTTCTGTGCGGCAACCGCTTCTGCAAAGCCAAGAGATGGTATTGACTTCCTTCCTCTTTCTGTTGATTTTGAGGAAAAGCTTTACTCTGTAGGTAGAATCCCCGGTTCATTCACAAGAAGAGAGGGCAAGCCCACCGATAAGGCTATTTTGGCTTCCCGTGTTATCGACAGACCTGTACGCCCCTTGTTCCCCAAGGATATGAGAAACGACGTTTCTCTCGTTTGTACAGTTATGGCTGTTGACCCTGACTGTTCTCCTGAAATTACCGCTATGATTGGTGCTTCTATTGCCCTTTCTATTTCTGACATTCCTTGGGAAGGTCCTATCAGCGGTATCAGCGTTGGTTACGTTGACGGACAGATTGTTCTCAACCCAACTGCTGCTCAGCAGGAAAACAACAAGTTACAGTTAACCGTTGCTTCCACAAGTGACCTTGTTGCTATGATTGAGGCAGGTGCTTATGAAATTCCTGATGACATTATGTTTGACGCTATTATGACAGGTCATGAGGAAAACCAGAAAATCGTTAAGTTCATTAACGAAATTGTAGCCCAAATCGGCAAACCTAAGTTCACATTTGAATCAAGCAATCCTGATGAGGCTATGTTCGAGGCTATCAAGGAGTTTGCTATTGATGACGTAAAGGCTGCGCTTGATACCGACGATAAGCTCGTTCGTGACGAGAGACTTCGCCCAATTTATGATGCTGTTCACGAGAAATTTGACGAAATTTATCCTGAACAGGAAATGGTTATTGATGACTGCCTCTATAAATTGCAGAAGTTCGTTGTTCGTCGTTGGCTTCTTGACGAGGGCAAGCGTGTAGACGGCAGAGGAATTGATGATATCAGACCTCTTTACAGTGAGGTTGGATTAATTCCTCGTGTTCACGGCTCAGGACTTTTTGCTCGTGGACAAACTCAGGTTTTAACTATTGCAACCTTAGGCTCTATCGGTGACAGTCAGACTCTTGACGGTATCGATAGTGAGGTTACAAAGAGATATATCCACCACTACAATATGCCTTCCTACTCTGTAGGCGAGACCAAGCCTTCAAGAGGACCCGGACGTCGTGAAATCGGTCACGGCGCTTTGGCAGAACGTGCTTTAGTTCCTGTAATTCCAAGCGCAGAAGAGTTCCCATATACCATTCGTTTGGTATCTGAAATTCTTTCTTCCAACGGCTCTACATCTCAGGGCTCTATCTGTGGTTCTACCCTTGCTCTTATGGATGCAGGTGTTCCAATTAAGGCTCCTGTTGCAGGTATTTCTTGCGGACTTATCTCTGAGGGCGACCGCTTTATGACTATGGTTGACATTCAGGGTCTTGAAGATTTCTTCGGCGATATGGACTTTAAGGTAGCAGGTACCAAGGCCGGTATCACCGCTATTCAGATGGACCTAAAGGTTCACGGACTTACCCCTGAAATCATAAAGGAAGCTCTTGCTAAGACCCACAAGGCTCGTGACTATATACTCGATGAGGTTATGCTCAAAGCTATTGCCGAGCCACGTGCTGAGGTTAGCGAGTACGCTCCTAAGATGCTTTCGACCAAAATCGACCCTGACAAGATTCGTGAGGTTATCGGTTCTGGCG
The DNA here is from genome assembly GCA_017521125.1 of Clostridia bacterium. Taxonomy (GTDB): domain Bacteria; phylum Bacillota; class Clostridia; order Oscillospirales; family Acutalibacteraceae; genus SFWF01. Next base: position 123,237 of record JAFXDV010000010.1, read on the forward strand.
GTAAGGTTATTCAGAAGATTCAGGCAGACTGTGAATGTAAGATTGACATTGAGGACGATGGAAAGGTATTTATTACCGCAATCAACGGCGACAACGCTAAGCGTGCTCTTATGATTGTTGAAACCATCGCTAACGACCCTGAAATCGGCGCAATTTACAGAGGTAAGGTTACCCGCCTTATGACCTTTGGCGCATTCGTTGAAATCGCTCCAGGTAAAGAAGGTCTCGTTCACATTAGCAAACTCGACGTTAAGCGCACCGAAAAGGTAGAGGACTGCGTTTCTGTTGGCGACGAGGTTATCGTTAAGGTTACCGAAATCGACGATCAGGGCAGAATCAACCTTTCAAGAAGAGATGCTCTTGTTGAAATCGAAGGCGCAGTTGTTGAAGATGACGGCGAGGCAGATAAAGAGAGAAAGCCAGTTAGGAGAAAAGACAGACACGGTTTTCGTAAATAAGTAAAACTAAACCCTTGAGAATTTTCTCAAGGGTTTTCTATCTTTCGCAATTGAGTTTCTTTCATTTCTTCTAACTTTTTTTGACCGATATCCACATAAATGCAGTGGGCGCACGAGCCTGTTATATCTAAAGCGATTTCCTTTAAAACACATTGGTCGTTTCTTTGGTAGACACAGAAAATATTTTCACAAAACATATTATCACCCTTTAAAATATAACATACCAAAAAACAAAATGCAACCAAAAATGGTTATATAAATAGAACCGAAAACGGACATAATATTGTTTTGGGTGATGATTATGTTTAAAATTGATAATGAGTTAAAAAATGCAAACACTCCTCGCACAGTGCGATTTACCGAAGCTCTTTTTGAGAGGCTTAACAAAACTGCGACAGACAATAATATCTCATTTAATTTACTTGTGTTACAATGTTGTAAATATGCACTTGACAACATAGAAAGCCAAGAAAACTAGCCAAAAACCTTGTAAGATTTTTAAATTTATGGTATATTAAATATGTAGACCGAGAAGGGAGAAAAACAATGGAAAAGAAATTGTATAAATCAAAAACAGATAAAAAGCTTTGCGGTGTTTGCGGCGGTATTGCCGAATATTTAAACATAGACTCCACCGTTGTTCGCTTGATTTTAGTTTTGGCACTTTTCTTTGCCGGCTGCGGCCTTTTGGCATATATTATTGCAGCTTTAGTAATGCCTAACAAACCTGAATAATTAAATTTTAAAAAACGAAAACCCTTGAGAATTTTCTCAAGGGTTTTGTTTTGCCTTGCGGCAGGTACAAAGAAAGGAGTGTAACAAAAGACAAATGTTAATGACAAGTTCTTTTTAGTTCGTATTTGTTAAATTGTATTATTTCTGCTTTTTTGGCATAGGTCTTATTAGGAAAAAGGGCTTTTAAGATTAAACGCTTAATTCCTTTGAAGAGTTTGCGCTCAAAACGAGCCCACTTGTCCTCCGCAAAAAGTCCGTATATAATGATAGCAGCTACTAAAATTTCTATAACTGTTTGAATAAAAAATCTAAGTTCCATTGTTTTTCCTCCTATCGAACAAATGTTCGGTACGTTTTTATTATAGCGTATTCTTTCTATTTTGTCAAGGCTTTTTTAACATTTTTTGCCTTACAAGTTAATTATATTAAGTTTGGTGTCCCAATATTCGTACTTTACTCAAAAAATTGCAAAAAAAGAGCGGTTTTTTAAAAACCGCTTTGATTTATATATTATTTGAAATTTCGGCTAACTGCTCTAAGGTCAGTTCTTCGGCTCTTGCAGTTTCCTTTAGTCCTGCGCTTAAAAGAGCGGTTTTCAAAACCTCTTTGCTTATCCCCATTGTTGAGGAGACGGTGTTAACAAGTGTTTTTCTTCTCTGGGCAAAGCAAGCCTTTACAAAGGCGAAGAATTTCTTTTCATCCTTTAAATCTATTGGCGGCTCTTTTCTGATTTTTAAGGTTATTACCGCACTGTCCACGTTGGGTGGGGGAAGGAAGGAATCACGGCCTACCTCAAAAAGAATTTCGCCCTCACTAAAGTAAGAAACGGCTACGGTAACAGCCCCTGCCTGTCGAGTGCCCACTGTGGCGCAGAGTCGCTCTGCCGCCTCCTTTTGCACCATAACGGTTATGTTATCTAAGGGGAGCCTACTCTCTAAAAGGTGCATTATAATAGGGGAGGTTATATAATAAGGAAGATTTGCGCAAACTGCAACCCTTTTGCAGTCGCTAAAATTTTCATGTATAATTTTAGATAAATCAAGTTTCATAGCATCTCCAAAGATAATGCTAACGTTATCTTTGTCGGCTAAGGTTTTATTTAAAACAGGCTTTAGCTTGGTGTCAAGCTCAACGGCAACAACCTTTTTTGCTCTGTCACTAAGGCTTCGGGTAAGAACCCCTGCGCCTGGACCGATTTCTAAAACACCGGTCTCTTGGTCACAGGCACACTCTGCCATAGCAGGACAAACAGATGGGTCAATAAGAAAGTTTTGTCCCATTGATTTTTTTAAATCAAAGCCCTCGCTATTTAATATTTTTCTTAAAGTATTTATATTTGCAAGTTCCATAAATCTTCCCCTTTTAATCAATTATATCAAAGGAACTCTACTGTTGCAACATTTGTGTTGATAAAGGTTTAAAAATATGTTAAAATTACTTAGTTAATCACAATAAAAAGGAGAGTGACAGTATGAGCGAAAAGACTATTGCGGCAATTTCTACCCCTGAAGGTCAGGGAGGAATTGGCGTTGTCAGAATTTCGGGTAGCCAGGCTTTCAGCGTTGGAGATAAGGTTTTTAAAAGTCTTTCAGGGAAAAAACTGTCCTCTCTTTCAGGATACACCGCACTTTTTGGAAAGGTGCAAAAGGACGGAGAGGTAATTGATGAAGCGGTGGCTACCGTTTTCAGAGCTCCTAAAAGCTATACCGGAGAGGACGTTTGCGAAATTTCCTGTCACGGCGGAAGATATGTTACCGAAGCGGTGCTTCGTGCCGTTTTAGAGGCAGGCGCTACTGCCGCCGCACCAGGCGAATTTACAAAAAGAGCCTTTTTAAACGGCAAGATGGACCTTGCCCAAGCAGAAAGCGTTGCAGGACTTATTGCGGCAAAGGGGGAGCAGGAACTAAAGCTTCAACTTGCGGCAAAGGATGGAAGAGTGTCTAAAGAAATTGGAGAGATTGAGGCTCTTCTTTTAGAGTTTTCCTCTGACCTTGCGGCATATAACGATTATCCTGATGAAGATTTGTCCGAGCTTGACCCTGAGAATTTTAACAAGATTTTATATAAGGCTAAGGGTGCTTTAGAAAAGCTCCTTAAAAATTACGATAGCGGCAGTCTGCTTTTGGAAGGAATAAGAACGGCGATAGTTGGCAAGCCAAACGTTGGAAAATCTACACTTATGAACCTTCTTGCAGGTAAAAATCGTTCGATTGTTACCGAAATTGCAGGAACAACAAGAGATATTATTGAGGATACCGTTCGTTTTGGTCAGCTTACTTTACTTCTTGCGGATACTGCAGGTATCAGACAGACCGATGATATAGTTGAAAACGCAGGGGTTGATTTGGCAAAGCAGAGAATAGAAAATGCTCAGCTTGTTTTAGCAGTTTTTGATACCTCGACTCCTTTTGATGATGATGACAGGCAGATTTTAGAGCTTATAAAGGGCAAAAACTGTGTGGTTGTTCTTAACAAAACCGACAAGGGAAGCGTAATTGATAAAGGCCTTTTAAAAGAATTTGAAATTGTGGAAATTTCTGCAAAAGAAGGCTTGGGCGCCGAAGAACTGCAAAAGGCGGTTGTAAAGGTAACAAATGCAGGGAATATCGACTCCTCTGCGGCAGTTCTTGTTAGCCGCAGACAACGTGACCTTGCTGTCAAAGCCTTAAACTCGGTAAACGAAGCGGTGGCTATTTTAAATTCAGGTATGACCTTAGATGCGGTTGGTGTTTTAATTGATGAGGCACTGACTCAGCTATATTCTATAGATGGAAAACGTGTTACCAACCAGGTAGCAGATGAGGTTTTCCGCCGTTTTTGTGTAGGAAAGTAGGTAAAAGTCTTTATGAACTATAAAGCAGGAAATTTTGACGTTGCCGTTATCGGTGCAGGACATGCAGGAATTGAAGCCGCTCTTGCTGCCGCAAGACTTGGGGCAAAGACTATTATGTTCTGTATAAATCTGGACTCAATCGGCAATATGCCTTGCAACCCCTCTATCGGAGGTACCGCTAAGGGACACCTTGTTAGAGAAATCGATGCCTTAGGTGGCGAGATGGGTGTTGCGGCAGACAAAACTATGCTTCAAAGCCGTATGCTAAATCTTGGCAAGGGCCCTGCGGTACATTCTCTTAGGGCGCAGATTGATAGAAGAGCATATGCGGCTCTTATGAAACACACCGTTGAAAAACAGGAGAATTTATCTGTAAAACAGGCCGAGGTTGTCCACCTTTTTGAGAGTGATGACGGTTGGCACTGCGTTACTAAAATGGGTGCAGAGTACACCTGCAAAACCGTAATTTTAGCAACCGGCACCTTCCTTGCGGGCAAAATCTTTGTTGGAGAGGTTAACTTTAGCGGCGGCCCTGATGGAATGTTTGCCGCCGAGGGACTGTCCGATTCCCTTGTAAAACTTGGAATACCTCTTAGAAGATTTAAAACAGGAACTCCTGCAAGAGTTTTGAAGAGCAGTATTGATTTTAGTGAACTTGAGGTGCAAAACGGAGACGAGAGGGTTATACCCTTTAGTTATCGCACCAAAGAGAAAAAGCAAAACTCGGTGGTTTGTCATATCAGTTACACAAACGACAAGACCAAAGAGATTATTTTAGAAAATCTACACCGTTCTCCTCTTTACGCAGGGGATATTGAGGGCGTAGGTCCGAGATATTGTCCCTCTATTGAGGATAAAATAGTTCGTTTTGCCGACAAGAAAAGGCATCAACTTTTTATTGAGCCTTGCGGCGCCGACACGGAGGAAATGTATTTACAGGGTATGTCTTCCTCTCTTCCTGAGGAGGTTCAGGTGGAGATATATCATTCCATTAAGGGCCTTGAAAATGTAGAGATTATGCGCAATGCATACGCCATTGAGTATGACTGTATTGACCCAATTTCTTTAGAGGCTTCCTTAGAGTTTAAAGATTTTTCAGGTCTTTTCGGCGCAGGGCAGTTTAACGGCTCTTCCGGATATGAGGAGGCGGCGGCTCAAGGGCTTGTGGCAGGTATAAACGCAGTCAGAAAAATTCAGGGCAAGGAGCCTTTGGTGCTAACTCGTGCTTCTTCCTACATAGGCACACTTATTGATGACCTTATTACCAAGGGTTGCTCTGACCCATATAGAATGATGACATCTCGCTCGGAATACCGACTCCTTTTACGTCAAGACAACGCTGACGAGAGACTGACTCCCATCGGTTATGAAATTGGTCTTATAAATGAGGAAGAGTATAAAGAATTTTTAAACCGAAAAGAGCAAAAAGAAAAGGAAATCAAGAGACTTTACGCTTTGTCTGTTCCACCCTCTAAGCAGGTTAACGAGATTTTAGAAAGACTCGGCACAACGCCCCTTTCAACCGGAATTAAAATGGCAGAGCTTATTAAAAGACCTGAGGTTTCATATTTCGATTTGGCTCCCGTTGATAAGGATAGACCAAGTTTAGATTATGAAATTGCTCAAAAGGCGGAGACCGAAATAAAGTATGAGGGGTATATTGCAAGGCAGCAGTCTCAGGTTGATGAAATGTTAAGACTTGAAAACAAGCTTTTGCCTCAGGACATTGATTATTCCAAGATTGATGGACTAAGGTTAGAAGCAAGAGAAAAGCTAAATCTTGTAAGACCTAAGAACATCGGACAGGCTTCTCGTATTTCAGGGGTTAGCCCGTCTGACGTATCGGTACTCCTTATAAAGTTAGGGGGAACAAAATGAGTTATCCTTTTGAACTTATGTTGCCCACCCTCGAAAAGTGCGGTATAAAATGTGACGAAAAAGCAATAGAGCGATTAAGTCTTTACGCCGATTTACTCAGAGAGTGGAACGAAAAAATGAATCTTACCGCCATAACCGACCCTGAGGGCATAGTGGTTAAGCATTTTCTTGACTGCGCTCTGCTCTTAAAGTATGTAGATTTAAAAGAGGGGGCAAGGGTTGCCGACGTTGGCACAGGAGCAGGTTTTCCCGGAATGGTTTTAAAAATTTTGCGCCCTGATATAGACCTTGTGCTTATAGACGGACTTAACAAAAGACTTGTTTTTCTAAACGAAGTGTTAAATAGGCTTGGCCTCTCGGCAAAGACTGTTCATATGAGAGGCGAGGAGGCAGGACAAAAGGCGGAATTTAGAGAAAGTTTTGACCTTGTAACCGCAAGAGCCGTGGCGAAGTTAAATCTTTTATACGAATACTGTTTGCCTCTTTGCAAGGTGGGTGGAATTTTCTGCTCAATGAAAGGACCCTCTGCCAGTGAAGAAATAAAAGAATCTTCAAGGGCTTCGGGAATACTTGGTGGCTCAAAAGCCCAAACTTTCTTTGAAACTCTAACAGGCGAAGAGCAAAGAGCCTTCGTAACTGTAAAAAAAATATCGCAGACTCCTACAAAATACCCAAGAGTCTCTGCAAAAATAGCAAAACAACCCCTTTAATTCGGGTTGTTTTGTTTTTTTATCTCGAAAAAGCACGATGAGTTTTTCTTTACCCTTTGGCTTGTCCATTGTATAATGAGGGCGAAGAGAGGGATAGCCGTATGAATGATGGAAAGCTTTTAAGAATCAGGGTAGATGAAATTTTTCCAAGCGCCGACCAACCACGAAAATTTTTCGACCCGCTTGAGCTTGAAAGACTTGCCGAAAGCATAAACACTAGCGGTATTATTCAGCCTCTTTTGGTGCGTGAGGGAAAAAGTGGAAAATATGAGCTTATTGCAGGGGAGAGACGGCTTCGTGCCGCAAAGCTTTTAGGACTCAAGAGAGTGCCTTGCATCATAAAGCATACCGACAATCTCACGGCGGCATATCTGACTATTATTGAAAATCTGCAAAGAAAAGATTTAAGTATTTTTGAAGAGGCGCAGGGCATATCAAGGCTAATAACCGTATACGGACTGACTCAGTGCGAGGTGGCGCAACAGTTGGGTCTTGCCCAGTCAACCCTTTCTAATAAGTTGAGACTTTTAAGGCTCGACCCCAAAATACGAGAACGAATTGAAGCGGCACGTCTTACTGAACGCCACGCGCGAGCGCTTCTCAGACTTCCTGAAGAGTTAAGGGACGAAGCTTTAAACGTAATTATTGCAAAGCAAATGACCCTTTCTGAAGCCGAGGAATATATAGAAAAACTTTTAAATCCGCCTGAGGAAAAAAAGGAACCTGTAAGAAAGGCGGCAATAGGCGACGTGAGACTTTTTTCTAACAGTCTTGCCAAGATGGTTGCAACTATGAGAAATAGCGGTGTTAACGCTATTACCGAACAAAAGGAGACAGATACCTTTATTGAGTACAAGGTGCTTATAAACAAATAGCGGCTTAAAGCCACGGTGATATTCGGCTACGCCGAGTTAAAGATTTTGCCCCCCTTTTATGACCTTGTCATATTTTTTCAAAAGCGTAAGGACCTCGGAGAAATTCGGGGTCCTTATGCTTTTTGGGGAATTAAAATAGTAGTGGAAAAAAACAAAACTTTGTGATATAATTATTTTGTTAGATTATGTCTTTAAGGAGTTTTATTATGAAAAAAGACGTTGTTATTATCGGCGCAGGTCCTGCGGGAATATTTACTGCTATTGAAATGATAAAAAAAGGTAGCAAAAAAAGTATTGCTATAGTAGAAAAGGGCGCACCCATTGAAAAAAGGTTCTGCCCTAAGGCAAAGACACAAAAGTGCGTTAATTGTCAGCCTTATTGCCACATTACCACCGGTTTTTCGGGCGCAGGTGCTTTTTCTGATGGTAAGCTTTCTCTTTCTTATGAGGTTGGCGGAGATTTACCAAACCTAATTGGTGCAGACAAGGCGCAGGAAACTATTGATTACACCGACAAGATTTATCTTGAATTCGGTGCGGACGAGCATATTGAAGGCATCGGCAACGACGAAGAGGTTAAGGAAATCAGAAAACGTGCTATTAAGGCAGGTCTTAAGCTCGTTGACTGTCCTATACGCCATTTAGGCACAGAAAAGGCGCAGGACATTTATCTTTCTATTGAAAATTATCTTCGTGATAACGGTGTTGAGCTTATGTTCGGCTATGAGTGTACCGATATTATTATAAATGATTCTGTTTGTTCAGGTGCGGTTATTACTAACGGCAAGGAAACATTAACCATTGATGCCGAAAACGTAATCGTTGCTACAGGCAGAAGAGGTGCAGACTGGCTTGAAAAGCTTTGCGCAGAGCACGACATTGCACATCAACCGGGTACCGTTGACATCGGTGTTCGTGTTGAGGTTAGAAACGAGGTTATGGAAAAGGTTAACAAGGTGCTTTATGAGTCTAAGCTCATTGGTTATCCGGGACCTTTCAAGAACAAGGTTAGAACCTTCTGTCAAAACCCCGGCGGTTTTGTAAGTCAGGAGAACTACGACAACAATCTTGCGGTTGTAAACGGACATTCTTATAAGGAACTTAAGTCCAATAACACAAACCTTGCAATTTTAGTTTCTCACAACTTCTCCCACCCATTTAATCAGCCTATTGATTATGCCGTTAAGGTGGGCGAGCTTACCAATATGTTAGGCGCAGGTCACATTATGGTACAGCGCTTTGGCGATATTTTAGACGGCAAGCGCACATGGCAGAAGGAGCTTTCTCAGTCTAACGTTAGACCTACACTTCCTGATGCCGTTGCAGGAGATATTACCGCCGCAATGCCATACCGTGCTATGATGAATATTATCAATTTCATCAAGGCGGTTGATGAGGTTGTTCCCGGTTTTGCAAGTGAAGAAACTTTGCTTTACTCTCCTGAACTTAAGTTCTATTCTAACCGTGTTAAGATGGATGAGGACTTAAACACAAATGTTAAAGGTCTTTTCTGCCTTGGAGATTCATCAGGTTGGACAAGAGGTCTTATGATGGCATCTGTAATGGGCGTTTTAATGGGAAGAAAGCTGGTATAGTATGTCACTTTTTACAGACAAAACTGTTTATAACTTCCCAAAGCCGAATTCAAGTGAAAAAGAAATGGTTTGCTACGAGGCTCTTAAAACTTTAGACATAGAGTACCAAAGAGTAAGTCACGAATCGGTTGGAACTATTGAAGGCTGCAAGGAAATTGAAGAGGTTTTAGGTGTAGAGATTGTTAAAAATCTATTTTTGTGCAATGCGCAGAGGACCGATTTTTATATGGTAATTATGCCTGGCGCAAAGCCTTTCAAGACTAAGTTTTTATCTCCTCAACTTAATTGTTCTCGTCTTTCCTTCGCTCCGGAGGAATATATGGAGGAGTTTATTAACTGCACCAAAGGGAGCGCATCTGTTTTGGGACTAATTTTCGACAAGAATTTAAAGGTTAGACTAGTTATTGACAAGGATCTTTTAGACATGGAGTTTATTGGTTGTCATCCTTGCGATAACTCATCCTCTTTGAAAATCAAAACAAAGGACGTAATAGAAAAGCTTTTACCCTTTACCCATCATACACCAACTTTTGTAGAGTTGTAAAATTTGAGAGGTTAATAATATGAATGTTATTGTTGTTGGCGGGGGTAAGGTCGGCGTAATGCTAACAGGGCTTCTTAGTGATGAGGGGCACAGCGTTACGGTAATAGATACCGCTGCAAGATTAGTTGAAAAAATCGTCAATGACTATGACGTTATGGGCATTGGCGGAAACGGCGCCACCGCTTCGGTTTTAAACGAAGCAGGTGTGTCTCAATGTGACGTTTTTATAGCGGTCACCGGCTCGGATGAGCTTAACATTATGAGCTGCATCTTTGCGTCGAAAATCGGCGCAAAGCACACTATTGCACGTGTGCGTAACACCGAATATTCTATGCAAATTCCGTTTATGCGTGACAGTTTGGGGTTAGGTTTAGTTATTAACCCTGATTTCGAGGCGGCGGATGAAATCGCTCGTATTATTGATTTCCCTGCGGCTACAAAAATTGAAACCTTTTCTAAGGGAAGAATCGAGCTCGCCGAAATCGCCGTTAGCAAGGAAAGCAGCTTATGTGGAGTTAAGCTTTCGGATTTAAGAAAGACCTTTAATACCGCTATGCTTGTTTGCGCAGTTCAAAGAGGGGATGAGGTTATCATTCCTTCAGGTAATTTCGTAATCGAGGCAGGAGATAAAATTCACTTTACCGCTTCTAAGCTTGATTTGCCTAAGGTTTTCAAGACTTTGGGTATGAGCAAAAAGAAGATTCGCTCGGTGCTTATAATTGGCGGAAGCAGAACCTCTTATTATTTAGCACAACATTTGCTTAAGGCAGGAATGAGAGTTAAGATTATTGAAAGCAACGAAGAACGTGCGAGAAAGCTTGAGGAAGGGCTTAAGGGTGCTACCATTATTTATGGCGATGGTACAGACAGTGAGACCCTTATCGAAGAAGGCCTTGACGGCTATGATGCTACCGTGGCTCTTACAGAAATTGATGAGGAGAACATAATATTCTCGGTGTTCGCCGCTCAAAATGGAGTTGCAAAGACTGTTTGCAAGGTGAACCGAGAGGTCTTTGTTTCTATGATGCCCAGCGTTTTAGAGGGGTGCAGTATCGTAACACCTAAATCTATTACCGCAAATATAATACTAAGATTTGTCCGTTCCATTAACAATGCGGACGGCAGCAATATACAAAAACTCTACAGAATCATTGAGGGCAAGGCGGAGGCCTTAGAGTTTCATGCTGCAGAAAACTGCAAACTGATTGGCGTATGTCTGAAGGATTGCAACTTAAAGCCAAACATAATTGTTGCTTGTATAAGCCGAAAGGGAGAGGTTATTATTCCTGACGGTTCCACCGCAATCAAGGAGGGCGATAGCGTAATTGTTATTACTGCCGCCCAACCTATAACCGACCTTAATGATATATTAGAGGAAGACTAATATGAATTATAGAATGGTATTATATATAATCGGTCAGATGATGAAGGTTGAGGGGCTTTTAATGTTTATGCCTCTTATTATCGCCATCATGTATAACGAGTCGGTTTTGCCTTTTGTTATTCCGATAGCGTTGCTTTTAGGGGTTGGACTTTCCCTTACTGTTCGACCACCTAAAAATAAGGTGCTAAGGTCTAAGGACGGCTTTGCCTGTGTGGGACTTTGTTGGGTTGTTTTGGCGCTTTTCGGAGCGCTGCCCTTTGTTATAAGCGGCTCTACCGCCACCTTTACCGACGCTTTGTTTGAAAGTGTTTCAGGTTTTACTACAACGGGAGCTTCGGTAATAGCCGACGTTGAGGTTTTAGATAAGGGAATCCTTTTCTGGCGCAGTCTTACCCATTGGGTAGGCGGTATGGGAGTTTTAGTTTTTGTTTTAGCGGTGCTTCCCAGGTCGGACGCAAAATCAGGCAGACTAATGCACCTTATGCGTGCCGAGGTTCCAGGCCCAACTGTTGGCAAAATTGCCCCCAAAATCTCACGAACCGCAAGGGTTATGTATGCAATTTACGTGGTTCTGACTATTATTGAGGTAGTTTTCCTGCTTTTCGGCGGAATGAGCTTTTTTGATGCTCTGATACATTCCTTTGGTACCGCAGGAACAGGTGGCTTCAGTATAAAGAATGCATCGATTGGAGCGTACAATTCTGCTTATATCGAATATGTAATAGGTGCATTTATGCTTCTTTTCGGTATAAACTTTAACCTTTTCTACCTTATTTTAATCGGTCACTTTTTAAGGGCAATTAAAAGCGAGGAGCTTTGGAGTTATTTTATTATTATCACAGTAGCAGTGACAACAATAACCTTTAACATAATGCCGCTGTATCAGGGCGGAGAGGAAAGCTTTAGAATGGCTTTCTTCCAGGTTGCCTCTATTATTTCTACCACGGGATATTCTACTACCGATTTTGGCAGTTGGCCTATGCTATCTCAGGCGATACTTGTTATTCTCATGTTCTTTGGCGGTTGTGCCGGAAGTACCGCAGGAGGAATGAAGATCGGAAGAGTAATTTTGCTCGTTAAAAATGCCGCAAGAGAAATAAGATACATTCTGCATCCACGTACCGTTGTATCGGTAAAGATAGACGGCAAGGCGGTGGATAACGAGACAATACGAGGTTCTACCTCCTACCTAATTGTTTATTTATGCATTTTTGTATTGTCAATAATAGGCATAATTGCCCTTAACGGTTGTGATTTGGTTACAGGATTTACCTCTGTAGCTTCTTGTCTTAATAATATAGGTCCTGGACTTGCAGAAGTTGGACCTATGTCAAACTTCGGAAATTTAAGCGGTTTGAGCAAATGGATACTTTCCTTTAATATGTTGGCAGGACGACTTGAGCTTTTCCCAATTCTGATGCTCTTCTCTCGCTCAACCTGGAAGAAATAAAAAAAGCGGTTACTATCCTTTGATAGTAACCGCTTTTGTTTATAATATGTTTATTTTTTTGGGGAAGAAGCCTGAAGAAGAGTGAACCTCGCCGCCTAAGTCTAATATTCCAAGAAGGTAATCTATATTCTCTTCTTCAATAATCTCACCCGGTAAAATTACAGGGCTTCCCGGAGGATAGGCAAAGAGGTATTCTCCGCTAATTTTTCCAATGCTTTTTTCTATAGCTACTGTGCGACAGCTTTTTTCTAACGCCTTATAGATTTCCATTTTCTTTTTACTGATTTTAGGTGTGGGAAACTCGGCGGTTTCGCTTTTTTCAAGGGTGCCATCTATCTCTAAAAGTGCAGACAGGAGTCGGTTAAAGACCTCGTCGGTATCGGCAATAGAGGTCATAGCAAGGGCGAAATTCGGCATTGCCATTTCACACTCTATTTTATATTCTTTTAAAAGTCGGTTTTTAAGCTCAAAGCCATTTATAGTTGTGTCTTTACATAAAATAACGAGTTTTCCTTTGTCAAAAGAAAAGGCCTCTCCCTCGTAAAGTTTTAAAAACTTTAACATTTTTGCTTTGCCATAAAAATCGTTAAGTCTTTTTGCGTAATCTTCAAAAAGCTCTTGGCCCTTTTCCTCTAAAAGATGGGTCATACTGTCTATAGAACAAATCAGAGGGTATGAGGGAGACGTGGTTGTAAAAAGGTTTAAAGAGTCTTTAATCTTTTTAAGGTCAAGTTTCTCGTTACAGATATGCAGTAGAGCCGTTGAGGTTAGACAGGGCAGAGTTTTATGACAACTCTCTATTACTATATCTGCGCCAAGGTGTCTTGCGCTTTTTGGAAAATAAGAATTAAAACCTAAATGTGCGCCGTGGGCTTCATCCACAATTAAAAGGCAGTTGTACTTATGGCAAATATCGGCAATAGCCTTTATATCGCTTACCACTCCCTCATAGGTGGGGGAGGTTACAACTACCGCTTTTGCTGAAAAGCTTTTAAGGGCGGCTTCAATTTTCTCAGGAGAAATCTTGCCGTAGGAGTTGGTTTGAGCATCTATTTCAGGCGCAATGGTAAGAGTTTTAAGTTTTCTAAGTATCGCCGCATTATAAACGCTTTTGTGAGCGTTTCGACAGAGGATAATCTTGTCCTTTTCCTTTAAGGTTGCATAAAGCGAGGCTAAAATTCCTGAGGTTGAGCCGTTTGTCAAATAAAATGTTTTATAAACGCCAAAAAGCCGCGCGGTTTTCTCTTCGGCGGCTTTAATTATACTGGCAGGAGCCAATAAATTATCTGCCCCTGAGATTTCGGTAATATCAAGGGCAGAGTTTAGATTTATAAAATTGGGGTTTCGTTTGTGTCCGGGCATATGCATAGGGTAAACGCCCTCTGTGAGTGTCCGGATTTCCTTATCTAAAGACATTTAAAACCTCAGTTCTGGTGCCTTACAACACCATATTCATCATCTAACTTAAAATATGGGCAGTTAAACTGCTTGTTTTGTAAAAAGGAGATATATTCATCTTCATCCAAATTCACAAGACAGGAGTAACAGTCGTCCTCTTCATCGTAAACATAGTTTACACAAAGCTCGCAATCGGCGGCAATTTCTTTTTTCTTCATAGGCTATTTAATTTCGTTTATGTCGTAAGGTGTTGTCTGGTATACAAAATAGTTGAGCCAGTTTGAATAAAGAAGATTTGCCGAGCTGCGCCAGGAAACCGTAGGCTCCAAGGTGTCGTCGTCGTTTGGGAAATAGTTTTGAGGAACATCAATAGGGAGTCCTGCGTTTTTATCTCTTAAATATTCCTTCTTTAAGGTGTCGGCATCATATTCTGAATGGCCGGTAATGAAAATCTGTTTACCTTTATCGGTTGCAATGGCGTAAACCCCCGCCTCCTTGGAGGTTGATAGAATTTTAAGGCGCTTTTCCTTTTCGATATCTTCCTGTAAAACGGTGGTGTGACGGGAATGAGGCACCATAAAGGTGTCGTCAAAGCCTCTGAAAAGAATAGAGCCCTTGTGGTCTACCGTATGCTCAAAAACACCGAATAACTTTTTCTCAAGAGGGCGTTTCTTTATGCCGTAATGATAGTAAAGCGCCGCCTGAGCCGCCCAACAAATGTGGAAGGTGCTGGTAACGTGGGTTTTGCTCCACTCCATAATTTCGCAAAGCTCATCCCAATATTCAACCTCTTCAAACTCCAAATTTTCCACAGGAGCGCCTGTAATTACAAGTCCGTCGAAATTTTGGTCCTTTATTTCATCAAAGGTTTTGTAAAAGGTTATCATATGCTCCTCAGAGGTGTTTTTAGCCTTATGAGTAGAGGTCTTTAAAAGCTCCATTTCAACCTGCAAAGGAGTATTGCCCAGAAGTCTTGCAAGCTGAGTTTCGGTTACAATCTTTGTGGGCATTAAATTTAAAATTAAGATTTTAAGGGGTCTGATATCCTGAGTTAATGCTCTGGTTTCGGTAATAACGAAAATGTTTTCCTCGTTTAAAACCTTAGTAGCAGGCAAACTATTAGGGATTTTAATAGGCAAGATGTTTTCCTCCTAAATTCTGTCAAGAGCTTGTTTTAAGTCTTCGAGAATGTCCTCTACGTTTTCAATACCTACCGAGAGCCTGATAAGGTCAGGGTTGATTCCTGCTTCTTTAAGTTGTGTCTCAGTTAGTTGTCTGTGGGTGTGACTTGCAGGGTGTAAAAGACAAGTCTTTGCATCGGCAACGTGGGTTGCGATACTTGCAAAGTTAAGGCTATCCATAAATTTAATAGATTTTTCTCTGCCGCCCTTAACACCAAAGGCTAAAACGCCACAGGTGCCGTTAGGCATATACTTTTTAGCCAAGTCGTGATATTTGTCATTTTCTAAACCTGCATAATGTACCCAAGCCACCTTTTCGTGTGACTCTAAGAATTTTGCAACGGCAAGAGCGTTGCTGCAGTGTCTTTCCATACGAACGTGGAGGGTCTCAAGACCGAGGTTCAGATAAAAGGCGTTTTGAGGAGACTGAATTGCGCCAAAGTCTCTCATAAGCTGAGCGGTGGCTTTGGTAATATAAGCTGCCTTGCCAAAGCGCTCGGCATAGGTTATTCCGTGATAAGATTCATCAGGTGTGGTAAGACCTGGGAACTTGTCGGCATGCGCCATCCAATCGAAATTACCGCTGTCAACGATACAACCGCCAACCGAAACACCCTGACCGTCCATATATTTGGTGGTAGAGTGGGTAACAATGTCTGCTCCCCATTCAAAAGGTCTGCAGTTAACAGGTGTTGCAAAGGTGTTGTCAACAATTAGAGGTACGCCGTGCTTATGAGCAAGGCGAGAGAATTTTTCAAAATCAAAAATAGTTACTGTGGGGTTTGTAACAGTCTCACCGAAAACCGCTTTGGTGTTTGGTTTGAAATATTTATCTAATTCCTCTTCAGGTAAATCTTGGTCAACAAAGGTGCACTCTATCCCAAGCTTTTTCATTGTTACACCAAAGAGGTTATATGTACCGCCGTAGATAGCAGAGGAGGCGATAAAGTGGTCTCCTGCTTCGCAAATGTTGAAAATTGCAAAGAAGTTTGCTGCCTGTCCTGAGGAGGTAAGCATTGCGGCTACGCCGCCCTCTAAGGCGGCTATTTTAGCGGCAACCGCATCGTTGGTTGGGTTTTGAAGACGGGTATAAAAATAGCCTTCTCTTTCCAAATCGAAAAGCTGACCCATTGTGTCGCTTGTGTCATATTTAAAGGTTGTGCTCTGGTAAACAGGGAGTTGTCTTGGTTCTCCCTCACTTGGTTTCCAGCCCTCGTGAATACATTTAGTTTCGGTTCTCATTTTTTTTGCCCTCCGTTTTAGAAGTTTTAATAAAATTATTATACTTTAATCGTTTAATTTTGTAAAGGTGTATTTATACAAATCATTGCTGCAAGGGTGCCTCTTTTTCCTCCTGTCGCTCTGTGGGAATGAAAGGTATCACTGTTACAGCAGGTGCAAAGGTCGGCAACGTCGATATTTTCCTCTTTTATTCCTGCTCTAAGAAGAATTTGTCGGTTTGTTTCCTTTAGGTCGAGCATATATTTGCCGTCTCCCTTTTCGGTATAGCAAAGACCTTTGTTAAGGTATTCTAATTTGTTTATTTCACTTATTACCGGCTCATCCACCTCATAACAACATTTTGAAATGTTGGGGCCGATGGCGCAGATAATATCTTTTGCCTTTGAGCCGTAGTCATTAACCATAATTTCTACAGTTTTTAAGGCTATCTCCTGTACGGTTCCTCGCCAACCGCCGTGAGAGGTTGCCGCAACTCTTTTTACAGGATCGAAAAATAAAAGGGGAGTACAGTCGGCATATTGTGTTACAAGGACAATGTCAGGCTCGTTTGTCACAAGACCGTCGATGTCGGTGTAATTTTGGTCTTTAAAAATACCCTTGCCAACATCCTCTTTTGTAACCTTTCGGATGTTTGAGGTGTGGGTTTGGTATGCCACAACCACTTTTTTATAGTCGGCGCCGATAGCCTCGCAAAAAATTCGGTAGTTTTCCAAGACGTTTTCTCGTTTGTCGCCCACCGTAAAACTAAAGCTCATTGACTCTTGGTCTCCGGTGCTAACTCCTCCGAGCCTTGTGGAAAAGCCGTGACAGACACCCAGTTTGTCAAGCTTTGGAAAGGTAAGATAAACCACGCCGTTTTTGTTGTGAACGTTTAAGGTTTTGCTTTCTATCATAAATTCTCCTTTAATGGCGTAACAAAAAGAGTTTTGTTGTTTGTGTAAATAACCATTCCTGCTTTAGCGCCGTTTGGCTTTTTAACGTATTTTATAAAGGTGTAATCAACAGGAACGTTCTCGGAATCTGCTCCTTTGGAATTTGCGGCGGCAAGACGAGCGGCAAAAATCAAGGTTTCCTCATCAACCTCTTTGCCGTTTGTAATAATTATTGTGTGGGAACCGGGAATATTCTTGGTGTGAAGCCAAATATCCGTTTTGTCGGCAAGTCGAAGGGTTAGAAAATCGTTTTCCTTGTTATTTCTGCCGACATAAATTTCAAAGCCGCTTTTTGAGACATATTTTTTGGGAGTGGGTTTGTAATTCTTCGGTTTTGTCTTTACATCTCTTCTTATATATCCTGAATCTACAAGTTCTTGCCTGATTTCCTCAAGCTCTGACATAGTAGTCGCACGAGAAAGGGTATCAAGCACCGAGTCAATATAGTCGAGATCCTTTTTATCTTCTTCAATAAGCTTTGTAAGTGTTTGCTCGGCAACGTAGGTCTTTTTATAATCTTTAAAATATTTTGCTGCGTTAGCAGATGGAGAAAGGGATGGGTTTAAAGGAATTTTAATCTCCTTTAAATCTTCATCATAATAGTTTTGCACTACTGCGAAAGAGGAACCCTTTTCTATGGCAAAAAGATTTGCCTTTATAAGCTCTCCGTAAATTCGAAGCTCCTCTCGGTTTTTGCACTTTTCAAGGTCGGAAAGTCGGTAAGCCGTTTTTCTCTGAATTCTCGCTCTCAAATTATTTAAAAACTTTAAAATATCTTGAGAGGCACCTTTTATTCGTGCCGCGTTTTCCTTTTTAGTGTAAAACTCATCTAAAAGAGAAGAAAAGCTCTCCCGCTCTTCACTCTTATAATCTCTGCCATATTGGGTTATAGGCATATATGAAAAGTCTTTTGCCTCGCCGTTGGGGTCCAAAAGCAAAACGGGACTTAACATTTTTGTTAAATCAGATAAAGCCGACTTTAACTCCTGAACTTGAGTGCTTGTCAAATCTTGGGGTAAGGTGTCGGTGTTTTCGCACACTTTCTGTGCGAGTTCTCGTGATACCAAGGGAGAAACACCCTGAATAACCTGAGTAAACGAATCGCTAAGCCGTTTATTAGAGCCTAAAATTCCGCTTAAAAGCTCTTCTGTGTTTTTGGTAAAGGGGTTCAGCTTGTTCTGCTTCTCGATAGGCTTAAACCTTGCTCCAGGTTGAATGAGCCGAGGGCTACTTTCAATATCCGAACGGTGAAGAGCGTCTAAAATCTTGCCTTCTTCGTTACATAATATAACGTTGGCTTTTCCTGTAAAAAGCTCTACCACAAGGCGCAGAGAAACCTTATCTCTCATTTCGTTATAGCTTGAAACGTCTATAAAAACAGTGCGGTCAAGCTCGTCTTGAGAAATTGCCGTAATAACGCCACCGCCAATGTGTTTTCTAAGTAGTTTGCAAAAATTCGGCGGATCGGCAGGGTTTTCGGGAGTGCTTTCGGTGAAATGTAGTCTGGCGGCGCCTGTTTTTGTGGATATAATCATACTGCCCTTAAAGGAAACAGAGCGCAAGGAAAAGACCAACTCATCACGTGATGGTTGATATATCTTTTCAATATGACAGTTTTCTGCTACCTTTAATTCCTCACAAAGACCGTGGAGGAATATTCCGTCAAGGGCCATATCATTCTCCTAAAATTTTGGTAATATCATTATAAAGCTCTTCATAATGGGAATAGTCCATATTGTTGTTTTTTAAATCTGTAAGAGCTTTAAGTGCTATTTTTTGTTGCTTTTCAATATAGAGTCGAGCGGTATCATCTTTGGGGTCAAGCTTTCCGCAGAGGTAAAAAGCTTCGCTGCGCTCCGACTTTTCTCCGCAGTATACCGCTTTTATAACTGTGTATATGCGCTTTCCCTCTGCTACTGCGGTTTCACTAACAAAAGAATATCCGTTTTTGCAGAGATATTTTCTCAAAAAATCGGCAGAGGTCATAGGTTGCAAAAGCAGGGTATAGGACTCATCCTTAATGAAAGAACAGTTTTCCAAAATTCCTGCAATAACCTCGCCGCCCATACCGGCGATAATAACACAGTCTACCTCTTTGGGCTTTATGGGGGCAAGACCGTCACCTAAACGAAGCTCGACGTTTTCGGTGGCGGTTTTTTCAATATTGTCTTTTGCGTTTGCGAGAGGTTTTTCGTTTATATCACAGGCGATAACCTTTGTCGCAATTTTGCTCCTAACTAAAGATATCGGCAAATGACCGTGGTCAGTGCCGATATCTGCAACCCTCGCACCTTTTGGCACAAGGGACTCTATTGTTTTAAGCCTGTTTTTCAGTTCTCGCATTATTTGTTTGCAAAATAAGTGTTAAGCTTATCTACAAGTGCGTCTGCGTCGGTTCCGTGAACTTCGCAAGCCATTTCAATAGATTCGCCTCTTGCAGAGGGGCATCCAAGGCAGTGCATACCGATTTCAAGAAAATACTCTGCACAACCAATATCCATATCAAGTACATCTCCGATGCACATATCTTTAGTGATTTTAATTTCTGCCATTTTTATTTCTCCTTAAAATAATTTAACTTTTTTGTTTAAGTCGTCTCTGCCGTGATTATAAATCTTTCGGTTATCCATAGACCAGATTCTGCCCGAAAAATTGTTTTCATCGGTAGACTCGGCAACTTCTCTTAGCTCGTACATTCTGGCATCCATCATATCAAGCTGAGAAAGAAGCTCCGCTTCGATAAACATGGGTCTTACCGCTGCGCCAAATTCTGGCTCGTTGTGGTGGGATAAAACCATATGTTGTAAAAGCATTACGCAGTCAGAGGTTATACCCAATTTTTCTGCGGTAGATTTAATAATGTATGCTCCTTCAACCAAATGACCTACAAGATTACCTTTTACAGTATAGCCTGTGGCAAGGCCGGAGGAAGCAATATCATACTCAGACACCTTTGCGATATCGTGAAGCATAGCGCCTGAAATCAAAAGCTCTTTATCTACAAAGGGATAAACCTCGCAGACCTTTTGGGCGAGTCTCACGATGGAAAGAGTGTGCATTAAAAGTCCTGAGCGAATTGCGTGATGAAGCTTAAAGGCAGCGGGCCAAAAGAGCAGCTGCTCTTTATGTTCTGACCAAATTGTAGTAACAATGGCTATTAAATCAGGGTCGGTGAAGTTTTCTGCTATAGAGTAAAGCTCGGCAAACATTTCCTCTCCCGAATAATCGGAAGACTTAACAAAGTCAGATGGACTAACGTTGTCTGAGTCTACGGCTAAACGAATTTTTTCTATTCTTAACTGGTCGTTGCCGTTATAGACACTAACGGTGCCCCTGATTTTTACAATATCTCCTGCCGAATACTCTCCGTGAAGAGCAGGAATGTAAGACCAAAGTTTAGCCGAGATTTCTCCCGAATTGTCCGAAAGGACAAGGTCGAGATAATTATCTCCCTTGGAGGAGGTTTTGCGCTCCACCGTCTTAATGAGCAAAAAGCAGTCTACAAGACCGTTTTGACCTGCGGGTGTAAAATTCATAAAAGCTACCCCTCTCCTTTAGTGAGACAAATAATATTTTACAAGATTTTGAAGCAGTGTATCACGGTCAACCCTGCGAATAAGGCTTCTTGCGTTATTATGGGTTGTAATATATGTGGGGTCCTCAGATAGAATGTAACCCACAATCTGATTTATAGGATTATAGCCTTTTTCTTTTAAAGCATCATAAACGGTCAAAAGAATTCTGCGAATTTCCTGTTCCTGTTCGTTGCCGATAGAAAAAGTTTGGGTTTTATCTAACATAGTATTGCCTTCCTTTCGAAAAACTTTTACATTTACATTTTATAGCAAAAGGCCTTTAAATACAAGAGTTATTTTTTGCTATCTTAGCTGAGCGCCTATGCTATCAAGGCTCTTAATAATCTTTTTGGTTGCCGCTTCAATTTGTTCGTCAGACAGAGTACCCTCTAAAGAACGAAGGCTAACGCTAAAGGCAACACTCTTTTTGCCCTCTGGAATTTGTGAGCCGATGTAAACGTCAAAGAGTTTTACCTTTTCACAGATTTTTCCTGCGGCAGACTTAATTGCCTTTTCCATATCTCCGATAGGTAGAGAAATGTCGCAAAGGAGAGCAAAGTCACGAAGAACTGCAGGGAACTTTGGCAGAGGCTGGTATATAATAGGTTCTTTATCAAAGGAATAAAGAAGGTCGAGCTTAATCTCGGCAAGATAGCATCTGCAGTCAATTCCGTAGGTAGCGGCGGTGGTTGGGTGCACCTCGCCAAAGGTGGCAATCTCTTGGCCTTCAACTAAAGCACTAGCCTGTCTGCCCGGATGGAGATAAGGCTCACCGCTTCTTTCGAATGTGTAGTTTATTCCTGCGGTATCAAGAACCTGCTCAACAAGACCCTTCATAGTGAAGAAATCTTCCTCGCTGCCGTATGCGCCGATTGCAAGGGTGCCAAGCTCTAAAGGTTGCTCTGTAAGGGGAAGTGCCTTTGGAACAAAGCGTTTGCTAATCTCGAAAAGTCTAACCTCACTGTTCTTGCGGTTTGCATTTGTTGCAAGAACGGTAAGCATACTTGTTGCAAGTTGTGTTCTAAGGGTTGAATATTCGTCTCCCAAGGGGTTTAAAAGCTTAATGGCGGTTCTTCTCTCATCATTTTCGCTGAGAGAAAGGGTGTCAATAGCCTTGCTTGCGATAAACGAATAGGTTGTAATCTCACGGCATCCTGCAGAAGAAAGAGTGGCTTTTATAAGGTCATCCTTAATTCTTGAATCAAGCTTTCTGCCTCTTGTTACGGCGCCTCTCATAGTAGTACCAACAATGTGGTCGTAGCCGTAAATTCTCATAACCTCTTCGGCAAGATCCGCTCTGCCCTCAATATCATCACGAATAGATGGAACTGTAACTGTTAATTTATCTCCATCAAGAGTTGTGGGCAGACAAAGTCTGTTTAAAATCTCGACAACGGTGTCGCTTGGCACGTCAACGCCTAAAAGTGCTGTAATGTCCGAAACGGTTGTGGTGATAATTCTGTCCTCAGGGAGACCCTGATTTAAATCAATAACGCCGTCGATAATGTCGCCTGCGTCAAGTTCATCAATAAGCTGAAGAGCTCTTTCCATAGCGAAAGCGGTGTTGTTAATATCAATGCCACGCTCATATCTACCGCTTGATTCGGTACGAACACCTAAAGCACGAGCGGTCTTTCTGATAGAGTCACGGCGGAATTTTGCACACTCAAACACAAGCTCTGTGGTGTCCTCTTTGATTTCGCTGTTAAGACCACCCATAATGCCTGCAAGACCTGTTGGATTGTCTGCATCTGCAATAACAAGCATACTTGAACTCAAGGTGTGTTCCTTTTCGTCAAGGGTTGTAAGCTTCTCGCCATCTGCGGCGTTTCTAACAATAATTTTGCTATCCTTTAAATCTCTGCGGTCAAAGGCATGCATAGGTTGACCGGTTTCGAGCATAACAAAGTTGGTGATGTCAACGATATTGTTGATAGGTCTCATACCCGAAGCCTTTAATGCCTTTTTCATCCAATCAGGAGACTCTTTTATGCGAAGATTTTTAACGGCACGGCTGATGTAACGAGGACAAATATCAAAGTTTCTAACCTCAACGCTAACGTAGTCGTTTATATCTCCACCACAGGTTTTATAGGTTGGAACAGGTGGGTGGAACTCTTTTTTAAGAACAACGCCGATTTCCTTTGCAACACCTAAAACACAGTTGCAGTCAGGGCGGTTGGCGGTGATTTTAAAGTCGATAATGTAATCGTCAAGTCCTAAAACGTCACGCATATCGGTACCAACAGCAACGTCGTCCTTTAAAATTAAAATTCCGTAAACCTCGGCGCCCGGATAGTCGTAATCTTTAAGGCAAAGCTCTTCGCCTGAGCAGAGCATACCGTTAGACTCTACACCTCTTAGCTTACCCTTTTTAATCTCCATTCCGTTAGGAAGAAGAGAGTTATGAAGGGCGGCAGGAACGATAGCGCCTTCAAAAATATTGTCGGCACCTGTTACAATCTGTAAAGGCTCGCTCTCGCCGATGTCCATCTGACAAATCTGCAAATGGTCACTGTTTTCGTGAGGTGTGATTTTTAAAATCTTTGCGGCAACAACGTTTTTCATTGTGTCGGCAAGGTTATCAATGGACTCAACCTCAAAGCCTGCCATTACCATTTTGTCGCAAAGCTCCTCAACGGGAACATCTATATCTACATAGGTTTTAAGTTGATTAAGTGAAATTTTCATAGTGTAAATCCTCCGTGAAGCCAAAGCAATCAAGCCCGAATCAGATTTTGGGATAAGGATTTAACGCTGTGGCTTTGTTAAAATACTCGCAAATCCGTCAGGATTTGCTGTGTTTTGTGTCTCGCCCCATCATAAAATCCTTTTATCACAAAATTCTGCGACCTTAAAGGTGCGGTTTTTTGTGTGGATTTTGGTGAAGCGAAGCTCATAAGGCTAACGCCTATGGGCGACAATGAGCCGAAAGCTGCCGAAAAAACGCCCTTTAAGGCTGGTTTGGGCTTAATTGCTTTGGCTTAAAACTGCTCAAGGAAGCGGACGTCGTTTTCGAAAAGCAAACGGATGTCGCTTATTTTGTAGCGTGTGATTGCAAGTCGGTCAATACCGATACCGAAAGCAAAGCCTGAATATACCTCAGGGTCAATGCCGCAACGGCGAAGAACGTTAGGATGTACCATACCTGCTCCTAAAATCTCAATCCAACCGCTGCCCTTACAAACTCTACAACCCTTGCCGCCGCACTCTGAGCAGGAAACGTCAACCTCAACGCTGGGCTCGGTAAAGGGGAAGAAAGAAGGACGGAACTTAACCTTGGTATCCTCTCCGTAAATCTCTTTTGCGAACTGCTCCAAAACTCCCTTTAAATCACACATAGTGATTCCCTTATCCACAACAAGACCTTCCATCTGGTGGAAAACAGGGGAGTGTGTTGCGTCAACCTCATCGGCTCTGAAAACTCGGCCGGGGCAAACCATTTTAATAGGAGGCTTTCTCTGCTCCATAGTACGAATCTGCGCCGCAGAGGTCTGAGAACGAAGAATGGTGTTTTCGTTTAAAAAGAAGGTGTCCTGCATATCTCTTGCGGGATGGTCGGCAGGAACGTTTAGCGCCTCGAAGTTATAATAATCGGTTTCAACCTCAGGACCGTCAACAACGTCAAAGCCCATAGACTGAAAGATATCAATCAAATCGTTAAGTACAATATTTATAGGATGAAGTCCACCTTGTTTTGTGGTTTTAGAGGGCATTGTAATATCCAAGGTTTCTTTTTGGAGTTTTTCGTTTAATGCCGCTTTTTTCATTTTTTCGCCTTGCTCTGCGATAGCTGCTTCAATAGAGCCTCTAACCTCGTTGGCAAGTTGTCCGATAACAGGACGCTCCTCGGCAGAAAGGCCGCCCATCTGCTTTAAAATAGCGGTAAGCTCACCCTTTTTACCTAAATATTTAACCCTTAATTCTTCAATTTCCTGTACGCTTTTTGCATTTTCAATAGCAAGCTGTGCAGTAGCTCGAATCTGCTCGAGTTGTTGTTTCATTTTTTCTACCTCCAAAAAAATAACTTCGCCCCAATAAAAAGGGACGAAGTTTTAAATCAAATTAAAATCTCCGCGGTACCACCCGCATTTTTGCCACAAGGAGCAAACACTCTGTCGGTCTGTAACGGAACCGTTCCGTCGCCGTCTACTCGAAAACCTTTAAACGACGCTGCTCAGAAGGGAACTTGGGCAAATCTCTTTATATCGCACTTTCAGCCGAGATGCGACTCTCTTTGAAAAAGAAAACTTGCTTACTTTTCTTCGTCACTGCATTTACAACACATACATAATAACACCAAAGGTGATTTTTTGCAAGTGTTTATTTATACTTTTCTAAATACTCTTCCAAGCAAAGCCCTGATGCCTTTATTGCTTTGGCATTTTCAGGTCCAACATAGCGATAATGCCAGGGTTCGTAAATAACTCCGGTTATTGCTTCCTTAGATTTTGGGTATCTCATTATAAATCCGTAGTCCTGTGCGTGCTCGGAAAGCCAACGGAATTGAGCGGTGTTTTCAAAAGATTCCTCAACCGAGTTAAAGTCAATGGCAAGACCTAACTGATGTTCGCTTGTCCAAGGTCTCGCAACAACCGTTGCTGCCTCGTCTTCTGCCTGCTCTTTTGAAAAACTCGGATTGTTAGCGAGAACACGCTGCACCTGAGCGTTGAAATTTGCAGTTTGGGTAGAGTTTCTTCTCCAAGGAGAAATAACCCAAAGCTTAACACCGTCCTTTAAGGCGGCTTGACACATAGCGTTAAGATCCTCTATGGCACGGGAGTCAAATTTATAACCCTCGTTGGCAAAGCGAGTGTCAATTTGGGTAAGGTCGGGCATAAAGCCTTCTTCCAGCGGGTGCCAACCGTTTACAAGAACCATTTTCCAGGAATCGTCCTCTTCGACTGCCTCGCTGGAGGTTTCCTCCTCAGAGCTTTCAGGCTCGGAGGATGATTGGGGCAAATACTCCACCTGAGAGGATGGCTCAGATGGGATCTCGATGGTGGGAAGGTCGCCTTTACAGGCAACAAGAGAAAGACAAAACACTATACATATAAATAAAGCAAAAAATTTTTTAAACATTTTAATTCCTCTATTGTATTTTTTTAAATTTGTGATAAAATATTCTATACCTATAATATATAAGGAGATTATCGAGATGTCAAGAGTTAAGTCCGAAGCTTTTTTGGCGGCAGAAGAAATAATCCAAATAGCAAACTTAAAAAAGGGTAATATATTAGTTGTAGGATGTTCCACAAGCGAGGTGCTTGGTAGTAAAATCGGCACCGACTCTTCTCCTGAGATTGCAAAGGAGCTTTTTGAGGGAATTTATGAAGCGGCAAACAAATACGGTGTTTATGTTGCGGCTCAGTGCTGTGAGCACTTAAATCGAGCAATTATTGTCGAGAAAGGTGCGGCGCCGCTATTGGAGGAGGTAAACGTCGTTCCTCAGCCAAAGGCAGGCGGCTCGTTTGCCACTACTGCATACAATACCTTTAAAGAACCTGTTGCGGTTGAAGAGATAAAAGCCGATGCAGGACTTGATATTGGCTTTACTATGATAGGAATGCATATAAAAAAGGTTGCCGTTCCTGTCAGGCTTAAAAATAACCGTATCGGAGAGGCAACCGTGTTGGCCGCAAGAAGCAGACCTAAGTTCATTGGCGGCGAAAGAGCTATATATAACAAGGAAATGCTCTAAAAAAATAGTGGCTTATTCTGTTTGAAACCACTACATTTTGTGTCCGTTTTTTTGCATAAAAATTTTTTGAAAAAATTGTAAAAAAGTGCTTGACAATGGGTTGTGTATGTGGTAATATAATCAGGCGCCGCAAAAAGCGGAGCGAAAAAAAGATGAACCTTGAAAATTAAACAACGACTAAGAAAAGAAATTGGACCCGACAATTTTGATGAGAAATCAAAGTAAATTAAGGACAAGATTTAAAGAGATGCGTCAGCATTAAAAGTCTTGAAAAAGAGCAGCAAATGTTCTGAAATAGATTTGAACGCCGAAAGGTGTTTAGATAGAATATTTTAGAGAGTTTGATCCTGGCTCAGGACGAACGC
>JAFXDV010000011.1 GCA_017521125.1 Clostridia bacterium
GACGGTCCTCACAGAAAGGGAGATTTCCGTCGTGCACGTGCAGCTGCTGCTAACATTGTTCCTAACTCAACAGGTGCCGCTAAGGCTATCGGTCTTGTAATTCCTGAGCTTAACGGCAAGCTTATCGGTTCTGCTCAGCGTGTTCCTGTTCCTACCGGTTCTACAACAATTCTTGTTGCTGTTGTTAAGGGCAAGGACATCACTGTTGACGGCATTAACGCTGCTATGAAGGCTGCTGCTTCTGAGTCTTTCGGCTACAATGAAGACGAAATCGTTTCAAGCGATATCATCGGTATCCGCTACGGTTCTTTATTCGATGCTACTCAGACAATGGTTTGCAAGGTTGACGACGACACCTATGAGGTACAGGTAGTTGCTTGGTATGATAACGAGAACTCCTACACCAGCCAGATGGTTCGTACAATTAAGTACTTTGCAGAGCTTGCATAAGTTATCTTAAAACACAAAAGCAAAGAGAAGATTCGGCAAACGAATATTCTCTTTTTTTATATTCTTATTATTTTACCAAAAATAATAATTACTTTTAAGACGTTTTTCTTAAGTGCTTTAAGCTATTTGTTTTTTTATGATTTTGGGGCATTTTAAAAATTAGCTAAACCTCATAGTTTATTATTCTTTTTTTGGGAAATTTGTGTTATATTTACATCAATATAAGGTTGTAAAAATTGTGTTTTTATGTTATAATTGTGTAGATTGTGAAAGTATGTTCACTTTTTCCACATTAAATTTTAAGGATGGTACCTTGCCCATGTATAGAAATTTTTTCAAAAGACTTATTGATATTGTACTTTCTTCTCTCGGTATTATTCTTTTATCACCGATTTTTATCATACTATCTATCGCTATTTGCATTGATTCCCCGGGTCCTATTTTCTTCAAACAAAAACGTGTGGGAATCTACAAAAATCACTTTAATATTTTAAAATTCCGCACAATGCGTACAGATACTCCCAGCAATATGCCCACTCATCTCCTTGAAGATCCTGATAAATGGATTACCAAGGTAGGAGGGTTTCTTCGCAAAACCAGTTTAGATGAGCTTCCTCAAATCTTTAACATATTCTTGGGTCAAATGTCCATCGTAGGACCACGTCCTGCTCTTTGGAATCAATACGACCTTATAGAAGAAAGAGATAAATACGGCGCTAACGATGTTCTCCCCGGTCTTACAGGTTGGGCTCAGATTAACGGAAGAGACGAGCTTGAAATTCCGCTCAAAGCTAAACTTGACGGAGAATATATTGAGCGTATGAGTTTTGCCTTTGATTTTAAATGTTTCTTTTCAACATTTATTTCAGTGCTTAAAAGTGATGGAGTTGTTGAAGGCGGAACCGGTGCTCTAAATGATAAGGAAGAAATTAATAAATGAAAAAAATTCTTATAACAGGTGCTAATAGTTATATTGGCACAGCTTTTGAAAATTATATTTCTAAATATGACAACCTTTATGAAGTTGATACTCTGGACATGCTTTGTGCTTCTTGGAGAGAAAGAAGTTTTGCCGATTACGATGCTATTTTGCACGTTGCCGGTATTGCACATCGCAAGGAAACTCCAGAAAATGCTCAACTTTACTTTGACATAAACCGTGACCTCGCTTTAGAGGTGGCGAAAAAAGCAAAGGCTGATGGTGTTAAGCATTTTGTATTTTTAAGTTCCATGAGTGTATACGGAACCGACACCGGCGAAATTACAGCCGATACAGTCCCCTCTCCCACAAGCAACTACGGAAAATCAAAGCTTGAAGCTGAAAAACTGTTGTCGGAAATTGAAACTGATAATTTCAAGATAGCTATGTTGCGTCCTCCTATGGTTTACGGAAAAGACTGCAGAGGCAATTTCCAGTTAATGCTTAAACTCATTAAAAAGAGTCCCGTTTTTCCATATATTAACAACAAACGCAGTATGATTTCCATCAATAATCTCTGCTCTTTTGTTAAGCTTATAATTGACGGCTCACACTCCGGTGTTTTCTTTCCGCAAAACCGTGAGTATGTAAATACCTTAGATATGGCAAAAATCATAGCAAAATCTTTAAATAAACACGTTTTATTTAGCCGTTTGCTTGGTCTTTGTGTTAAAATTTTAATTCCCTTTGTTTCTAAAGCAAAAAAAGCCTTTGGAAGCCTTACCTATAAAAATCTTGAACAGTTTGATTTTTGCTACTGTGAGGAAAGCTTCTCCGATTCTGTTACTAACAGTATATAACTACTAAGGAAGGAATGACTTTAGCTGTGAATAACGAAACCACCGAATTTAGTGTAAAAGATATCCAGAATAAAATGCTGGATATTTTACTGTATTTTGACAGTTTTTGTAAAGAAAACAATCTTCGTTATTTTCTTTGCGGCGGCACCTGTCTCGGCGCTGTAAGACATAAGGGTTTTATTCCTTGGGATGATGACGTAGACGTATTTATGCTCAGAGAAGATTACGAGAAGCTTCAGTCCCTTTGGGAAGAAAACGCAGATAAAGACAAGTATGCTTGCGTTCGTTCAAACGACAAGGTAAATATACATCATTCGGCTACCGAAATTAAAGACAACAACACCACCTTTATTAACAAGCATAGTGTTGATTGCGATATTCACCACGGTCTTATGATAGACGTTATTCCTATTGACGGTATTCCTGAGTCATCATTTTTAAGAATTTTGCAAATGATAGATTCTATGATTTACTGTTGCTTTAATTTCCAGCGTTTGCCTGAGCATAAGGGCAAATTGATATATTATGCAACCAAGCTTGCTCTATCGGTTTTTAAAGGCGATAAAATACGTTATAAAATATGGAAAGGTGCCGAAAAGCGCATTTCGAAATACGGCACAAAAAATTGCAAGCAGGTGGCTTCTTTCGGCGAGGGCGCAACTATAATGAAAATGCGTTTCCCCACCCAATGGTTTTACACTGAAAAATATTTAGAGTTTGAGGGTCACAATCTTCCTGTGCCTGCAGATTTTGATGAATACCTTAAAATTTCCTTTGGCGATTATATGCAGCTTCCCCCTGAGGAAGACCGCATAGCCAGACACAATGCTGTGTTTATTGACCTTGAAAACAGCTATACCAAATATAAAGGAATTCATTACTGTAAAAAATAAGTTTAAAAAGGAGTCTTTTATGGTTGACTATCCTATAGACATTGTTGTACCTTGGGTAGATGGTTCTGACGAAAATTGGCTTAACGAAAGAAATCAGTTTCGTCCATCTTCAAATGCTGATGGTTCAAGTGCCCGCTATCGTGAATGGGGACTGTTTCATTATTGGTTCAGAAGTATAGAAACCTATGCTCCTTGGGTGAGAAAAGTACATCTCATAACCTGGGGACATCTCCCCCCTTTTCTTAACACCAACCACGAAAAGCTCAACATTGTTAAGCATAGTGATTATATGCCTGAAGAATACTTGCCCACCTTCAGTTCTCACGTAATTGAACTTAATATGCATAGAATTGAGGGGCTCTCCGAGCATTTCATCTATTTTAACGATGATGTTTACCTTAACGCTCCCACCAAACCAGAAGACTTTTTCAAAAACGGTATTCCTGTGGATACCGCCGTTTTCAGTATGGTTCGTATTTCCGATAACTTTAGTTTTATGCCTTACATTGAACTTAATATGTTAGGCAACCTTAATATGACATTTTCAAAAAAACAATGTATTGCCAAAAATCTCTTTAAATGGTTCAATTTAAAGTACGGAAAAGACATACTTTTTAACCTCTGTTTATCTCCCGGAAGAAATATTTCCGGCTTTAAAAACTATCATTCCTGCATCCCGTATTGCAAAAAAACTCTTGAAGAAGTATGGGAAGCATTTCCTGAAGAACTTGATAACACCTGTCGCAACAAGTTCAGAAGCCGTGAAGATGTTAATCAGTACTTTTTCCGTTATTGGCGTCTTATGAAGGGTGAATTTGCTCCGGGAAAAGTTAAAAGTCGTTATTTAACACTTGGATACAATACAATTGAAGAGGTTTCTGATGCTTTTAACTCAAAATTTAAGGTTATTTGCGTTAACGACGACCCTATGTCCTGTGATTTTGAAACCGAGCAAAAGAAAGCTGTACAGCTTTTTAATAAAAAATACCCAAATAAAAGTTCCTTTGAAATGGAGAATAATCAGTAAAAAATGAAACTGGCAAGAACGAAAAATGCCTTTAGAAACACATTATGGGGTGCCGTTTACCGTTTTATTGCTCTAATCGGTCCCTTTATTATAAAAACAATAATCATAAAAAAGATAGGTATGGAGTACAGTGGACTTAATACCCTGTTTAATTCTATCCTTACTGTGCTTAACTTAGCTAATTTAGGCTTTAGCAGTTCTCTTGTGTACACAATGTATGATGCTGTAGCACGAGAGGACAATGAAGCTATTTGCGCTATGCTTAACTTCTTTAGAAAGATTTACCGCATAATCGGTATTGTCATTCTTTCTATGGGTGTTGTAGTTATGCCCTTCCTGCCACGACTTGTAGGCAGCGAATGCCCTCCCGGAGCTAATCTTTACATTATGTTTGCCCTTTATTTATCGGCAACAGTTATGGATTATCTTTTGTTTGGTTATATAAACGCTATCTTCTCTGCTTATCAACGTGAAGATACTCGTCTTAAAATTATGACGGTTCGTTATATCGTTCAGTATGCACTGCAAATAGCTATTCTCGCCATATTCGAAAACTATTATGCATACCTTGTAACCCTTCCGCTTATGGTTATTCCAAACAGTATTGCAAATTATTATGCGGCCAAAAAAGAATATCCGCAAATTATATGCAAGGGCACTCCAAGCGAAGAAATTAAAAAGAATGTTTACCACCGAGTAAAAACATTATTTGGTCATAAAGTGGGAAATACACTTATGGTAAACATCGACAGTATTCTAATTTCTGCTTTTTTGGGACTTTCAGTCCAATCACTATACAGTAACTATTACTATATAATAACTGCTGTAAACGGAGTGGTGGAAATTTTAACTAACGGCTGTCTTGCAGGTATAGGCAACAAGCTCATTGTGGACTCCGAAGAGGACAACCATAAACTATTTTTAAACCTCACGTATGGTTGGGTTGCACTTATTGGTATGTGCGCAGCTTGTTTGCTTTGCTTATTCCAACCTTTCGTAGGTGGAATATGGATAGGTCCGGAAGGTCTGCTTAATGAAAGTTTTCTTATTTTTATTACTCTTTTCTTCTACACATGGATGTTCCGTATTATGCAGCTTACCTACCGTGATGCTGCAGGACTCTGGACTAAAGACTGGCTAAAGCCCTATGTTTCTATGGCTCTTAAGTTGGTGCTCAGCATAATTTTGGTTAAAATTACAAACGATATTATCGGTGTACTAATCCCAACTATTTTAATAATGATTTTTGTTTATTTCCCTTGGGAAGCTTTGATATTATACAAAAACGCTTTCCACCGCAGTTGGAACGTTTATTTGAAGCGAATTATCCTTTATACGATAATAAACGCTATAGGCTGCGCAGCATGTTATTTAATTTGTGTTTCTGTTTCACCTGCAAACACACTTTTATCATTCTTTATTCGTTTAGCCATAATATGCGTTTTATTCCCTGCATTATGGTTAATTACCACACATCGTACAAATGAATTTGCTTTTCTTAAAGAACGTTTATTATCTATTTTTAACAGGAGGAGAAAGACTTAATGCTTAAGTTAAAATCGTTTAAATCCCCTACCCTGACAAAAAGTATTTGTTTTATTGGTTTAGCATTAATTTTTACCTTGGTTTCCTTTTTGTGCCAGGTGCCACCACTTTTTATTGCAGTTATGCTGGTATGGGGTGCCTTTACCATATATACGCTTTTTGATTTAGCAAACCGTGCCGCTCCTTTTGTTTTCCTTATTGCTTTCTTCCTGTTTCTACTGGGTGGAGATTTTGCAGAGCTTTATATGGGTTATCCTCAGGAATTTTCTTTCGCCTCCAACATAGATAACCATGCTTATATCTCCATTATAATAAGTCTTGTTTCTATTTTTGCTTCGTTCTATATTAGCGGCAAACTACTTAACCGAAAAAATAAAGAACCTAAGAAGCTAGATGCTAATCACACCGATTATATGCTTAAATTCCGTAACATAACATGCATCGGTTTTTATGTAACGGTTATTCCAAAAATTGCAACGACAGTTGATGCAGCTTTATACACCATAAATAATGGATATTTAAGCTATTATACCGAGTATAAAAGCAGACTTCCTGAAATCGTGGAATCAATTTCCGATTTATTCCCTCTTTTCTTGTTTGCTTTTTTGGCTACTTTACCATCGAAAAAGC
The DNA here is from genome assembly GCA_017521125.1 of Clostridia bacterium. Classification (GTDB taxonomy): domain Bacteria; phylum Bacillota; class Clostridia; order Oscillospirales; family Acutalibacteraceae; genus SFWF01. The sequence continues at coordinate 6,325 of JAFXDV010000011.1, forward strand.
AATGCTTTTTCCCGATACTCATATATCTCACAAACAGCGTTCTAGCTCTGCTTACCGGCAGAAGAATTATGTTTGGAGCCACTGTCCTTGTTTTAGTTTTTTACTTTATTGCACGCCACAAGCTTAATCCTGAAGAGCAATGGTTGGATAAGAAAAAAATAATAATTGCTCTTGTTGCTTGTCCCATTGTCTTGTTTTTAATGTATATGCAACGTTACGTACGGTATGGCGATGCTATTGAAGGCGGAACTCTTTTTGATATTATTTTCCGCTTCTTCTCACAACAAGGTACGAGTATTAATACTATTAAGTTCCAAAAGGTTCTTGAGGGAGACCCGTTAAAATGCACTTCCCTTTATTACACCCTTTATTATTTGCGTGGAAATTTAATTACGGGACATTTCTTTGACTTTCCAATGGAGTTATATTTACAGCGTTCCATTGACACAGTATACAGAACTAACTGCCTTGCCGATTATATTATGTACTCAGTAAACGCAGATGACTTTTTCAAGGGCTACGGACTTGGTACAAGCTATATTGCAGAGCTCTATCACGACCTTGGTCACTTAGGTATAGCCTTGGGAAGCTTTATATACGGTTTCTTATTTAACTGGCTATTTTCTTTAAAGAAATTCTCATACTGGAAATTTGCCTTAGGTCTTTTAATGTTAGAAGAATTCGTTATTCTTCCACGCTATGGTGCCGACGTTATTATGCGTCCTTTTTATAGCTTAACAATACTGACTGTATTGATAATCCTTATTATTATTTATCACTATTTAAAAAAGAGAAATAAAAGCGCTCTATAGAGGAAAGGTGCGTTAAAATGCTAAATAAACTCAAAAAAATGATTTCTACAAGAAATGTAATGCTTAACACTCCTGAAATGGGTGAATATCGTCACATTACCGACGAAGAGGTTAAAGAACTCCAAAAGGTAATGCTTCAAATGGTAAAGGATGTTGCCGCAGTTTGCGAAAAACATGACATTTGCTATATGGCCGATGGCGGTACTGCCCTTGGCAGTGTTCGTCATAAAGGTTTTATTCCCTGGGATGACGATGTGGATATTATTATGCCAAGAGATGACCTTAACCGTTTTGTAGAAGTTTTTGATAAAGAACTCGGTCACAAATATGAGCTTGTTACGCCAAACTCAAAAGGTCATAAGGTTGCTTCCCTTATTACCGAAATATATGACAAAAATTCTTATAAACCCAGTCTTCATAATGCAGATACCGACTTACCTCAGGGTGTTATGATAGATATATTCCCTATTGAATATGCGCCTCTTAATAAATTTACAAGAAAAATCAAGGGCACCATTGCCATGATTCTTCAGTATATTGCAGTATCTTCTACATTCTATAAGCTTTATGATACTCCTAAAAAGAAGACTTTTTTCTATCAAACTAAAGAAGGCAAATTCAACTATAGACTCCGCCGTATGATAGGTTTTATGTTCTCTTTCAGAAGTTATGAAAAATGGTGCAACACCTTTGATAAGTTTGTTCGTGGCAAGAAAGATACAGGTCTTTGGTGTATACCAACTGACGTAGGTCACTATTTTGGTCATCTTATGCCTAAGGAGGTTTTTTATCCCACAACAGAGGGTGAGTTTGAAGATATGACCATAAAACTTCCCGGTAATATTCACGAATACCTTGTTAACGCTTATGGAGATTATATGTGGATTCCTCCTGTTGAGGAAAGAGAAAAGCACTGGACTGCCGGTTTTTGCATGGATATAAGCAAAAAGGAAGAAAAAGCTACCGAGACAGAATAAAAGGAGTTTTTATATGCCAGATCCGGTAACCCATCATTATTTTTCCCATTTGGTATTGTCTGAGCTTAATGATGAGACAGTTTCCATTATAGATAAACCCATTTTTGACCGTGCTTTACAAGGACCAGACCCATGGTCTGCAATAGGTTTTTTTGGCGGTAACGAAAAAAAGCACTGTAAGAGAAGCAGTGTTATGCATAAGGAAAAAACCGGTGACTTTTTTATTCATCTAACCAACGAAGTAAAAGAAAGAAAAGACCCTTTACTATTCAGCTTTCTTGTTGGCTTTATTTGCCATTACTGTCTTGATAAAACCACACACCCTTATATTATATGTAAAGGTGGCGAATATGATGGAACGAAAGACACCTTTTGTCTTCGTAACGGACATGTTCGTATCGAGCATCTTATCGACAGTTATTACATTCGTCATTATTATAAAAAAGAGCCTTGGCGCTTTTCCATACCAAAAGAAATTTTTAAGTTAAAGCAGTATCCCAAAAGTTTTTCCCTTCCATTAAACAAGGTTTTTAAAAAGGTTTACGGTTGGGACAACGCCTTTAAGCTTTTTAACAAAAGTCTTTATCATCAGTCGTTATTTTACCGTCTTATGCAAGACAGATTCGGTATATTTAAATTTCTTTTGAAATTCATTAGCCTTAAAAATACCGATTATACTGTTTTTTCTTATTATAAACCTGAGCAATATATTGGAAATACCGACTATATGAATGAGGGCCAAGTTCTTTGGCATCATCCATATGACAGTGAAATAGAAAGTAACGAAAGTTTTTTTGAGCTTTTTAATATAGCAAAAGAAAAAGCTAGGGAAATAATAACTGCTGTTTATAACTACATATATAACGATTGTGAAATTTCCCTTTCTGCACTTTTTGAAAATTTCAACTACAGCACAGGCTTTGACTGTGACGACCCACGCAATTTAAAGGTTCCCGTTTACGAGTCTGTTTTTAAAAATTAATAATATCCTATATAGGAGGATTTAAAATGACAAAGGCAAAATTTAACATACTTGTTGCTTTAGAAAAAAACCGTGAAGTTCTCTCTGCTTCAGATCTTTCAAAAGAAACAAAATTAAGCGAAGAAGAAATAAAAAACATCTTAGACGAACTAACTGCTGACGGTTTGGTAGAGCTTGGAAAAATTACAGAAAAAGGAATTACTGCTTTAGAACCTTATCGCACAAAAAGAGCTATTTTTATAGCGGCTGGCTTTGGTTCAAGACTTCGCCCTGTTACTCTTGAAATTGCCAAGCCTCTCGTTAAAGTAAACGGAACACGTATTATTGATACTCTGATAGATGGCGTTATGGCTGCGGGTATTAAGGAAATTTATGTTGTATGCGGTTATCTTGCTGAACAGTTTGAGCAGCTTAAGGAAAAATATCCAAATATAACACTTGTTAAGAATGATATGTATACTACTGCTAACAATATCTCCTCTGCTTTTCTTATGAGAGAGCATTTGCAGAATGCATATATTCTTGAAGCTGATTTACTTCTTCATAATAAGGCTATCTTTGATAAGTATATTTATCACTCTTGTTATCTTGGAATTCCAACCGAGGAAACAGATGACTGGTACTTTAAAACTAATGAAGAAGGTTACATAAACGAGCTTGGAATAGGCAGTACAAACTGCTACCGCATGTTAGGAATTTCTTACTGGGATAAAAATGACGGCAAAACTCTTTCCTCTCATATTGAAGCTACCTTTAATATGCCGGGAGGCAAAGATGAGGACTGGTGCTATGTTCCTCTTGTTAGCTTTAAAGATGAGTATAAAGTTTACGTTAGGGAATGTGCTATGGATGACATTGAAGAAATTGATACCTTCGATGAACTCTGTTCAATAGACCCAACTTATAATTCTTATAGAAAATAACAAAAAGCTTCTTGGTGTGTTTCGCCAAGAAGTTTTTTATATATAATATACAATTTTTTCGACCTTTTTCTTTTCGATATTTTTATAATAATACATTTTTCTACTAATTTGAAAATTTTGTTGACTTGTTCAATTTTTTGTGATACAATGCGAAATATGAACTGATAACCGCAATTTATTAGTTTGTTTGCGTTCAAAGGAGGCGATTATATTTGGAAAATCAAACATTGACTCGTAAAGAGTTCGATGTTCTTAACTTTGTTGAAAGTTCTCACAAACTACCCACCCAAAGGGAAATTGCCGAAGCTACTCAAATGTCACTTGGTTCTGTAAATCGTACCGTTAATATTCTTATTGAAAATGAAATGTTGAATAATAATGGAATTACGGCTACGGGATATAGTTGTTTAGAACCTTACAGGGTTAAACGTGTTATCTTTTTGGCCGCCGGTTTTGGCTCCCGTCTTGTTCCCGTTTCTCTTAATACGCCCAAAGCTCTTGTAAGGGTACAAGGAAAACGAATTATAGATACACTTCTTGATGCCGTCACTAATATTGGAATTGAAGAAATATATATTGTGCGTGGCTATTTAAGCGAACAATTTGACCAACTTCTTTACAAATATCCCACAATCAAGTTTATCGAAAATCCTATTTATAATGAATCAAATAATATTTCTTCTGCGATGTGCGCCCGTCATTTGTTACAAAATGCATACGTAATGGAAGCCGATTTAATTCTTTATAACCCTTCCCTTATTCAAAAGTATCAATACACCTCTAACTTCTTAGGTGTTCCTACTGGGACGACTAACGATTGGTGCGTTGAAACAAGAAACAATGTTATAACAAAGTTTAAGGTCGGAGGGACAAACTGTCATCACGTATTTGGCATTTCTTATTGGAATAAAGAAGATGGTGCCAAGCTTTATGAAGACATTAAGGCCGTTTACGAAATGCCCGGTGGCAAGGAGCGCTACTGGGACCAGGTTCCTCTTGAATACTGTCAAAACAATTATCGGGTTGAGGTGCGAGAATGTTCCTTCGATGATATTTTCGAAGTTGATACCTATTCCGATTTAAAAAAATTAGATAAGTCTTATAATTAATTTATGGAGGTTTTATTATGAAAAACAATTTCAAAAAATTTACCGCAATTTTACTTGCAATCATTTTAGTATCTGCCGTTGCTCTAACAGGCTGCTCTTCTAAGGAAAGTGTTCTTATTTACACAAGTGTAGAAGATTACGTTATTGAAGATATGAATGCCCGTTTAAGTGAACAATTCCCTAATTATAACATTACAATTGAATATGTTTCTACAGGAAGCCACGCCGCAAAGCTTCTTACCGAAGGCGTTGATTCTGAGTGTGATATTACCTACGACCTTGAATACGCTTATATGGAACAGCTTGCACAGGCCGGCGTTCTCGCTGATTTATCATCCTATGATACCAGCATTTACGAACCTGACACTGTTGCAAGCAAGAATTATCTTGTACAGTGCCGTGTTGGTGGCGCTATTATAGTAAATACCGAAGTATTAAAGGAAAAAAATCTTCCCGAACCTACAAGCTATGAAGACCTTTTAAAGCCCGAATATAAAGACCTTGTATCTATGGCTAACCCTAAGTCTTCAGGTACCGGATATATGTTCTATAAATCTTTAGTTAACGCTTGGGGCGAAGAAAAAGCTCTTGCTTATTTTGATTCCCTTACCAACAATATTCTTCAGTATACCTCTTCAGGTTCAGGCCCTGTTAACGCTCTTCTTCAAAAGGAAGTTGCTGTTGGCTTCGGTATGACATCTCATGCTGTAACCCAAATTAATGAAGGTTCTCCATTAAAGGTATTATTCTTTGAAGAAGGCTCTCCATTTACTATGTACGGACAGTCTATGGTAAAAGGCAAGGATGAAAGAACTTGCGTTAAAGAAGTATTCGATTTCCTTGTTAAGACATACAGCTACGAGCTTAACGAAAAGTTCTTCCCAGAAAAAATGTTCAAGGACAAAACCTTTGCTGTAGAGAACTATCCTGAAAACATTGTATATAGTGATATGAGTAACAATACAATTGCTGAAAAAGAAGCTCTTCTCGGCAAGTGGAAGTACTAATAAAAGTTGTTTTTTGAGGTGTCAAAATGTCAGAAACTAAGCTTATAGTGAAAGATTTAGAAATGGTGTTTGACGGAAAGCAAACTTTAAACAAGGTTAGCTTTGATGTTAAAAACGGAGAATTCTTATCCATTCTCGGTCCTTCAGGTTGCGGAAAAACTACTATTCTCCGCATACTTATTGGCCTTTTAAAGCCTACTGCAGGAACCGTTATTAAAGACGGAGAAGATATTACCGATCTTCCTGCTGCAGAAAGAGGTATGGGTATAGTTTTCCAGAATTATGCACTATTTGAAAATATGACAGTGCTACAAAACGTTGAGTATGCTCTTAAAATCAAAAAAGAAAACAAGAGCAAAGAAGCAAGACAACAAGTTCGTCAACGTGCCCTTGAGGTTATTGAGCATATGGGTCTTATTGAACACAAGGACAAGCTCCCTCGCATGCTTTCCGGCGGTCAGCAACAACGTGCTGCCATTGCAAGAACAATGGTTTTAAATCCGGATATTATTTTGTTTGACGAGCCTATGTCTGCACTTGACGTTGAAACTCGTCTTTCCCTCAGAGCTGAACTTAAACGAATTCAGAAAGAATTTGGTACAACAATGATATATATTACTCATGACCAGGAAGAAGCTTTCGCTATGTCTGACCGTATTATGGTTATGAGAGAGGCTAACATAGTTCAGTTGGACACTCCTGAAAATATTATCGATAATCCTGCTGACGATTATGTTAAATCCTTCGTTATTAAAAATCTTCAGATAAAAATTGATTCTCTGCTGAAATGTGTGAGGTCATAATATGAAGATTAAAGTAATAAATAAAAAGTTTGATATAGGAAAAGCCGAATATACAAAGCTTTTATTTGCTTTTATTTTCGTTACTATTGTTTTTGTTCCGCTTATCCGTATGTTTAGTTTTATAGACAAGGAGAGCATTGTAAGGGTTGTTACCTCCCCTACTTTCTCTACCTCTGTTCTTAATTCCTTAACCTCTGCGCTACTTGGAACAATATTAACAGTGGCAATTGCATTTTTCCTCGCCCTATGTATTAAAAGAACCAACATTAAACTAAAAGGCTTTTTTAGTATAATCTTTGTTTTACCTATGCTACTTCCATCTATTTCTCACGGTATGGGACTGGTTATACTTTTGGGTAATAACGGTATACTCACAAGGCTTTTTGGATTAAATAGTAATATTTACGGTCTGTCCGGAATTATTATCGGTTCTCTTCTTTATGCTTTCCCTGTTGCATTTTTAATGATCAGCGACGTTTTAGATTATGAAGACGGTTCTGCTTATGAGGCGGCTCGTGTGCTTGGTATTCCAAGATTCCGCCAATTTACCGCTATCATGCTCCCCTTCTTAAGAAAGCCTCTTATTTCGGTAGTTTTTGCTGTGTTCACAATGATTATTACCGACTACGGTGTGCCGCTTATGGTTGGTGGAAAATATACAACTATAGCTACCGTTATGTATCAGGAAGTAATCGGTCAGCTTGATTTTGCAAAGGGCTCGGTTTATGGTACATTTTTGCTTATCCCCGCAGTAATCGCTTTTGTTATCGACCTTAAAAATAAGGATAAGGGTAACTCCGGTTACGTTACAAAGCCTTGTGAAAATACAAAAGGTAAAATTGCAACCCTTGGCTCATATATTTATTGTACCGCAATATCTATTGTGACACTTCTTCCTCTTGTAGCCTTTGTACTTCTTGCATTTGCTAAGGACTATCCTAAAAATTTAAGTTTTACCTTTAATAATGTTATTTCAGCATTTAACTTAAAAGCAGGCGATTATTTTATTAATTCTGTTTTAATAGCGTTTGGAACTGCCGTACTGGGTGTAATTATTGCCTTTATGTCTGCTTATCTTTCAGCAAGAATGAAATCTAAGCTTTCTAAATTTTTACATCTATCTTCTATGACTTCTGCGGCTATTCCCGGTTTGGTTCTTGGTCTTTCATATGTTCTTGTATTCAACAAAACACCTATATACGGAACCTTAATTATACTTATTATAGTTAACGTAATACACTTTATCGCATCCCCATATCTTATGATATATAACTCAATGTGCAAAATTAACGAAAACCTTGAAAACGTTGCTCACACAATGGGCATAAAACGTTTCTACCTCATTCGTGACGTACTTATTCCACAGTGCAAATTAACTATATTAGAAATGTTTTCGTATTTCTTTGTAAACTGTATGATGACCATTTCTGCTGTTTCTTTCCTTGCCAATACAAGCAACAAACCTGTTTCTCTTATGATTAATCAGTTTGAAGCTCAAATGCAACTTGAATGTGCAGCAGTTGTATCCCTTATGATTCTTATAATGAATCTTATAATCAAGGGTGTAACTCATATTATAAAAACCAAAAAGGCTTAACTAAAAACAAAGGCACCTTCCGTAACGGAAGGTGCCTTTATTATTTAACTTTATTTACCTATATTTTCATAATAGGTGAACATATCCACAATGCGATAAAGCTCGCTCTTTTTGTTCTTCTTTAACCACATTTGCGAAAATTTATTTAACCACTGGGTAGTATCAATAATACGTTCAAACTTTTCTCCAGACATTTTAGCAGAAAGCTCTGCAATTAAGCAAACGCCCTGAGCTGCAATAACCATTTCTTGGAGGTATTTATCATTTTCCCAGCCTTCTACAGTTAGCTTTTCTTCAATAGCTTTATACTTCTGTTGAACTTTAAGCACTCTTCCCAATGTATATGGCTTTATTGGGGTGTTGTTTTGATGAGCAAAATAATTGCCACAGAATACAGTCCATTGAATGTTTTTATGGAATTCGCATAATTCTTTCAAAAGCTCAACGCCGTTTGACCTTTTGTATAAAAGGAAGTTAATGCGGTTATAGTATTCCTCGTTAATCTGGGTTTTTACCGACCAAGATTTTTCTGCGCCTAATACTAATCCATACATTGCAAGTTCCAGACTACATGGATTTCCCCAATCTCCCCAGTTTGTGTTGAGTAGTCCTATTGCGCCATATTTATAACCATACTCGGCTAAAAGCGGAATGTTGCTCTCTTCCATTTCTATGTGTTCACAAAATCTACTCCAGGTATTTGTGCCGGGGCAAACGATTTGTTTTCTGTTAAGCTTTGCAAAGTTTGCTATTTTTGCCTCATCGGGATTAGCAGTGTACTCCCAGTTTAAAAATACTGTATCTTCGGGAAGCAAATCAATTGTCTCAGGATGAGAGCAAAGAACGTCAGACCACATCATAACTGTTTTGTTCTTTTCTTTTACGTGCTTTATTATCTTTAGTACAAAATCTACATAAAGTTTTCCAACATCCTCACCTTGTTCCCCGTATACTGAAAGGTCGTTGGTTTCATCGCAGCAGATATTAAAGTATTGGCTATCAAAATTAGGCGAATACTGGTCTATCAAAGATTTAATAACCTCAATGCTTTCCGGATGCAATGGGTCAATGGTGAAATGTTCTGTTCTTAAATCCCAGAAGTTTGGATTGTCAAATTCTTTAAGTACACGTAAATGTTCAAATTTTTCTTGTAAAAGTAATTCGCCTAAATGACCAAATGTAGAAAGTGAAGGTATAAAATCAATAAAGTTTTCTTTGCAATATTCCCCTATTTCCTTTATATCTTCTTTGGTTAAAAAGCCACGAGTTTCTCTTAAATCACGATATTCTTCAAACTCAAAAACATGTTCCACATAAATTTGAAGTGAGTTGAGTTTATAATAAGCCATATTGTCAATTAGCGACTTAATAGTAGAAACTGTGGGAATTTTTCCTCTTGTTACGTCTTGGTAAAAACCTCTGTATTTAAGGTCGGGTTCGTCTTTAATATGTAGGCAAGGAATTTGTTCGTGTGCAAAAATTTGCCTTAATGTTTGAATAGCGTAGAAAGCTCCTGCAGCTGAGTCAGCGTTAATCTGTATGGTTTCTTGGGTAATATCCAATTCATACCCTTCTCCATCCACATCTTTAATAGAAATTTCCAGTTCAACACCTTGTTGACTGTATGGTAACTTCTCCAGCGCTTTAATTATACGTTGGTCACAGTTCAAATCTTTATAATAAATTGCAGATTTTGTTAAAAATCCATCTTTAATTTCCATAGATTTTACACTAGGCACCAGCTTAATCATTTCAAAAACTCCTTTTTTCACAAACATAGGTTTATTACCTTCATTATAAGTTCAAAATAATTAAAAAGCAAGTCTAAACTAGACTTGCTTTTTAATTATTTTTGGTTGGTTTATATAATATGAGTTTGACTTAAAAATCGGTTGTTTTTAGTTTATCAATTATACCATTCATATTTCCGGAACAACAAAGTTTTTGTCTTTTAACGCAACTTCTATACTGTCTAAAACATCTTGAGTATCTGCGCAAACCGTATGATAATGATATCCGCCGGTTATGTTCATAAGTTCAGAGGACTTTCCGGTTCGAACGCCCTCGATAAACTGCTTTATTTGAAGTCTTGAGAAGATATTTAACTTAGCTACTACCTTTCCATACACCTTATGCCAAACAAAGACATCAACGACCGTACCGCCAAGATCAACAATAAGATTTAATTCTTCCTCGGTCTGTTCGGTGGTATGATACACCTTGAAAACACGCTCTTTCAGTGGCGATTTATGCATAATATAACCGTTATGGGTAGAGAGAATATCGTATCCGGCTCCTTTCAGAACGGCAATATCCTGAACGATAATTTGTCTGGACACGCCAAAACGGTCTGCCAGTTCGCCTCCGGACATAGCTTCCTGCTCCGACAAAAGCAAGTTGGCAATAGCTTTTCTTCTTTCGGCCGCCTTCATGAAGTCACCTCTTTTATATAGCGTGCAAATTTTTAAGGGAAAGATCAAGAATCGGTGAAGAGTGTGTGAGTGCGCCACTTGAAATATAATCAACACCAATGTCTACAAGTTTTGCAACGTTTTCTTTAGTTACGTTACCGCTGCATTCAGTTTCTGCTCTGCCTGCAGTAAGTCTTACCGCTTCTTTCATATCCTCAACGCTCATATTATCAAGCATAATTATATCTGCGCCTGCTTCAAGAGCTTCTTTTAACATATCAAGGTTTTCAACCTCAACCTCGATTTTACGAACGAAGGGTGCGTACTCCTTCGCCATCATAACTGCTTCCTTAACACCGCCTGCTGCACCAATGTGGTTATCCTTTAAAAGAATACCGTCACTAAGATTATAACGATGGTTGTAGCCACCGCCAACCTTTACAGCGTACTTTTCAAAAATACGCATACCGGGTGTGGTCTTGCGTGTATCAAGAAGCTTTGTTTTACTACCTTTGAGCAAATCGGCAATATTACGAGTATAGGTTGCAATACCACTCATACGCTGCAAATAGTTGAGAGCCGTTCTCTCGCCTGAAAGAAGAACACGGATGTCGCCACGAACCAAGCCCAACTTTTGACCTTTCTTAACTTCATCGCCGTCCTTACAGGTGAAGGTTACTTCGGTTTTATCGTCAAGAAGTTCAAACACCCTCTTGAACACGTCAAGACCGGCAATAACTCCGTCTTCCTTGCATATAAGCTCTACTTCGCCAAGCTGATACTCTCGCATAACAGAATTAGTAGTGATATCTTCACTTGTAATATCTTCTTGCAAGGCAAGCATAATTAAGTTATCTACACTGAGCTTCATTGAAATATTATTCATGACTTTTTTTCTCCTTTTCAATAGCTGCTAAAACCAAGTCTTTATATTTTTCCTCATAACCTTCATACCTAGCAGCATCTACCAGATAATCATCCTGCGTCTGGGAAGGCAAATAGTTTGCCATTATGTGCCCTGCAGCACGCTTGGCAAACACAAGACTTTCAAGCAATGAATTACTTGCCAGACGGTTGCGACCGTGAACACCATTGCAAGCTGTCTCTCCCACCGCATATAAGCGTTCCATAGATGTTTTACTGTTGCTATTTACATCTATACCACCCATAAAGTAATGCTGAGACGGAACTACTGGAATAGGCTCCTTGGTGACGTCATAACCTTCATCTAGGCACTTCTGATAGATGTTGGGAAAATGGCTCTTAATTTCTTCTTCAGGGATAGGCGCAAGTGATAGCCACACATGCTCACAGCCTTCCTTTTTCATTTCTTCAGAGATGGCGTTTGCTACAATGTCACGAGGGAGAAGCTCGTTTACAAACCTCTCGCCTTTAGAGTTAAGCAGAATAGCGCCTTCTCCACGAACCGACTCGGAAATAAGAAATTCTCGTCCGTGTTTCTTTGTATAAAGTGTTGTTGGATGAATCTGTATGTAATCGATATGACTGAGCTTAATATCATATTTAAGAGCAAGCGCCAGAGCGTCGCCTGTCAGGTGTCTATAATTGGTGGAGTGTTTAAAAAGTCCTCCAATACCACCTGTGGCAAGTACGGTATAATCGGCTACGATAGAAAAATAGTTGCCGTTCTCATCATGACCGACAATACCATTACAATGATTATTATAGCAAATAAGATCCACCATTGTAAAATTTTCAATCAGAGTGATGTGCTTCTTGGTTTTTGCAGTTTCTAACAGGTGCGACGTTATTTCCTTACCTGTTTCATCCTCGTGGAACAAAATTCTCGGTCGTGAGTGAGCGCCTTCACGGGTATAGGTAAAGCTCTTGCCGTTCTTTTCAAAGCGGACTCCGAAGGAAACGAGATCAGCGATTACATCCTGTGAGGACTGAATCATAATTTCCACCGATTCAGGATTGTTTTCGTAGTGCCCCGCCTTCATTGTATCCTCAAAAAAGGCCTTGTAATCTTCTTCATCACGCAGAACGCAGATGCCACCTTGGGCTAAAAAAGAGTCGCTCCTGCGGGCTATGTTTTTAGTTACTATCGTTATGTTTTTATCTTCAGGAAGATTGAGAGCGCAGTAAAGACCTGCTACGCCGCAACCAACAATTAAAATATCTGTTTTCATATTATTTTCCAAGTTCCAACATTCTTTCCAGCGGCTTCAAGGCGCCTTTACAAATATCACTGTCTACGGTTATTTCTTTATCTTCTTTTTCAAGTACTGCCAAAACAGACTCTAAGGTGTTGAGTTTCATATCTGCACAACAAGGATGGGGATTCGGATAATAGAAATGCTTGTCCGGATTATCTGTTACAAGCTTAAAATCTACACCATCTTCGGTGCAAACAATAAATTCTTTGCATGAGCTTTCCTTTGAAAAATCAATAATTTCTGCTGTACTGCCCACAAAGTCTGACATTTCTACTACTTCTGCTTCACACTCAGGGTGAGTAAGCACTAATGCGTTGGGGTGACTTTGCTTCTCTCTTTGTAATTGCGCAGCAGTAATCTTTGCGTGAATTGGGCAACAACCGTCATTAAGAATAATGTTCTTTTCAGGAACTTGCTTTGCCACGAAGCTACCAAGATTTTTATCGGGAATAAAAAAGATGTTTTTGTTAGGCAGTGCCTTTACAATCTTAATTGCATTAGAAGAGGTTACACAAACATCGCTTTTACATTTCAGCGCTGCAGTAGAATTGATATAACAGACAACCGCCAGGTCATCATATGTATTTCTCATTTCTTCAATAACGCCGTCTGCCACCATGTGCGCCATTGGGCAATCGGCCATCGGCTCAGGCATTAAAACCTTCTTGTCGGGATTGAGTATTTTCGCACTTTCCCCCATAAACTGAACTCCGCAAAAAACTATGATGTCTGCGTCGCTCTGCTTTGCAACCTTAGCAAGATAGAATGAATCGCCAACATAGTCGGCAATTTCCTGCACTTCGTGGGGCACGTAATAATGTGCAAGAATGACGGCATTCTTCTCCCTCTTTAATTGTTCGATTTGATTTTTCATTGTCCTTTACCTCATCATACGAACTTTTTTAACCGGATAAGATTTTAACACAAACATTTACATCTGTCAAGTTATCTGTAAACCTTTCGCAACAAAAACACCTGAACTTCTTATAAGTTCAGGTGTTTTTTATTTACGATACTTCTTTTAAGTCTTTTTGCGCTGTTTCCAACATATTCTCTGCGAAGATGCCGTAGCCTTTGGTTGGGTCGTCGACAAGGACGTGGGTAACGGCGCCGATTAGTTTTCCGTTTTGCACTATCGGGCTACCGCTCACAAGTATGTCAATATAGGACCAACATATTTTTATATCAATAATTTTTAAATTTCCCCTTATACGCAAAGAAACCGCACCTATTTGGCACGATTCCTTTGTATTATAGGTGATCTATATTTGTTTATACGTGTTATATTAGGACCAACAATGCTTATTTTTTCTTCTTTATAAAGATTATAGCTATAATTACGCCCGCAATAATGATTACAGCAACGATAGCAATAATTATCCAAAGTGTATTATTACTTGAATGTTTGTCTGTAGCATTATCTACATTAGTTTCAGTGTCGGCCGCATCAAGTTCAACAACTGCATACGAGCTAAAATGTGATAGTGTTGCAGAAATGCTTCTGCCGTCTTCTGAAATAGCAGATTCCAACTTTTCGCTAATACCATCATCGCTAATATAGAAAACTGCTACATTTTTGCCAAACCCTTCAGGTATTTTAAAAGATACAGTTACAGCACCATTAGGTTGTACAACGACATTATCGCGAATTGCTGTTACATCATAAGCAACAAAATTACTACCCACTTCTTTAAGAGCGGTCTTTACTTTTTCAAATTCGGTATGCTCTTTCTCAATAACCTCGATTTTAATTTCAGTTCCTTCTTGGAAGACACCTTCGTCAGTTTTTATCTCTATACCTGTTGTTTCATCC
>JAFXDV010000001.1 GCA_017521125.1 Clostridia bacterium
GACGTGGCCGAGCAGCTTGCTCAGCTCTTGGAAGAACTCAAGAAAGAAAAAGACTCATTTAAAGATATGGGAATTGACTACGAAGAAAAAGCCTTCTATGACATTCTCAACGTTGTAGCACGAAAGTATGAGTTTGAGTAAACAAGAAACACTACAATATTCACTACGCGATGAGTATCGCCATAGCGAATTTGATCCTTCAAAAGCAAGAATTAAAAACAAGTATATTTACAACCAAGAGAATATTTTCGCAAAATCAATATTAAGTAATATTATTATTTCGTTCGAACAATTTTTAGCCTCGATATATGAAACTTTAGTTTTATTTCATCCTAAATGCTATTTTGAAGATAAAAAAATTGCCGTTTGTGAACTGATAGATGGCGACTTGGGTGACATTTTAAAAAGAATGATTGATCGTGAAGTAGAATCAAATATTTTTGATTCTTTAAACGCTCTTGATAGAATCAAAGAAAAAAGTAGTGTAGATGTAGACAGATTCATCCCTATACGTAAGGAGTTCGAAGAGATTTATTACAGAAGAAATATATTCGTTCATAACAATGGCTATGTTAACGAAAAATATTTAGGAAATGTAGATAAAAAATATAAAGAAAATCTTTCTGTAGGCAAAAAATTAGTTTGTGATGGATATTATTTAGATAATGCGATTTCAGTTCTGTATAAAATTACCGCTTCTCTGCACTATGAAATTCTCAATGCTATTGGAGCCGATGCAGAACATTATGATTCTTTAGCAAACTTAGGATTTGAATCTTTGCAAAATAAAAATTATTCCTTAGCTGAATACATTTATGGGATATTAAGAAGACATCGTACATTCCAATATATTAACAAAGCGATGTATGAGGTAAACTATATAAACGCATTAAAATTACAAGGTAAAGATGTTACAAAATTATTAGAATCGTTTGATGTATCAATAGCTACAGATGATTATAAAATAGCTAAAGAATGTCTTCTAGATAATAATGATAAAGTATATGAGATGTTAACACGCACTTATCCAGAAAGTTTCAGTGCCTGGATGATTAGAGAATGGCCCATATTTATAAAATTTAGAGAAACTGAACTCTATGAAAAATTCATAAGTGAACATAAAGAAGATTTTGATAAATTTTTATTCGAGAAAGAAGCAGAAGATGAACACTTAGAAGAAGTGTTGTAAATGAAACAAGGCATCATATTTGAAAGTGCGGCGACTTGTTTTTTGTTAAATATGTCGTTTATAACTTCACACATTCGTAAAACGCAACCTCCTTTGCTACAATATAGGCAAAGGAGGTAATTTTATGGCAAACTTTATTGAAGAATTTTATTACGGCAATCTCGATCCGCAGGCGCGCAGTACCAACACGCTGAATACCAACGATTATTAACAGAGCATAACATTATTGAAAGTATGTCTCGAAAGGGTAACTGTATGGATAACGGTGCTATGGAAAACTTTTTTGGTAGATTAAAGGTTGAAATGTTCTACGGTGAAAAATTCGAAAGCGTTAACGCTTTCATTGATGAATTAAAGAAATATATTCATTATTACAACAACGAAAGATTTTCCTTAAAACTAAAAGGAATGAGCCCGGTTCAATACCGCGCTCATTCACTTACAATTTAATATTTAATTTTGTCTAAACTTTGGGGTTCACTTCAAAGTACATCTGCGTATTTTTTATCATTTTAACTATTTTTTGATGTCAAACAGTATTTGTTCCAAAACCGTTTAATGCCGGTGAAGAGGTGTTTTTCCATCCACAGTGTACCATAATAATGGATAAGTCCCACCAAAATTACAGCAACTGCATAGAGGCCGATGATCTTACCGCTCCACAAAGTTTCGGTAATGCTGTGGCGGAAAATTAGAATAACACCATAATGTACTAAATAGAGAGACAGACTGAAGTCGCCTAAAAAATCTATAAATTTAATTTTGTTCATTATAACTGCCAAATAGCTCTTGCCGGACATACCGATAACCAAGGAAATAACAAAGATTAAGGAAACAAGCCATTGATAGTTGCGCGTTTCACGATTAAACATAATTATTGTTGCTATTACGTGGAGTGAAATCTCCACAATGGTTACGATAGAAGCGCCCAATGCAGATAACTGTTTTTCGGAGAATTTAGCAGAAAGTTTATAGCAATAATAACCAAGGCACATACCGATATATGTACGGAAGACGGAAAGAGTTGTCCATCCGATCCAAACCTGATGATCTCCGCTTTCCAAATGACGCCATACACCGTAAAAGAAAATAAGTGAAACCGGCATTATCCAGTCTCTGAACCATCTGGTCTTATCGTAGTATAACAGACCCCAAATGACAAGTCCCACGATACACAAGGCCCCCATTGTCCAAGCAGGGCCGTTAAACAAAGGCATATTGTCGTTCATACCATTGATTTTTATAAGCAGTAGTTCCCAAATGTCACCACTGAAATAATCGGCATGTTGCGTAAGCGAAAAACATCTATCTATCCATAGGCGTTTAACAACAAAAACAAACAAGAAACCGGTAAGCGCCCACGGAAACATTCTGGAAAATCTTTTAACTCCGTATTGTATAGGGGTTAAAAGATTGGCAGTATGCTCTTTTTTCTCAAATGATTTAAACAAGAACATTCCCGCACAAATCAGGTAAAATTCTACCGCCATATATCCTCCTGGCAGTCCACCTTTCAGATGATAGGCAATATGATAAAAAACGATGATGAACGAGTAATAGAACTTGAAAAAATGCACGGTACGATTTTTTATAATAATAACCCCTTTCAAGCAAACCTGTCTTAATAGGAAGAGACATATTAGTATTGTTAATATTATATATTTAATAGCGCAATTAGTCAAGGAATTGTAAAAAAAGAGACTGCGCAGATGGGAATCCATCTGCGCAGCATTAAAACATTTAATTACATGGCTTCTCCAACCCATGTAGCAATTCCATCCACTACCTCGTAAACAGAATCATTTACTCTTACAGTGGCGGTAATGAACTGAACCTCGCCGTCCTTAACAAAGAAGTCATAACCATTATAGTTGACAATACAGGTTGAATAGTCAATTACACCATTATTAACATGGAACCAAATACCATTGAATTTTACTAATGTATCCTCGTAATCAACAACGCCATCATTTACATACATCCAGGTGCCATCAATTTTCACAAGTGTTTTGCTGTAATTGATTTCGCCGTTTTTAACGTAGAACCAATATCCATTAAACCAAACCAAATCGGTTTCATAGGAAATTTGGCCATTGTTTACATAGAACCAGATGCCGTTGAATTTAACAAGGGTAGGATTATAGTCGATACCACCATTCTTCACGTGGAACCAAATACCGTTAAATTTAACAAGGGTATCAGTAAGATCTAATTGGCCGTTCTTCAGGTAGTACCAGGTGCCGTTAACCTTGGTCAAGCCCGAATTGGAGGTAAGTTGGCCATTGTTAACATAGAAGGTAACGCCGTTAAACTCTACGATATCCGGAGAATAGTTTATCTGTCCATCCTTTACATAGAACCAGATACCATTGAATTTTACGAGGGTTTTGCTTTCGTAGTCGATCTGTCCGTTATTAACGTGGAACCAGATGCCGCCGTGTTTAACAAGTGTGTTAGAATAATCTACTCTGCCCTCTTTTACATAGAACCAGGTGTTATCAATCTTAACTAAGCCTGTTTTGTTGAAGTTTACCTTACCGTTTTCAACATAGAACCAGATATCATTGAACTTAACGAAGGTTGTAGTTTTGTTAACGCTGCCATTGGTCATATAATACCATTCGCTGCCAACCTTTTTAAGTCCGGTATTATCTACTAATCTACCGTCTTTAGTATAGAACCAATAGCCGTTAAATTTAACAAAACCAGGTTCATAATCAATAACTCCATCCTTTACGTGGAACCAGATTCCGTTGAATTTTACCAAAGTTTCAGTAGTATCTAACTTACCATCTTTGATGTAATACCAAACACCCGGCTCATACCAATAATCATAATTACCATAGTAGTTATCCACCTGTACAAGTGTGGTGGAGAAGTCAACCTGGCCATCCTTGGTATAGAAGGTGTAACCATTATATTCTACAAAGCTTCTCTCATTATAAATGTAGCTATCTCTTACGTGGAACCAAATACCATTGAATTTTACTAATGTATCTGCGTAATTAATGTGGCCATCTCTAAAGTAACGCCATGTGCCGTTTACTTTCTTTAGTGTAGGCTCATTTATATAGTAGGAACATTCGGTACATCCTAAAGAAGGATGATCGCCCTCTAAATTATAGGTGTGGTTTGTATGATCTCCTTTCTTAACGAAATATAAGTCAGCCGTATCATCTTCTTCCCAAAAATAACCGTGAACTTGTACTATGTACTCTTTATTTGCTTCTAAGAAGAACTCTCCCGACTCTTCGCCAAAATCAAAATCATCCCAGAAAATTTCATTGGCTTTTTGATCATAAATACTATAATAGACGTAATACAAATCCTCATCATCCGAATTTTCAATTGCATATAATCCGCTGGTGCTCGGCTTTATCTTCGCATATTGATAATTGTCTTTGTAGTCTTCGTTGTCTTTATATTCAATTGTGAAAGAGCCACCTTCGTTAACTGCAGGCAACTTAGAATATTTATCATATACTGAAGTCACATAGATTGTATCACGATATCCGCGGTGATTCATATAGTCATATACATAAACATCTTTGGTGCCGGGACCCCAGTAGCCGACGGGTTCAATCCAGAAACCTAAACCTCTGCGATCAGCCTCATCATAACTAAGGGTTTCTTTCAAACCGTTATCATAAGAGATTATATAGTCGAGAGGAGCGTCGTCTATATAAAAATTGCTCAAAATTTCGCCTTTTTGTTCTATTTGAATATCAACTATGTTTGCCTTGTTTTTCTTCATGGAAACATTTACTTTTAATTCCTTATATTCTGAATAGTTTTCAATTTCCATTAAATACAGCTGATCCTGCTGTAATACCATTTGACTTGAACTTCTTTCACCACCGTAGAAATATGAATCAATTACCCAGCCGCCATAAGCGTCGTAAACACATATACTATAATCTGCATCAGGGGTGGTATGACCGAAAGTTATGGTGTAGCTACCGCTCTCTTTAGCATAATACACAACATAGCCGTTGCTATGGGCCGGAACGGTAATGCTCTTAGCGCTTTCCCCTATTTCAACTGTATTGTTACGAATGGAGGAGAAAGAAACTGTTGCCTCACCGGGCAAGTACTCTCGTGCCAGAAAGTCATCTTCCCAATATTCTTGGTAATATTCCAACGTAACTTTATACTCGCTGCCACTCATTAAATATACAGAGTCCTCACTGTGTCCCACTTGAAAATAATTGTTGTATATTTGGTTATACTCTTCAGTTTCACCCCATGAGTATATTTCCTCAATGGTAAAGCGTACATGAGCGCCAGGTACATACTCCTTAATATCATACTGGAAATTATAAAGGAATGTGTCATCAACCTGCAGTTTATAAGAAACTGATGTTTCGTCTGCAGACCAGCTGCCGTTCCATACATAATCTGCATCGTCAACCGTGTCAGCCGAAACTGTCATTCCTGCCGCATAGGGAAGGATGGTCAGCATCATAACGACACATAGTAATGCTGCTAATACTTTCTTCATTCTTAATTCCTCCAACTCTTATAAATTTTTACCTGTCGAACTTTCTAAATAAGAAAGTATACATACTCCTCAACCAGTACCCCTCGATAATAAATACTCGTTAAAAGATGTATTGACATTAATTATATTATATAATTAAAACAACAATCTGTCAAGGTATGATCGACCACGACAACAAGCGGAAATTAAGGAGGAAGTGAACAGAAAGCCCCCCTTAATTTCATAGCTAAAAACCAACTACTAATCAAGTAATAAACACCCCGTGTTCAATTAAACACGGGGTGTTTTCGTATGTTTAAAGCATTGTTTTTATGAGTTCCTCGAAGGTTTTTTCGCTAAGGTATTTGGGGGCAATGTCAAATACGGTCATACATCCGCTTTCGCCTTTTTTATTCAGGCGGTAGGCGGCCCTTGCATATGCGGTAAGGACGGATGCAGTAAACTCAGGGTTAGAATCAAGTTTCAGGCTATACTCGATGATGTGTTGATTCTCGCTATTTAAACCGGTTTTTCCGCTTCTGATAACAAATCCACCGTGTGGAATACCGCTATGGTCTCTCTTTAATTCTTCCTCGGTAATAAAGTGAACTATTGTATCATAGTCGGCAAAGTAATTTGGCATTGTTACGATTTCTTTTTCAATTCTTTTAAGGTCTGCGCCTTCTTCGGCAACAACAAAGCATTCTCTTAAATGCTTTTGTCGGGCTGTTAGCTCCGGTGCTTTGCCGCTTCGTACGGCTTCCAAAGCAGAGTCTACAGGAATGGTATACTGTTTTGCGTCCTTTACGCCCTCAATTCTTCTGATAGCATCAGAATGTCCCTGGCTTACTCCTTTGCCCCAGAAGGTATAATCTTTGCCATTGGGTAAAATTGCAGATGAATACATTCTGTTAACAGAAAACATTCCCGGGTCCCAACCAACCGATATTACTCCAACCTTACCTGAGGCAAGTGCAGTCTCGTTTACGTTGGCAAAATGCTCAGGTATTTTTGCGTGGGTATCAAAGCTATCCACCACGTTAAAGTATTTTGCAAGTTCCGGAGTTTGCTTTGGAAGGTCGGTAGCACTTCCACCGCAGATAACCATAACGTCAATTTTGTCGGTCCATTCTAAAACGTCCCTAGTGTTTACAACAGGAACGTTTTCAGAGTTTATTTTTACGCTTTTCGGATCACGGCGAGTAAAAATTGCAACAAGCTCCATATCACTTGTCGCATTTACTGCGCACTCCACTCCCCTTGCGAGATTTCCATATCCATAAATACCAATTCTAATCATCTTTTATTTCCTTTCTCATCAGATAAATGATGTGAAAAATCTTAAAACTACAGTTTATATTTTACTACTTTTATAATATCCTTGTCAACAATCATTATAACATTTTTTCAACCTATCAACCTACTTAACTATTGACTTATTTTTTAGATACAATTATAATACAATTAAGTTAATATAATGTCAAATCTTTAGAAGGAGATTTTATGAATATTTCGATTGAGACAGAAAACAAAATTGAACAAATTATAAAAGAACTCACTCTTGAAGAGAAGGTGGCGATGTGCCACGCAAACTCAAAGTTCAACTCCGGCGGAGCTGAAAGACTGGGCATAGATGAACTTGCTATGATGGACGGACCACACGGAGTACGTTCTGAGACAGAGCGAATGGAGTGGACTTGTCTTAACAGAGAAGAGGACAAATGTACATATTTACCACCTGAAACCACCCTTGCTGCAACATTTAACCCTAAATTAGCACGTCTTTTCGGTGAAATCTTAGGCGGCGAGGCCAGGGCTCGTGGAAAGGATATCATTTTAGGACCCGGTGTCAACATCATAAGAAATCCTCTTTGTGGACGAAATTTCGAATATATGAGCGAGGACCCCTGCTTAATCTGCAAAATGGCACCTGAACTGGTAAAAGGTATTGAGTCTCAAGACGTATCTTCTTGCGTTAAGCATTATGCGTTAAACAATCAGGAGCTTAATCGTTTCCATGTAAATATTGAGGTGGGCAGACGTGCTCTTCACGAAATATATTTAAAAGGTTTTTATTCAGCTATAATTGAAGGTGGAGCTTCCTCTGTAATGGGTGCCTTCAACAAATATGAAGGTCAATATTGTTGCCACAATGATTATCTGGTAAATAAAGTTCTCAAAGATAAATGGGGCTTTAAGGGCGTATATTTGTCTGACTGGTCCGGTACCCACGATACTGATGAAAGTATCTATAACGGCCTTGACATAGAAATGGGCGGCGTAAACCCTTATGATGAATATTATCTTGCAAATCCATTTTTGAAGAAAGCTAAAGAGAGCCAAGAAATAAGAGATCTTCTTGATGAAAAGGTACGCAGAATTTTGCGACTTATGTTTAGCATAAACAAATTCTCACCTGAGCGCAAAAACGGCGAATACAACACCAAAAAGCATCAACAAGGCACATATGACATTGCGGCAGAAGGTATGGTTCTTTTAAAGAACGATAAAAAACTTCTTCCCATCGATAAAAGCAAGCTTAAAAAGCTTTTGGTTGTCGGCCCTAACGCAGATATGCTTCATGCTCAGGGTGGTGGCAGCAGTGGTGTTCGAGCTTTATATGAAATCACTCCTCTACAGGCCCTCAAAGAAAAACTTTCGGGTATTTGTGATGTTGAGTATGAAAGCGGAGCGCTTGAGGTAGCTTATAAAACAATACCTTTACAAAACTTGGGTATTGTAGATTTAGAGGCCGGTTGCCGTAATTATAAAGTAATTACATACACCAAAGACGAAAACGGAAATATTTCCGAAGAAGAGAACATATGCGATACACCTAACATTTCTGCCGGTGAAGCTTACGCTTATAAAATAATCTTTACTGTGGAAATTCCTGAAGAAGGATATTATGAGTTTAAGGCCAACACCGATAATACCGCTACGGTTAAAATGAACGGTATCGAGTGTATGAAATTCAAAGAGCGTAAGAAAACTAAAAAATGGACTACTCTTTCGGTTGACCGTGATTTTGCAAAAGATGAAAGAATTGAAGTAGAGATATATATTGAATCTCCGAAATTTGATCTTATAGAAAAGGTTGATTTCACCTTTGGTTGGATTACCCCTACCGACTTCAACAGTTCTTCCAAGAAAGAATCACTTATTGAAAAAGCAAAAGAAGCAGATTACGTTATCTACTGCGGAGGTCTTAACCATTCTACAGAAACTGAGGCCATTGATAGAAAAGATATGAAGCTGCCGTTTGAACAAGATCTATTGATTCCGGAGCTTATTGAAGCAAACAGCAATACCATTGTTGTTATAACTGCCGGTTCTGCTGTGGAAATGCCTTGGATAGAAAAGGTTAGCTCGGTTGTTTGGACTTGGTATGCAGGTATGGAGGGCGGAAACGCTCTTGCCGATATTCTACTTGGCAACGTTTCACCAAGCGGAAAAATGCCCTTTACTTTACCTAAATCTTTCGAAGATACTTCTGTTTATCGTTATGGCGAATATGCGCCTGATGATTGTCATTATAATGATGATATTTTTGTGGGTTATCGTGCTTTTGATAATGATAATATAGAGCCTTTGTTCCCATTTGGTCATGGTATTTCTTATACCGAATTTGAATATTCTGATTTAAGAATTGTTAAAAATGATCATGGTTTTGACGTTATCTTTAAGGTTACTAATATTGGTAACGTAAAAGCAAAAGAGACCGCTCAAGTATATATTGGCGATTCGGTTTGCAGCGTAAAGCGTCCTCCTAAGGAGCTAAAAAACTTTGAAAAAGTAGAGCTTGATGCAGGCGAAACAACTGAAATATCCTTGCCAATTTCAAAGAAAGACCTCTCCTTCTTTGATGATTCAATAGAAGAATGGAAATTTGAAAGCGGAGAATTTACAGTATACGTTGGTTCTTCGTCAAGAGATATTAGACTAACCGATAGTATCATCCTTTAAAACTTAATAACCAAAAAACACCCTAAGAAGAGAATAAAACTCTTTTTGGGGTGTTTTTATATTTAAAATGCTTTAGTTCAATTATTATTCAGTTGCTTTTCTACATTGTCTTTTTCTGCAAATCTGGCTTTGTTTTTTTCTTCTAAATGGATTTCCCAATGGATAATAAATGATAATAGCGCACGAATTAGAATTACTATGCCTAGAATTGCCAGTTCTTCAAGATTATGAATTATTACCGTTTTAATTATCTCGGCTCCCATTTTAAATTCAAGGGCTAATGACAAGGCTTTTCCAAGCTCAGTAACAACACTAAAATCTGCTCTTTTCACTATATGTTTAAACAGTCGCCAAAGGGCACGGAATGAACCGACTATAATTATAATAATCCCAATAAATTCTAACACGTGTGCAGAAATTTCGGCAAAGGGATATATGAATTCTTTCAGAAGTGCTGCGATATTAGTCATTTTTACACCCTTTCTTCTTTACTTCCTACTTACATATTATACCACAAAAACCGCCTTGTCAATATTTAACTTTGTTGTAATTGACGTAATCCTATGATATAATAATTAACAGTAAAGGGGCGGTTGATATGTATACCATATATGTTAAATTTGAATGTTTGGATAATAAGCGTGAAGCATTTATTAATAAGGTTAAGGATACCGGCATTTTAGATGCTATTCGTCAAGAGGACGGCTGCATTAAATATGACTATTATCTGTCCGAAAAAGATTCAAACGAGCTTTTACTTGTTGAACAATGGGAGTCAAAAGAACATCAGCAAAAACATATTTCTGAACCCCATATGGCAAGTCTTCGTGAATTTAAGGACAATTATATCAAAAGCACTTCTTTACGAGAAATTCAATTGCTTTAAATAAGTTTATAAACACCAGGATATAATATAACACCCTGCGAAAATCATATAAATAACCCTTAGGAGAATGTTATGAGAAAAACTAAAATCATATGCACCTTAGGTCCTGCAAGTGCAAATGAGGAAACCTTAAAACAAATGTGCCTTGCGGGAATGAACGTAGCCAGATTAAACTTTTCCCACGGCACACACGAAAACCATAAGGAAATAATCGATTTAATTAAAAATGTCCGTGAAAGTTTGAAGATGCCTATTCCCATCATGCTTGACACCAAAGGCCCCGAATACCGAATTAAAACCTTTAAAAATGGTAGTGTGGAGGTACATGACGGAGACCGCTTCGTCTTTACAACTGAGGATGTTGAGGGAGATAAGAGCAGAGTATCGGTTAGCTTTGACGGGCTTATAAGAGATTTGTGCGTTGGAGATAAAATTTTAGTAAACAATGGTCTTGTTGTTTTCGAGGTTAAGGAATTAACCGAAACAGAAGCTATCTGCGAAACGATTATTGGCGGTACTCTCAGCAATCGCAAGAGTATGTCCTTTCCAAATAAGGTAATGTCAGGTCCCTATCTTTCAAAGCAGGACAAGGCTGATTTGCTTTTCGGTATTGAAAATGATGTTGACTATGTTGCCGCATCCTTTGTTTCTACTAAGGATGACGTTGTTTCTTTAAGAGAATTTCTTAACAAAAATGGTGGCAACAACATTGAAATTATTGCAAAAATTGAAAATCAGTCCGGTGTTGACAACATCGAGGAAATTTGCGAAGCCTGTGAGGGCATTATGATTGCCCGTGGCGATTTAGGTGTGGAAATTCCCTTTGTAAAGGTGCCTTCGGTGCAAAAGCTTTTAATCCGCAAATGTCGCATGTTAGGCAGACGTGTTATTACTGCTACCGAGATGCTTGAATCTATGATTGAGAACCCTCGTCCAACCAGAGCAGAAATTTCCGATGTGGCAAATGCCGTTTACGACGGCACCTCTGCGGTTATGCTTTCGGGAGAATCGGCAGCAGGTAAATATCCTGTTGAAGCCGTTAGCAGTATGGCTCAGATTTGCGAATATACTGAAAAGCACATTGATTACAAAAAGCGTTTCTTAACCTCTGATTTTAGAATTAAGAACAATCTTGATGCCATCTCTCACGCTACCTGTTCAATGTCTATGGACGTTAATGCAAAGGCTATAGTTGTTTCATCCGTTTCAGGTACCACTGCTCGAATGGTCAGCCGTTTCCGCAGCCCTGTGGATATTATTGGTATGACCACCGACCATAAGGTATGGAGAAAACTTGCTCTTAGCTGGGGTGTTACGCCTATGCTTGCGGAAAAATTTACCTCAATAGACGTTATGTTCTACAAGGCAAAAGAATGTGCGAAAACTGCTTTTAATCTCAAGCAAGGAGATAACGTAGTGTTAACTGCAGGGCCTATCAACGGACAGTGTGGAAACACCAACACCATTAAGGTTGAGCAAATATAACGAGTAAAGATTTGGGGATTTTATGGATATTCGTATTTTGGAAAAACAGAAACAACACGAAATATATGATTCGGCTTATAGGTTGTTAGCAGAGGCAGATAACGAGTTTGTCCCTCCTCTATCTTCACGTAGTTCTTCTACACAACAAAATTTTTCTAATACACTTCAAAGCGATAATATAACCACATACTTTGAACAACTAAAAAACCAGAGATTTGCTGTCGTTTTTGAAGAAGGAGAGCTTATTTCTTTCGTTTCCTTTAAAGAAAATTACACCTGCTCTGAGATTAGCGAAAACGAGCTTCCAAATATTTACTTATCAACCCTTGTGGTTAGCCCAAAGGCAAGGGGCAAAGGTGTTACTACTGCATTATATCAAAAACTTTTCACCGAATATGAAAAGGTCAATATTTTCACAAGAACCTGGTCAACCAATTTTGCTCACATTAAAATCTTAGGCAAATACGGCTTTGAGGTTATAAAGGTATTAAAGGATGACCGCGGTATCGGAATAGATACAGTTTATTTTAAAAAGGCAAAAAAGATATAGGAGAGAAAATCGTATGTCTGCTTTTATTCCTTCTTTTGTTGTAGGTGTTGTTCTTGTCATTATTGGCATTTCCAACACAAAGGGAAACATATCATCATTACATTCATACCACAGAAACCGTGTATCTGAAGAAGACCGACTCCCCTTTGGCAAAAGGGTTGGTCTTGGCACCATTATTTGCGGGTGTGCTTGTATAATATTTAGCCTGTTTTCTGCAATAGGTCTTTACTACGGCGAGGTTTTTACTCTTATTGGAACGACAATATTAATTGTGGGGCTTGTTATAGGTCTTGCAATTATGTTTCGAGCTATGATAAAATACAATAAAGGTATTTTTTAGAGGTGAAGATATTGAATTTACATAAAAAGAAAATGATTGCGCCCATTGTTATTACAGTAATGGTAATCTTATATTTTGTTTTATATTTTGGCTTTTTAATTTATCTTGTTCCGGGAATTTGGAAAATTCTTTTAGGCATTATTCCCCTTTTCTTTTCAGGGGTTATGATTTATGTATGCAGAGAAAAAATAATTGAAATAAAGAAAGGTGAAAAAGATGATATTAGTAAATACTGATTACATTAGCGGTAAAGAATTGGAGACTCTCTCTTTAGTAAAGGGAAGCACAATTCAGTCAAAGCATCTTGGCAAGGACATTGCACAGAGTTTTAAAACCTTGGTTGGTGGAGAGCTTAAAGCTTATAATGAGATGATGAATGAGGCTCGAGCTCTTGCTACCAAGCGAATGGTTGCAGAAGCAGAGGCGCTTGGAGCAGACGCTATAGTAAATATTCGTTATGCATCTTCTGCTATTATGCAGGGAGCTGCAGAGGTAATTGTATACGGTACTGCAGTAAAATTCCTTAATAAATAATAAGAAATGCCAAGTCGATGACTTGGCATTTCTTTATCTTTTATTTATATAGTCACAAGCAAGTAATGCTGCAACTGCTCCGTCTGATGCGGCGGTAACAACCTGTCTTATCTGCTTTTTGCGGCAATCCCCTGCCACGAATATTCCGTCTTTTGCACCCTTTAGGGTTTCGTCATAGTTTGCATAGCCGTAGCTATCAAGCTCTATAACGTCCTTAAAATATTCGTTTTGAGGAATAAGTCCGATAGCAACAAACATTCCGTCGAGGTTAAGCTCCTTTGTGGTGTTATCCTCGGCATTTTTTATTACTATGCCGCCGAAAGAATCCTCTCCTAAAATTGCGTCTACGGTATGGTTCAGAATAACTGTTATATTTTCCTTTTCTTCTATCTGTTTAGCAAGAGACGCTTCTCCTGT
Organism: Clostridia bacterium; assembly: GCA_017521125.1. Lineage (GTDB taxonomy): Bacteria > Bacillota > Clostridia > Oscillospirales > Acutalibacteraceae > SFWF01. The sequence goes on from JAFXDV010000001.1 coordinate 13,848, forward strand.
AAGGTATGAAAGGTTTTGCACCACGTAAACGTGTTTTACAAGTTCAGAAAGCTGAATTGCTTCCTGAAGCGCAGAGTTTCCTCCGCCTATTACCGCAACGGTTTTTCCTGTGAAGAATGCTCCATCGCAAACGGCACAAAATGAAATTCCGTCTCCGATAAATTTTTCTTCGTTAGGAAGCCCTAAGTGGCGGTGCTTTGTACCTGTTGCAATTATAACTGCTTTAGCCTCAAACGTGCCGCCGTCGGTCACTACCTTTTTAATCTCGCCATCAATAATCTCGGTAGCCTCAGAATACTCAAATTCCACACCCTGAGTTACTGCCTGATCTACAAGATGCTCGGCAAACTCGTTTCCTGTAACCTCAGAAAAACCGGGAATATTTTCTACCTTTGGTGAGGCGGTGATTTGTCCGCCGAAGGTGCTTTTCTCGATTACCAAAACAGTCTTGTTTGCACGTCTTGCATATATACCGGAGGTTAGCCCCGCAGGGCCACCTCCGATTATTATAATGTCATACACTTGGCCGTACCTCTACTCTATGGCTTTCTTAATTTCGCCAACGCCTGCGAACTTCTCTACAGCACCATTCTTTACAACAACGAGGGTTGGAGCCTGTTTGATGCCAAGAGCATTAGTAAGTTCAACATTCTCAGTTGCCATTAGCTTGGTATAAGCATATCCTGCCTTTTCAAGTAAAGCATATGCGATTTTACAGTTAGGACAGGTTGGAGATGCGAAGAGGTAGCTGCCATCTGCTAAATCGGTCTTTGCCTCTTCCTTCTTTTCCTCGCACTTGCAAGCGCACTTTTTACCTGCATTTTCTATTGCCTCTTCGGTAACTACGTATTCTTTTCTCTCTTTATACTCCTGAGTCTTACCTGCGTTCCAGTTTCTTACAGGTCTGTAGTAACCTGTAATTCTACTGTAAACCTCTGCCTCTCCGCCGCAGATTGGGCAGTTAAAGTGCTCACCGATAATATATCCGTGGTCTTTACATACAGAGTAGGTTGGAGATAAGGTGTAGTAAGGAAGTTTATGATTTTCTGCAATCTTCTTAACAAGCATTGCAGCAGCCTTCCAGTCAGGTAATTTCTCGCCTAAGAATGCGTGGAACACGGTACCTGAGGTGTAGAGAGTCTGAAGCTCGTCCTGAATCTCTAATGCGGTAAAGATGTCATCTGTATATCCAACAGGAAGATGGCTACTGTTAGTGTAGTAAGGAGTTTCTGCATCAGATGCAGTAATGATGTCAGGATATCTTGCTACGTCGTGCTTTGCAAGTCTGTAAGAGGTAGACTCTGCAGGTGTTGCCTCTAAGTTATAAAGGTCGCCGTATTTCTCCTGATAATCAGAAAGTCTCTCACGCATATGGTTGAGAACGTCCTTAGTGAACTCCTGACATTCCTTGTGTGTTAAGTCCTTCTTAATCCACTTAGCATTAAGTCCTGCTTCGTTCATACCAACAAGACCGATGGTTGAGAAGTGGTTTGCAAAGGTACCAAGATAACGTTTGGTGTATGGATAAAGTCCCTCATCAAGAAGCTTGGTAATAACGTCTCTCTTGATTTTAAGTGAACGTGCAGAAATATCCATCATTTTGTCAAGTCTTGCATAGAAATCTGCTTCGTCGGTTGCAAGATAAGCAATTCTTGGAATATTGATGGTTACAACGCCTACAGAACCAGTAGATTCACCGCTTCCGAAGAAACCACCTGATTTCTTGCGAAGCTCTCTAAGGTCAAGACGGAGTCTGCAGCACATTGAACGTACGTCGCTTGGTTCCATATCACTGTTGATATAGTTAGAGAAGTAAGGTGTACCATATTTTGAGGTCATTTCAAAGAGAAGCTTGTTGTTCTCGGTTTCTGACCAGTCGAAATCTCTTGTAATTGAATAGGTTGGAATTGGATACTGGAAGCCTCTGCCGTTAGCATCGCCCTCTATCATAATTTCGATAAAGGCCTTGTTTACCATATCCATTTCCTTCTGGCAATCGCCATAGGTAAAGTCAAGTTCCTTACCGCCAACGATAGCAGGAAGGTCCTTTAAGTCCTTAGGAACTGTCCAGTCAAGAGTAATGTTGGAGAACGGTGCCTGAGTACCCCAACGAGAAGGAGTGTTAACACCGTAAACGAAGGACTGAATAGCCTGTTTAACCTGCTTATAATTTAAGTTGTCAACCTTAACGAAAGGTGCTAAATATGTGTCAAAGGATGAGAATGCCTGAGCACCTGCCCACTCATTCTGCATAATTCCAAGGAAGTTTACCATCTGATTGCAGAGGGTTGAAAGGTGTCCTGCGGGAGATGAGGTAATTTTACCTGGTACGCCGCCAAGACCTTCCTTAATTAACTGCTTTAAGCTCCATCCTGCACAGTAGCCGGTGAGCATTGACAAGTCGTGAATGTGGATATCACAATTTCTGTGTGCATCGCTGATTTCGCTGTCATACACCTCAGAAAGCCAATAGTTTGCAGTAATAGCACCTGAGTTTGAAAGGATAAGTCCGCCTACAGAGTAGGTAACGGTGGAATTCTCCTTAACACGCCAGTCAAGAACGTTAACATAGTTGTTAACTGTTTCTTTGTAGTCAAGATATGTGTTTTTAAGATTACGGAGTTTCTCTCTCTGCTTTCTGTAAAGAATGTATGCCTTAGCAACTCCATCATATCCGCCCTGAATTAAAACAGACTCTACGCTGTCCTGAATATCCTCAACGGCTACTAGTCCGTCCTTAATCTTTCCTAAAAAGTCTGCAGAAACCTTGAGCGCTAAAAAGTCAATTATATTATCAGTATAATCTGTATTTGTTGCCTCAAAAGCTTTTTTCATTGCGTCTGCGATTTTGTTAATGTCAAAATCTACAATTTTTCCGTCACGTTTAACAATTTGATACATAATATACACCTCTCGTTTTTTATAAATTTTTAAGTTCTGCTGTTGGTATATGAACAAGAATTTCTGATAAAAATTCTTTCATTTCCTCTTCGTTAAAAGCACTAAGACCTTGGGGATTTAAAATGCTTCCGGAATCCTTATACTGTTGCAAGAAATACTTGTCTGCACCTTTTATCCATTTGGCTAATGCTATCAGGCTTTCCTTTGTGTGAATGCCTTTTACCACCGTTGTACGAAACTCGTAAGGAACTGTCCCCTGTAATAAAAATTCCTTGGATTCGGCTATCTTTTCGAAAAACTTTTCGGTTCCTGAAGCTTTAAAATATTCTTCGGGAGAATTTTTAATGTCCATTGCCACATAATCAACAAGCTTTTCCGAAACTAACCTTTTTAGCATTTGAGGATTTGTTCCGTTGGTGTCTAATTTTACAAGGTATCCTAATTCTTTAACTTGTTTTATAAACCCCTCTATGTCTTTTTGAATAAGAGGCTCGCCCCCTGTTATAACCACTCCGTCCAAAAGGCTTTTTCTTTTTTCAAGAAAACTTAAAACCTCTTCGGTAGATATGCCGTCTTCATATTCTCCTTGGACTAATGACGAATTATGACAGAAAGGACACCTGAAATTGCAGCCGTGAGTAAATACTATACAGGACATAACCTGAGGGAAATCAAGTAGTGTTAACTTTTGTAATCCTGAAATACGCATAATTCTCTCCTTGGCTTCAAAGGGGTGTAGACTAAATATAGCACATATTGGCCGCTTTGTCAAGGACAAATACAAGATATTGTGTTTTTTCTTAAATTTGGTAAAAGTTCACAAAAAAACCAATTTGTTTTATCAATTATACTAATTTAGCAAAAAATAAGTGCGAAATATAGCCTATTTCGCACTTTTCTTTACCATATTTATAATTTCCTTTACAAAATCTGTTTGAAAATCGTCCTTTAATGCCTTTTCCATATCCAATATATTGTATGTAACACCCAATAACGAGTTTTTAAGTTTTTCAGAAATTTTGTCGTCTAAGGCATCGGTAAAAACTTGTAGGTCAACTATTTTTTCCCTACGTATTAAAAACCTCAGTTCGAAACTGCCTAAAGAAAGACGCCCCTTGAAAATTGCCGTAAAAGGAATTGGTGTTTCAAACACATAGCTTTTTGAGGAGTAAAATTTTGTTAATTCCTTTATTTGTTCTTTATCCAACTCGTTAAAGGGCGCTGCTTTTAATTGGTATACCTCTTCTGCCGCTAATTGCAAATAGCCTCTCATTTTATCAGTGGTAAGGTCTTTTTTTATTTCTTTTAAATTAATAACTCTCGCCTTTACCGACTTGACCCCTTTTGCTTGTAATTTAGATATGTCAGGGGTTAAATAATTCTGTATCTTATTTATATCGCTATCAATAAGTAAAGTTCCGTGATGGTAGGCAGCGTTTTTAGTGTGATAAAAAGCGTTTCCTGAAAACTTTTTGGAATCTACCAAAATGTCGTTTCTGCCTGAAACCTCTGCTTTTATTCCTGCCAGAGCGCAGGCCTTTTTTATAACCTCTAACTGCATCTGCTGATTATAGTTTTCCTTGGAGGTAATAAATGTGAAATTTAAATTGCCTTTATCGTGAAAGACTGCTCCCCCACCAGATAAACGTCGTGCAACATAAACACCGTCTTCTTTGATTTTATTTATATCGCACTCTGCCAACGGATTTTGGTTTTTGCCTATTACAATTGTGTTTTCATTTTGCCACAAATACAAGATAACCGATTTTTCATCAACCGTTCTCAACAGTTGTTCCTCGATTGCCAGATTTTCATAACAGTTGGTGGAAAAATTATTTAAAACAAGCAATTTTTCTATCATACAATCACCTACCTGTATTGTAATCTATAGTTGCCCCTCAGTCAACTAAAATGTACAATATTCCTTGCTAGGTAAACACTTTTTTGTTACTCAAAAGGAATTGACAAACTTTTCTTTAGTGGTATAATAATAATGTATGTTTATATAATATTTCTTTTTAGGAGGAATTTTTATGCCAAAAGCAGTCATTATGCCCAAAGCCGGTATTACAGTTGAAAGTTGTATTATCGGTACTTGGGAGAAAAAAGTCGGCGACCAAGTAAAAGTTGGAGACATTCTCTTTACATACGAAACCGACAAGGCAAGTTTTGAATGTGAATCTACCGAAGAAGGCACCCTTCTTGAAATCTTCTTTGGTGATGGTGACGAGGTTGAATGCCTTTTAAACGTTTGCGCTATTGGTGAGCCAGGTGAAGATTGTTCTGCGCTTCGACCAAGTTCTGCCGCAGCAGCTGAAGCTCCTGCAGTTCAGGCACCTGCACAGGTTGAGGAAAAGGCTGCTCCTGTAGCACAGGCTCCTGTGACTACCGCTACTGCAACAGCAACAGATGCTACCGCAGTTTCTCCAAGAGCTAAGAAGTTGGCTGAGAGAACCGGTGTTGATGCATCTGCCGCTACACCTACCGGTCCAAATGGTCGAGTTATCGAAAGAGACGTTAGAAATCTTATTGATAATCCTGCTACCGCTAAGGCAGAAGCTAAAGCTCCTGTTAAGGTAGAAGTTGAACAGGAATACACCGATGTTAAGTTTAGCGGAATTCGCCGTGCAATCAGTAAGTCAATGAGCAATTCTCTTGCTACTGCTGCACAACTTACACATAACACTACCTTCGATGCAACAAACATCTTAAATTACAGAAAGATGCTGAAAAACAGCGAGGGAGATTTAGCAGGAATTACTCTTGGCGACATCGTTTTATATGCCGTTTCAAGAACCCTCTTAAATCATCCCGACCTTAATGCTAATATGCTCGATGGCGAGAACATCAGACTTTTCAAGCACGTAAACCTTGGTGTTGCTGTTGACACTCCGAGAGGTCTTATGGTTCCAACCATCTTTAATGCAGACCAGAAGAGTCTTCTCGAAATCTCTAAAGAGGTAAAGCAGTTGGCTAAGGAATGCAGAGACGGAAACATCAGCCCAGATAAATTAAGTGGCGGTACCTTTACCGTATCTAACCTTGGCAGCCTTGGTGTTGAAACCTTTACTCCTGTTATCAATGCTCCACAGACAGGTATCTTAGGCGTTTGTAAGAGTGTTGAAAGAGTAAGAAGAGGTCCAAACGGAGAAATTGAAATTTATCCTGCTATGGGACTCAGCCTTACATACGACCATCGTGCAGTTGACGGCTCTCCTGCTTCAAGATTCCAGAAAGAGCTTGGTGAAAATTTAGAGAACTTTACCGTTCTTCTTGCTAAATAAGGTGAATAATATGGAAATTTTTGATTTATTAGTTGTGGGCGGCGGCCCGGGCGGATATCTTTGCGCTGAGCGTGCAGCTCAGGAAGGTATGAAGGTTGCAGTTTTCGAGCAGAAGGCTTTAGGCGGCACCTGCTTAAATGAAGGTTGTATCCCTACCAAAACCTTGCTCAACTCTTCAAAGATGTATCGTCACGCAAAAGAGAGCGCAGTTTTCGGCGTAACCGCTGAAAACGTTACATACAACCACGAGGCTGTAATTGAGCGTAAAGACAAGGTTGTTGCTACATTGGTTGGCGGCGTTGGCGCTACAATGAAGGCTAACAAAGTTACAGTTGTTAAGGCTAGTGCCGTAGTTAAGGGCAAGAGCGAGAACGGATTTTCTGTTGAGGCAGACGGTACTATTTACGAAGGCAAGAAACTTGTTATTGCTACCGGTTCTGAAACCGTAGTTCCTCCTGTAACCGGTCTTAAAGAAGGCTTAGCTTCCGGTTTTGTTGTTACAAACCGTGAGGTTTTAGATGAAAAGACTTTACCTGAGAAGCTTGTAGTTATTGGCGGCGGCGTTATCGGTCTTGAAATGGCTTACTATTTTGCAAGTGTCGGCGTTTCAGTTACCGTTATTGAAATGATGCCTAAAATCGCAGGTGCTACCGACCCTGAAATCTGCAAGGTATTAACCGATGCCTTTGTTAAGAGAGGTATGGAATTCAAGCTCTCTTGCAAGGTTCTTGAGATTAAAGAAAATAGTATTATTTATGAAGAGAACGGCGAGAAAAAAGAACTCGCTTGTGATAAGGTTCTTCTTTCTGCAGGCAGAAAGCCCTCTACCGCAAACATCGGTATTGAATCTCTTCAGCTTGAGATGGACAGAGCCGCTATCGTTACCGACCGTCACTTATGCACCAATGTTTCAGGTGTTTATGCTATCGGTGACTGCAACGGAAAGCTTATGCTTGCTCACACTGCATACCGTGAGGCAGAGGTTGCTGTAAATCATATGGTTGGAAAATCTGACGAGATGCGTTATGACGTTATTCCTTCAGTTATTTACACCGACCCTGAGGTTGCAAGTGTTGGATATAGCGCAGATGCCGCTAAGGAAAAAGGTATGAACGTAAAGGAAGTTAAACTCCCACTTTCCTATGCAGGTCGTTATCTTGCTGAAACCCATGGTGGCAAGGGCTTTATCAAACTTGTTGTTGACACCGATAAGAATAGACTTGTTGGTTGTCATATGGTTGGCTCTTATGCATCAGAAATTATTATGACCGCAACTATGATGGTAGACACCGAGCTTACTCCTAACAGACTCAAGAAACTCGTATTCCCCCACCCAACAGTTGCTGAAATAATCAGAGAAGCTATTTTTCACATTTAGTCAAATAGGAGGAGATTAAAAATGCCAAAAAGTTTATTTGTAGACCCAATTGAAACAAGAGCACAGGGGAAAATTACTTTCGAGGATATTCCTGTTAATGCTTACAATAAGACCATCAAAGAAGAACGTAAGCGTTACAGCGATGATGCTCTTGTTCGTATCTACCGTGACATCACTATTCTTCGTGAATTTGAGTCAATGCTTAACCAGATTAAGACTCAGGGAGTTTATAACGGTATTGAAACTACATATCCAGGCCCTGCTCACCTTTCAATAGGTCAGGAAGCCGCTTGTGTTGGTCAGGCTTATTTACTTGACCAGAACGACTTTACCTTCGGTTCACACAGAAGCCACTCTGAAATTCTTGCAAAAGCTCTTTCTTGTATTGACAAATTAAGCGAACAAGAGCTTATGACCATTATGGAAAACTTCCTTGGTGGTTCTGCTCTCAGAGCTACCGAGAAATTAGGTCCTGTTAAGGATGCAAAGGAACTTGCTATCCGTTTCATTCTTTACGGTACCCTTTCTGAGATTTTTGCAAGAGAAACCGGTTTCCACAAGGGTATGGGCGGTTCAATGCACGCATTCTTCTTACCTTTCGGTATTTATCCAAACAACGCTATCGTTGGTGGTTCTGCCGCTATCGCTACCGGTGCCGCTTTATTTAAGAAGGTAAATGACAAGCAAGGTATTGTTGTTTGCAACTCCGGTGACGGTTCTATGGCAAGAGGTCCTGTTTGGGAGGCAATGAACTTTGCTGCTATGGACCAATTCCACACCTTATGGGAAAGCCACAACGGCGGTATGCCAATTCTTTACAACGTATTCAATAACTCCTACGGTATGGGCGACCAGACCAGAGGCGAAACCATGGGTTACGATATGCTTGCAAGAATCGGTTCAGGTGTTAGCCCAACTCAGTTCCACGCAGAGCGTATTGACGGCTTTAATCCTCTTGCTGTTATTGACGCTATGGAAAGAAAGCTCAAGATCTTACGTGCAGGCGAAGGCCCTGTTCTCTTAGATACATTAACCTATCGTTACTCCGGTCACTCTACTTCCGACCAGAACGCTTACCGTACCAAAGAGGAAATCGCAGCATGGCAAGAAATTGATCCAATCATCACATACAGAAAAGGCCTTGTTGATGCAGGTGTTGCTAAAGATTCTAAGTTCGAAGAAATTCTTGCTGATACAGCTGAGCGTATGACTATGATTTGTAAGGCTGCAAGTGACGTATCTGTTAGCCCTTACGTTGACTTCAAGAAAGACCCTGCAGTTGTTGAGCGCCTAATGTTCTCTAACATGAAGGCAGAAAAGCTTGATGACCGTGAGCCTGAGGTTAATATGCCTCTTGAAGAAGTTCCTGCATACAAGAAGCTTAAAGAGAAGGTTCGTCAGCCTATCGTTGACGGCAAGCCTGTTTCCAAGATGAAGCTCTTTAACCTACGTGATGCTCTTTCTGAGGTTATTTATGACAGATTCTACGAAGACCCAACCCTTATCGCTTATGGTGAAGACGTTCGTGACTGGGGTGGTGCATTCGCAGTATACCGTGGTATGATGGATGCATTCCCACACTGCCGTCTCTTCAACTCTCCTATCGCAGAAGCTGCTATTGTTGGTACCGCAGTTGGTTACGCAGTATCAGGCGGTCGTGCTCTTGTTGAGCTTATGTATGCCGACTTTATCGGTTGCGCAGGAGACGAAATCTTCAACCAGATGTCTAAGTGGCAGGCTATGTCTGCAGGAATCTTAAAGATGCCTATTGTTCTTCGTGTTTCTGTTGGTTCTAAGTATGGTGCACAGCACTCTCAGGACTGGACCGCACTTTGTGCTCATATCCCAGGTCTTAAGGTTTGCTTCCCTGCTACTCCTTGGGAGGCTAAGGGACTTATGGAATCTGCTCTTAAGGGTACCGACCCTGTTGTATTCTTTGAAAGCCAAAGAATTTACGACGTTGGCGAGCAGTTCCACGAGGGCGGTGTTCCTGCAGAGCGTTATGAAATCGAATTCGGCGACGTTAACAAGGTTCGTGACGGTAAGGACGTAACAATTCTTACTATCGGTGCTGCATTATACAGAGCTATGGATGCTGCTAAAGAACTTAGCGAAAAATATGGAATGGAAGCTGACGTTATTAACATTCACTCTCTCGTTCCGCTTGATTACACTAAGATTCTTGAGTCTGTTCGCAAGACTGGCAGAGTTGTTTTAGTATCTGATGCTTGTGCAAGAGGATCCTTCCTCAACGATGTTGCTCAGAACATTACAAATCTTTGCTTCGATGACCTTGATGCTCCACCTGTTGTTGTTGGCGCTAGAAACTGGATAACTCCTCCTTTCGAGTTTGACGAGTTCTTCTTCCCACAGGCTGGTTGGATTATTGATGCAATCCACGAAAAGATTGTTCCACTACCAGGCCACACTGTTGAAAACGGTTGTACTGAGGCAGAAGCTGAGCGTCGTGCAAAGCAGGGCGTATAAGAAAATATGAAAAAACACCTACGGATTAAATCCGTAGGTGTTTTTTATATTCTATAGGGCTTAAATCATAATATTTTTTGAACTGTTTTGCAAAATAACTGCCGTTGTTATAACCTACCGACGTTGCTATCTCCTGAATTTGAAGGTCGGTGTTCTCCATTAACGCCGCCGCTTGTCTTACTCGTTCCTTATTCAAGAAATCAATAAAGGTCATGCCCATTTCCTTATGAAACATTGTGGAAAGATAGTTAGCGTTTACACCAAGCTCTTTTGCGGTGGTTTTAACGCTTATATTATCGGTAAGATAATTCTTAATATATGCAACGGTCAAATGAACGAGGGGTTTTAAGTTAGGATAAATATGCTCTGTTGCAAGTTCACAATATCGGCGTATGGTATCGAAAATAAATCGGTCAACCTCTTCTATGCTTTTAATTTTTTCAATTTTTATTGCCGTTTCTTCTGAAAAACGGTCTAATCTATAGGGGTGTATTCCGCAACTTTCAAGGGCATATCGAAGTTGGGTGTTTAAAATAATACAGTAGTTTTGTCGGTTTCGCAAGGGGTTTGCATTTCGGGTGGTTATATTTTTATCACTATGAAGTTCAGACAGAAATTTTATGGCAAGTGAAAAATTCCCTTCCTTTACCGCTTCGGTTAGTGCAGCGCTTCTTTCGTAACGGTCTTCTATCTGCTTCATCTGAAGAATTTCTGCATCCCCCTCTGCCACCGCTGTTTCACTGATTTTTTCACTGCTTTCTCGAAGGTCAATTATTTTATAGGACGGATTTACTTTTCCCACTAAATTTTCGACAAGTACCGTCATTATACGATAGGCTTCATTTATGGAAATAACGGGAAGCCTTTGCACAGTTTTTACGAGACTGCCATAAGGTTCAAACGAGGTGGCTTGTCTCTCTGAAGGCCGTGTGAGAAAGGGGCCACAAAGAAACAGTCTTTTATTTCCCTTATTATAATAGGCCATAAAGCATATATCCAAAATGCATCTTACTTCATAAATACATTTTTCCTGCATATTGGGTTTTGTTGTTTGCTTGTGTCCGTCAAATAACATTTTGATAGATATTTGATTTATTTCGCTGTTTAAGAATTTCTCTATCTCTTCCTTTGTTAAATTGACCACCGAAATACTCATTCCAGTTGTGATGTCCACAAGCTGTTTTATTAAATTTAGTTTATCATCCATTTTACACACCCATTTTTTGTTATATGAGATTTGTTTTATAATACCATAGATTTATTGTTTTGTACAGGCCTAATTTTTGTTAAAATAATATAAAAAGAGAATTACTGGTTAATTTTCTTTATTTGTTATGTTTAAATTTTTAATTTTGAGGAGGATTTCCCTATGCAAAAAGACCTTCAGCACAGAAAGTTCGGCATAAGAGATTCCATCGCCTATGCCGCAGGTGACCTTGGTTGTAACATGAGCTTTGCACTCAAGGGAACAATGGCAATCTTCTGGACACAGTTTATGAAGATGGACCTTTGGTACGCACTTTTATTAATTGTAGTACAAGTTTGGGACGCAATTAACGACCCCCTAATCGGTTCTATTATTGATGCCGACAGACGTAATTACAAGAGGAACAAGTTCCTTACATACATCTGGGCAGGCTCAATCGGACTTATTGTAGGTGGCGCTTGTTGTTTCCTACCTTTCCCCAATGCAGCTCCTTGGGCTAAAGCAATAATCTTTATTGCCGGTTATGTTATTTGGGATGCTTTCTACACCGTTGCAAACGTTCCTTACGGTTCTCTTCTTTCCCTCATTTCTAATGACGTAAAAGACAGAGCTTCCCTTTCTGCTTGGCGCTCTATCGGTTCCATTTTTGGAAATATGCTTCCTATGGTTATTCTTCCTTTCATCATCTATGATAAAGACAATAACCTTATAGGCGAAAGAGTTTTTATTGCTGCTCTTATAATGGGCGCACTTGGTTTCCTTTGCTTCCAGTTTATGATTAAAAACACCGTAATTCGTGTTGATACTAATGTTGAGGTTGGCGAAGAAGCTCCTAAATTCAACGTATTTAAAGCGTTTGGCAACTTTATTAAAAACCGTCCTGCAGTTGGTGCTACCATTGCCGCTATGGGTATGTTTATCGGCATGCAGGGTGCAACCACCGCAGTTACCGTTATCTTCCAATCTTATTTTAAAAACGTTCAGATTTCAGGTATCGTTCAACTCTTCGCAATGATTCCTATCGTTGTATTTACCCCACTTGCTCGTAAAGCAGTTGCTAAGTTTGGTAAAAAAGAACTTGCTACCTTTGGTTCTATCGTTTCTATGATTGCAGGTCTTGGACTTTTCATTATTATTCCAAACAACACCGGTCTTGACCTTATCATCTACATTATTTGTCAGCTCTTCTTCTCATTAGGTCTTGGTATCTATTCAACCGTTTCTTGGGCTATGATGGGCGATGCTATTGATTATAATGAGTGGAAATTCGGCACCCGTGAGGAAGGTACTGTATATTCATTACATTCTTTCTTCCGTAAATTAGCACAAGGTATTGGACCTTCTCTAATCCTTGTTGTTATGGTAGCTTTTGGCTACGTTGGTGCCAACGAAGGCAATCAGGTTTGGGAAGTTGCCGTTAACATGAGATATCTTGTTGCAGCAACCTTTATGTTCTCGGCAATTCTTCAGTTCATCGGTCTTGGTGTTGTTTACAACCTTGATAAGAAAACACTTGCTCAGATGAATAAGGACCTTGGCAGAGACAGCGAAGAAGAAAAAGCAACAGTTTAAAAACTAAAAGTCCGATAGCCTGTGCCGTCGGACTTTTTAAACCCGAAAAATAGGAGAAAATTATGAGACAAATTATTAACCTTAATTCCACTTGGAATTTTACAAAAGATGCTCCCGAAGTAGAAAATAGACAGTTTGAGGAAATCAATCTTCCTCATTCTTGGAATGCTATTGACGGACAAGACGGAGGCAACGATTATTACAGAGGCACCGCTTATTACGAAAAGAGTCTTTTAAAGGCAGATTTTCCAAAGGCCGACAGATATTATTTAGAAATAAAAGGTGCCAATTCCTCTGCAGACGTTATTTTAAACGGCAAGGCTCTTGCTCATCACGATGGCGGTTATTCTACCTGGCGTGTAGACATTACCGACTCTTTAGAGGATAAAAATGCTCTTGTTATTGCTGTTGACAACGCTCCCAACGAGACTGTTTATCCTCAAATGGCAGACTTCACCTTCTATGGTGGTCTTTACCGTGACGTTAATTTAATCGCCGTTAACAACACCCATTTTGATTTAGATTATTATGGCGGTAGCGGTATTAAAATTACTCCTAACATTGTTGGCAAAGATGCCAAAGTCGAGATTGAAGTATATACAACCGAACTTTCTGAAGAGGACGATATTATCTATACAATCACAGATGCCGAAGACAAGGTTGTCTGTGAATGTAGTTCTAAGGAAAAGGCTTGGACCGCAAAAATCGAAAACGTAACCCTTTGGCACGGAAGAAAAAATCCTTATCTTTATACGGCTTATGCAAAAATCCAAAGAAATGGCGTAGACCTTGACAATGTTTCTTCTCGTTTTGGTTGCAGAAGCTATGAGATTGACCCTGAGCGCGGTTTCATTCTTAACGGAGAAGAATATCCTCTTCGTGGCGTTTCACGTCATCAGGACCGTTGGGGAATCGGAAATGCTTTACGTCCCTGCCACCACAAAGAAGACATTGAGCTTATTTGCGAGGTTGGTGCTACCACCATTCGTTTGGCCCACTATCAACACGACCAATATTTTTATGACCTTTGCGACGAATACGGACAGATTGTTTGGGCAGAAATTCCTTACATTTCTAAGCATCTGCCTGGCGGTCGTGAGAATACCATCAGTCAGATGAAGGAGCTTATTACCCAAAACTACAACCACCCATCCATCGTTGTATGGGGTCTTAGCAACGAAATTGGTATCGGTGGCTCTGACGAAGATTTACTAGAAAACCACAGAATTTTAAATGATATGTGTCACGAGATGGACAAAACACGTAAAACCACCATAGCGGCAGTTTCTATGTGCAAAATTGATGACCCATATCTTCAAATTCCCGACGTTGTCTCCTACAACCATTATTTCGGTTGGTATGGCGGAGATACCTCTATGAACGGACCTTGGTTCGACAAGTTCCACGCTACACACCCCAATATTCCTATCGGTTGCTCTGAGTATGGTTGTGAGGCTCTTAATTGGCACAACTCCGACCCCAGACAAGGCGACTACACCGAGGAATATCAGGCATACTATCACGAGGAGCTTATTAAACAGCTTTTCTCAAGAAAATATTTGTGGGCTACTCACGTATGGAATATGTTTGACTTTGGTGCTGACGCACGTGCAGAGGGCGGCGAAAACGGACAAAACCACAAGGGTCTTATCACCTTTGACAGAAGCTACAAGAAGGATGCCTTCTATGCTTATAAGGCTTGGCTTTCAGACGAACCTTTCGTTCATATTTGTTCCAAGCGTTACGTTGACCGAGTTGAAGACGTGACAAAGGTTACCGTTTATTCTAACCAACCTACTGTTGAACTTTTCGCTAATGGTGTTTCCTTAGGTGTCAAAGAGGCAGAAGACCACTTCTTCCGCTTTGAAGTTGAAAACGTTGGCGAGACCCACTTAGTTGCCGTTTCAGGCGAACTAAAGGATGAAGCCGATATTAAAAAGGTTGATACCTTCAACGAAGAATACCGTTTGGTTGAAAAGGGTGCAATTCTTAACTGGTTTGACGTTGTTGAGCGTGATGGATATTTATCCCTTAACAGTAAAATGAACGAGATTCTGTCTACCTTTAGAGGCAAACTCATTGTGGGCAAAATATTTATGAAGATGATGCCCAAGAAGAAGGGCGGCGGCAAACCGTCTGCTATGGGATTTGAGCTTAGTGATGACATGATGCAAATGATGGGCGGATTCACCTTGCTCCGTTTGACCTCTATGCTGGGTATGATGAACATCTCCTTTACCAAAGAACAACTCTTAGATTTAAACAAAAAACTTGTAAAAATAAAAAAGAAAAGCAAGTAATTAAAAAGGCTTAGAGAATAATCTCTAAGCCTTTTTTAAAAAAAACTTGAAATTTTGTAAAATTATGTTATAATACTGATAATTGAATACTAAGTGAAGTTTGCAGAAGTTAAAACAACTGTGGGCGGATAGGACTTTGGAGAATTCTGACAAGGATTTACATCCTTGAGCAGATGCCGAAGGGGCAAGGCGAGTTATCGTTAATCTCTCAGGCGAAAGGACAAAGGGTTATAAGATTTTTTGTTTTTCCGAGTCTTTTTATTTGGCTCGGAATTTTTTATTTTATGTTCAGTTTCTCAAAAAACGGTATTCAATAATATATACATTATGAAAAGGAGAAAAAAATGTTAGACAAAATTGCAGAAATTAATGGTAGCATTAATGGCGTTGTCTGGGGTATTTTCGGTCTTGCCTTGCTTATCGGCACCGGTATTATCGTAACCCTCTGCACAAAGGTTTTCCAAATTTCCCACCTCGGACATTGGTGGAAGAACACAATCGGTAGTCTTTTTAAAAAGGACGTTATCGGTCACTCAAGAGAGAAAGGTTCAATCTCACCTTTCCAGGCTCTTTGTACGGCTCTTGCCGCTACTGTAGGTACAGGTAACATCGCAGGTGTTGCCGCAGCTATCTGCTTAGGCGGTGCGGGTGCAGTTTTCTGGATGTGGGTTGCTGCTTTCTTTGGTATGATGACCAACTTTGCAGAAAACACATTAGGTATTTATTATCGCCGCAAAAATATAAACGGTGAGTGGTCAGGTGGTGCTATGTACTACCTACGTGACGGCCTTGGTTCTAAAAAGGGTTGCAAGTGGATTGGTAAAGTGTTAGCAGTATTTTTCTGTATCTTTACAATGCTCGCTTCTTTTGGTATCGGTAGTATGGGACAGGTTAACAAGATTGTTGCTAACGTTGCCGCTGCTTTCGACGTTAAGGTTCTTTCTTCTATAAACGTTCTTGGCGACATTTCTCTTTACAACATTATTATCGGTGTTGTAATTATGGCTTTAACTGCTCTTATCACCCTTGGCGGTCTCAAGAGAATCGCAAGCGTTGCAGAAAAAATCGTTCCCTTTATGGTAGTGCTTTTCGTGGCAGGAAGCCTTGTAATCATCGGTATCAATTACTCTGCAATTATCCCTGCATTTAAGGCTATTTTTGTAAACGCATTTAAGCCTCAGGCCTTTGTTGGCGGCGGTATCGGTGGTGTCATCGTTGCTATGACCAACGGCTTCAAGCGTGGTGTATTCTCCAACGAGGCAGGTCTCGGTTCTTCTGTTATGGTTCACTCTAACTCCAACATTAAAGAACCTGTTAAGCAGGGTATGTGGGGTATATTTGAAGTATTTGCCGACACAATGGTTGTTTGCACAATGACCGCTTTAGTTGTTCTCACCTCCGGCGGCCTTAAGGGCGGCGTGTTCAACGTTGAGACAGGCGCTATTGCAGAAGGTTTAACCGATGCAACCTTAGTTGGTGGCGCATTTAATCAGGTGTTCCCATGGGGTAACATTGGTCAACGCTTTATTGCTATTGCTATGTTCTTGTTTGCCTTCACCACCGTTCTCGGTTGGTCACATTACGGCTCAAAGGCTTGGGAATATCTCTTTGGCGCAAAGACAACCTTCATTTTCCGCATTATCCACGTAATCACAGTTATCTTCGGTGCTGTACTTACTTCTTCTCTTGCTTGGGACATTTCCGATACATTTAACGGACTAATGATGGTACCTAACCTTATTGGCGTTTTGGTACTTACTCCATTAGTTATGAAAATTGTTAAAAACTATGTTGACCGTAAAATCAGAGGTAAAGACGTTAAACCTATGTTGTCTTATGACGAGGCTATAAACGAAGAATCCATCGAAGAATAAAAAAAGCAAAGGCTTAGAGATTACTCTCTAAGCCTTTGTGGTTTAGTCACAACTGTTATTTGTTCCTCTGCAACTGCAAAATCTGTAGATTAAAAGTATAGCAATTAGTATTGCTATTATTACAACAAAAACTACTATAGCCGCCATTGCTGTCATAATGGTTTCAAATAAAGCGACGCCAATTAATGCGCCTATTCCTAATGCTGCAAAGAAGGTTAATATAGCAAGTATAATACCAAGGCAGCTGAATCTGCAATTTCTTCTTGAACAACTGTTTTCATAACACTGATTATTATACATATTTCCACTTCCCATAAAGAATTAGGCAAAAGCCTAATACATTTTATGTGGAGTGGATTTTTTTGCTACTTTAAAAACTCAAGCATTGTACGATAGGTTTCATAAACGTCGAATTTGGATACAGTTTCAAAGGGAGCGTGCATTGATAAAACAGGTACTCCTAAATCTACAACGTCTACGCCAAGGTTTGCAATATACATTGCAACTGTTCCGCCGCCGCCTAAATCTACACGGCCAAGCTCACCTGTCTGCCAGGTAATTCCCGCTTTATCTAACATACCTCTGATTTGGGCTACGTACTCTGCCGAAGCATCGGATGTTCCGCTCTTTCCACGGGCGCCTGTATATTTGGTAATAACTGCGCCGTAATTGAGTTTACAAGCGTTCTTTGGCTCTGACACGTCCTTGAAGGTTGGGTCTAATGCCGCATTAACATCTGCAGAAAGACATTTTGAATTTCTAAGGGCTACAGTGTAGTCCTTACCCTGAATTTCAGCAATATCTCTGACAACATATTTTAAAAAGGCAGAATTTAGGCCTGTATTTCCGTCTGAGCCGATTTCTTCCTTGTCGGCAAGTATTACCATTGCGGTTTTTTCAGGGGTTTGGATCTCACAAATTGCAGTAAGTGCAGGATATGCGCAAACACGGTCATCGTGTCCGTAGGCGCCTATCATTGAGCGGTCAAATCCCAAATCGCAAGACTTAAATGCAGGAACGCACTCAAGCTCTGCCGATAAAAAGTCTTCCTCGGTTACCCCGTACTTTTCGTTTAGGATAGCCATTATATTGAGCTTTACAAGTTCACTTGCCTTATCATCCTTAAAAGGCTTGCTTCCAATTAAAATATTAAGCTCCTCGCCTCTAATTCCGTCTGCCAGGGTACGTTTGCTCTGTTCCTGCGCTAAGTGAGGTAAAAGGTCGGTTACAACGAAGCAAGGGTCTCCCTGCTCTTCTCCGATATTAACATCCACTACGGTGCCATCCTTTTTAGCAAATACACCATGAAGGCTAAGAGGAGTTGCGGTCCACTGATATTTCTTTATTCCACCGTAATAATGGGTTTTGAAAAGAGAAAGCTCCGCATCCTCATAGAGAGGGTTTGGCTTTAAATCAAGACGTGGAGAGTCAATGTGTGCAGCAGATATATTAATGCCGTTATCAACTGTACTTTTGCCAACAACCACAAAGGCAACCGACTTGCCACGGTTGTTTACATAGTATTTATCCCCTGCTTTATAATTTTTGCCCTCCTCAAAGGGTAAAAAGCCTGCCTTTTCTGCAATAGCAATAGCTGCCTTAGCCGCTTCTCTTTCGGTTTTACCATCATCCAAAAATTTCTTATAGCCCTCACAATAGTCTGTGATTTTTGCCCATTTCTCATCTTCGCATGATAAAAGTCCGTTCTTTCTATCTAAAAACAGTTCCTTTTTTAATTCTTCTGCAGATTTCATCTATTTTCCTCCTATAAAGCTGTTTAAAAGGTTAGAAAATTCCTTGTAAAGTTCTTCTTCACTATTGTTATTATAAAGTATATGCTTTGTTTTTTCTCTGTAATATTCTTCGTTTTTTCCTGCACCCATTCTAAGCTTTGCTTGAGACTCGTCTAAATTATCTCTTTTTAAAATTCTTTTAAGTCTTATTTCAGGTTCTGCTAAAATCGCACAGGTTTCATTACAAACTCGGTCCACGCCACTTTCAAACAAGGTAGGAGCATCAAGAAGAATTTTCTCCGCTTCTGCCCCTTCTATCTCGCTTTTTAGTATCTCAAAAACAAATGGAAATATTGTATCGTTTAAAAGTCTTGTGCTTTCTTTGTTTGAAAAGGCTTTTTCTGCTAAAGTTTTTCTGTTTAAACTGCCATCTGAATTTAAAATATCATTACCAAAGGCAGTGGCAAGTGCTTTCAGACAATTTTTGTCCTCTGACGCTTTTCTTGCCGTTTTGTCACAGTCTATAACAAAAAAACCTAAGTCCTTGGCGGCTTTGCAGGCGGTTGATTTACCTGAGCCTGTAGGGCCTGTGAGACCCACTATAAATTTCATAAGCTTATTACCTTAAAGGCGGCAGCTCTGATTAGTCTGTTATAAACCGCCAAGCCTATTCCTTCCTTTTTCGGTGCGTGGACATAAACGGTTTTTATTCCCATTTCGTCCACTTTTCGAAGAACCCCAAATATGGTTCTTGCTTGTTTTTTTGTATCGTTTGCTCCGCCATAAGATATGGCTTTAATTTTTAAGTTATCTAAATCTTCCTCAAAGCAGATGGCGACAGAGTTTTCCTTTTGATTTACAAAGTCGCGAAATGCTTCTTTCTCCCCTTCCACAAGGTAGACCTCGGCTTTTGGGGAGTAGTGCTTATATTTCATACCCGGTGAAGCAGCTTTTTCATCATTTTTAAGTTCCTGTAAAACGGCTTTATCTACCACTGTTTCAGGTAAAATTTCTGCTATTTCTTCAAATGTTACAAAGCCCGGTCTTAAAATTCTATATGGACTTACTGCTAAGGTAACTACGGTTGATTCTACCCCTACTGTGCAGTCATCTGATATTATTATGGCATCTATTTTGCCATCTAAGTCTTTTAGCACATGATCTGCAGAGGTTGGACTTGGAGAACCTGAAGTGTTGGCAGAGGGTGCTGCAAGAGGAAGACCGCTTACCTCTATAAGCTTTCTTGCTACCTCGTTTGATGGCATACGAACGGCAACGGTATCAAGTCCTGCTGAAACGCTGCTTGGGATTTTTTCGCTTCGTTTTAAGATTATGGTAAGAGGTCCCGGCCAGAAATTTTGGGCGAGTTTTTCTGCATCCTCGCTAAAATCTTCTACAATTTCTCTAGTCATACCGAGATTACAGGTATGTACAATCAAGGGATTGTCCTGAGGCCTTCCCTTTGCAATAAAAATCTTATTTACGGCCTTTTCATCATAAGCGTTGGCGGCAAGTCCGTATACCGTTTCGGTAGGTATCGCTACTACTCCGCCACTTTTTATAATTTCTGCCGCTATTTTTATACCGTTAGCATCGTCGCTTAGTCTTAGGGTTTTCATTATTCCTCTGATTTAAGCATTTCTGCTCTGTAATAGGTTATTAGTGCATCTACCATTTCATCAAGGTCGCCGTTGAGCATTTGCTCAATCTTATATAGGGTAAGGCCGATTCTGTGGTCGGTTACTCTTCCTTGTGGGAAATTGTAGGTTCTGATTCTTTCACTTCTGTCTCCTGTTCCTACCTGAGACTTTCTGTCAGAAGCGATAGCCTCCGCCTGTTTTGCCTGTTCTGCTTCATATAGACGTGAACGAAGAACCTTCATCGCCTTTTCTTTGTTCTTAAACTGGCTACGTTCATCCTGACATTCAACCACTACACCTGTTGGAAGGTGGGTTATACGAATTGCAGATTCGGTCTTGTTAATATGCTGACCGCCTGCGCCACTGGAACGGAAGGTGTCTATCTGTAAATCGGCAGGGTTAATTTCAATTTCTACATCCTCTGCTTCAGGAAGCACCGCAACAGTTACGGTAGAGGTATGAATTCTGCCTGAGGTTTCGGTTTCGGGCACACGTTGAACACGATGCACGCCGCTTTCATACTTAAAGCGAGAGTATGCACCCTCTCCCTCAATCATAAAACTAACTTCCTTATATCCGCCGAGACCTGTTTCGTTGGCGTTGACAATGTCAACCTTCCAACGTTTACTCTCGGCGTACATAGAGTACATTCTCATAAGAGAGCCTGCAAATAAAGCCGCTTCCTCTCCTCCTGCGCCGCCTCTTATTTCAACAATAACGTTTTTATCGTCGTTAGGGTCTTTGGGAAGAAGGAGCACCTTTAATTCTTCTGAAATTGTTTCCTGATTTGCCTTTGCCTCTAAAAGCTCTTCTTCAACAAGCTCTTTGAAATCTTTGTCAAGTCCGCCTTCACTCAGAAGCTCCTTTGCTTCCTCTTCGGCATTTTTTGCGGCAACATATTCTCTGAACTTTTCAACCAAAGGAGAAAGCTCCTTATGTTCTTTCATAAGTTTTTTGAACTGTTCGTTGTCGGACACAACGTCAGGGTCGGAAAGAAGCTTTCCAACCTCTTCAAATCTTGCCTCTACAGCCTTTAATTTATCAAACATTTTTATTCACCATCACTACGAATTATTTTCTTAATATTTTTTTCTATTTTGGCTCTGGGAGTCATAACCTCACGGCTACAACCGGTACATCTAACCTTAAAGTCCATTCCAACCCTTAGCACGTCAAAAGTATCGGCTCCGCAAGGGTGTTTCTTTTTCATAAGAAGTATATCCCCTACTCGAACATCCAAAACAAAAACTCCTTTAATTTGAATCTAAAGTTTATATTTAATATATTATACAATATTATTCTTTTTAAAGCAATATCTTCTTGTAAAGAGAAGAGAAAAATGTTATTATATCTATATTAGGGGGAGATATTGTGCATAAGGTTAAAATTTTGCATACCGCAGACCTACATATTGGAGCAGAGATGTCATATCTTGGCACCAATGCAGAAAGCCGCCGATATGAAAATCTATCGGTTTTTAAAAGCATTACCGAATATTGCACCGAAAACAACATTGAAATTTGTCTTATTGCCGGAGATTTATTTGATTCAAACAGTTCAGCTACACCCTTTGCCGACTCTGTTCTTGAATACATTTCTCTCGCTTCTTCCACCCATTTTTTCTATGTTGCGGGAAACCACGACCCTCTTGACTCCTCCTCTGTGTTTGTGGGAAGACAACTCCCTTCTAATCTTATTGTTTTCTCGGAGAATTTTGAGATTAAAGAGATTCCTGAACTAAAAGTCAGGGTTATTGGAAAATCTTTTAAGCATTCCTTTATGGCGGCAGAAAACTTTAACAAGGTCCTACCCCTTGATGACTTTATAAATTTATTTGTTCTTCACGCTGATTTTGAAGCAGATTCTTCCAGTCCATATAACCCTATTACAAGAGAATTTATTGAAGGTTGCTCGGCAGATTATTTGGCGCTTGGCCATATTCACAAGAGAAGCAACGTTGCTAAAATTGGTAACACCTACACCGCATACTGCGGTTCTCCTGAGGGTCACGGCTTTGATGAGCTTGGGGTTAAGGGTGCTTACGTTGGTGAGGTTTCAAAGGAGGGCGTTGACCTTTCTTTTGTTAAGTTTTCAAAACGAATTTACTGTCTTGAAGAGATTGATATTTCATCTGCTTCCTCTGCACAGTCTGCTACAGAAATTATTATAAACAAGTTAAAAAGCAGTTACGGAGAAGCTTTCAGAAATAATCTATACAAAATAATTCTAACCGGGAGAAGCGAAAATTATAAAAATCTAAATAAGAGTGAAATTTTATCTCTTCTTACCCCTGAGCTTTATTTTGTTAAAATAAAAAACGAGCTAAAGCCCGACTATAATTTAGAAGAATTAAAGAATGAAATTTCCCTTAAAGGTCTTTTTGTTAAAAACCTTTTAAATAAAATTCAGGCAGAGCCTGATAATGAAAAGCTCCTTGACGCACTTTACTTGGGACTTGAAGCTTTTGAAGGCGAGGTGGCTTACAATGAAGATTAGTTCGGTTCACATCGCTTCTTTTGGAAAATTCAAGGACTTTACCTTTAATTTTTCTGATGGCTTTAACATCATTTACGGTGACAACGAGGACGGCAAGACCACCATTATGTCATTTATTAAAATGATGTTTTACGGTTCGCACACAAAGTCCTCCGACCTTACTAAAAATTTAAGAAAAAAATATACCCCTTGGGATAGCGACTTTATGGCAGGAAGCGTTGATTTTACCCATAATGGTATTTCCTACCGATTAGAGCGAGAATTCAAGGGAAGCTCTACCGACAAGATTACCCTTATAAATCTTGATTTGGGAACCAAAACGGCTCTTTCAGGCAAAACCGAGCCGGGTTCTGAGTTTTTCGGTCTTAGTGCAGGTGCTTTTGAAAAAAGCCTTTTCGTTGGTAGCCTTGGTTCTCCCGAGAAGGATGAGCTTGCAGATGGCGAAATCAACTCTAAACTTTCAAACATTATTACCACCGGAGATGAAGATATTTCCTTTGAGATGGTTAAAAAACGCATTTTAAAGGCTAAGGAAACCTTTATGTCCAAAAGCGGTAAAAAGGGCGTTTATGATTTAGGTCTTATAGAAGAAAGCAGACTTGAAAACCTCCTTTCCTTATCTAAAAATACTGAGTCTGACGCAGAAAATTTAGAGAACACCATTTCTCAAAAGGAAGTTCTTTTAAAGAATTTGAACTCTGAGGCAAACGCTCTTTTTGAACTCCTGAAAAACGCCGAAAAAATTAAAAAAGCTTCTCTTTTAGAAAGATATGTTGAGGTCTGTAAAAAGGAGAATGAAATAAAAAATCTCCTTTCCTTAAAAAACGGAGAGGCAATTACCGAAGAGTATGCCAACGCATTACAGTCAGGGCTTGACCAAATTCAAGATATACATTCAAAAAATGAGGAAGCTTCTAAAAATTTAAACAGGTTAATTGATGAAATTTCCAAGCTCAAAGCCTCTATTGATGAGTCTTCCGAGCAATCTCTAATAAACGAAAAAAGTGAAGCCCTGGAAAGCTACAAAGCTCTTTGTGAGGAGATTAGCCAAAAGAAAATAAAATATGAGCAGTTAAAGGCTAAAGCACAAAGCTTTAACGCAAACAAGAAAACCGCCTTTGCTTTAATTATTATAGGTCTTATTGTTGCGGTTTTAGGCGCAGCAGGTTTTATAGTTTCAAAATATATAACCGTTGCCGCCCTGCCCATTGGACTTATTTTACTAATTTTAGGGTTAGTTTTTAAAAACCGTAGCGCTAAAAATCAAAGCCTTTCCGAAATTAAAGCGTTACAGGAGACAATTACAAACCTGGAAAACAAGGCGTCCTCTTATAGTGAGCAAAGTGAAAATTTATCGGCTTCAATTAACGAGCAAATCGCCTTTAAGACAAGCCGAAAAATGCTTCTTGAAGAGAAAAAACAAGAGCTTCTTGCGAGAAAAGAAGAACTCCTTGTCTCCAAGGAAAATTTGAGTGAAAAAAGTTCTGCTCTTCTTATACTTTGCAATAAATTCAAAGCAGTAGAAGACATTTCCTTAGTGCCTCAGGTTGTTTCTGAGATTAAACTTCTTTTGGAAAAGCAAAAGGAAGCGGCAATACACAAAAATATTGCGGCAGATTCCTTGGGAGAAATATCACTTGAAGATGCTGTTTCAAGACTTTCTGCTTTGCACACCGATGAGACGCTAAATTGCGCAACACCCGAACAGCTTGACTTAGCTAAGGATAAATTAAAGACTAAAACCGATGAAATCGGAAAAATTCGAGGAGAAATTGCGTCTCTTAAAACTCAACTCAAAACACTTACCTCAGGCGAAAACACTCTGCCAGTTATTGAACGTAACCTCTCTGTTTTAAGAGAAAGCCTGACCTCACAAAAGCAATTCTGTGACAAATTAGATATTGCAAATGTTGCATTAGAAGAGGCCTTTATCGACCTTAGACAAAACTATTCCTCTGCTCTGGAAGAAAAGACGTCTGAGATTTTTGCAAGGCTTACAGACGGTTCTTACAAGTCGGTTAACGTTTCTAAAAACTTCAATATAAACGTAACCGCTTCCGACAGTTTTGGACTCAAAGACTGGCAGTATTTAAGCAAAGGTACAACCGACCAGGCTTATCTGTCTTTAAGACTGGGAATTGCTTCTTTAATTGAGGGTGAAAACGAAGCTCTTCCTATTTTCCTAGACGACGTTTTATCTCAATATGACGACAAAAGAGCCGAAACTGCTCTCGAAGTTTTAAAGGCTTACGCTAATGACCGACAGATAATTCTCTTTACCTGCCACTCATATTTTGCAGATATGGGAAAGGCTTTAGGGGTAGAGGTTAAAAGTATCAAGGAGTAAATTATGATTACAACTAAACCCTTTGGATTTACTAAAAATGGTTGTGCCGCAACCCTTTACACCATATCAAACGATGAAGCTTCGGTATCCATTATGGATTACGGCGCTACCATAGTTAATTTTATAGTTCGTGACAAAAACGGCAAGGACACCGATATTGTATTAGGCTTTGATGACGTTTCGGAATATGAAGCCGACCACGACACCTATTTTGGCGCCACCATTGGAAGATTTGCTAACCGTATTGAGCATGGTACCTTTAGTATAGGAAATGAGACCTATCATCTTCCCATAAACAACGGGCCTCACTCTAATCACGGCGGCAAGGATGGCTTTTCTTTTAGATTTTTTGATGTTAAGACATACGAAAATTCACTTAAAGCCTCTATTCTTTCTCCTGACGGAGAAGAGGGTTACCCAGGTAATATGAACTTTTCGGTGCTCTTTACCCTTGTGGGCAAAGAGCTTAGCATAGAGTATTTTGCAAAAAGCGATAAGGACACCCTGGCTAACTTTACAAGCCACTCCTTCTTTAATTTGGGCGAGGATAACATCTTGGACCATTCTCTTCAGGTCTTTGCCGATGCCTACTGCGAAAATGACGAAAACAATCTTCCCACAGGCAGTATTTTAGCGGTTGACAATACCTTAATGGATTTCAGAGAGCCTGCGGTTTTATCCGAGAGAATTTTAAGTGATGAGCCTACCTTTGTCAGAGCAGGCGGTGGTCTTGACCACAATTTTGTTCTGTCCTTTTATAGAGGAGAAGTGAAAAAAGCAGCTACGCTAAGGAGCGAAAAAAGCGGTATTTCGGTTTCCTTCTACACCGACCTTCCGGGAATTCAGGTTTACACCGCAAACTATGCCAACGTAATAGGCAAAAACGGAATGAAGTGCGGCAAGCACTCAGGCGTTGCCATTGAAACTCAAGGTTTCCCAAATTCTCCTAACGTTAGCTATTTCCCCTCTTCTATCCTAAAAGCAGGAGAAGATTTTTACAGTAAAACTGTTTATATCGTAGAATAAAAAATGATGAGCCTTCGGAACGCACCCTTAAGGACAAATTGGTTTTGGAACAAAAATTAGCCCTGTCTCTTTGCCTCAAACCTTGAAATACACAGAGTATTTCTTCGGTTTGTCGGCTTCGAGAACAGAACAAATTCTTATGTTACAAAACTGCGCAAAGCACCTAAAAAAGATAAATTTTTAGTGGGATAAAAGACGAAAAGACACGGTAATGCTGACGCATACCGTGTCTTTTTAACACATTAGACCGCAAAAATTTGCTTTTTTAGACAGTTTCTCCTTAAGGGTACGTTCCGTTGGCTCATCATTTTTGTTTTTTACTAAACTGTTTTCTATACGCTTTTGGTGTGCAATTATAAAAGTTCTTAAAGGTCTTATTAAAATACTGTATGGTAGAAAAGCCAGAATCAAAGGAAATTTCTCCAATAGTTTTATCTGTATTGAGGAGCTGATTTGAAGCATTACTCAGCCTTAAGAAGTTTATATAACTTACAACAGTAGAACCTGTTGCCGCCTTAAATTGTCGGCACAAGCGATATTTGTCAGTGCCTGTGGCTTTAGATATTTCCTCTAAAGAAATTTCTCTCGTGTAGTTGTCTTCAATGAACTCTAAAACCGTCTTTAAGCCTTTTAGCTTTTCGGTATCGTAGTAAGATTCCGGATCGGTAAGGAGTTTATTCCTATACATAAAGGCAATCAGCAACTGTATATATGCCTTTATATAGGCTTCAAAATTCGCTTTTTGATTAACCGACTCGTCAAGAAATTTTTCAAATATTTCGGAAAGCTCCTTTTCATCCTTAGATAAAAAGTAGTCCCTGTCGTGAAGGCTCGTTATAAATTTGTTAATAAAATACTCGGTGTAATTTATATGCTGTCTGAAATACCCCTCGATATCTATTTGTATATAGTATATATCGGCAGGTTTTACGTAGCAGAGGCGGTGCATTACGTTACTATTGATAAACATAATTTCCCCTGATTTTAAAACAAACTCCTTCTCTCCTACTATACATTTTATTTCTCCGCTATTTATTTTTACAAGCTCTACAGCATTGTGAAAATGTATGCCTCTGAGAAACTGACTATCCTTTTTAATGGTCATTTGTTTAAAGTTGAAAAAAAGACGGGGTATTTTAAAACTTATTTTTTCCTTTTCCATCGTTCCCTCGCAAGATAGTTTCAAAATTTAGCAATATTAGTGTAGAAAAACACAAAATTGTTTTATATAATTGTATTATGACAAGGTTTATTTGTCAAGTTTATTAAATTTTTGTGAGGTAATTTTTATGAAGTATGGTTGGGCAGAAGAAAAATTCGTATTTCCAAAACCTGTAGCTCTTATGGGACAGTTTGCAACTCGTATCTCTGAGTACGAGGAAAAGCCACTTACTGTTACCGCTCTTGCGGTTGACTCAGGCGAGGACCAGATGGTTTTATGCGGTGTTGACATCATAGGCATTAACTATCCTTTAACAGATGAAATTCGCAGACGTTTAGCAGATGTTAAAGGCCTTGACCCTATGAAAGTAGTTGTCAGCGCAATTCACACTCATACAGGCCCCGGATACACAGGCCGTGGCGGAAGAAAAGCAAATATCGGCTTTGACCCTGCTATTTATAATGAAAAAATCAATTCATTGGTGCCTGCTGAAAAACGTTACGTAGACAAGCCAAACGTATATGAAAACCCTGATATTATGAATGGCGACGAGCTTTTAGAGGAGATTGCATCCAAAATAGCAAAAGCTATTGCTACCGCCTGGGAAACTCGCAAGGAAGGCTCCTTCTCCAATGCTTTCGGCCGTGCAGTTGTTGGTATGTGCCGCCGTGTTTCTTATAACGATGGTTCTGCTCAAATGTGGGGCGATACTAATACTGCTATGTTCACCGAGCTTGAGGGCGGAAACGATTCGGGTATTGAGCTTATGTACGTATTTGATGAAAACAAAAAGCTTACCGGTATTGTTGCAAACCTTGCTTGTCCTGCACAGTGCGTACAACACAGACATTTCATTTCTCCTGACTTCTGGGGCGAGGCTAAGATGCTTTTAAGAAAGCATTTCGGCGAGGACCTTTTCCTCTTACCACTATGTTCTGCAGCAGGTGACCAGTGTCCTGTTGACCTTGTTCGTTGGGTTGAACCTGAAAGTGACGTTAACGATCCTAACTTAAAGAGAAATAATCCTCCCAAACGTAAGGCAGACCCATCAATGTTTGACCTTGCAGGTATGAGAAAAACTGGAAAGCGTATCGCTAACGAGATTATTGAAGTATATAACGAGGGCTTGGATGAGCCTCAGACCGACGTTCCTCTAATTCACCACGTTCACAATATGCAGCTCCCCTTACGCCGTGTTACTATGGCTGAAGAAAAGGAAGCTTGTAAAGAAGCTCGTGAGTATCTTATGCGCAAAGAAGAAAAGACCGACTTTAACGATACCGCAAATCTTCAAAAGGCTTTTGGTATCATCAGACGTGCTCTTCTTCAGGAAATTCGCGATGTTGTTGATACCGAAGTACATATCATCCGTCTTGGCTCTATTGCTTTCGCTTCTAACCCATTTGAGCTCTTCCTTGATTACGGAAATCAGATTAAGGCAAGAAGCAAGGCAGAACAAAGCTTTATTATTCAGCTTGCTTGTGCGGCTGATGGTTATCTCCCTACCGAAAAGGCAGAAAAGGCCGGTCACTACAGCGCATTTGTTGCCAGTGGTACAATTGGACATATTGGCGGCGAACAGTTAGTTAGAGAAACCGTTCAAGACATTAACGAAATGTTTAAATAAAGTGAGGCAAATTTTATGAAATATGGTTGGGCAGAAGAAAAATTTGTATTCCCAAAGCCTGTATCTCTTGACGGACAGTTTGCAGAACGCATTTCTCAGTATGAGGAAAAGCCATTGACTGCTACCGCTCTTGCAATTGACTCAGGAGAAGACCAGATGGTTTTATGTAGTGTTGATCTGGTTGGTATCTCATATACTTTAACAGATGAAGTCCGCCAACGCTTAGCCCAGTGCACCAAGGACCTAGACCCTATGAAAGTGATTATCAGCGCTATCCACACCCACACAGGACCAGGCTATGCCGGCAAAGGTCAAAACAAGTCATCAGAAGGCCACACCTCTTCTTTCCGTGAAAACATTAAGAGTATGCTTCCTGCGGGTAAAAAATACGTTGAAAGCACCAACGTATCTGAAAACAAGGATATCATGAGTGGCGAAGAGCTTTTAGAGGAGATTGCCTCCAAAATAACAAAGGCTATTGCTACCGCTTGGGAGACACGCAAAGAAGGCTCATTCTCCAATGCTTTCGGACGTGCTGTTGTTGGTCTCTGCCGCCGTGTTTCTTATAACGATGGTTCTGCTCAGATGTGGGGCGACACCAATACTGCTATGTTCACCGAGCTTGAGGGCGGAAACGATTCGGGTATTGAGCTTATGTACGTATTTGATGAAAACAAAAAGCTTACCGGTATTGTTGCAAACCTTGCTTGTCCTGCACAGTGCGTACAGCATAGACTCTTTATCTCTCCTGACTTCTGGGGCGAGGCTAAAATGCTTTTAAGAAAGCATTTCGGCGAGGAAATTTTCCTCTTGCCACTTTGCTCTGCCGCAGGCGATCAGTGTCCTGTTGACCTTGTTCGTTGGGTTGAACCTGAAAGTGACGTTAACGATCCTAACTTAAAGAGAAATAATCCTCCCAAACGTAAGGCAGACCCATCAATGTTCGACCTTGCAGGTATGAGAAAAACTGGAAAGCGTATTGCTAATGAG
Organism: Clostridia bacterium; assembly: GCA_017521125.1. Taxonomy (GTDB): domain Bacteria; phylum Bacillota; class Clostridia; order Oscillospirales; family Acutalibacteraceae; genus SFWF01. The sequence goes on from JAFXDV010000001.1 coordinate 43,872, forward strand.
ATTATTGAAGTTTTCAACGAGGGCTTAGACGAGCCTCAGATCGACGTGCCTTTAGTACATCACGTTCATAACATGCAGCTCCCACTACGCCGTGTTACTATGGCTGAAGTTAAAGAAGCACAAAAAGAAATACGTGACTATCTTGCAAACAAAGAGGGTGACGTAGATTACAACGATTCAGGCAATCTTCACGGACCTATTGGCATTATCAAACGTGCCAAGCTTCAGGAAACTCGTGACATTGTGGACACCGAGGTTCATGTTATTCGTCTTGGCTCCATTGCTTTTGCTTCTAACCCCTTTGAGCTTTTCCTTGATTACGGAAATCAGATTAAAGCAAGAAGCCTTGCAGAACAGAGCTTTATTATTCAACTTGCTTGTGCGTCTGAGGGCTATCTGCCCACTGAAAAGGCAGAAAAAGGCGGTCACTACAGCGCCTTTGTTGCCAGTGGTACAGTAGGACACATTGGCGGTGAACAGCTGGTTAGACAAACCGTACAAGACATTAACTCAATGTTTAAATAAAATAAAAAATCGAGTATCTTTCGATACTCGATTTTTTTGTTTTAATAGTTTTCTGCGTGAACCTCGAAATAACTCTTTGGATGAGCGCACACCGGGCAAACTTCAGGAGCTTTCTTACCAACAACAAGGTGTCCGCAGTTGCGGCACTCCCACATTGTTTCTCCTGCTTTTTCAAATACCTTTTGCATCTCAACATTGTTAAGAAGTCTTAGATATCTTTCCTCGTGGCTCTTTTCAATAGCGGCTACCATGCGGAATTTTTCTGCAAGTTCGGTAAAGCCCTCTTCATCTGCTTCCTTTGCAAAGGTAGCGTACATATCGGTCCACTCGTAGTTCTCTCCTGCTGCTGCAGCCTTTAGATTTTCTGCGGTGTTGGAAAGCTCTCCAAGCTCCTTAAACCACATTTTTGCGTGTTCCTTTTCATTATCTGCGGTTTTTTGGAATAATGCAGAAATCTGCTCATATCCTTCCTTTTTAGCAACTGATGCAAAATATGTGTACTTATTTCTTGCCTGAGATTCTCCTGCAAACGCAGCACGGAGATTTGCCTCTGTTTTTGTTCCCTTTAAATTCATAATATTGCCTCCTTATTAAAATCAGTAATGATTACTGTTTTTAAAATAACATACTTTTTACTCTTTGTCAAGATTTTTTTGGAAAAATTTAGAAGCTCTGCCATAAAGCAAAGTATTTTCTCTTACTATGCCCGCAAGCCACGAGTTTATACATCCCTTTTCGATACGCCACTTCCAATTTTCTCCCACGGTTGATGGGGTGTTTATTCGAGCCTCGCTACCAAGCCCTAAAAGATCGGGCATCATTATTATTGCAGTATCGGCAACCGACATAAGCGCCGTTTTTATCATTGTCCAATTAAAGCCTTCGCTACTATTGGTCTGCATATAGCGTGTAGCAAAAGCAACCTCGTTTTTATCTGCGGTATTCACCCAACCGTTTATGGTATCGTTATCGTGGGTGCCTGTATACACAACGCAATTTTTATCATAGTTATGAGGCAAATACTGATTATCCGAATTGCCGTCAAAGGCAAACTGAAGCACCTTCATACCCGGAAAGCCTGAGTTTTTAAGGAGTGTGTCAACCTCTTTTGTTAAAAAGCCTAAATTTTCAGCAATAATAGGCAGTTTCTTTCCATCAAAGTCTTGTTTTATAGCCTCGAAAAGTTCCATATCAGGTCCCTTTAGCCATTTACCATCCTTTGCGGTTTCTTCTCCATATTTTATTGTATAGAAAGACTCAAACCCTCTAAAATGGTCAATTCTCACTACGTCATAGACACTAAGCGCAAATTTTATGCGATGTCTCCACCAACTAAAAGGAATCTTTTCTTTTTTCATATATTCCCAATCGTAAACGGGGTTTCCCCAGAGCTGACCCTCATCGGAAAAGGCATCAGGCGGGCATCCTGCAACAAGGGTTGGAGTTAAGGTTTCATCAAGTAAAAACTGATGAGGTTTGCTCCATACGTCTGCACTGTCCAAGGCAACGTAGATAGGCATATCTCCTATTATTTCTACACCGTTTTCATTGGCATAACTTTTAAGTTTTTCCCACTGAGAAAAGAACTCGAACTGTAAAAATTTATAAAATTCTATCTCTTGGCTTAACTCTTTTTTCTTTTTTTCTATAGTCTCTTTATCTCTAAATTTCAAGGAGTGTTCCCATTTGTACCAAGCCTCTCCGTTTTTAGAATCTTTAATTGCCATAAAAAGAGCGTAGTCATCTAACCACTCGGCTTCTTTTTCGCAAAAGCTTTTATATTCATTATTTGCTTTGTCAAAATTATTGAATGCAATCTTCAAAACCTTATAACGATTGTTATAAAGCTTTTCGTAATCTATTTTATAAAGGTTTTCGCCGAAATCTACATTCTCAAAATCCTGCTTTTTAATAAGTCCTTTATCACAAAGCATATCAAGGTCAATAAAATACGGGTTTCCGGCATATGAAGAAAAGGACTGATACGGCGAGTCTCCAAAGCTTGTGGGAGAAAGTGGTAAAATCTGCCAATAGCTTTGCTTTGCCTCTTTCAAAAAGTCTACAAATTCATAGGCCTCTTTCCCAAAAGTGCCGATACCATAGGGTGAAGGCAAGGAAAAAATAGGCATTAAAATTCCGCTTGTTCTCAAATGTTTCTCTCCTAAAAATTTATACATTTAGTATATCACTTTTTTCTCTGAAATTCAATAAACCGCCAAGTTTTTTCTTGGCGGTTTATTTGATTATTTGGTTTGTTCTTCTATAACGATATTTAAGGTGCTTAAATAGTCAGTGGTTTTGGTAAAGCTTTTGGGAATTGTAAACTTTACATATTTGGTAGTTGTTTTACCGTGGAGAGTTATTCTTGCGCATCTATCGTAGAAAACTGTAGTATCTGCAGCTTTAAGTTCTTCAATATAAATCTCATTGAGTTTTAAAAGCTCTTCCTTTGTAACGGTTATATTGCCGTAACGTTGGTCGGTAGTATCCACATAGTCACCGCTTAAAAGGTTATCCTCTACCTCGTTACACTCGCTTGTTTGCGTATTTATATAATTTTCACTTTGCATTAGTTTAAGGAGTGGCTCGTTATAAATATCTCGGTAGAGATGATAGGTTCTCATCACCTTTCTGCCTGATTTCAGTACATAGGTAATTTCAAATCGGCGGAGAGCCATACCAAAATCTCCTGTATATTCATCAAACTCTCCTCTGTCCCCTGTGCTATTTATAACGTTGACTGCAGACTGATGGAGCTTTAACACCTCTGTAAAGCTTTTATCTAAAATTAAGTCTTCGCTATAATCGGCATCACGAACCTTAATATATTTAATTCGGTTTTCATCCGGCACAAAGTCTACAATACTGTTTCCGATAAAGAGGGTGGAAAGGCACATAACTGCCATTACGCCTACTGCGATGCTGCCTTTTATGAGAGATGCTTTTATACATTTAAAGCCCCTTGTCATTATAGCGCCGGCGGCTACCGAGGCAATTAAAGCTCCTATACAGAAGAAGGTCCAATAGCCTATGGAATTGGGGTGTACACCCTCAAACAAAGCCGATACAACAAGTCCTCCACCTATACTTATAAGAATTGTAATAAGAATTGGCATAAATTTAAAGGAGTAAGCCTCGCCTGCAGTTTCGCTTTTGCGTCTTCTAAATAAAGCAATGGCAATATAGCCGAACAAAACAGTTAAAAAGAGAAGGACGATTATAGAAAATACAGTTATTTTATCTGTAAAATAGACACTAGAGCCGCCGATTACATTGTAAGTTTCATCTCTTGTTACAAGAGGCATATTGTATGCCGAATAAAGAAGTGGAGAGGTGTAAAAGACATATTTTTCCGACATCTCAACTCCTTCAGCAAGTGTTGAGAGCCAATTTCTTATAATAAGAGCAAGTACGGGAAAACCAATATTTACTGCGGCAAGGGATATAATCATATCGAAGATTGTGCCTGCCGACACTATAAAGATTAGCATAAATATACCGCACATTAAAAGCTGTAAAAGGGCGAGTAAATACGCCTTTATAACTGTAAAGACTGCGGCACCTGTAACGAAAGGCAGTGCTGCTATTATTACAAGTCCTAAAAAAGATGCGGTAAGGGGTATTGCCGCACCGATAAAGGAGACGGAAAATCTTGTGAGCAAAAGCTCGTTTCGTGTTAGGGGCAGACTATGGAAAACGTCACTTGATTTTTTACTGTAAAGAAAACTGAAATTTACAAAAAGGAGCAAAAGCATTACCGCAAGTGAAATAACAAAAATTAAGGTAGTGAAGCTATCTAACAGTCCCTGAATTTCATAGGTGTTGTCCTTGGCAATATTATTAGAGTTATCCGACATATTTTTAAGAATTGCTCCGGGGCATACAAGAAGTGAAATTACCAGAGACAAAAGGACAAATCCGCTTTGCTTTCTAAGAGAGGTCTTAAAAAAGTTAAGTGCAGGGTTTAATTTATTTGAGTATGTTTTTAATGTCATAGCCTTCTACCTCCAATTCATATATAAAGATTTCCTCTAAGGTGGGCTCTACTGTTTCGGCAAAAATTGGGTTTAAGGAGTTTATTTTCTCCATAATCTCTTCCTCATCTCCCCTAATTACCATTGAAACAAGTGAACCTGTTTTTTCTGCTTTTAAGATATTTAGTCCGTCAAATTTAATCTCAGGTGGTAGCGTTTTAAATGCCGCCTGAACCTTGTGAATACCGCCCCTAAGGGTTTCCAGGTTATCACTAAACACAACGTTCCCCTTATGGAGAAGTCCTACGTGGTCGCAAAGGTCTTCAAGCTCTCTAAGGTTATGGGAAGCTATAATTGCGGTCATTCCTGTTTTTTCTATTCCGTCAAGGAGTAAAGATTTTAAAACTCCTCTTATTACAGGGTCAAGGCCGTCAAAGGCTTCGTCTAAAAGGAGATATTTAGGACAGGTTGAAAGGGCAAGCATTAGTGCCGCCTGTCTTTGCATTCCCTTGGACATATTATCTATTTTATCGGTTGCGCTTAAGGGGAAAACGCTTGTTAAATAGTCGTATCTCTCCCTGCTGAAATTCGGATACATTCCTTCATAAAAATCTGCCATTTCCTTGAGGTTAGCGCCTTTAAAGAAATAGGGTGTATCTGCAAGGAAGAAAATTTTGCTTTTAAGCTCAGGATTATTCCAGGTGCTCATACCGTCTACAATAATATTACCTCCGTCGGTAAAGTAAACACCTGCTATAACTCTCAGCAGGGTTGATTTTCCTGAACCGTTGGAGCCAACAAGTCCGTATATGCTTCCGTCCTTGATTTCGAAATTCACATTATCAAGAGCGGCATAACTCCCGAATTTTTTAGTTAAATCTACCGCTTTAATCATTTTCTTTTCCTCCCTCATATATTTGTTTTATTATTTTTTCCAAGTCGGCAAAAGCGAGACCTTTTCTGTAGGCCTCTTCTACCGCCCTCTTAAAATCATCCCTTGCGGCATAAACAATAGCATCTTGTGCGGTTTCGTCTCCTGAAATAAAGGAGCCTTTTCCCGACACTGAATAAATTACACCATTATTTTCCAAAATGGCGTAAGCTTTTTGAACTGTATTAGGATTTACAGAGAGTTTTAAAGCCAGTTGTCTGACGCTTGGCAATTTATCTCCGTCATTTAATACCCCTATTACCTTTAAACGAATTATTCCGTTTACTATCTGGTCATAGATGGGCACTCGGCTTTTATAATCTATTGTAATCAATTTACCGCCTCCAAACTGTACTATCTGTATTAGTACACTTGTATCATACACCAAATTTTGCCTTTTGTCAAGGTTGAAATTTAAAAGATTTTATGGTAAAATAATTTGATAACATTTTAAAGGTGGTGGGGTTTTGAATATTCTTGTAATCGGCGACGTTTGCGGAAGTATTGGTTGCGAGACTGTTTTAAAGGTTCTCCCCTCTTTAAAAAAAGAACTAAATGTTGATTTTACCCTGATAAACGGAGAAAACTCTGCCGACGGCAACGGTATTTCGCCCACGAGCGCAGAGGTTTTGCTAAAATGCGCCGACGTTATCACAGGAGGAAATCACACCTTAAGGCGACCTGATTTTCACGCCGCTTTAGATGAAAACGAAAGACTTTTACGCCCCGACAATTTAGAGAATGCACGCTATGGCAGCGGTTATTGTCTTGTGGATATGGGTAGAATAAAGGTTGCCGTTATAAATCTTCTCGGCACAATTTATCTTGAACACTTAAAAGCCTCAAACCCATTTTTAGCCGCCGACAAATTGATTGAAAGGGCAAAAAATGATGGAGCAAATGTGATTTTGGTTGACTTTCACGCCGAGGCAACAAGCGAAAAAAGAGCTATGGGATTTTATCTTGACGGCAAGGTTTCCTGTATGTTTGGCACCCACACCCACGTACAGACCGCCGATTTGCAGATTTTAGATGGCGGCACCGCTTATATGACCGACCTTGGAATGACAGGCCCTATAACAAGTGTGTTAGGCGTTGAGCCTTCTATTATAATTGACCGACTGAAAAACGGCTCTCAAGAGAAATTTAGGTTAGCTGAGGGTAAATGCAGTCTTGAAGGTGCATTTATTACGGTTGATGACAAAAGCGGTAAAGCCACATCAATTAAAACTATAAGGATTGTGTGATTATGACCTTTAAGAAGCTTTTAATTTTACTTTTAGCTTTAAGTTTAATTATGCTGACTGCCTGTAAAGGCGGTGGTCAAAACACACCCTCATCAGAGGAAACGCAAGAAAGCTCTCCTGTTACACAAGGCGAAACCTTACAGCTGCTTTTTTGCGAAAACGACACTATAAACCCTTACAAAACCATAAATAAATCAAACGCCGAAATCGCTCAGCTTATATATGAGCCTCTTGTTAAAATAAACAGTGAATTTGAACCTGTTTTGGCTCTTGCTAAATCGGTAGAGATAAACGGAAACCTTTGTACCGTTTCGCTAAACGATGCTATGTTTTCTGATATGAGCCAAGTAACTGCAGATGATGTTGTTTTTTCTTGCGGTCTTGCAAAAAATTCTCAGAGATTTGCTTACCTCTTTTACGAGGTAAAAAACGTTTATGCCGTTGATTCAAGCACCGTTGCTTTCGAGCTTACTAAAAACGACCCTTATTTTAAAAATCTACTTACCTTTCCCATAATAAAGGCGGGCACCGATAATTTAAGGGATGAAGACAATATGGAAATTGCTCCTATTGGTTGCGGAAGGTTCGTGCTCTCTGTAAAAGATTCAACTCTTTTGCCTTTTGAAAATTATTACGGCAATAAAGCCAATATTTCAAAAATAAAACTCATAAACGCCCCTGACTCTGAGTCGGTTGAGCATTTTGTCGAGAGTAACGCCACCGACATTTACTTTACAGATTATTCTGACGCTAACATTTACAGAATGAGTGGTATAAGAGAGTCTGTTAACCTGAACAATCTTGTTTATATTGGTATAAACCACAACAACCCGCTTCTTGCCACAGATGAAATGCGTTATGCTATATCCTCTGCTCTTGATAAAAATGAAGTTGCGACAAAGGCCTTTTACGGCAATGCAGTTGCCGCAACCGGATTTTTCCACCCTGCTTTTAAGGAAATTGCAGGCATTCAAACCCTTCAAACCACTCCAAACGAAAAAATAGTTATTGAGAATTTGGAGAAAATAGGTTATAATAGTACAGATACGAAGGGTATTAGAAAAAGTCCTTATGGCAACCGCCTTTCTTTTAACCTTCTCGTAAACCGAGATAACCCCTCAAAGCTTAGTCTCGCTTATCTCATTAGTGAGCAACTTAAAAGGGTTGGTATTGAAATTAAAATCAATGAGGTAAACTCTTCACAGTTTTCTTCACTTGTCTCTGACGGTAATTTTCAGCTTTATATTGGAGAGGTTAAAATTCTTCCCAATATGGATATAAGCTCTCTTGTTTTACCGGGTGGCTCTGCGGCGGCAGGCATCACTTCCCCTGTAGCAGAGAGTGTTGAAGAACAGGTTGTTTACAGCAACAAGGCTTACATTTCGGTTATAAGCGGTTTTTACAATGGCAAGAATTCCATTGCCGACGTTGCCTCGGCTCTCATTTCTTCTATGCCCGTAATTCCCGTTGTTTTCAGAAGCGGACTCGTTTTCCATTCAGATGACATTTCAGAAATAGGCGAGGTTTCCTACACCGACCTATTTTTGTCTATAGATAAATTTAAATTTGAAAATTAGGAGGATTTGTATGTTAAAATATGAAACTTTAAATGGTGCAATCACTATTTCCGAAGACTATTTGCAAAAGCTTATCGGTCAAGCGGTTACCTCCTGCTATGGCGTGGTTGGTATGGTACCAAGCGGAAGCAAACAAAAAATATTTGACCTTTTCTCAAAAAAGGAAAGTCTAAATAAAGGTATCATCATCAAAGGAAATGCTGATAAAATTTCTGTAGAACTTCACATTATGGTTTCCTACGGAATGAATATAAATGCTATTGCTCAAAGCATAGTTCACAAGGTTCAGTACACAGTTTTAGAGTCTACCGGAATTAAGGTAGACAAGGTTACCGTAAAGGTTGACGGTATTAAAGACTGATTTTATCTGCCCACCTTTATGTTTGGGGCTATTTAAGGAGTGTTCTAATGTTTAACGGAAATATTCTGCGTGATGCAATCATCTCGGCAGCAAACAATATTGCCAATAATAGAAAACAGGTTGATGACCTGAACGTGTTCCCTGTCCCTGACGGAGATACAGGTACTAATATGTCTATGAGTATCGGCAATGCCGCAAGAGAGCTTGAAAGACTTGATAATGAAACTGTTGGCAAGGTTGCATCAGTTGCCGCATCGGCTCTTCTCAGAGGTGCCAGAGGAAACTCAGGCGTTATCACCTCTCTCCTTTTCAGAGGCTTTGCCAAAGGCTTTAAGGATGCCGATGAAATTACTTCTGAAAATCTTTCTGCCGCTTTTTCTTACGGTGTTGAAGCCGCTTACAAGGCAGTTATGAAACCTACTGAGGGTACAATACTTACTGTTGCAAGGGTTGCAAGCGAATATGCCACCACCGCTAAAATCGAGGGCAAAGACCCTCTAGAGGTTTTTGAGGCGGCAATGGAGGGTGCTAACGTTGCTCTTGCCAATACACCTGAACTTCTTCCTGTTCTTAAAAAAGCCGGAGTTGTAGATGCAGGTGGTAAAGGCTTCGTTGTGATTCTTGAGGGTATGTACTCGGTTCTTAAAAATGGTGTTATGATTGAAGCTAAGGCTTCTGCTAATGCAAACGAAGAGCCTGAGGAAGAATCAAGAAACGCCGCAGGCGAGTTTGAGGGAGATATTAACTTCCCTTACTGCACCGAGTTTATCGTAAACAGAGATGCAAACTGCGACAAAGAGCCAAGTGAGCTTAGAGCTTATCTTGAAAGCATCGGCGACTGTGTCGTTGTGGTTGATGACGAGGAAATCATTAAGGTTCACGTTCACACCGATCATCCCGGCAACGCTATTGAAAAGGCTCTTACCTTTGGACCTCTTGTTAAGTTGAAAATTGAAAACATGTGCGACCAACACGAACGTGCTAAACACGACTCTCAGGCCGCTTCTAAAAAACCTGCTAAAAATGCCGACCGCACCGAAACTATTAAATCGGTTGCTCCTGAAAAGCATTATGGCTTTGTTTCGGTATCTGCCGGCGACGGCCTTGCAGAGTTATTCCGTGACCTTGGTGTTGATACTATCGTTAGTGGCGGTCAGACAATGAACCCAAGCACCGACGATATTCTTCGTGCTATTGAGGCTACCCCTGCAGAAACTGTTTTTGTGCTTCCTAATAATAAAAATATTATTATGGCTGCAGAGCAGGCTATTCCTCTTGCTACAAGAAAGGTTATTGTTATTCACACACGCACAATTCCTCAAGGAATTACCTGTGCCTTAAACTTTGACCCTGATGCAGATGACAACACCAACGCTCTTGCTATGCAGTCGGCTATTGATAACGTGTCTACCGGTCAGATTACCTTTGCTGCAAGAGATTCTGAATTTGACGGCAAGGCTATTAAGCAAGGCGAACTCCTTGCCCTTGAAAACGGTAAAATTACCTTTACCGAAACCGACCTTGAAAAATGCATGCTAAAACTTGCAAAACAGATGATTAAGAAAAACAGTGAGTTTGTTACTATTTTCTATGGTCAGGATATTACCGAGGAGCAGGCTGAAGCGATTTACAACAGCGTTAATGAAAAATTCGGTGACAAGGTGGAAATTACCTTGGTTAACGGTGGTCAACCTGTTTACTATTTCATTATTTCGGTTGAATAATTATGGCAAATTTGAATGACAACATTCAGTATTTAAAGGGTGTGGGAGAAAAACGCGCCCTATTATTTAAAAAATTGGGCACCCAGACAATTGGTGCCCTTTTGCGTTTTTACCCCAGATCTTATGAAAACTGGAGCGATATTACGCCTATCGCCGAGGCTCGAGGTATGGGCAACGTTTGTATTAAAGCTACTGTTACCACACCTGTAAAAGAAAACTTTATCAGAAAAAATATGGTGCTTTACAAGTTTACTGTAGCAGACAATAGCTCAAGTATGCTTGTTACCATATTTAACAATAAATACGATGCGGCCAAAATACATATGGGCGAGGAGTTTTTGTTCTTTGGTAAACTAAGTACCGATAGCTTTTATGCAGAAATGTCCTCCCCTAAAATTAAGCCCACTAAAGCGGCAGGCATACGCCCTATTTACCCATCGGTTTCAGGCCTTTCCTCTACCGCAATAGAAAATCAGGTAAAAATTGCCTTATCTTCTGTTTTTTTAGAAGAATTTTTGCCTCAAAAAATAATTGAAGAAAACGGGCTTTGCAGTTTTGAGTTTGCCCTTCGCAACATTCATTTTCCCGTTAGTGAAGAAGCTTTAAACCAAGCTCGAAAGAGACTTGTTTTTGAGGAACTGTTTTTACTGCAGACCTCTCTGCTGCTACTTAAAAACATTAACCGAGGCAGAACGCCTTGTATTTTAAATAGAGACTATACTGATGAGTTTATTAAAATGCTTCCCTTTAGTCTTACGAACGCACAAAGACGCTCAATAAAAGACTGCGTTTCAGATATGTCGGCAAACCGACCTATGAACCGTCTTGTTCAGGGAGACGTTGGCAGCGGAAAAACCGCCGTTTGCGCCGCAGTTTCCTATAGTGCGGCAAAAAATGGATTTCAGGTTGCCGTTATGGTGCCTACCGAGATTTTAGCCGAGCAACATTTTGCTACATTTAAAAGATTTTTTGAAAACACGGGCATTTCCTGTGATTTGCTTACAGGAAGACTTACTAAAAAGCAAAAGGAATTGGCAACTCAGAGGCTACTTTCAGGCGAAACAGACATAGTTATCGGCACCCATGCACTCCTTAGCGATAACGTGGAATTTAAAAACTTGGGGCTTGTAGTTACCGATGAACAACACCGTTTTGGCGTTGAACAAAGGGCAAATCTTACCGCCAAGGGAGAACACCCCCACGTTCTTGTTATGTCGGCTACCCCGATACCTCGCACCTTAGCCCTAATTATTTATGGAGACCTTGATGTTTCGATTATTGATGAGTACCCCAAGGGGAGAATGCCTATTGAGAGTTATTCGGTTTCCTCAAAGTTGCGCCCAAGGGTTTATAACTATATCAAAAAGCATATAGCCGAGGGTAGACAAGGATACATCGTTTGCCCCTTGGTAGAGGAGAACGACTCTGACCTTATTCCTGCCGAGGAATATTATGAATCTCTTAAAGAAAATGAATTCAAAGGTTACCGTTTAGGTCTTATTCACGGCAAAATGAAGGCGAAAGACAAAGACTCTGTTATGAGAGAGTTTAGTCTTGGAAATATTGATTTACTTATTGCCACTACGGTTATTGAGGTTGGTATTGACGTGCCTAATGCCGCAATTTTAGTTGTTGAAAATGCCGAGCGTTTTGGTCTTTCTCAACTTCATCAGTTGCGTGGCCGAATCGGCAGAGGAGGATATAAATCTACCTGTATCTTCATTTCAGACGGTGGACAAGTTGCCAAAAAACGTCTTGATATTATGTGCTCAACAAATGATGGCTTTAAAATTGCCGACGAAGATTTAAAGCTCAGAGGTCCCGGAGACTTTTTAGGCAACCGTCAACACGGTCTGCCCGAGCTTCATATAGCCGACTTTGTTTTGGATATAGAGGTGCTTCGTAGTGCGGGTGTTCAGGCTAAAAAGCTTTTAGCTGAAGATTACTCCTTACAAATGCCCGAAAACCAAGCCTTTAAAAAAGAAATTAAAAACCTTCTTTCCAGTATGAAAAACAACTAATTTTTATGGAGCAATTTATGTCAGAAATTTTTACCCATTCAGTTTTACACGCTGTAACAGACACCCTTAAAATGCTTCCCATTCTCTTTTTAGCATATCTGCTTATGGAAGTTTTGGAGCATTTTGAGTCAGGTAGACTCTCTGCCTTTATGAACAAAAGCCGAAAACTCGGTCCTCTTATGGCTTCTGCCATAGGACTTATTCCTCAATGCGGTTTTTCAGGAGGAGTTGCCAGTCTTTATGCCGCAGGAACTGTTACCACAGGTACACTTATATCTGTTATTTTAGCCACAAGCGATGAAATGTTGCCTGTTCTTTTATCGGCAAACATTCCTGTTAAAATAATTATCGCAATTCTTCTTTCAAAGCTTGTCATCGGCGTCATTTTCGGTTTTGCTACCGATTTTGTTTTGAGGAAGAAAAAGTTGGAGAAAAAGGAAAATATTCACGAGTTTTGTGAGCGTGAGCATTGCAGGTGCAAGGACGGAGTTTTCATTTCGGCCTTAAAGCACACCTTGAAAATTGCAGGAATCATCCTTCTTGTTATTTTCCTTCTTAACCTTTTATTTGAACTTATAAGCGAGGAAACTCTTAAAGGCATTTTAAATATCCCTGTTGTCAGTGAACTCTTTGCTTCGGCTATAGGACTCATTCCCAGTTGCTCGGTATCGGTGCTTCTTACCAACCTTTTCGCAAACGGAGCCTTGGGCATCTCCCCTCTTCTTTGCGGACTGCTTACTAATGGTGGAATTGGCCTTTTAGTTTTATACAGAGCAAACCCTAATAAAAAGGATAATTTGCTTATTACTCTTGTGATTTTTGCCATTGGCTTTGTTGCAGGTACTCTTACAGGTCTTATTTTTAATAACATTTTGTAAATATTTTCATAAAGCATTGAATTTTATCTGTTTTTATTCTAAAATAGAATTATAAAACTCAGGGAGGTTTCAACTTGGAAAACAGCAACTTAAAGCTTGGCTTTAAACTTTTAGGGAAATATATTTTCTGCCTTGTTATGGTGTTCTTTATAAATATTTCCTTTTCTATGATAATTACTGCGGTAGCCACCGAAAATATTGGTTACAACGTTTCCTATTACGACGATGCCACCGACAGTTTAGTGCATCTTTATACCCATTATAACGAGGACGGACCCGATACAAAATACGTCGAATATGAATCTCAGGGCTATTCTCTTTCGGTACAAAGTTTTCGTTCTGAACCAAATAAAATTACCAATATTTTATTTTTAACCGTTTGTCAGATTATAATGATAGTCATTGTCTTCCTTTTCTTCTGCAATATGCTATTTTATATGGGAGATTCCGACTGCAATAAGGTTAATTTCGGACAGATAAAAGAAGACAAGCTAAAGGGCCTCAAAATCGGTCTTGTGCCCTTTGTTTTTCAGTTAATTCCGTATCTGCTACTCTTTTTAGGAAAGCTTGGAATTATAAAAAACGGCATTTTCTTGGTGTTCAGGCTCTTTAACTTCTATCTTAACCCTATTATTATGGCTATTGTTGGCAACACCACTATTCTTGCGGACATCAGTTGGGGTAGAATTTTCGCACTTTTACCGCTTATTTTAATTACCCCTGTTATGTCCTTTATCCTATACTATTTAGGCTATCAAAGGATAAACGTTTTAGAAAATATGGTCTATAAAAAGGAGAAATAATCTTGGCTAAATTTGGTTTTTTCGATTATACTAAACCAGGTCCCGGTGTGGACAAAAAGGCTCCTAAAAAACACGCTTTTTTCGAGTTCTTTGAATTATGGTTCAACAACATATGGAGTCTCATTTCGGTAAACATATCATACAGTTTGCTTGTTACCTTTCTTCTTCCTTGCGGACTTGGAAGTGCAGGTGTCACTAATGTTGCCCGTAGCATTGTAAGAGGAAAGCATTCGTTTGGTATGTCAGACTTTTGGGATACCATAAAGAAAAACTGGAAACAGGCATTACCCGCAGGAATAATAAACATACTTATTACCGCACTTTTGGCATACGGCATTTATTTCTATTTTTCTGCAGAGGGTGTTTTCTCGGTAATCGGTACAGGTGTGCTACTTGGTGTATTTATGATTTTTTCCTTTATGAAATATTACATCTGGCTACTGGTTATTACCTTTAAACTTCCTCTTCGAAAGATTTACAAAAACGCATTTCTTTTTTCTTTCATTAACTTTAAAAAGAATTTAATTGTGGGCATTGCTTCCCTTTTATACTACGCTTTAATGGTTGTTATCTTTTGGGCAATACCAAACAGTTTTGTTATAACCCTTTTAATCCTTATAACAATTATGTTCTATGTTGGCTTTAAGCAATTACTTGTTCTTTACTGCGTTTTCCCCAGTGTTGAAAAGGTTATGATTATTCCTTACTATGAGAAAAATCCGGATGCCGACATAGAGCTCAGAAGAAATCTCGGTCTAATAAATGAAGATGAAGATGAAGCCGTATTTAACGATGAAAGAATATTAAAAGCAGACGAATAAAAAAAAGGATTACGACCTCGGGTCGTAATCCTTTTTTATTTTATTTTTTCAAAGTAAAGATTTTGGTTTATTATTTCTTTTTCACCTAATGAATAGGCATAAATAAGTTTAGCGTAGGCAGCTTCTACAGATATATTAGAAAGCCTATATACATTTTTAAGTTTTACCGCCGAGTCAAGACTTTCATAAATTTTCTCCCCTTCTTTAAAGGAGGAAATATACAGGTCAACTCCTCTTTCTTCGCATCTCTTTGCAAAATTTACAAATGAGGTTTTATCCCCGCTTGTGCAAAGTGTTGCACTATGGTAACCTACGTTTAAAATAGCCTTTAGTCCTGTTATATCAAACCTGTCATAATCAAGGTCGGGATAAGCCTTAATTATTGCCACTTCAGATTTAAGCTCTACTGTAGGAAGTTTTTCTTTTTTTGCATTAAGCTCATCAAGGTTAGGGTTCAAAAGGTCATTCTCTCTTGAAAATTTACCCTCGCAGATTTTCCCTAAGGGCCTTTTATTAAAGCTTTCAAACTCGTCTGCAAAATGGTCTGCTTCGCATAGCCTTGTTGCAAGGTAAACATAGTTTTCTTCTTGCTTATAGCAGACATATACTCCCCTTTTTATCCGGTTATCGCATATAAGGTCTATGGCACTTTTAAAGTTTTCAAGGCCATTGCTGCGCCGGTCCTCTAAAATATAATTTGAGGCGATAAAGACTATTGGGCAATTTTTATGTCTTAAAAGATATCCTGCCATTGCCGCCGTGTAAGAAACGGTATCGCTACCGTGGGTTACGATAATGCCGTCATATTGGCTCTCATCCACCTGATTTATAGCATCAATAAGCCTGTTCCAATGGTCAACACCCATATTTTCGCTTAAAACAGTAAATGGCTCTAAGACATCAAAGTTATGCTTCTCGCCTATTTCCTCGTTATACTTACGAATTAAGAGCTTTGTATTTTCAGGAGCAATATTTCCCTTGTGGTTTAAACTGCTCCCTATTGTACCTCCTGTGAAGACTACTAAAATGTTAGGCATTAGTCTTTTCTTTTAAAGCGTCACGGATTTCTTTTAGGATGTCGATTTCAGTTTCAGTCTGCTCTTCTATAGCCTCTTCTACTACTTCTTCTGCTTTTTTAAACTTAGACTGAATGCCTAAGATAAGCTTTAGCATAACGAAAATGCATAGTGCAATAATTAAGAAATCAATAATTGTCTGTATAAAGTTACCATAGAACAGTGCGGTTTCTGCAGTTTGTAAGGTGCCATCTGCAGCATATACAGCTTCTTTAATTACCCATTTCCAATCGGTAACGTTAAGTCCGCCAACGATGATACTAATAAGTGGCATAATAACATCGTTAACTAAACTTGTTACAATTTTGCCAAATGCACCACCTATGATAACAGCTACCGCCATATCAACAACGTTACCCTTAGCAATAAAGGCTTTAAATTCATCAATAAATTTTTTCATATCTATTCCTCTTTCATAAAATTATTAAAACTCAGCGTTGCCGCTTCGTCTGATATATCACAATAGAGCTTATAAACCTTGCATTTTTTCAGCATCAGGTCCGCAAGTTCTAAAAATTTGGAAACGCTATTGGCTTCTTTAGGTATAACAAACTGTTCCATTAAAAGCTCTGCCGCATCTATATCGGAAATTTCTTCTAATCTGTTTTCTTTGCTCTTAATAACAAAGCAGAGGGCTTTTAAGGGGGCGGTGATTTTTTCGCCCATTTTATCCTTTCCCTTCCAGGCAGACGGATATGCAATAAACTCATTGTCTACGAGCCTTACAATAGGTTTATCTCCATTTATTACCCTAACTCTATCCCCAAAGTTTTTAATAAGAAGGCTTGTGTGGGTAGATTTTCCTGCACCACTTTTGCCGCAAATGGCATATGCTTTCCCATCTTTTTCAACCATTGAAGAATGAAGCATAACGGCATTAAAGAGAGGTAGCTTTCTGCAAATTTCCCTATATGTTACAACACCTTCGCAATACGATTTTGGGAATTCAGGCTGAAGCATAAGTTGGGCTTCTATTTCCCTTGCATCAGGGGTTATTTCCATATCAGGCGTTTCAAAATCGCAAAGATATTCCTGACACAGTCTTCTTAGATATTTATACTTGTTATTTATTTGTATTTTAATTCCTGCAAGTTCTATTCTCAGCATTCTCTTTTTTCCTTCTATAAATCATTAAGCAAATAAAATGTGCTGCAAAAGTTATAAACCAGGATATTGGGTAAGAGTAATAAAGGGCTTGTAGGCTTCCGCCAATCCAATTAAAGAAGGTAAATATCCAGAGAATTCTTATTCCGCAAACTCCCAAAATGCTTACCATCATTGGTGTCCAGGAGATTCCAAGTCCTCTAAGAGAACCAACGGTTACGTTCATAAGTCCCCCTATAAAGAAGCTAACGCCCATAATGTTCATTTTTACCTGACCGAATTTAATAATGTCTGCAGGTAAAACGGTAACGTCTGTGGATGCACTGGCTGTAAAGAGTGATAAAAGTTCTTTACTGAACACTATAGTCATAAGACCTATTGAAAGCCCTGCAATAACCACAAACAAAAGGCAACGTTTGTAAACCTTTCTTATTCTTGTGAAATTCTTAGCGCCGTAATTCTGAGCCGTAAAGGCAAGACATGTGTGATAGAATCCGTCCATTGCTACGAAAACAAGGTTTTCTATGGTTGTAGCTGCCGCCACACCTGAAACAACCGCCGCACCAAATGAATTTACAGTAGACTGTATTACGATGTTTGAAAGGGAAAAGGTGCAGCTTTGTATGCTTGCGGGAAAGCCTAAAAGAAGCATTTCTTTTAAAGATTTTAAATATATTTTAGTCTTTTTAATTTGATATTTATAAATATCGTCGGTTTTCATAAGGTAATAAACAACCATTATCGCCGAGTATATCATTGAAATAACTGTAGCAAGGGCAACTCCCACAACGCTGAGGTTGAAGCCTACTACAAAAACGAGATTTAAAACAACGTTAATAACTCCCGATACGGCCAAGACATATAGCGGTCTTTTAGAGTCTCCTGCAGCTCGAAGAATTGCCGCACCGAAATTATAAATTGTAACAAAAGGCATACCGAGAAAATAAATTCTGAGGTACAAAGTGGCAAGGTCCAAAACCTCGGGTGGTGCCGACATCAAAATTAAAGCTTTGCGGGCAACTATAAGTCCTACTATCATAGCAAATAAACCACTGATAATGCTTATTGCCATAGCGGTATGTACAACTTTATGGAGTTCATCTTTAGCCTTTGCGCCATAGCATCTGCCTACAATAATATTGGCGCCTACCGAAAGACCTATAAAAAAGTTGGTAATGAGATTTATAAGTGCGGTGTTTGAGCCAACTGCCGCAAGGGCGGTACCTCCTGCCCATCTTG
The DNA here is from genome assembly GCA_017521125.1 of Clostridia bacterium. Lineage (GTDB taxonomy): Bacteria > Bacillota > Clostridia > Oscillospirales > Acutalibacteraceae > SFWF01. Next base: position 62,153 of record JAFXDV010000001.1, read on the forward strand.
CAACTACAATCATATCAGCCGCATTGTAAATCATCTGCAAGGCGCCTGATAAAACTACAGGCAAGGCATAAAGCAGAATGTTCTTACTTAATGGCCCCTCCAGCATATTTATATTATTTCTTCGCATAAAAATACTACCCCGCAACCAAGCTATTTTGACTATAATCATTATAGCATAGTTACGGGATAGTTCAAGTATTTTTAATCGGAAATTCCCTTCATAATGGGCTTAATGTTGGATATTGCCAATACACCAACCACTGTTATGATAATCTCAGGTACCATATAGCTTGCGTTATAGCTTAGAGAGCCAATCCAAACCTCTGTAAAGCCTTCAGCGTAATCTGCCCAAATGGTAACACCTGTGATAAAGTGACAAAGGAGTCTTAAAACACAAGCAATTCCTGCGCCTAAGGCAAGGGCAACGCTGTTGTTTTTAAGTTTTCCTTTAAACATTCCAGACACACCCATTATTCCGTAGGCTACAAAGTAATCTAAAAAGAAAAGGGTTAAGTATGCGGGAATTCCTGCCACGTAGGAGAAATTATCAAGTCCTCCTATTATCATATCAAGCACACCCATTGTAGCACCACAGGTAAGTCCCCAAGAAAGTCCGTAATGCCAACCGAGGAGTGCCAAAGGCACCATACTAAAGGGGGTTACGCTTCCACCGACGGGAAGTTTAATGGGGGTAATTTCGTTTAGTACAATGGAAATTGCAATAAACATTGCCGAAATTACCAGTCTTTTGGTCATTTGCGATTTTGTTAGTGTTTTCTTCATTTTTCTGCTTCCTTTATAAAAAAATTTACCGCACAAAAACCGTGCGGTAAATTAATTTAAATTTCATAATCTCCCTACGACGGCATTATCCATATCAGGTTAAAGGGTTTGAGTAAACTCATCTCAGCCTTTCGGCACCCCTGATTAAATATTTAGTTTTTTGTTCGGTATGGCTGTATTATAATACCTATTTCAACATTTGTCAACAATATATTTTATACTGTCGCAGTTTCAATTTCCTTTATATTGTGCATTTCATCAGAACTGTCGGCGTTCTTATTTACCTCTTCAGGATTTTTGTAGGTAGGCACAGCCTTCATCATTGCCGCTTTTACAATACTGCTATCAATAGTATCCTGAGCCTTTTCTACCGCTTTAACAAGGGAAGCTATTTTCTTGTCTACCGCTGCTCTTGTAAGAGGTTTATCCTTTTCTATGAATATCATATTGTTTTCGGTTTTATCAAGGTTTTCCGACTTAATAAGAAGCTCCTCGTAAAGCTTTTCACCGGGACGAAGTCCAACCTCTACAATATCAATATCCTTATAAGGAGTAAGGCCTGAAAGCTTAATCATATTTTCGGCAAGGTCTATAATTCTGATGGGCTTGCCCATATCAAGAACGAAAAGCTCACCGCTTTTTGCCATATATCCTGCAGTCATAACAAGCTGAGATGCCTCAGGTATGGTCATAAAGTATCTGATAATTCGTTTGTCGGTTATTGTAACAGGTCCGCCCTTTTCAATTTGACGTCTAAAGAGGGGTATAACCGAACCATTAGAGCCAAGAACGTTACCAAAACGCACTGCAGAAAATGAGGTTTTACTATCATTACGACACTGAATAATCATTTCGCACATACGCTTTGATGCGCCCATAATATTAGTGGGGTTAACCGCCTTGTCAGTAGATACAAGTATAAACTTTTCTACGCCGTATTTTTCAGCAACATCGGCGGTGTTGTATGTGCCAAGCACGTTGTTCTTTATAGCTTCGCAGCCACTATGCTCCATTAACGGAACATGCTTATGTGCAGCGGCGTGGAAAACAATTTGAGGCTTGTATGCGGCAAAAATAGCATCTAAACGCACCTTGTCTCGCACCGATGCAATTTCTGCGACAAGGTCTAAACTGTCGCCGTATTTTCTGATAAGTTCTTGTTGAATATCGTAGGCATTATTTTCATAGATGTCAACAATAATAAGCTTTTTAGGATTACGGGAGGCTATCTGTCGGCAAAGCTCGCTTCCGATTGAACCGCCGCCACCTGTAACAAGAACAGTTTTATCTTTATAGAAATTATTCATTCCCTCATCTTCAAATTTAAGGGCATTTCTAAAGAGAAGGTCTTCGATTTTTACCTCTCTTATTACTCGACTTGAAGGTCCTCCGTCTGAATCTTCCTTGTTTAAGGGGAAGTCGTAAAGTTTTACCTTACAACCGGTCTGCGAATAAAACTCATAAAGCTCTTTTGCTGTTTCATTATCAATATTAGGAAGGGCTATAAAAATCTCCTGAATGGGAAGAGATTTAATTTTTTCAATTATATTATCATTTTCCGAGTAAATAGGTAAATCTTCAAGCTTACTACCTATTTTTACAGGGTTGTTATCTATAAAGCAAAGGGGTCTGTAGTGTGATTTTGTATTATACTTTAATTCCTCTACTAAAAGAGTTCCTATCTGTCCTGCGCCAACGATAGCAACACCGATTTTGTTTAAATAATCAACATTCAAATTGAAGTGTCTGTAATATTGTTGATAAAGGAATCTTGAAGAAAGGGTTGCAAGATTGCAAATAGCAATAATTGAAACACACTGCCAGAAAGTAGTATAACAACCTGCAATCTTGGTGCATAAAACGCCCATGCAACCAGCCAAAAAGTCAGAAAACACCAACGTTAAAAAGCTTTTTGAGTTCGCATAGCGCCATACATTCTTATATATTGAGAAAATCAGTCTAAACACAAAAAGGGAAACGCCAAAAATTGCTGCGTTGTAAAGATATTTTCTTGAATCCAGAACAAAATTGGGATCAGCCAATTTAATTATCGTTACGGCTCCTATAAATACTAAAATATAAATAATCGCATCAATTAAACCCAATAAACATTTGCGCACATTAAATGACATTCTTTAAACCTCCGCAAAATTACATTAAATAAATTTTGTTGGATATTGTATTTATGTCATTATACTATACCTTTTTGTTTTTGTCAATTTAAACTGCTTGCTCTATAATTGCTGCCATTACGGTTATATCGTCCTGATGATTATCACTCCTTCTCCTTTTGGCGCATTTAGCAATATGCTCAGCTAGGTCCTGAGCTCTTCCCTGCCAGGCATCCGCTTCGGCGCAAATCCATTCTGTTCCCTCGCTTGTTACTCCGTCAGACATCATAATTACTATATCTCCCGCACGTAGTTTCACACTTGCCTTATCAAAGCCTACTTCCCTTAAAATTCCTGCAGGAAGCGAGGTGCTTTGAGCCTTACCGCTTTTTCCGTTTCTTCTGACTACAGTAGGTGCCGCCCCTGCTTTCAGAAGGTCGCATCTTCCGCTAAAAAGGTCTATGCAGGTAACGTCCACCGTTGCCAGTGATTCATCGGTTGATTTAAAAAGCATTGAGGAATTTACAATTCTGAGTGAACAGTCATAGCCAAACCCTGCCCTTAAAAGCCTTGCCATAAGCCCTGATGCCATAGCGCCGTCTACAGCCGCTCTTCCGCCTGAGCCCATTCCATCGCTTAATATCATAAAAAATCTTCCCTTGCCGTCAAGAAAATAGTTATAAGCATCTCCGCAAATACCTGATGGGGAGCTTGAAATTTGCCATATTCCTATATCTGCGGTTATTACTGCCTTTTCGGTCAAGGTGATATATATTTTCCCTCCCATTTCATTTATCACGGGAGGCTCGAAATTTCTCTCGCAGCAAAGCTCGGCCTGTCGCAGAATTTTCATTCTGTTTATTTTTGCATCATTCAGTGATTTTGCAACAAGCTCCACCGACATTCTGCCGAACTTATCAATTCGACAAGAGCATTCCTCTGCTCTTATATCAATGTTTTTGAGGGCAGTAGATATTTTTTCAGCAAGCTTCGGCTCGAAAATCTCTTCGTTTTCAAACTCCTGCGCCATATCTTTAAGCATATTGGAAATTCCGTCAAACTGATCGGACACTACGCTTCGCACATCACTGAGTCTGCTCTCTGCCGCCACCGCAGAAGCATAATCGGTGTAATATTTTTGAGTTGACTTTGCAAATCTAGACGGTCTTAAACACCGCCCTCTGAATTCTTCTCCTGCCGCTTCTTCAAGATTTTCGCATCCCTCTTTTATTCCCTTTATAATGTCTAAAACTGCAGTAACCGTATGATTTTTTCTGCTTTCCCAACAATGTATACAAAGAGAACAACCGCTACAAGCTTCATTCTCTACTCCGTTTAAAATATTTTCTATAGTAGGGGCGTTTATGCGTGAAAGCTCCTTTGCTACCCCCTCTACTGTCTGAGACACGTCGCTTAAGGCATCGGCTGAAAATTTCAGTCTCATTGTAACCGATTTTTTCAGGGAGTTTTCCACAGGGGTTTTTGTGGGGGGAGAAAATAGTGCGCCAAGTTTTACGGCTACGGTTTTAGGTATTAACAGATAAACTGCCGAGCCGAATAGTGCTTCTATTAAAAACTCCACCGTTTTAGTTAGGTCAGTGCTAAGCCCTCCTGAAATTGCCAGACTTAAAAGAAGTGCAACTACCTGAGCATATTTTCCTCTTGATGCCGAAATTCCCGAAACAAGTCCTGAAAATACAAGCATTGCTGCAACACCTAAATCTCCTCCTGTTGCCGCCACCGCAAAGCCTGTAACTATTCCGCAGACCGCACCCGCATAAATCTCTCCAAAACGAGAGAACACGAGAATAAGTGTGACACAGAGAATTTTACCCAAAGATATTCCGCCTATGACAATATATATAACCCCTGTCAGCACTATGGTTACTGTTAGTAGCAGACAGGTTAGTTCTTTGCCTGATAGTCCGTTTTTATCTTTTCCTATGAGTTTAAATGTTTTTGAAATAAAATATGTACCGCCAAAGGCAAATGCAGACTCTAAAAGACAGTTTATAACCTCTTTTGCCTGTCCGCTTGTAGCCACCGCTCCGGTAAGCAGGGTGGTCGCAAAGGCTATAACAGAGCAGACTACTGATATTTTTGCATACTTTGTTACAGCAAAAAGCAGTGCTTTTATTGATACTACCGCAAAAAGCGCCGCTAAATATCTGAAGGCACTCATATCGGATACGGGAATAAAATATCCCAAAAACGAACCAAATGCCGACATTGCTAAAAAATTTTTAGGTACTGCAGCGGTAAAGGCAATTCCAAAAGGCAAGAGAGAGGAAAAAATCATCGCTCTCGACGATAAAAAGCCCATTATCATCATTGATAACTGCAAAATTATCTCGTAAACAATTTCCCTTATGCCTATTTCCCCCAAATTAAACCTGCCTTTTACAATTTCCTTCATTTTTAACATCTCCAAGGATAAATTTGGCAATTCTAATTATAAATGAAATAGTCTGCTTTTTTTGTCTAAGGGGGGAGGTCACAAAGCATAAAAAAATAAAGCCTTCTGTCGAAGGCTTTATTTTTTACTTGTAGAGTGTCTTTAAAACAACGGGGGTTGTTATCGAGGATATAACAATCAAGACTATAACCGCCGTGAATAGTACCGGATCAAAAACTCCTGCTTCCATACCCTTGGTGGCAACAATCAAGGCAACCTCTCCTCTTGCCATCATTCCTGCACCGATTCTCAGAGAATCCTTGGTGTTAAATTTAGAAAGCTTTGCGGCTGCAAAACAACCTACCATCTTGCAAAGCATTGCAACCAATGCGAAAAACACCGAGAAAATTATAATCTTACTTGTGAGATTTTCAAGGCCTATGGTAATTTTTATACCTATACTTGCAAAAAACACCGGAGTAAAAATCATATATGAATTTATGTTGATTTTGGTATCGGTATATTCTGATGCAGGTTTAACGGTGCTAATAATAACACCTGCCATAAAGGCGCCCGTTATGTCGGCAATACCGAAAATCTCCTCTGCTGCCCAGGAAAACAAAAGACAGACACTAAGGGCGAAAATAGGAACCCTTACGTGATGGTCCCAATGTTTTTCAAGCCAGATAAAAATCTTGTGAATAACAAAACCTGCCACTATCGCACAAACAAAGAAGGCAAAGGTTTTTCCCGCAACTGTAATGGGGTTTATTGAGGCATCTTTTAGTCCTGAAACAAAGGCAAGAAGAACAATTCCGATAACGTCGTCGATTATGGCGGCGCTGAGTATGATTGTTCCAACCTTACTCTTTATTTTTCCCATTTCTTTTAAAACCTCTACGGTTATACCAACCGAGGTAGCAGTCATAATTACGCCTGTAAAAATAGCCGTAAGAAACTGGGGAGAACCAACTGTGCCAAAACCATAGAACAAGGAATAAAGGAGATATCCTCCGCCAAGGGGAGCAATTACTCCCAAAGCCGCAACAAAAAGAGATACAAGTCCCGTGCTTTTTATGTCCTTGAGGTCGGTCTCAAGTCCTGCTGAAAACATTAAAAGCAAAACTCCTATTTCGGCAAAAAAGGTAAGCTCGGGGGTCTTCTCTACAACACCTAAAACATTAGGTCCGATGAGCAATCCCGCAATAATCAGTCCTACTACCTGCGGTATTGCAATTTTCTTCATTATAATACTAAGTGTTTTACAAACAATGAGTATTAAAGCCAAATCAAAGATTAAACTATAATCCACAAAAAATCCCCTCTTTTAAACCTCGCTAATTTTCATCTTTTCCGCAACAACGTTTATACTTTTTGCCGCTTCCGCAAGGACACAGGGCATTTTTGCTAACTGCTCCCTTACCCTTTACGGTAGAAGTCTTGCCTGTGGAAGATTCCTCGGCAACCTTTTCTCGTTTTACATCTTCCTCAGTTTTGATTCGGACAGTTAAAACGAGTCGGGCTGTTTGTTCACGAATTGCTTCGGTCATCGCCTCAAACATATCGAAGCCTTCCTTGCGGTATTCCACCACAGGATTGTGCTGACCATAGGCTCTGAGGTTAATTCCCTGTTTGAGTTCCTCCATAGCGTCGATGTGGTCCATCCAGTTAACATCTACTGCCTTTAGAAGCATTACCCTTTCAAGCTCTCTCATAACCTGAGAACCGTATTCGTTTTCTCTTGCCTCATATAAAGCGAGAGCCTTTTCTTTCAAGGTATCTGATACATCCTTAACGTCTATATTGTTAAGGTCATCCACCGTATATTTAAGGTCATCCGATGATATGAGCCAACCGCCAAAGAACTCTCTGAGTCCTTGTAAATTCCAATTATCTTGAACATCGTCTGGAAGGAAATTGTTAACCTCTGAGTCAATAAAGTCGTTAATCATCTTAACAACTGTTTCTTTAATATCCTTGCCGTCAAGCACCGCATTTCTCTGCTCGTAAATAAGTTCTCTTTGACGAGTCATAACGTCGTCGAACTCTAAAACGCTCTTTCTGATAGCAAAGTTTCTTGCTTCGATTTTATTTTGGGCGCTTTCAATAGAACGTGAGAGCATACCGTTTTGAAGAGGCATATTCTCATCCACGTTTAGTGTATTCATAACGGTTGCCATTCTCTCGCCGCCGAAGAGTCGCATAAGGTCATCTTCCATAGAAACGTAGAAGCGTGTTCTACCGGGGTCTCCCTGTCTACCTGCACGACCTCTTAACTGGTTGTCAATTCGGCGTGATTCGTGACGCTCAGTACCCATTATAAAGAGTCCCCCTGCATCCCTTACCTTTTGGGCTTCAGGAGCAATTTCCGCCTTAAAATCAGCAAAAGCCTTGGCAAATTCTTCCCTTGCCTTTAAAATTACCTCATCATCGGTTTCGCCGTAGCCTGTTGCTTCAGAGATAATTTCATCACTGTAGCCACTGTGCTTCAGCTGAGCCTTAGCAAGATACTCGGCATTACCGCCAAGCATAATATCGGTACCACGGCCCGCCATATTGGTAGCTATAGTAACGGCGCCGAACTTACCTGCCTGTGCAATAATCTCGGCTTCCTTTTCGTGATGTTTCGCATTAAGAACATTATGCTTTATTCCTCTGCGCTTTAGCATACTACTTAAAAGCTCAGATTTTTCAATGGTTACGGTACCAACAAGAACAGGTTGACCGATTTTATTGCACTCTTCAATCTGGTCGATTACCGCATTAAACTTAGCCTTTTCGGTTTTGTAAACCACATCAGGCTCATCCACACGAACAACCTCTTTATTGGTGGGAATTTCTATTACGTCTAATCTGTAAATCTCTCTGAACTCTGCTTCCTCGGTCATAGCAGTACCTGTCATACCTGAAAGCTTTGAATAAAGTCTGAAAAAGTTTTGGAAGGTAATAGACGCTAAGGTCTTAGATTCGTGGGCTACCTTAACTCCCTCTTTTGCCTCGATTGCCTGATGAAGTCCCTCGTTGTAGCGCCTGCCAAACATAAGGCGGCCTGTGAACTCATCAACTATGATAACCTCTCCGTCTTTTACCACGTAATCAACATCACGCTTCATAATACCATAGGCACGAATTGCCTGTTGAATGTGGTGGGAAATGGTTATATTCTCGGCATCGTTAAGATTTTCAAGACCGAAATAGACTTCTGCCTTTTTAACACCCTCAGGGGTTAAAACGCAGGTTTTTGCCTTTTCATCAACAACGTAATCGCCGTCAAAATTTTGCTGCTCGTCGGTTGCTTTATCGTCAGACTCCACGACCTTAACCATTTTGAGTCCCTTAGCAAAGCGGTTTGCTCTTATATAAAGGTCGGTTGATTTATCTCCCTGACCCGAAATGATAAGAGGTGTTCTTGCCTCATCTACTAAAATTGAGTCAACCTCGTCCACTATTGCAAAGTTGTGTCCTCTTTGAACTCGATTTTCCTTATAAATTACCATATTGTCACGAAGATAATCAAAGCCAAGCTCGTTATTGGTGCAATAGGTAATATCTGCATTATATGCGGCTTTTTTCTCTTCATTTGTCATTCCGTGAACGATAAGACCAACGCTAAGTCCCATATAGCGATAGAGTTTACCCATCCACTCCGAGTCACGCTTAGCCAGGTAATCGTTGACGGTTACAATATGAACACCCTTGCCTGTTAAGGCGTTAAGGTATGCAGGAAGGGTTGCAACCAAGGTTTTACCCTCACCTGTTTTCATTTCACTGATTCTTCCTTGATGAAGCACTATTCCGCCGATAATCTGCACAGGGAAATGTCTCATTCCCAGTACTCTGTCTCCTGCCTCACGACAAGCGGCAAATGCCTCGGGCAAAATATCGTCCAAGGTTTCTCCAAGGGTAAGTCGGTTTTTAAATTCGTTTGTCTTCGCCTTTAGCTCCTCATCGGTCAAGGCTTTATATTCCTCTTCTAAAGCTAAAACTTTTTTCTGAAGGGGAAGTATTCTTTTTATTTCCTTTTCGCTATAATTTCCGAAAAGTTTTTTCATTAGTCCCATATTGAACCTCGCAAAATAATGATATATAATAAATTATACTTTAAATTTATTAAAAAATAAAGAATAATTTGTAAATTACGAAAAAAGTGATATAATACTTTTTAAACGAGGTGTTATTATGGATTTTAAAGATTTTAACAAGATTGTTATCAAGGTTGGCTCATCAACCCTTACATACGATAACGGCAGACCAAATCTTCGCCGTATTGAACAGTTATGCCGAGTAGTAAGCGACCTTAAAAACAGAGGAACAGACGTTATTCTTGTTTCATCAGGTGCTATTGCTGTTGGTGTTAATAGATTAAGACTCCCCGCTCGTCCAAAGGATACCAAGGGTAAACAGGCGGCGGCTGCAGTTGGTCAATGTGACCTTATGAGCATTTATGACAGAAGCTTTGCGGAGTACGGTTACGTTTCAGCTCAGATTCTTCTCAACCGTGACGTTATCGACCACGAGGACAGAAAGACCAACGTTATAAATACCTTTAACACTCTTTTGGAATACGGTGCTATTCCTATCGTTAACGAAAACGACTCGGTTTCTGTTGAAGAAATACTTTTTGGTGACAACGACAATCTTTCAGCTATTGTTGCCGCTTTAGTTGAGGCTCAGGGGCTTATTATCTTAACCGACATTGACGGATACTATGATGACAACCCAAGAGAAAATCCTGACGCAAGACTTATTCACGAAGTTACCGAAATTACCGACGAAATGATTGAAAATGCAGGTGGCAACGGCACAAACCGAGGCACAGGCGGTATGAGAACAAAATTAGAGGCGGCAAAATATGCAGCTGCTCACAACATTCAGACAATCATTATGTCGGGCGATGACCCTAAAAAGATTTTTGACGTTTTTGACGGATACAGTATAGGAACAATTTTTAAAGGAAAATAAATTATGAATTCTTTATTAGATTTAGGCATTAAAGCTAAGGCGGCTTCAAAAGAATTGGGCGCCGCTTCCAAAGATTTAAAAAACAAGGCTTTGGTTTCTATTGCCGATGCACTAATTTGCAGAAAAAATGAAATAATTGAGGCAAACAGTATTGACTTAGAAAAAGGCAAACAAGCGGGTATGAGCGAGGCTCTAATAGATAGACTCTGCCTTGATGAAAAAAGAATACTTGGTATGGCTCAGGGTGTTAAAGACCTTTGCGACCTTGAAGACCCTATTGGCAACGTTTTAGAGGAATTTACACGTCCAAACGGAATTAAAATAAAAAAGATCTCTGTCCCAATGGGGGTTATCGGTATTATTTACGAGGCTCGTCCTAACGTAACGAGCGATGCGGCTGCAATTTCTCTAAAGGCAGGCAGCGCCGTAATTTTAAGGGGAGGCAAGGAAGCCTTTAATTCTAACTTGAAAATTACCGAAATTATGAGAGAGGCTATTGCCGAGGTGGGACTAAATAGTGATTGCATTCAACTTGTCTCAGACACCTCAAGGCAGTCTTCCATTGACCTTATGACACTTAAAGGCTACGTTGACCTTTTAATACCAAGAGGAAGCGCAGGTCTTATTAAAGCGGCGGTTGAAAACTCTACCGTTCCTATAATTGAGACCGGAACCGGCAACTGTCACGCATTTGTTGACAGTAGTGCCGATATTGCTATGGCGGCAGATATTGTTTTCAACGGCAAGGTTCAACGCCCGTCGGTTTGTAATGCTTTAGAAAGCCTTCTTGTGTGTGAGGATATTGCAGATACTGCTCTACCTGTTATTTGTGACAGATTAAAAGAGGCAAATGTAGAGATAAGAGGTTGCGAAAAAACCTGTGAGATTCTGAACTACGCTATTCCTGCTTGTGAAGAGGACTTTGCTACCGAATTTTTAGGATATATAATTTCGGTAAAGGTTGTCAAAGATATAAATGAGGCTTTGGCTCATATTGATAAATATTCTACCCATCACAGCGAATGTATCATAACAAAATCTGAGGAAAATGCAGAGTTGTTCCTAAAAAGCGTTGATTCTGCGGCGGTTTACGTTAATGCTTCAACACGTTTTACCGATGGCGGAGAATTCGGCTTTGGTGCAGAAATCGGCATTTCTACCCAAAAACTACACGCAAGAGGTCCTATGGGACTTAAAGAGCTTACCTCTTACAAATATATTACCTATGGCAACGGACAAATCAGATAAAGGAGTTTAAATATGTGCGGATTTGTAGGCTTTACAAATAGAATCAAGGATGACGGCACCGTACTTGAGGGTATGATGAACAAAATCATACATAGAGGGCCGGATTCGAGCGGTCAGTTTGTGAGTGACCAGGTTAATTTAGGCTTTAGGCGACTAAGCATTATTGACCTTGCCGACGGCGACCAACCTATGTATAACGAGGATGGCTCCTTAGTTTTGGTATTTAACGGAGAAATCTACAACTTCTTAGACTTAAGAGAAGAGCTTGTTGAAAAAGGTCACACCTTTAAAACCAGAAGTGACAGTGAAACCTTGCTCCACGGTTTTGAGGAGTGGGGAACCTCTTTGGTTGAAAGGCTTCGTGGAATGTATGCTTTTGTTATTTTTAATAAAAATGACAATTCCCTTTTTGGTGCGAGAGATATTTTTGGAATTAAGCCTTTTTACTATGCAAATATGAACGGCTCCTTTATGTTTGGTTCTGAAATTAAGTCTTTCCTTGTTCATCCCGACTTTAAAAAGGAGTTAAACGAAGAGGTTTTAGCCCATTATCTTTCTTTCCAATATTCTCCAACTGAGGAAACTTTCTTTAAAGACGTATTTAAACTTCCTCCTGCTCATTACTTTACTTATAAAGATGGTAAAATGGAAAAGGTCAGATATTTCAGACCTGAATTTAAAGCAGAACAAGGCGTTTTAGATTACTATGCAGATCTTGTTGATAAAACACTCAGAGAGTCTGTAAAGGCTCACAAAATTGCCGACGTTGAGGTTGGCTCATTCCTTTCAAGCGGAATTGACTCAAGCTATATTGCCGAGGCGGCAAACGTTGACAAAACCTTTACTGTTGGCTTTGTCAGTGAAAATGATAGATATAATGAAATACATTTTGCAAAAGAATTTGCAAAAACTATTGGGGTAGAGAATATTGCTAAGGAGATTTCTCCTGAGGAATATTGGTCTAATTTTCCAAAAATTCAGTATCAGATGGACGAGCCTCTTGCAGACCCTGCGGCTATTGCTCTTTATTTCGTTTCAAACCTTGCTTCGCAGTATGTTAAGGTTGTAATGTCAGGCGAGGGCGCAGATGAGCTTTTTGGCGGATATAGAATTTATCAGGAGCCGATTACTCTTACTGCTTACGATAAAATTCCTTTCTTTATTAGAAGAATTTTATCAAAAATTGCAGAGTTCTTACCTAAAAAACACGGTATTAACTATATTATAAGAAGAGGAAAAACCATTGAGGAAAGATTTATCGGAAACGCATACATCTTTACCGAAAAGGAAAGAAAGGCTCTTTTAAAGGTTGGCAAAAATGCACCTGCTCCTAAGATATTATGTGCAAAATTTTACGATGAAGTAAAAGATTACGACACCATTACCAAGATGCAATACTTGGATATTAATATGTGGCTTATGGGCGACATTCTTCTTAAAGCCGACAAGACAAGTATGGCAAACTCACTTGAGCTTCGTGTTCCTTTCCTTGACAAAAAGGTTTTAGAACTCGCCGTGAAAATACCTACCGACTGCAGAGTTAACACTAAAACTACCAAACTCGCACTTAGAAAGGCAGCAGAAAAAACCCTACCAAAGAGAACTGCAGAAAAGGACAAGCTCGGTTTCCCCGTTCCTATTCGTGTATGGCTCAAGGAAGATGGATATTATAATGTAGTAAAAGAGGCCTTTTTAAGCGAAACTGCAGAAAAATATTTTGACACTTCTGCTCTTGTTTCTCTTCTTGACCGCCATAAAAATGGTATTGAAGATGTTAGCCGCAAAATCTGGACTGTCTATACCTTCCTTGTTTGGCATAAAGAGTATTTTGAAAATTAAAAATTCAATGCAAATCTCTCTCACTTTAGGTAATAATACTACTGAAAGTGAGGGAGATTTTTATGATGAAGAACGCAAAAGGTTTTGCGAAGGGTGCCATAACAGGACTTGCCGCAGGCGCAGCCTTAATGACGGTCGGCAAAATGGTGATGAAGGCTAACAGCCATCATGTACAAAAGGGGTCGTCCAAGGCAGTCAAGGCGGTTGGCGATTTCGTATCAGGCATCCAAACTATGATGAGATAATGTGATTCGCACAAAAAAGACTGTATCTCTTTTGAGATACAGTCTTTTATTGTAAATATTTAAATTTTGTGTTACAATACCTTAGAGGTGAAAAGATGAAAAGCTTTACTATCGGCAAAAATGATGCGGGAAAAAGACTTGATAAGTTTATCAGTCAGGCTCTCCCCTTACTTCCCACGTCTCTTATGTATAAGTACATAAGAACCAAGGACATAAAGGTTAATCGAAAAAGATGCCAGATTTCCACAAGGCTCTGTGAGGGAGATATTGTTGAGGCATACATAAAGGATGAGTTTACCGGTAGCAAAGAGCCGACCTATGACTTTTTATCTGCACCAAACAAAATTGACGTTGTTTACGAGGATGAAAATATAATTCTTGTGGATAAAAAGCAAGGAGTTCTCGTTCACCCTGATAATAATGAATATAGGGATACTTTAATTGCTCGAATTCAACATTATTTATATGATAAAGGAGAATATAAACCTGAGGAGGAAAACAGTTTCCGCCCTGCCCTTGCCAACCGCATTGACAGAGGTACAGGCGGCATTGTTATTGCGGCAAAAAACGCCGAGGCTCTAAGAATTCTTTGTGACAAAATAAAAAGCCGAGAGCTTGACAAGAAATATCTTGCAGTTGTTCACGGTACACCAAAAGAAAAAGAGGCAACCCTTAAGGGTTACCTCCAAAAAAATAGCGAAAAGAATAAGGTTTATCTGAAATCAAGTCGCACCGAGGGTGCTTTAACCATAAGAACACATTACAGAGTTTTAAAGACCAAAAACAATTTATCTTTAGTTGAGGTTGACCTGCTGACAGGTCGAACCCATCAAATTAGAGCCCACATGGCATCCATCGGTCACCCTCTTCTTGGAGACGGTAAATACGGCAAATTAGAGCAGGACAAAAAGATGGGCTTTACAAGACAGGCTCTTTATTCCTACCGCCTCTCCTTTTCCTTTGACACCGATGCGGGAATTTTAAATTATTTAAACGGCAAAACCTTTACTGTAAAAGACGTATGGTTTGCAAGGGAATTATTTGGATTTAGCTTATAAGCTAAATCCAATTTCTTTATTACCCATTTTATATTCGGTCATTTTGATTCCTGCGGTTTTAAACATAAGGGTTGAGGCAACAACCGAGTCGGAATCAGCATACTTATTAGATTTATAGATAATCTCAGAAACGCCTGACTGAATAATAGCCTTGGCACACTCGTTGCAAGGGAAAAGGGTTGTGTAAATTTTGCTTCCCTCTAAAGAGCCACCACGGAAATTTAAAATAGCATTAAGCTCGGCGTGGCATACAAAGAAGTATTTGGTATCTAAGTTTCCGCCCTGTCTTTCCCAAGGAAATTCATCATCAGAGCAGGACTTTGGCATACCATTATAGCCTACTGAGAGAATTTTGTTATCCTGACTTACAATACAAGCACCCACCTGTGTTGAGGGGTCCTTGCTTCGCTGAGCCGAAAGCTCGGCAATTCCCATAAAATATTCATCCCAAGAAAGATAGTCTGTTCTTTTCATAATATCACCTGCATTTTAAGAATTTAGTGCATCTATGAGATTTAAAAGCTCCAATGGCTTTTCGATAATAAATTCTGCGCCGTTTTCGTTTAATTCCTCAATTTCTCTGTATCCCCAGAGTTCTCCAACGGCTACGGCTCCGCTGTTTACCGCAGTTTTTACATCCACGCCTGAGTCCCCAAGGAAAACACACTCCTCAGGCTTAACACCAAGCTCTTTCATTAAGAGTTTGGCAAGTGTTGGGTCAGGTTTTGTGGGTATTCCCTCTCTTTGTCCGAAGATTTCATCAAAGACATCTCCGTAAAGGGACTCTACAACAATTTTTGCCATAGGCTCCGCCTTATTTGTACAAACGGCAATTTTAAAGCCTCGTTTTTTAAGCTCTTCTAAAAGCTCGCTTACTCCTTCATACTTAACTGTAAGGTCGGAGGAATGTTCTTTATAGAAGGGAGCAAAAAGTTCGTTTGTCTTTTTTACATCCTCGGGAGATTTATGTCCTTCGGGCAATGCACGTTCTAACATCTTAGGAATTCCGTCTCCCACAAAATATTTGAATGCATCGGTCTCGTGGGTGGCATAGCCTTGCTTTGTTAGTGCATAGTTGGTAGCGGCGGCAATGTCTCCAAGAGAGTTGCAAAGAGTTCCATCAAGGTCAAAAAGTACTGCTTTTATCATATATTAGTGTCAACTCCTATTGAAGCAAATACGAATAAACCAAACCTGATTTTAAAGGGTAGTTTTCCGCCTTTGCTTTGTTAAAATACTCGTTAATCCACAAAGGATTAACTGCGTTTTATGTCTCGCACAGACAAAAAGCTACACCTTTAAAATTCTACGACCTAAAATTAACAGAATTTTGTGTGATTTTTGGTGCGAAGGAGTCAGTAAGGCTAATGCCTACTAACGACGACAAACCGAAAAGCGCCAAAATTATGCCATTTTAGGCAGGTTCGGTTTATCCGTATTGGCTTAAATATTGTATCATAATATTGGGTATTTTTCAATAAATATAAATTTTTTTTAAAAAAGTCTTGCATTATTTTAGGTTTTGTGTTATCATAACGTTTGCGATTGACTATTACAAAGGAGGTGCAGTGTCATGGCAAAATGTGATATCTGCGATAAAGAAATTGCTTTTGGCATTAAGGTTTCTCACTCACACAGACGTTCAAACAGAACTTGGAAACCAAATGTTGTAAAGGTTAAAGCCATCGTTAACGGCTCACCTCGTCGTATCAATGTCTGCACCCGTTGCCTTCGTTCAGGCAAGGTTACCAGAGCAGTCTAATATTTACGATATTAAAGCAAACAAAACCGTAGGTATATCCTGCGGTTTTTGCTTTATAATGGTAATAATGATGATTTTGAGGTGAAAAAATGAAATTTAACGAAATGGCTTACAGTCGCCCTAATATCGATACTCTCTCAAGTGAACTTAATACAATAAAAGAGCAGCTTGAAAATGCTAAGGACCCGGACCAACAAATTAAAGCCTATGACAAGGCAGACAAGATAATCAGAGGCTATCAGACTATGGGTTCTCTCGCCTATGTCCGCCATACTATAAACACAAAGGATGAGTTCTACGACAAAGAAAATGATTTTTTTGATGAAAACGGCCCTGTTGTTGAAGACTTGCTCCACAAAATAAATACCGTTCTTTTAAAATCTCCTTTTATTGAAGAACTTAAAAAACGTTATGGCGAGTTGTTGTTCCTGAATACCGAAATTTCTCTTAGGTGTTTTTCATCGGAAATCGTAGACCTTGCCAAAGAAGAAAATAAATTACAGTCGGATTATCAAAAACTTTTTGCATCGGCTACTGTATTATGGGAGGGAAAAACCATTCCTCTTACTATGCTTGGAGTTCACAAGCAGTCGGCAGACCGAAAGGTTAGAAAAGAAGCTTTTTTAAAGGATGCAGAGTTTTTTGAAAGCCACAAAGAAGAATTTGACGAGATTTACGATAAGTTAGTAAAAAATCGTAACAAACAAGCAAGAATTTTAGGATATGACAACTTTATTCAAATGGGCTATGACCGTTTGGGCAGAAACTGTTATTCTCCTAAAGAGGTGGCCGCATTTAGAGAGCAGATAGTGGAACACATTGTCCCTGTTGTATCAAGTCTTCGAGAGTCGCAAAAAAGCCGTATCGGAGTAGAGAATTTACATCTTTACGATAATGATATTATTTTTAAAGAAGGCAACGTTAAACCCAAAGGTAGCGCTGACGACATTTTAAAGGCAGGCTTTGAAATGTATAACCAAATGCACGAGAAAACTGCAGAATTTATTAAATTTATGTTTGATAATTCTCTTTTCGACGTGTTAAGCCGTGAGGGCAAGGCTCCGGGCGGATACTGCACCGAGTTTGCAGATTTTAAGGCTCCCTTTATTTTCTCTAATTTTAATGGCACCGCAGGAGACGTGGATGTTCTGACTCACGAGGCAGGTCACGCCTTTGCATATTATACAGCCGCTAAAAAAGGCGTTATCTCTGCTTACACCTCCCCCACTATTGAGGCCTGTGAGGTTCATTCTATGAGTGTGGAGTTTTTAACCGCTCCGTATCATAATAAATTTTTCGGCGAGGATACTCCAAAATATGAATATTACCATCTTGCCGATGCCCTTAATTTCATTCCTTATGGTTGTATGGTGGATGAATTCCAACATCTGATGTATGAAAACGAAGACCTTACTCCTGATGAACGCAAAGAGCTTTGGCTTAGGTTAGAAAAAAAATACCGTCCACATCTTCATTTAGATGATTTACCCTTTTATAAGGATGGTGGCGGTTGGCAGCGACAACTCCACATTTACCTGTATCCCCTTTATTATATTGATTACTGTATGGCTCAGACGGTCGCTTTTCAGTTTTTCACTTTATCTTTAAAAGATTATAACGAGGCATTTGAAAAATACCTTGCCTTTGTGGATTTAGCAGGAACCAAAACCTTTGAAGAACTTGTACAATCGGTAGATCTAAAGCTCCCGTACGAAGAGGGTTGCCTGAAAGAAACCGCAATGCAGATTTCAGATTGGCTACAAAATAATAGCATATAAAGAAAAAGAGGTGCATAATGCACCTCTTTTTTTATAGTTCGGTTAGTTTTGGGTTGTGTTTATCCTTTTCAGAAAGAATAACCTCCATATCCTCTTGAATGGGCCACTGAATATTTATGGTTGGGTCATCCCAGGCAAGAGAAGCTTCATCGTTGGGATGATAGAAATCATCTACCTTGTAAACAAATTCCGCTTCATCAGAAAGGACTAAAAAGCCGTGAGCAAAGCCTCTGGGAATGAAAAACTGTCTTTTATTCTCACTTGATAAGCGAACTCCTACGTATTTGCCGTAAGTCTTGCTACCCTCTCTTAAATCTACCGCAACGTCATAAACCTCTCCGCTTATCACTCTAACAAGTTTTGCCTGAGGAAACTCTTTTTGAGAATGAAGTCCTCTAAGCACTCCCTTTTTAGACTTAGATTGATTATCCTGAACAAAGGTACAATCTATTCCGCCTTTTAGGAATTCCTCATACTGATATGTCTCCATAAAGTAACCACGTTCATCTCCAAAAACTGTTGGTTCTACAACTATAACACCATCTATTTCGGTTTTAATAAAGTTAAACTTACCCATTAGATTTCCTGCTTCCCGCTATACATTTTCTCATAATAATTCTGATAAGCACCGCTTGTCACGTTTTCAACCCAGTCCATATTATCAAGATACCATTTTAGTGTTTTTCTTATTCCTACCTCAAAGGAGGTTTCAGGATACCAGCCTAATGCCTCCTTAATCTTCTGTGGGTCTATTCCGTATCTTCTGTCGTGTCCCTTTCGGTCGGTTACGTGCTTAATCAGATGCTCAGAAACGGTAGAGTCTACGTTTTCCTTAATATACTGAATAATGGTTTTCACAATAAAGATATTGGTTCTTTCGTTATGGCCGCCCACATTATAAACCTCGCCTAAAACTCCGTCACGGATAACCATATCAATCGCTTTGCAGTGGTCCTCAACGTAAAGCCAGTCTCTTATTTGCATACCATCACCGTAAACAGGCAAATCTTTATGCTTAAGCGTATTATTCATAATAAGAGGAATTAACTTTTCAGGGAACTGATAAGGCCCGTAGTTATTGGAGCAACGTGTAATGTTTACAGGGAACTTATAGGTGTCTGAAAAAGCCTGTACAAAAAGGTCAGCACTTGCCTTGCTCGAAGAATATGGGGAGTGTGGGTCAAGGGGGGTCATTTCCATAAAGTAACCCTCGGCTCCAAGTGTTCCGTAAACCTCGTCGGTGGAAACCTGAAGATATTTAACGCCCTTCTTATAGGTGTCATCCCCTACAGTCCAAGCCTCTTTTGCGCACTGGAGCATATTTACAGTTCCCATTACGTTAGTCTGGACGAAAATTTCCGGGTTTGATATGCTTCTGTCAACGTGGCTTTCTGCTGCAAAATTTACAACGTAATCTATCTCGTTTTCCTTAAAGAGTTTTGAGATAGCTTCTTTATCGCAAATATCTGCCTGAACAAAGACGTAATTCGGGTTGTTGGCTATGGTTTTTAAGTTTTCAAGATTTCCTGCGTAGGTTAATTTATCAACGTTTATAATTTTGACGTCGTTGTACTTTGAAAGCATATAAATCACAAAATTGGAACCGATAAAACCTGCTCCACCTGTCACCAGATAGGTTTTCATACACTAATCCTCCACCTTACTAATATATTCTTTTAAGGCCTCTTCCCAATTTCGCATCTCGTTGCCTACTGTGCATTTAAGCGCCAAATTGTTGAGTGAGGAAAAAGCAGGTCTTTTCGTTGGACTTGGGAATTCCTCGCTTGTGCAAGGGTTTACTCTACAAGGTAGATTTGAATACTCCATAATCTTTTTCGCAAAAACATACCAAGTACATTCGCCCTCTCCTGTACAATGGTATATGCCGTATTCTTCGGTTACACCAAGCTTTAAAAGGTGGTGGGCTAGGTCGTTTGCATTTGTGGGGTTGCCTCTCTGATCGTTTACTACCTTGATTTCATCCTTGGTTCTTCCTAAATTTCTCATGGTCTTAACAAAGTTTTTGCCTACGTATCCGTAAAGCCAGGAGGTTCGTACCACGAAGGTTTTTTTGCAAAACTGCAAAGCATATTCCTCGCCTAACCTTTTGGACTTTCCGTAAATGCTTTGGGGGTTCGTTGTGTCCCACTCGGCGTAAGGTTTTGTTCCATCTCCTGCAAAAACGTAATCGGTGGAGATATGAACAAATTTTGCGCCAACTCTTTCTGCCGCCACACTTAAATTTCTAACACCCATAGCATTGATTTTAAAGGCCGTTTCGTATTGGGTTTCGCAACCGTCAACATTAGTCATTGCGGCACAGTTGAAGATTATATCAGGCTTGTTTTCTTTTACGAACTCCAAGACCTCTGCGGTGTTTGTTATGTCAAGCTCATCAACATCTGTTGCAATTATCACGCAATCTTTATATTCGTAAGGAATCTTGCCAATTTCGCTTTTTCCCTTAGATATAATGGAACAAAGCTCGTTTCCAAGCTGTCCCTTTGCGCCTGTAATCAATATTTTCATCAGTCTTTTTTCCTCCATTTTAGAAAATATTTAAAAACTGAAGTTATATGCATAAAAAATGGTTTGAGGCTTTTGGCACTTGCTCTTTCCCACGCATGAGTAACTTTTACACTTGGGCAAAATACCACTCTTCCGTATTTTTTTGCCCTACGGGATAGGTCGGCATCCTCTAAATACATGAAAAATCTTTTGTCAAAGCCGCCGATTTTTTTAAAAATCTCACTTCTTATTACAAAGAAACAACCTGTGCAAAAATCAATGTCGGTTAAGGTCTCGAAGGTTTCATTAGACCGAGTATATTCTGCCCTGATTTTCTTTGAAAGACGTCCTAAAAACATATATTTTATTTTTGGTTCTCTTTTAGGAAGGTGTTGTTCGCTACCGTCAGAATTTAATATTTTGGGAGTGAGCATTACTATATCAGGATTTTCCTCCATAACGGCGATTAGTTCTTTTAGTACGTCCTCGCTTATTTCAATATCAGGGTTTATAATTGCGTGGTATTTACCGAGGGGAAGTTCTAACGCTTTATTGTGCCCTCCGCCGAAGCCTAAATTTTTGTTGTTTTCTATAAGGGTTGCACCCTCAATTTCTTTTAATTGTTTTTTATCATCAGAATTATTATCAATGATATAAAGCCTGAAATTCTCTATTTTAGTATGCCCCAAAATACTCTTGGCAGCCGCAAAAGTTTTCATACTGCAATTATATGAAACTATGGCGGCAGAAAGTAGAAAATCTTTTCCCATTAAAAGCCCTCCTTCCAACATATTTAAATGTATTACTTGTAATTTCCTTTTATAATTCAGTTGCGCTTTTGGTATGACCATGTGACAATAAAGATTGAAAAATCTCTTAATATGTGGTAAAATATTTTAAATATTAAAGAAACGGAGCAAATCAGTTGTCATACCCACTTGATAAAATCAGAAATTTTTGTATAGTAGCCCACATAGACCATGGTAAATCCACTCTGGCAGACCGTCTTTTAGAGCATACAAAGTCGGTGTCTTTGCGTGATATGGAGGATCAGCTCCTTGACAGTATGGATTTGGAAAGGGAGCGTGGCATTACCATAAAGGCTCACGCCGTAACCCTTTATTACACCGACAAAAATGGGGAAGAATATGAGCTTAATTTAATTGATACCCCAGGCCACGTTGACTTTAACTACGAGGTTTCTCGCAGTCTTGCTGCTTGTGAGGGTGCGGTTTTGGTGGTTGATGCTTCTCAGGGTATTGAGGCGCAAACTCTTGCAAATACCTATCTTGCCGTTGACCACGGCCTCGAAATTTTACCTGTTGTTAATAAAATTGATTTGCCAAGCGCTGACCCTGATAGAATTATAGGAGAAATTGAGGATGTAATCGGTATTCCTGCCGAGCATGCTCCAAAAATCTCTGCCAAGACCGGTGTTAACATTGAGGAGGTTTTAGAAAAGATTGTTTCTGAAATTCCTGCTCCTCAGGGTGACCGTGAAGCTCCCCTTTCTGCATTGATTTTTGACTCTTATTATGATGCTTATAAAGGAGTTATTGTTTATTTTAGAGTTGTTAGTGGCAAAATTAAAGCAGGGGACGTTATTAAGATGATGGCCACCGGTGCCTCCTTTGACGTTGTAGAGGTTGGCAGAAAGAGAGCCACCTCCTTAGAGCCTTGCGAATGTCTTGAAGCAGGAGAGGTTGGTTATCTTGCCGCTTCTATTAAAACCGTAGGCGATGCTCGTGTTGGCGACACCATAACCCATAGTGATGCACCTTGCAAAGAGGCTCTTGCAGGCTACAGAAAGGTTAACCCCGTTGTTTTCTGCGGTGTTTATCCTGCAGACGGCGCCAGATACTCCGACCTTAGAGAAGCTTTGGAAAAGCTTCAGCTGAATGATGCTTCCCTACTTTTTGAGCCTGAAACCTCCACCGCTTTGGGCTTTGGTTTTAGATGCGGTTTTTTAGGTCTTCTTCATATGGAGATTATTGAAGAAAGGTTGGAAAGAGAATATAACCTTGACCTTGTTACCACCGCACCAAGCGTTATTTATAAATTCGATTTATCAGACGGCACTACCGTTTCGGTTGACAACCCAACTAATTATCCTGACCCTGCTACTATTGTTAATGCTTATGAGCCTGTAGCAGACGTTCATATATACTCTCCAAGCGAATACGTTGGTGCTATTATGGAGCTTTGTCAACAACGCAGAGGCGAGTATACCGATATGAAATATATGGGTGACCGAGTTGACATCCACTATATTATGCCTATGGGCGAGATAGTTTATGACTTTTTTGATGCGCTAAAATCAAGAACTAAAGGTTACGCTAGTTATGACTATGAGCCTAAAGACTACAATAAATCTAAACTTGTAAAGCTTGACGTTCTTCTTGCAGGCGACGTGGTTGATGCCCTTTCCTTTATTGTCCATACCGACAATGCTTATTCGAGGGCAAGAAGAATTGCTGAAAAATTAAAGGAATTTATTCCTCGCCAACTTTTCGAAGTGCCAATTCAGGTGGCAATTGGCGGAAAAATTATTGCACGTGAAACCGTTAAGGCTCTGCGCAAGGATGTTCTTGCAAAGTGCTACGGCGGAGATATTACAAGAAAGAAAAAACTGCTTGAAAAGCAGAAGGAAGGTAAAAAACGCATGCGTCAACTTGGCTCTGTGGAGGTTCCGCAAGAGGCATTTATGGCGGTGCTTAAATTGGACGAATAGCTTATGGGTAAATCAAAACTTAAAAGCGAAAACAACACCTCTTTTCTCAAAAATATCCTTATGCTTATGTTCTCCCAAGTAGTCGTTAAGGTTTTGGGACTTGTATATAAGGTTATTATTGTTGATGTTGAGGGTTTTGGAAATACGGGTAACGGATATTATGCCACCGGCTACCAGATTTATATGGTGCTTTTGGCAATATCCTCTATTGGCATACCTAACGTTATTTCAAAGCTTGTTTCCGAGCGTACCGTAAAGGGAGATTTTATAGGTGCTCACAGAATATTTAAAGCCTCCCTTTGTCTCTTTACAGGCTTTGGTTTTTTCCTGTTTTTGCTTTTATTCTTTGGTGCGGACCTTATTGCAAACAATCTGCTACACGCTTCAGGAGTAAAATATACCCTTATGGTTTTAGCTCCTGCCCTCTGCTTTGTTCCTGCCTCGGCGGTAATGCGTGGATATTTTGCAGGGCTCGGCAGTATGAAGGCTTCGAGTAATTCGCAGATTGTAGAACAATTTTTCAACTGTGTACTATCTATCGGCTTTGTTTACGCCTGCGTTGGCAAGGACACTGCAATTATGGCGGCAGCAGGCAACCTTTCTACTACCTGTGCCTGTATTATTGCCTGTTCCTATCTTGTCCTTTTCTACAGAAAAAGACGAGGCGAAATAAAAAACGAATGTGCATCTCAGGAAATCGCAACCGAAAAAAGCACACGAAAACAACTGATTTTAATAATTCTTTCGGTTTCTATTCCTATAACGCTAAGTTCCCTTGTTTCTACCGCAAACTCGGCTATTGATACAGTAACTGTAAGCCGTTGCGTTCAAAATGCTTTTTCCGCTATAATTTCAGATGCCTCGGCCTTGGAAGAAAAGGCTATGGAACTTTACGGAATTTTGCAAAAGGCAGAAATTGTAACTCATCTGCCTCTTGCGGTTAGCGCCACTTTGTGTACCGCTATTGTTCCTGCTGTTTCTTCGGCTTTAGCTAAAAATAACAAGGGAGAGGCAAATTCTAA
Source organism: Clostridia bacterium (assembly GCA_017521125.1). GTDB lineage: Bacteria > Bacillota > Clostridia > Oscillospirales > Acutalibacteraceae > SFWF01. The sequence continues at coordinate 86,595 of JAFXDV010000001.1, forward strand.
AATCGCATCCTGCGTATTTATTAGTTCCCTCCTTATTTTCCCTTGTATGAGTGGCTTCATAGTTCTCGCAAGTCCTATTTTGCATCTTTTATACCCAAGCGTTCCAGAGGGAAGCCTTATTCTACAACTCCTTTGTATAATTCTTCCTTTCTCTTCTCTTACCTACGTTTTAAACGGAATTTTATACGGAATCGGCAAACAGCACGTTCCTGCTATCGCTCTCACCATCGGCTCGGTTATAAAATTGGGGCTTAACGTTTGGCTTATGAGCATACCGCAAATCAACATTTACGGCGCAGTTATCAGTACCATTATCTATCAGACTTTGGTATTCATCATTGAAACGATTGTTGTTTATAAATCAATAGAGGTGCGCCTTGACTATATTAAATGCTTTGCAAAACCCGCTTTTGCATCTGCGGTTATGGGTGGAATTGTTTTGGGGGCATACAAGCTTATAACACTTATCTGCCCTAACACTCTTGCCACACTTTGTTCTATTGCTATAGGCGCAGTTATTTATGTTGTTATTCTTATGGTGTTAAAAACCTTTACCAAAGAGGATATTAAAACCATACCTATTCTTAAGAAATTTATGTAAAAGGAGCTATCAATTTGGCAGGCAACCTCCACGAAGGACATAGAGACAGACTTAGAGATGAATTTTTGAATTTAAAAGAAAATCAGACTATGCACGACCATAAGTTACTTGAATTGCTGCTTTTTTATGCAATCCCTCGAAAAGATACTAACCCCATTGCTCATGAACTTATAAACACCTTTGGCTCTTTTTCTGCCGTTTTTGATGCCGACGTTGAAGCTTTGGCAGAGATAAAAGATATGACAAAAAATGCGGCAGTTTTAATCAAGACCATCGTCCCTATTATAAGAAAATATGTTGACAGCAAAGGAGATGCACCCACTTGCATTAAGTCCTTTGAGGATCTTGGAAATTTCTTTATGGCAAAATATTTAGGTGTAAAATCTGAAACGGTTTCTATGCTTTGTCTTAATGGCAAGGGAGAAATTCTTTCTTTTGAAATTATTTCGGATGGAGATTTAGATTCGGCAGGACTTAGTATAAGAACTGTACTAGAAAAGGTTATTAAAACCTCGGCTACGGCTGTTGTTCTTGCCCACAACCATCCAAGCGGTATTGCTCTTCCATCTGCTCAGGATGTTGCAGTTACCAAAATGGTGGCCGATGCGCTAAATACTATTTCTGTTAATCTTGTAGACCACATCATTATTGCTAATAACGACTACGTGTCTATGGCGCAGTCCTCTAAATATGAACATATATTTAAATAAAAAAAGAAACCTACTGATATGTAATCAGTAGGTTTCTTTTTTTATAAGCCTTCGCTTTCTACTAAAAAGTCATACTGTCTTGCAATTTCGCTCCAGGTTCTTGCAAAGACAACCCCTGTTGGCTCTAAACCAAAGAGTCGCTGAAAAGTTTCTACCGCCGCTTTTGTTTGAGGACCGAAATATCCCGTAATTGATACCTTTGGAATTTCAGTATAATAATCACTTATTAGGGATAGATATGTTTGCAAATCGGTTACGTCGTTGTTTTGTATACCCTCTGACAAAAAATAGCCCGGGAAAAGCTTTGCTTTTTTACCTGAGTAACCTTGGGGCAGGTTGCCTACTGTTGTAATATATGTTTGTCTGAGGCTGTTCCAGGTTGCTCTATCTACCACTCCTGTGGGGTTAAGTCCGTAAAACTCCTGAAATGTTCGAACCGCAACTGTGGTGGTAGGGCCGTAAACTCCATCAATAGGCGGAAAAACCAAAGCGCCGTTAAAATAGGCAAGGATATTAAGAAGATACTGAACGAGTCGCACCTCATCTCCACTACTTCCTTCCCTTAAATTAGTAACAAAGGGAACCTGCGCTTCTTCTATGGAGACCCCCTCGCTCACAAGCTCGCTAAGTTTTTTTACCCCTGCGTAGTAACGTTTTATCTGATACCATGTGGCTTTACCCACCACCCCGTCCACTGCCAGATTGAATATTTCTTGAAAGGCTCTGACCGCATTTTCTGTATTTATGTCAAACACTCCGTTGACGTTTGGTATTTTGGGTATGGCAGGATAATTGTCCCCTATTCGATTTAATTCTTGTTGTATGATTTCCACCTCGTTGCCTGCATCTCCAAGTCGCAGAGGAAAGCCCGGATAGGACTCCTCAATATCGGCAACCGGTGCGTCTTCAATAATATTTATGTCGTTTCCGTAATATCTTTGGAGAATTTCATAAGGGGTCAGACCCTCATTTGCAAGGGTTACTGTTCCCCATTGGGAAAGACCGTCACATGTGGAGGTCGTTCCGTTACAAAACTGTGTAAAATACGGGTTGATTGTTCCCTGTCGTGCCACGTAGTCATTAAAAATATCGTTTACTATTCTGTCAATGTTTTCAAATATATCACGGTTTGGAACAAAGGCTTGGTCTATCTGAGTTGAATTGGTTATATCAAAATTATAGCCTCTCGACCTATAATATTCGGTATATATCCTGTTTAGCGCATAGGTAATAATTGCGTATGTATTAGCTCTTATTGCATTTTCCGGCCAATTGGGGTAGATTTCACTTGACACTACGTTTTTTATATAGTCTATAAAAGGCACTTCAACGTTTTCTGCCGCTGCATCGGGCGCACCTAAATGCACCGTTATGGTTTCGGGTATTACGGGAGTAAGTATATCAGGCAAAATTAAAACCTACTTTCTATCATCATTATAAGGTATATTCTTCATACTCGTCACTCACGATAGGTTGATTGTTTTCATTATTTCTTGGCACCATATTTACCCTTTGCAGAGAGGTTACTCCATCGAATATTGTGGCGTTATAATTAATATTATTTATAAAGCCGTCTGCCTCGGTTAGTATGTTATAAAAGGCGTAGGGTCTTACTGTATTTTCCGGACTTTCGGTTAGCACCGAAGGAGGTGCAGGAAGAGTAAATGCAGGTGTTTTACCGCTTTCGTCGGTATTCAGTTTGGCTATTACCTCCATATTATCAGCACTTCCCTTGAACACTGTAACAAGGGCGTTTTTTACAGGGTAAAGACCTCTTATGGTTGTCACGTCCACTACAAGTCTGCCCTGTCCACTCATATCAGGCGTATCTGCGGGCATTACGATATTTTCATTTGCCACCGCTACTGCAAGGCTTGGATCTCGTTCTAATGCCCTTGCTCTCATTTCTTTCATTTCTTTTACATATTTATCAAAGAGGGTTTTATCCATCTCCATTTCCCCTTTCTCTTACATATTATGCAAAATGCTAAATAATGGCTACTTTTTTTGTAATCATAAATTTTGTAAAACTATTGAATTTGGTAATAACTTGTGGTAAAATTATATTAAAATCACGGTAGAAAATTTTATTTTTTGTGCAATTTAGTCATAATTCGTACTTTTTTCAATGTTTTTATCGTGTTATCTATTTGAAAGGGGCGCTTTCTTTGAACCAGTATATCGCAAAAAATATTCGCAACGTTGTTTTCGCAGGTCACGCATCTGCAGGTAAAACCTCTCTTGTTGAGGCCGCTTACTTTCTTACCGGTAAATCTGACCGTTTAGGCTCTATTGCCGAAGGCAACACTATTTCCGACTTTGACCCTGAGGAAATCAGAAGAAAATCAAGTATTAGTGCATCTGTTACTCCTTGCGAGTGGAAGGATGTTAAAATAAATGTTATTGACACCCCAGGCCAGTTTGACTTTACAGGAGGCCTAAGCGAAGGTATCAGAGCAGCAGGAAGCTCGGTCATCGTCATTTCAGGAAAGAGTGGCGTTTCGGTTGGCGCCGAAAAGGCCTTTGATGCTGCAAGTAATAAGGGTATTGCAAAAATATTCTTCATAAATAAAATCGACCACGAACACGCAGATTTTTATAAGGTGTTTGAGGACTTGAAAGCAACCTTTGGTCCAATGGTATGTCCTATTGTTGTTCCCTATGTCGTTGACCATAAAGTACAATGCTACATAAACCTTATTGAACACAGAGCCTATGAATATAAAAACGGTAAGGCTTCGGTTGTTCCAATGCCTGATATGGGTCACCGCTTAGAAGGTCTCCGCACCGCTATTAACGAGGCGGTTGCCGAAACAAGCGAAGAGCTTATGGATAAATATTTCTCAGGCGAGGAATTTACACCTGACGAGCTTATTTTAGGCCTTGCCACAGGTGTTCGTCGAGGCGAAATTGCTCCTGTTTTCTGCGGTAGTGCTACCGAACTTCAGGCTATTGACCAGTTGCTTAACGGTCTTATTTGGCTTGCTCCATGGGCTGAAACCGTTGCAGGAGAAACAGGTATTGATAACGATGGTAACGAAATTAAACTTACAGTTAATGAAGATGCTCAAACCGTCGCAACTGTATTTAAGACTGTGGTTGACCCATTTGTTGGCAAGCTTCTTTACTTTAAGGTTGTAAGTGGTAAGGTTACTTCGGATATGACACTACTTAACACACGCACAGGAGCTCAGGAGCGTATTGGCAAACTTTATTACGTTTGCGGTAAAAAGCAGATTGAAACCTCTTGTGTTGCTGCAGGAGACATCGGCGCCGCTTCAAAGCTAGCGGCTACAGGTACGGGAGACACCCTTTGCTCCCCTGCCAGACCTATTAGACTTCCGGGGGTTAATTTTGATTTACCCTGCTACAAAATGGCGGCTACCCCCAAGGTAAAGGGAGAGGAAGAAAAGCTTGCTTCGGGACTTTCAAAACTTACCGAAGAGGACCCAACTGTTTCCTTCTACAATAATGAAGCAACAGGCGAAATGATTGTTGCAGGTCTCGGAGAGCAACACTTGGAAACTGTGGCAGCAAAACTCAAGAGCAAATTTGGCGTTGAGGTTGTTTACAAGGCTCCTAAGGTCGCATATCGTGAGACCATCCGCAAAAAATCTAAAGTACAAGGCAAATACAAAAAACAGTCCGGCGGACACGGACAGTTCGGTGACGTTTGGATTGAGTTTGAGCCTTGTGATAGCGAAGAATTGGTATTCTGTGAGACGGTATTCGGCGGCTCGGTTCCCAAGAACTACTTCCCTGCCGTTGAAAAGGGACTCAGAGATTCGGCTCTTAACGGTGTTTTGGCCGGCTACCCAATGGTTGGAGTTAAGGCAACCCTTACAGACGGTTCCTACCACCCTGTAGACTCTTCAGAGCTTGCTTTTAAGACTGCTGCATCTCTTGCCTTCAAATCAGGCATACCTGAAGCCGCTCCCGTTCTTTTAGAGCCTGTACTCAGTGTTAAGGTTTTTGTTCCATCTGACAATACCGGTGACATTATGGGCGACATCAACAAGCGCAGAGGCAGAGTTTTAGGTATGGAGCCCAGCGGAAAGCTTACACTTATCGAAGCAGAAATTCCTGAAAGAGAACTTTCAGATTTCCCAACAGTTCTCCGTTCGGTAACACGAGGCAGAGGCTCCTTTACCACCGAGTTTGCGAGATATGAAGACGTTCCCGCATCTATAGCTCAAAAGGTTATTGAGGAGAAAAAAGAAGACTAAAAAATTAAAAGCACTTAAGGAAATTTTTCCTTAAGTGCTTTTTCTATTTGCAATAATTTTCAATATAATTATTGATGGTGTATTCGATTATCTTTTCGGCTTCAGCTCGGTTTAAAACCTCGTCAACTGCAGTTTCCTTGCCCTCAAGTTCCTTATAGACCTTGAAGAAATGTCTCATCTCATCAAAGATATGCTTTGGAAGTTCATCAATATCCTTATAAACATTATATCTGGGGTCGTTAACAGGAATGGCGATTATTTTCTCATCTGACATCTTGTTATCCACCATTGATATAACCCCTACCGGATAGCATCTTACCTCAGTCATAGGCAAAAGAGACTCGGAACTTAGCACCAAAACATCAAGCGGGTCTAGGTCGTCTGCATATGTACGGGGAATAAAGCCATAGTTTGCAGGATAATGGGTCGAGGTGTAAAGTATGCGATCAAGCATTAAAACTCCCGTTTCCTTATCAAGCTCGTATTTGCATTTGCTTCCCTTTTCAATTTCAATTACCGCAATAAAATCTTTTGGGGTAATTCTTTTTGGGTTAATATTATGCCATATATTCATTATTTTGTACCAAAAATGCGATCTCCTGCATCGCCAAGGCCAGGGAGAATATAAGCGTGGTCATTAAGCTGACGGTCCAAAGCAGCACAATAAAGTTCAACGTCAGGATGAGCAGTTGTAAATGCCTCTACTCCCTCAGGAGCCGCAATAATGCACATAAACTTAATGTTCTTGGGACCAAATTCCTTAATACGAGATACTGCATCAATAGCCGAACCACCTGTTGCAAGCATTGGGTCTAATACAATAACGTCACGCTCAGGAATATCTGCAGGGAGTTTGCAATAATAATCTACAGGCTCGTGAGTATCAGGGTCACGGTACATACCAATATGTCCAACCTTTGCGGTAGGGATAAGGCTTAAAACACCGTCCACCATACCAAGACCTGCTCTTAAAATAGGAACGAAAGCAAGCTTTCGGCCTGAGATTTTCTTTGCGGTCATAATCTCCATTGGAGTCTTAACCTTAACGTCTTCAAGCTCTAAATCTCTTGTTGCCTCGTAGCACATAAGCATTGCAATTTCATTTATAAGTTCACGGAACTGCTTTGTGCCTGTTCTTTCGTCTCTTAAAATAGAAAGTTTGTGCTGAATCAGGGGATGGTCATAGATTAGTACTTTGCTCATTTTTATCACCTTTATTTTAAAATTTTAATTATTTTCTTCTATTTCCTTGATTTTTGCAACACGAACCGAGTGTCTGCCGCCTTCAAACTCAGTATCCATAAATATATCGGCAAGCTCGGTGGCTACGCCAATACCAACTACTCTTCCGCCAAGGCAAAGAATATTTGCGTCGTTGTGAAGGCGAGTATATTTAGCGGAAAAATGGTCGCTACAGCAAGCAGCTCTTATTCCCTTAATTTTGTTTGCCGCCATAGACATTCCGATTCCTGTGCCGCAAACCAAAATACCACGTTGACAGTCGCCGCTTGTAATTTTCTCGCAAACAACCTTTGCAATATCAGGGTAATCAACCGATTTTTGTTCATAAATGCCACAGTCTAATACCTCAAAGCCTCGCTCTTTCAAATGCTCAGCTATGGCGTTTTTATGCTCAAGTCCACCGTGGTCGCAACCGATTACAATTTTCATTTTTTCTTCTCCTTTAGCTCTCTTTCTGCTTGAGGAAGTCTTAAATACAAAGGTTTTAACTCCAAATGACTTATACCCTTTGAGGTTTGGCAGAGTTTTTCAGCCACTAGAGCGGTGCCAACTGCGTTTTGAAACGTAAGGGGTTCTTTTGCTATGGTAACCTGATTGTTTTCTTCGGCAAAAGCTTCAAACAGTTTTGCTCCGTCACCTGCAATAACAATTTTACCTTCTATGGCCTCAAGTTCCTTTTGAACCTCGCTCACCAAAACCGCTCTGTCCTCGGTGACACGAGTAACTTCTCCATTTTGAATTTTGAATATCGCATTATAAACCTGATTGCACCTTGCATCCATTACGGCACATACCGTACAGTCGAAGGTTCTAAAATTCTCCGCAATGCTCTCTAAGGTTGACACCTGAAAGCAAGGCTTGTTTTCCGGTGCGGCAAGTCCTTTTATGGCACTAATACCTATTCTTATTCCTGTAAATGAACCGGGACCGTAGTTTATTGCAAACGAGTCTATATCTTTAAGGCTTAGCTTTGCCGACTCAAGTATTTGCTTTATCATAGAAAGCAAAGTTTGAGAGTGGGTTAGTTTCACGTTGATATAGGAGGAGGCAATTACTCTGCCGTCCTCAACAACCGCCGAGGAGGCTGGTCCCGCCGAACAGTCAACGGCTAAAATCTTCATTTATGTCACCTGAAATTATTATTTCTCTTGTGTTTTCGCTAATTTTTTCGATACTAACGGTTATAACATTGCCCTCAAGAGCGTTTTCTATATTTTCGCTCCATTCGGCTGCTATTACACCGCCCATTTCCATATAATCAAAATATCCACAGGAATAAAGGTCCTCCCAAGATTCTATTCTGTACATATCGAAATGGTAGAGTGGGAGTCTGCCCCCCACATATTCATTAACAATAGCAAAGGTCGGGGAGCTTACCTGTCCGTCAAAACCAAGGCCTTTTGCGAGGCCACGTGTGAAACAGGTTTTACCCATTCCCATAGAGCCCTTAAAAGCAATTATTTCTCCGCCTTTTAGAGTCTTTGCCAAATTTTCCGCTATGCTTTCGGTTTCCTCAGGGGTGTTCGTTATAAATTTTAACATTAGAACAGTCCTGTTATTTTTCCGTCTTCCAGGTCGATGTTATTTGCCGCAGGAATTTTGGGAAGTCCCGGCATAGTCATTATACTTCCTGCAAGGGCTACTACGAAGCCTGCGCCTGCGGAAATTTTAACCTCTCTGATAGTAACGGTAAAATCTTGAGGTCTTCCAAGTAAGGTTGCATCATCAGAAAGAGAATACTGGGTTTTTGCGATACACACAGGCATACCTTTACCCAATTCTTCAAACTGTGCAATGCTCTTTTCGGCATCTGCTGTAAAGTTAACATCCTTTGCTCCGTAAATCTTCTGAGCGATAGCGGTAATTTTTTCCTTAATTGTTAGGTCTGCATCGTAGATAGGCGCAAAGTTTGATGGCTTTTCGCAAGCTTCTACTATCTTTTGTGCCAGTTCAATTCCGCCTTCTCCACCCTTCGCAAAGACCTCAGAAAGTGCAAAATCTGCTCCTAAATCCTCACAGTATTTGGCAATCATATCGAGTTCTGCCTCGGTATCGGTACCGAAACGGTTAATTGCTACAACTACGGGAACACCGTATTTTTTCATATTCTCAATATGTGCGCCAAGGTTTACCATACCCTTGCTTAATGCATCAAGGTTTTCGGTAGCTAGCTCTGCCTTTGGTACTAAGCCGTTATATTTAAGGGCACGAACGGTAGCTACAATAACAATAGCAGAAGGAGCAAGTCCTGCTAGTCTGCACTTAATATCAAGGAATTTTTCTGCGCCAAGGTCAGAGCCAAATCCTGCCTCGGTAATGCAGTAATCTGCAAGTTTAAGACCAAGCTTTGTTGCTCTTACAGAGTTGCAACCGTGGGCAATATTAGCAAAAGGTCCGCCGTGCATAATTGCAGGAGTGTTCTCTAAAGTCTGAACAAGGTTAGGTTTAATAGCGTCCTTTAAAAGAGCTGCCATTGCACCTTCGGCCTTTAAATCTCTTGCGAAAACAGGCTTGTTGTCATAGGTGTATGCAACAAGGATATTGCCAAGACGTTCTTTTAAGTCGTCTGAGTCCTTACAAAGACAAAGAATAGCCATAACCTCACTTGCAACGGTTATGATAAAGCCGTCCTCTCTTGGTACGCCGTTTATCTTGCCGCCAAGACCTACAACTATGTTTCTTAATGCTCTATCATTCATATCAAGGCATCTTTTGATTAAAATTCTTCTCTGGTCAATGCCTAAAACATTTCCCTGTTGTAAGTGGTTATCAAGAAGGGCGCAAAGAAGGTTGTTTGCAGAGGTAATTGCATGCATATCTCCTGTAAAGTGTAAATTTATATCCTCCATAGGAACTACCTGAGCATATCCGCCACCTGCAGCGCCGCCCTTTACACCGAAAACAGGACCTAAGGATGGCTCACGAAGGGCAATAATTGCCTTTTTGCCGATAAGCTCCATAGCCTGTCCAATACCAACGGAAGTAGTTGTTTTGCCTTCTCCTGCAGGGGTTGGATTGATTGCGGTAACCAAAACTAATTTACCGTTTTTGTTGTCTTTTATGCGGTCTGCAAGCTCGTCACTGAGTTTTGCTTTGTATTTTCCGTAAAATTCAAGGTCATCCTCATTAATATCAAGCTTTTTTGCAACCTCTTTTATAGGAAGCATTTTTGCTCCCTGAGCGATTTCAATATCGGTTAACATCTGTCTTTGCCCCCAATTTGTGAGTTTTTATAATTATAATGGAACAGATCAGGCGAAACAACCCTGTTTCGCCACAAAATCTTTGATTTTGCAACAAATTTTTATTAAAAATTTGTCCTTTTCCATTACAATGATTGTCGTGCAAAATTAAATATTGTAATTTAATTTTGCTAAAGCCACTTGACAAGTGGCTTGTCGAAACGCTTTTGGTGCGTTTCGACTGATTATAATCATTATATCACAATTTCAGGAAATAATAAAGAGTTACTTGAAAAAAATATGATAATAAAATATAATAGTTTTAAAGGAAGTGATTTAATGAAGGGATTATTTGCAAGAATAGCCGATTACATTCGAGAAACCGATAAAATCATGCTTCTTCTTGTGCTTTTTACCGCCTCTTTCGGCTGTGTAGCCGTTTTTTCGGCAACCTATTATACCGAAAGCCACAGTCAGTTTTTCACCCAGTTTTTCTCTATGCTTTTAGGGCTTGGCGGTGCAATATTTATATCCTTTTTCGACCACAACACTATTCTTAAAAAATGGTGGCTTGCGGCTTTTGTTGGCGTTATCCCTGTTATCCTTACCTTCTTTATTGGCTTTGCGCCTGATGGCACAGATGATAAGGCCTGGCTTATGGTACCAGGAATTGGAACCTTTCAGCCCTCTGAATTTTTAAAAATTTGCTTTGTTGTTACCTTTTCGGCTCACTTGTCGGCGGTAAAAAGCAATATAAATAGTCTTAAAGTTCTTATTCCCGTAGTTTTACACGGTGTTTTTCCCGTTGCTTTAATTCATTTTCAGGGAGATGACGGCACCGCACTTGTATTTGCAGTTATGTTTATAGCTATGCTTTTTTCGGCAGGTCTTAACATAAAATATTTCATTGCGGCAGGAATTTCCGCCATAGTTGCTCTGCCACTTGTTTACTTTTTTGTTATGAGTGAGGACCAACAGAAAAGAATTTTCACGATTTTTAATCTTGAAGCCGATTTACAAGGCGCAGGCTATCAACAATGGATGGCTCGTCTTGCCCTTGCCAACGGAGGAATTGTTGGGCAAGGATATTTAAAAGGAGAGCTTACTCAAGCGGCGGTAGTGCCTGAGGGTTATAATGACTTTATTTTTGTAACAATTGGCGAAGAGCTTGGTCTTTTGGGTTGTCTCGCCGTTGTAATTTTACTCGCCGCTATTTGTATACGTTGCATCTTCGTAGGCAAGACTTCAAGCTCGGACAGCGGAATGTTTATTGCGGTTGGTATTTTTGCAATGCTTCTTGCTCAAACCGTTATTAACCTTGGTATGTGCCTTTCAATTCTTCCTGTTATCGGCGTTACCCTACCCTTCTTTAGCGCAGGCGGAACTTCGCTAACCTGTCTTATGCTTGGAATCGGACTTATGCTTAGCGTTTATATGCACCGAAACGCCCTTACTGTTCACATATAAATAAAGGTTGCAAAAAACGTCGATTTATAGTAAAATATTATTAACGAATTATGAATAGGCGGTGTTTTATGAGTTTTAGAGCAGACGGAAAAAGGGTGAAAGATGCCGATCCGATGTATACAGTTGCCCCATATATTATGGACAAAAGATACGATGCGATGAATATGATTACTGTGGATATTCCCATAGAGCCTATACACGATTACATAAACCAAAAACGTAACGAGGGCAAGAGAATAAGTCATCTTGCAGTAATTATTGCGGCATACCTGAAAATCGTTAAAGAATATCCTATGCTCAACTATTTTATAGTTAACAAGAGAATTTACCAGCGTAACGAATTCCCTGTTGCTATGGTAGTTTTAAAGGCAGGAGATTCCCACGAAAGCACTATGTCCAAGGCATATTTTGAGATGGACGACAACATTTTCGAGGTTAACGATAAGATTAATTCATACATTGAAAGCAACCGTAAGGTTGAAAATTCCAACTCTACCGACAAAATGATTAAATTCCTTTTATCTGTGCCGGGACTCGTTTCAGTTGGTGTAAAGTTGTTTAAGTTCTTAGACCGCCACGGACTACTTCCAAAGGCTATTATTGATTTAAGTCCGTTTCATTCAGGACTTACCATTACAAACCTTGCTTCTATCAGAACTAATCACATTTATCATCATATTTACGAATTCGGTACAACAAGCGTATTTATTTCCATAGGAAACACTCGTGAGGTTCCAAAACGTAAAAATGGCGAGATAGTTTTTGAAAAATGTATGCCTTTGGGTGTTGTTATGGATGAGCGAATTTGCTCAGGCTCATATTTTGCGGTAGCCTTTAGAAAATTCCGTTCATACCTTGCAAACCCTGAAACATTAGAATAACAAAAGACCACTAAGTAAAACTTAGTGGTCTTTTTAACTTAGAACTATGAGTTTCGGTGTCGGCGAAGCCGACTTATATAAATGTGGCAAAGCCACACCGAAGTTCATAGTTCATAGTTCTTAGTTTATATTTAGTTCGCCTTCATCCTGCTTTTGATAAAGACGTACATAGTCTATTTCCATAGGACATTGAGTTTCAACATCCTTTTCGGTAACACGAAGGCCTTCATTTTTGGTAAGGGTTTCGGTGTCAACTGCAAGGAAGTTTTCAAACTGCAGATAATGAGGCACTTTAAAGCCCTCAACTCCGCTGGGTCTAAGGAAATCTTGTGTTAAGTTCATACGAGTATTAACGTATCCGTTGACAGTGAAAATTATCACATTAGGGGTCCAGAAAACACCATACGTTTTGAAGTCGTCCATTACAGGCTCGGTATAACGGCTATGGAAACAGTCCGCAGTTGTAACGTCACGGAACTGTGCTCTGTAAGAGGTATCTACCGACTTTTTAGCTGCTTCATAAAACGGATGATTCTCATCGTAATTCTCATATTCTTTTATAATATTATTTGTGATATTTTGACCTTCGCTTGGAGTGGCGATTACCATGTGTGAATAGTAGACGTCGCTTTCTTCGCCGCATAGTGCACCTTTAGCAAAAGCATTCATTGATGGTGCTGCACCGTGTGTAAAAGGCATTCTTGCTCTAATCTCTAAATAGCCGTATTTAAAGCTCATTGAATTTTTGGTTTCTACGGGTTTTGGTCCCACAAAGCAGTTTCTTTCTTTGTCAAAAAAACAATTAAGAATTAGTTTTCCGTCTTTTACGGTTACAACTCTTTCACAGCCACAATAATCATATGTGATTTCGCCCGACTGATTCTTTACAGGGGCAGTATCTTCTTTAAGTGAGAATTTTGTATCTTCTAGTGATTTGCCGTCAAATTCTTCTGACCAGACAAGTTTATAATCATTTAAATCTTCAAGTTTCATAACATTTTCCTCCGGTAAATGAACTGAGAACTATGAACTGAGAACTAAGAGTTAATGTGTCGGCTATGCCGACAATATTAACTTAGAACTTAGAACTGAGAACTGAGAGTTTCGGTGTCGGCGAAGCCGACTTATATAAATGTGGCAAAGCCACACCGAAGTTCATAGTTCATAATTCATAATTCTTAGTTTATATTAAGTTCGCCTTCGCCTTCTTTCTGATAGAGGCGAATGTAGTCAATTTCATATGGCACCTGTGTTTCAACATCAGCAGGTGTTGCATGTACGTGCACAGGACGTGCCTGTCTTGCATTATCAACTAAAAGATAGTTGTTCATAATAAGGAATTGTGGGTCGTGGAAACCTGCCATTCCGCTGGGTCTACCGTAATCGGTAACAATATCAAAGTGAGCGTACATTATTCCGTTAAGGAAGATTTCAACCTTCTCAGGAGTCCATAAAAAGCCATATGTATTAAAGCCTGTAGGATCCTCAGGATGAATACGAGCCCAACGGTTTTCAGGGCTACCTTTTCCGACTACTATGGAATGTTCAAATGAATCGTTGTTTGGTCTGCCCTCATATTTAAATTCAGGCGCCCTATGCCATTTATGTAGGTTTGCAACGGCACAGTGCAGTTGTCCGTTGATTTCGAATATATCAAATTCTGAGAAATATGGAAGGGTTTTGTCCTGATTTAAAGCATCTCTGCCAAGAGTCCAGAAGGATGCCCAGCTACCGTGAGAATAAGGAACACGGGCACGCATTTCTACGTAGCCGTATTTAAAGCTCATAGAATCTCTTGTACTGGGAGAAATTGGGCCGACAAAGGTGTTTCTATAGTAATCGAAGTAAACGTTAAGTTTGAGGAGGCTATCCTCAACCTTGATTACCTTTTCATCATCTGAAAGGTCATATACAAGGGAGCCATCGGGTCTTTTTGCTCTTCCCATCATGGGATGTAAAACCCATTTGCTTTTGTCAAGTTCGTTACCGTCGAACTCGTCTGCCCAGACTAATTTATAGTCTTTTAAATCTTCAAGCTTCATAAAATTACCTCCGGAATGTTGAACTAGTGCTTGTGCGGTGGCACAAGCAAACTGAGAACTTAGAACTGAGAACTAAGAACTTCGGTGTGGCTTTGCCACATTTATATAAGTCGGCTTCGCCGACACATTAACTCTAAGTTCTAAACTCTTAGTTGTTAAGGTTGGCACAGCTAACCTTAACTCTATTGTCATTGTAACGAATATGCTATAAAAGGTCAAGAAGATTTCTTACTTTTTTATAAGAAAATAAGAATTTTAACTAATATCTTTAAACTTAAAACTTAGATGAAAAAAATCACAGTTCTTTCGAACTGTGATTTTTATTAATTTAATGATTTTTATTAGTTAGCGTAAACGTATACGATATCGGTAATATCAATATCGTCAAGGTCATTATAACCCTTTTCATTGCCATCACTTAATGTAAGCTGATCGAAGGTTTCGTGAAGAACAATGTTCACAAGTGCTGCTGCGTCTTGCTTATCAAGATTTGTATCGCCGTCTCCGTCGATATCCTTATCCTTGGTAGCAATTCTGTTCTTGAGAAGAGGAGAAGTGTCTTTATTAACGTTATCCCAATAGAAATTGTCGGATAACTCAACAGACGCTACTGTTCTCAACTGATATTTAAGGCCTTCAAATGTTGAATAACTGCCAACTCCAGTTGTACCTACTCCGCTACCTATTGCATATGCTCTGGTAGGTGTAACTGTACCGCCAGCACCTACAACTTTATAACCATTTGATACTACGTCTGTAAGATTTATTGTTGTTCCGTCTTCAGCTTTTGCAACGAAAGCACCAACAGAGAAAACGTCGCCTGAAATTTTGTTTTCATTAAGTGTGCCACTTCCGAATACAGATTCTTTAATGTCAGCAGAAGCGTTTTCTTTTAACGTTCCAACAAAGGCAGAAGCAACAAGACGAGCTTCTACTGCCGCATTAATAACAGAACAGCCTTCAATATTAACTGCACCAGTTGCTGTACCAATAAGGATGCCGGTTCCTTGCGCATTCCATGCGTCTATACTAACATCGCTAAAATGTAGGTTCTTGATGGTGACATTAGATGCAACAGGAATAAAGCCTAATCCTCTTTTAGCATTGAAGTTGTTGGAAAAACCTTGTGTATCAGTGTAATCTTGATATCCGTATATGGTATAACCATTACCATTGATGGTACCTGTGAACTCGTTTGTAGTTCCATCTTTATACTTTTGCCATAATTCCCAGTTGTTTGCATCAGAGTCAGCAGTATTGAGATAGATGTCATTTATAATATCAAAGGTTCTACCAGCTTCGGTATTCTGAAGTGCAGCGAAAAGTTCATTACCGGTAGAAATTTTATAGTTGCCATCAGTACCAATTGCAAGGTCGCCAATAGATAATGTCTTCTTACCTGTCCAGTCTTTCAGATAGGTATGCTTATTTAAATTTTCTAGTCCAACGTACATTGGATATCCATCAGCAGCATTTACAATCCAGCCGTGAGCAGGTGTAAAGCCCAATTGGCTATCATATGCTGCTAAGCCTTTTACTTGTGAATCGGTAACAATTGTAGCTTCTACTTTGCTACCAGTACCATAAGCTGGTTTGGTTTCAGAGTTGGTTGTGTAAGCATTTTCATAAATAAAATATCCGGCAGGGTCACCAGCAAGACAAAAGACAACATCATCGGTAAAGCAATTTCTAATTGTTCCTTTTTTCTGTGCAGTACCAACCAAGCCTGCGCCATGATTAGATGCAGAAACTATAGTGTTATCAAAAGCAGAACAATTAATAACCTCAATAGTTCCGCCAGTCATGAACCAACCGGTTATACCGCCAGCATAAGCATTGCTACTGCTACTATTTTTAATATATGAATGTACAACGTTACAAGCCTCTATCGAACCAGGAGACGAAGAGCCTAAACGAACTTGACCTGCTATACCACCTACTGCGTACTTACCTGTAATATAAGCTCCGTCAACAGTTATATTTTTAGCAGAAGAAGTACCTCTCATGTTAGGAACGAGACCAGAAACGGTAGAAGAAGCTGTGGCTGGCGCATATAATCCTCTAATTGTATGAGAACCACCATCAATGTGTCCCTTGAACGTTTGGCCTTCCGCATTACCAGCAGTCAGAGCAGTGGTGTGCCAGGTTAAAACGCCTTCTGGCAGAGCGACTGAATTTGTGCCTGCTCTTTGGTCTGCAACGTATGCTTCAAAAGCTTCTAGTGTTGCTTTGTCAGGCTGAAGAACAATGTCGTTCATAATCTCAAAGTAATACCCGCCAACAGACACTACAGCACGATAAAGCTGATCACCGGTAGTAATTTGATATGGGTTGCCCTCAGAACCATCGCCTGGGTTATTTGCGAACGCATCGTCAAACGATGCCTTCGTACCATCCCAATAGGTAACAGTATCAGTTGAACCGTCACCAGCAGCATTGGAAATTACAGGAGCGATTGCGTAAAATGCCGTTAAGAATACTGCTACTGCTAAAACGAAAGCAATAATCTTAGAATGGCGCCAAGAAGTAATTTTGCTTAACATAAAAATCACCTTTCCTATTTACTGTTAAACTTTGTACGCTTCTTTAAACTAAAGTTTAAATTCGCAATTTTTAACATATGATTGTAAACTCAGTTCTAAAATATGTATACGAAGCCAAATTTACATTTATACATACTAATTATATCGCTTTTTTTAAAAATGTCAAGAAAAATTATGTGGTTTTTATATATAAAATATCACAAATTTTTTGTAAGTTTTGTAGTAAATGCTTTTGCGCAAGCAAACTGAGAGTTGAGAGCTATGAACTAGTGCTTATGCTTTGCATAAGCAAACTAAGAACTTAGAGTTTAGAACTTAGAGTTAATGTGTCGGCAAAGCCGACAGTATATATAATGTGGCAAAGCCACACATTAGTTCTCAGTTCTAAGTTCATAGTTCTAAACTAAAAAAGACAACACCGTTCGGTGTTGTCTTTTTAACTGTTAGCCAAATATGGCATTGGGTTTACTCTTGTTCCGTTAAGGATAACCTCAAAATGCAGGTGGTTTCCTGTGGACTGTCCTGTAGAACCAACCAATGCTATGGTTTGTCCCTGTGTTACGGTTTCTCCTTTTTTAACAAGGAGCTTGGATGCGTGGGCATATCTTGTTTTAATTCCGTTTCCGTGGTTTATGATTACGTTATATCCGTAGTCGTTATTCCAGTTGGCATATTCTACGGTTCCGCCCTTTGCGGCATAAATGGAAGTTCCGTAAGGAGAACAGATGTCTATCCCCTTATGGCCTCTGCCATCTCCCCAATAGGCAGTGATGAACTGCGCTCTAACGTTTTTATTAAGAGGCCAGATAAAGCCATGGGAGGATGCCATTTTCTCTGCGGCGGTATAATAAGACTTGCCTACACCTACCACTACAACCTCGTTTACCGCTTCCTTTACTACGGCGGTGTGGGTGGTTGTGTCCTCAATTACCTGTCCATTTAAGTATTTTATATTATGTGTTTCCTGTTTTTCGCCCTTTACGCCCTTTGTTGATACCTGGTTGTATCCTGCAAGCTTGGCAGTGGTTTTCTTGGTTACGGTTTTATATGGAATTTCTATTGTTTTTACTGTGTTTACTACAGTCTCTACGTTAAGAGAGTTTACAAACTCATTTTGCATATCTAATGATGCAAAATCTGCGTCGGCACAGTAAACAGTATTAAGGGCAACTGCATTTGTAAAAGAGGTGATTCCGTTTTCAATAGCGAAACTATTAAGTCTTGCTTTGAGAGCAGAACCAAAATCTTCTTCGCTTGATACGAAAAGTTTTTGCTCGCCATCTAAGGTTACGCTATATCCCTTTATGATTTTTGGGGAATTGTTTAAAATCTCGTTTGCAACGTCGGCGCTGCTACTTTTACCGCCGTTTACTGTAAGTGTTGGGAAAAAGAATGGTTTTTCCATAAGCGACTCAGGGTCTTTAGAAGAAATCTTCTGGGCTGCGAGTTTTGCTCCCTCAAAGTAAACCGAGGGGCTTTCAACCTGAGCTACCCTTTTTCCGTTATATCTTACATTATAAGAAACACTTATATCTGATGCGAAAAGCATTACAAACATAAGAGCTAATGCTAACAAACTGAGGAATATTAACTTGTGAAGCTTTTTAAATGCATAAAGTTTTTCCGCAAGGGAAATTATCATTTGCTTTATAGTTCTCATTCCTTTCTAAAAGTTACACAGTTGTAACCACAACTGTTACTATTATAACAAAAAGTTACAAAAATGCAACCTTTATTTAATAATTTGTAACAGTTGCACAGTAAAGTTTTCGCCTAACTGTGCATTTGTTACAAATTGAACTTAGAACTAAGAACTGAGAACTGAGAGTTGTTGTGTGGCTTCGCCACATTATATAAAAAAAGAACAAGAATAGCAAGCTATTCTTGTTCTTAGTTTTTTAAAGCGCGGCTTTAAAAGAATGTCATTTGGTTGGTTTCGGGCAGCGAATCAAACACATGCATATCAGAAAGTGCCTGCATAACGGTTTTTGAAACGCCTGCTTGAGCTTGAAACTCCTGTTTTGAGATAAAATCTTTTTTCTGCGCTGTTTCATAAAGGGCGTCTGCCGCTTTTTCGCCAACTCCAGCAAGAGTGCCAAAGGGAAGTCTCATTTTGCCGTCTTCCACAAGATACTTTCTTGCGTGAGATTTTTCAAGGTCTATGGGGAGCACCTCGAGACCACGAGCAAACATTTCATTAAATATAAGCATATTTTCAAAGACGTCAAGTTCCTTCTTGGTAGCATCTTTGCCCTTTAGTCTAATATTGAGCATATACGCCTTTACTGCCTCTTTGCCTTTTAATATGGTAGGCACGTCTACATCCTCAGGTCTTGCGGTAAAATATGCACAGTAAAACTCGATAGGATGATACACCTTATACCAAGCAAGGCGGAGCGCCGAAATTACATATGCGGCGGCGTGGGCTTTAGGGAACATATACTTGATTTTAAGGCAAGAGTCTAAATACCACTTTGGTACGCCGTGGGAAAGCATTTGCTCCTTATGTTCATCGGTCAAAAGTTTAGTAGCATTACCCTTACGTACAATTTCCATTATCTTAAAGGACATTTTGGGGTCAAGTCCTTTGTGCATTAGGTACACCATAATGGAGTCACGTGTACCGATAACGTCGGAAATGGTACAGGTGCCGTTGGCAATAAGGTCTTTTGCGTTGCCTAAGTATACGTCGGTACCGTGGGAAAGTCCTGAAATCTGTAAAAGGTCGGAGAAATTCTTAGGTTGACAGTCCACAAGCATTTCTCGTGAGAACTTGGTACCAAACTCAGGAATACAGTAGGTGCCTGTTTTAGATTCAATATCCTCAGGAACTACGCCAAGAGGCTCGGTGGAAACAAAAAGTTTATAAACATTGGGGTCGCTCATGGGAACGTCGTTTACAGGAATCCCTGTGTATTCCTCTAAGTATTTATATGTAGTAGGAACAACGTGGCCCAATTCGTCAAGTTTTAAAATTGTATCGTGGATAGAGTGGAAGTCGAAATGGGTTGTAATGGATGCCGAGCTTGTGTCGTCGGCAGGATGCTGAACAGGGCAGAAATCGTAAATGGTATTTGTTCGAGGAACTACTACCATTCCGCCGGGGTGCTGACCTGTAGTCTGCTTGATTTTTGATTTTTCCACCTTTTTGGCAAGGCGATTCATTTCTGCCTGAGATAAAACTATGCTCTTTTTCTCGCAATAGGCTCTTACAAAGCCAAATGCGGTTTTTTCAGCGATAGTAGAAATTGTACCTGCTTTGAAAACGTTTTCGCTACCGAAAAGACTCTCGGTAAAACGATGGGCAAAGGGCTGATATTCATCAGAGAAGTTAAGGTCGATATCGGGCACCTTATCTCCGTCGAAGCCTAAGAAGGTTTCAAATGGGATATCGTGTCCGTTACGGTTATATGGAATGTTGCAGTCAGGGCAATCTTTTGGAGGCAGGTCGAAGCCTGAGCCATACTCGCCCTTTAGGAAAAATTCGCTCTTTCTGCATTTAGGGCAGACGTAGTGAGGTGCTAATGGGTTAACCTCAGAAATACCTGCCATTGTTGCAACAAAGGAGGAGCCAACCGAGCCTCGTGAGCCTACTAAATAGCCGTGAGCCTCACTATCGGCAACTAACTTTTGCGCCGTTACATACATTATGGAAAAGCCGTGCTTGATGATGGAAGAAAGTTCTCTGTCAAGACGCTTTTCTACAACCTCAGGCAAATCTTCGCCATACATTTCTCTTGCTCTTTTCCAACAGGTTTCGGCAAGAATTTCATCGGAGCCCTCAATTACAGGGGGGTAGTTGCCCTCGGGCACAGGGATAATATCGTCGTCGATTAAATCGGCAATTTTATTAGGGTTATCTATTACGAATTCCTTGGCTCTGTCTCCAAAATAGTCGAAGTCGGACAGCATTTCAGGAGTGTTTTTAAGGTACAAAGGAGCCTGATTATCAAAATCGTCAAAGTCCTGACCTGCCATAAGTATTTTACGGATGATTTCATCCTCTTTTGTGAGAAAATGAACGTCTCCTGTTGCTACAACAGGTTTGCCTAATTTATCGGCAAGTTCTACAACCTTGCGGTTAAAGTCCTTTATAACCTCAAAGTTTGTAACGTTTTTGAACTTGTTTGGCTTGGGTTGGCCTGTTTTCTTATCAACACGGACAACCGAGCTTTCTCTTATCATAAATTCGTTATTGCCAAGAGGCTGAATTTCAAGATAATCGTAATAATTAGCAATTTCTAAAAGACGCTCTTCGCTTTCTCCGTCGATTATTGCCTTATAAAGTTCTCCCTGTTCACAGGCGCTACCAAGGATAAGTCCCTCACGGTGCTTATCGAGTTCACTTTTAAGGGTTATTGGTCTTTTATAGAAATTATCAAGGTGTGCTTTTGAAACGAGTTTATAAAGGTTTTTAAGTCCCTCAAAGTTTTTAACCAGAATAATCTGGTGGTTTATTCTGCCTTCTTTATAAAGTGTAGCAAAGTCTGTACCGTATTTTTCATCATTAAGATAATATGCCTCTACACCATAGATAACCTTGAAATTGCCACCGTCTCTTCTGATATCCTTAACGGCACCTGCGGCAGATGGGAACGCCTGAACTACACCGTGGTCGGTTATGGCAATAGCCTTATGACCCAGTTTGTAGGCACGGTTAACAAGCTCTGCGCCGCTGGCGATAGCATCCTTGGAGGACATATTTGTATGGGCGTGAAGCTCTACCCTATGTTCGCCTTCGTAGGTTTCCTTTGGTTCGTATTTCTCCACAGTTGCAATAGCGGTTGGTGTTACGACAAAATCTTTAGACCAGTCATCAAAGCCATAATCTCCGTTTAAAATTACCCAGACACCGTTTTTAAGAGGGGCAATTTCCCCTATTCTGTTATTGTCGATAGGGCGCATTTTTACGGTAACAGCATTTTGATGGTCACTAACACAGAAGCTTACCCTCTGCTTGTCCCCTCTTTTTGTGGGGGCAATTTCTAAATCAAAGACCTCACCATACACCGAAATCTTGGTGTCGTCAGGGGTTATGCTCATCATTGGGCGCACCTTGGTATCAAGGCGTCTTCCGTAGAACTGATTTGCACTTTCTATATATATAGGTAGATTGTCTGCAGGAACGTAGTCGTAAACCTTTTTCTCTTTAGGCTTTTCTGCTTTTTCATGAGGTATGGTTACGGGAACAGTTTGAACAGGTGGCGGTACTAGTTCTATGTCATCTGTTACACCTGAAAATTCTACCTCCACATCAATATTAAAACTCTCTTTAACAGCGTTGGCGAAACGGAGAGCAAAATCGGTATTAGTAAGTGTTTCAAGACCGCCAAATTTCAGTTCAATATTAACCTTGTTATCATTTATAGTGTAAACCGCTTGGTTTAAATATCCGTTAAGAACTACTATCTTTCGGCGAATGGAGGCTGCGATATCTTCACACGCCTCTACGCAAAAGGCTTCGGGGGGATAGTTTACTGCTATATCCATTGATTTTAAAGCCATAGAAGATATATATGTAGACTTAAAATCAAAAAAATCTGAATTCTTTATATACACATCACTAAAAAGGCTCAGGGAAATTTCCCTTGCCTCAATATCTATGTTATATGATTTGATTTGAGCGTTGGCTAGTGCGCTCTCGTTATGAGCAAAAGCATCAAAAATCTCTGATAATTTAGACATCTCTATTATTTAAAGGAATTGATTTCCTCCTCTAAGGCATCAAGCAACTCCTTTTCAGGCACCTTTCTTAATATTTGTCCGTGTTTAAATAGCAACCCTTCTCCGTTGCCTCCTGCTATTCCCAGGTCGGCTTCTCTTGCCTCTCCGGGTCCGTTTACAACGCAACCCATAATGGCAACGGTTATGTTTTTATTTACATGTGAAAATCTTTCCTCTGCCGCCTTGGCAAGACCTATTAAATCGATACTTGTCCTACCGCAAGTTGGACAGGAAACAAATTTTATTCCTTCGTTTCTAAATCCTATAGCTTTTAACAAATCTTTTGCCGCTTCGACCTCTAAAACAGGGTCGTCGGTTAAAGATATTCTGATTGTTGAGCCTATGCCTCTAAGTAATAGACCTCCGATTCCTGCGGCAGATTTTATAACGCCTAAACGCTGAGTTCCTGCCTCGGTTACGCCTAAATGCAAAGGGTATTTGCATTTTTCTGCCGCTAAAACGTAAGCATCGTACATTCTTTTTGTATCTGAAGATTTTAGGGACAAAACGATATCGTCAAAATCAAACTTTTCAAGGAGTGATATATGGTAAATTCCGCTTTCTACCATAGCCTCAGGGGTGGGAGCACCGTATTTTGCTAAAATCTCTTTTTCTAAAGAGCCTGAGTTTACCCCTATTCTTATGGGAACTCCTGCATTTTTACAAGCGGTTGCAACCTCTTTTACCCTAGATTCATCTCCGATGTTACCTGGGTTAATTCGAACCTTATCTACCCCTGCCGCTACGCTCTCTAAGGCTAAGCGATAATCAAAATGAATATCTGCAACAACAGGAATATTTATATTTTCTTTTAAAGCAGAAATTATCTTTACCGCATCCTTGTCAGGCACCGATACTCTGACAATTTGGCAACCCGCTTCTTCAAGCCTTTTCGCCTGAGCAACATTTCCCCCAATATCGCAAGAAGACACGTTGAGCATTGACTGTATTGTAACAGGAGCGCCGCCACCTATGAGGGTTGCGCCTACCTTAACTTGTTTTACTGTATCATTTGTATACATATTTTCACCCCATTATGAGTGTTAAGATATCCTTCGCCATAATAAGAATCATAAGTCCGAAAAGGAGGACAAAGCCTATTGTATGGATGAGCCCCTCGTACTTTTGAGGTGCAGGCTTTCTTATTATTAGCTCAATTAGTATAAATAAAATTCTTCCCCCATCAAGTGCAGGTATTGGGAAGAGATTGAATATTCCTAGGTTTATGGTAATAAGGGCAAGTATTGGCAAGGTGTTAAAGAGGTTCTCTTTAGCTATAGAGCCGATTGTTGCCGTAATTCCTACAGGACCGGACATTGCCGATATTCCGTATTTGCCTGTAATAAGGTCAATAAAGGAAAACCAAACAACCTTGCACTGAGAAATTGCCGTTTTAAAGGTGTACTCCACAAAGGTAAAGAAATTTTTCTCTACACCCTTGACATAAAAGTCAAAATCGACGTAAGAAATTCCCTGAGCCTCGCTCATTTTAAAGCGAACATCTTTTAAATCAGTTTTTTTGCCGTCTCTTAGGACCACAAAGTCAAGACTTCCGTCCTCTACTCCCGTAAAGGCATAGCTTAAATCGTATGTGGTTAAAATCTTTCTGCCTTCTACCTCAAGAATTTTATCCCCTACCATCAGTCCGCTTTGGCTACTTGTGGCGCCCTCTCTGAATTCCGCCACAGTTGTAGAAGCGAATTTGGTTTGTGGGATAAGGGTAATCGCAACAATTACAAGACCTAAGAGGAGATTGAAAATTGCTCCGTTGGCCACAATAAAAAGTCGTTTTAAGGGCGACTTATTACAAAAAGCCCTATCATCCTTACTTTCTTCCTCTTCTCCCTCCATAGCACAAAAACCGCCAAGTGGAATAAGATTTACACTATAAAGGGTTTCCCCCCATTTTTTCTTGAATAGCTTGGGTCCGAAGCCTACGCCAAACTCATTTACTCTCACTCCTGAGATTTTTGCCGCAATAAAATGGCCAAGCTCGTGAATTATAATAAGAAGCACGAACATTAGTATTGCTACTAAATAGGGCCATACGTTACTCCAGAGGTTTACTAAAAAAGAAATTGTAATCACCTTTTTATATAGATTTTAAGACCAATTCTCTTGCCGACTTATCTGCGGCAAAAACGTCTTCTAAATTAAAGTTTTTAACATGCTTTTGGGCATCGGTTGCAAGCTTTACAAGCTGAGGAATTTCCAAAAACTTGATTTTGCCGTTAAGAAAGAGGGCAACCGCCTCTTCGTTAGCGCCGTTTGCTGCGGCAGGTTTAAGTCCGCCCTGTCTTATTGCATCAACGCAGATATTAAGACAAGGGAAAGCTTCTCTGTCAGGTCTAGCAAACGTAAGAGTTCCTACATCTGAAAGACTAAGTCTATCGCAACACATCTGCTCCCTTTCAGGATAGGTTATAGCATATTCTATGGGCAGCCTCATATCAGGTGTACCCATCTGACCGATGACTGCGCCGTCGCAGAGCTCTACTGCCGAATGAAGTATGCTTTGTCTGTGAATCAAAACCTCAATATCATCAGGTGCAACACCAAAAAGGTGCACGGCTTCTATAACCTCAAGGCCTTTATTCATAAGGGTTGCAGAATCTATGGTAATTTTGCTTCCCATAGACCAGTTGGGGTGATTAAGTGCCTCGGCCACCGTAACATTTTCAAGTTCCTCTTTAGTTTTACCATAAAATGGTCCGCCTGATGCGGTTAAGAGAATTTTGGAAAGTGCGCCTTTGGGTACGCCCTGCAAGGACTGGAAAATTGCCGAATGTTCGCTGTCCACAGGGATAATGCTTACTCCGTTTTCTTTTGCGGCGGCGTTAACCAAATCTCCTGCGGTTACTAAAGTTTCCTTGTTGGCAAGAGCAATATTATTTTTTGCTTTTATTGCCGAAAGGGTTGGTTTTAGTCCTGCAATACCAACTATGGAGTTGAGAACTATATCTGCTTTTTGACTTGCCACCTCGCAAACGCCTTCTTGCGAGGACAAAACCTTAATGCTTGTATCTTTAAGTCTATCTTTAAGGTCTTTTGCCGCTATGGTATCAAAAACTGCTACAAACTCAGGAGAAAATTCTCTTGCCTGAGCTTCAAGTCTTTCTATATTCTTTCCTGCGACAAGGCCTTTTATTTTATATCCGTTTTTTCTTGCTACGTCTAACGCCTGTTCTCCGATAGAACCGGTGGAACCTAAAATTATAAGGGTTTTACTCATAGCACTATCCTCCCGTGAACAAGCAAGAGGCTAACTACCGGGGCCACCAACAATATAGAATCTAATCTGTCCAAAACTCCACCGTGGCCCGGCATAAGATTTCCGTAATCTTTTATTCCGAAATCTCTTTTAATTGCCGACATAAATAAATCTCCCATCATTCCCACAACGCTTAAAAAAGGTGTTGCGGCAAGGAGTAACCACAGGTTTGCGGTATAGCCTGTAATTTTATTAAATATAAGGCAAATAACAATAGTGCCTAAAACTGCGCCCAAAACTCCTCCAACCGAGCCCTCTATTGTCTTTTTAGGGCTGATAACGGGGGCTAATTTATGCTTTCCTATTGCTACACCAACGAAGTAGGCAAAGCAGTCTGATATAGACGCAAAGTTTAAAAGAAGAATTATATAAAATAGTCCATGTCCGTCAGAGAAATTCAAAATTTTCTCAAGACAAGAAAAGGCATAGGATAATATTATTGGCATCGAAAGAGACATTATAATCTGCTCTGCCCCAAAAGTTTTGTGGCGGAAAATTGCGAGAAGCACAACGAAAAGAGCGAAAAGTATAGTGATTATTCTAGGGTCTATAAAAATTCCACTATATGAAAACTGCACCACTGCCGAATAAATCATAGCCGCCACAACCGGAGTCATTCTCTTTACGCAACCTGTATTATGAAGCATTTCATAAGAAGCAAGGGCGGCTAGTATACTAATAGCAATTACTGCAGTTAAAGAATAATAGCTGTTTAAAAACAAAACTGCCACTAATATAATAATAGCAACCGCACCTGAAATTATGCGTGTCTTCATTTTTATACACCCCCAAATCTACGGTTTCTCAAATTAAAGTCATCAATGGCCCTATCTAAGTCTTCAGGCGAAAAATCGGGCCATAAAACATTGGAAAACCAAAATTCACTATATGCCGACTGCCATATAAGAAAGTTGGAAAGCCTGTATTCTCCGCTTGGTCTGATTATAAGCTCGGGATCGGGATAATCTTTAGTGTAAATATGGGAAGAAATGGTATCTTCTGTTATTTCCTCAGGGCTAATTCCCTCTTTTACTATATCTCTGACTGCGTGGACAAGCTCATCTCTGCCACCGTAATTTATAGCCATATAGACTTTAAGTCCTGTAGCATCTTTGGAGTCATACTCTGCCTGAGCCATAAGTTCTGCAATATCCTGAGGCATTCCGCTTCTGTCTCCAATAAATTTTAACATAATATTTTCGCTCTTAAAGTTTGCCGAGTCTTGAAGATAGTCTCTAAAAATATTCATAATGGCATCAACCTCTTCCTTAGGTCTGCGCCAATTTTCAGTAGAAAAAGCATAAACTGTAAGATATTTTACACCTATTTTGTTACAGTATCTTGCTATTTCCTTAAACTTTTTGGAGCCTGCGGCATGGCCTGCGGTACGGGGCATAGAGCGTTTTTTAGCCCATCTTCCGTTGCCGTCCATAATTATAGCAATATGAGTAGGTATATTTCTTTCGGCACTTGCCGTTATTTTCTTTTTCTTAAAAAACAAGCTTCTCCCCGCCTTTCAAAAAATCCACCAAAGCGAAAGCCGTGATGGATTTTAAAAATTTAGATTTCCAGTATTTCTTTTTCTTTGGCAGCCTGTAAAGTGTCAACCTCTGCGCAATATTTATCGGTTACGTTCTGAACCTTCTTTTCGCCGTTTTGCTGGTCGTCCTCAGTAATATCTCCTGCTTTTTTCATAGCCTTAAGCTTTTCAATGGCATCTCTTCTAATAGAACGAATAGCAACCTTGCTATCTTCTGCCATTTTTTTAATGTCTTTTACAAGCTCTTTGCGGCGTTCCTCGGTTAGAGGTGGGAAAATAAGTCTTATTACTCTGCCGTCATTGTTAGGATTTATTCCGATATCTGAAGCCTGAATTGCCTTTTCAATAAGCTTTAGAGTTGTGGTATCCCAAGGTTGAATCTGTAAGGTGCGTCCTTCAGGAACTGAAACGGTTGCAATCTGTTGAATTGGGGTTGCAGTGCCGTAATAGTCAACTGTGATTTTATCAAGAACCGCAGCGTTTGCTCTTCCTGCTCTAACTGTTGCAAACTCTCTTGTTAGGGCATCAATGCTTTTCTCCATACGTGCTTCTGTGTTTTTAATAAGCTCGTTCATAAATATCCTCCTATTTTACAAGTGTACCGATGGTTTCTCCGGTAATAGCTTTTTTGATGTTTTCAGGGTCATCAAGATTAAACACTAAAATCTTAATGTTGTTGTCCATACAAAGTGATGCGGCGGTGCTATCCATAACGTTAAGTCCTAAGCTTAATACATCGTGATGGGTAAGCTCGTCATATTTTTTCGCATCAGGGTTTTTCTTGGGGTCACTATCGTAAACGCCATCAACGTTTGTTGCCTTAAAGATAACGTCTGCATCGATTTCTGCGGCACGAAGTGCGGCGGCAGTATCGGTTGAGAAGAATGGGTTACCTGTTCCGCAGCCAAAGACTACTAGTCTTCCCTTTTCTAAATGGCGTACTGCTTTATTTCTGATATAAGGCTCGGCAATCTGTCGCATTTCAATAGCAGTCTGAACTCTTACGTCAACGCCTAATTGCTCTAAAGCATCGCAAAGGGCAAGAGAGTTGATACAGGTTGCAAGCATTCCCATATGGTCGGCTCTGGTTCTGTCCATTTTGCCGCTGCTTCTGCCACGCCAAAAGTTTCCGCCGCCAACTACTATGGCAATTTCGGCTCCCATTTCGTGACATTCCTTTATGCTCTTGCAAACTTCAATAACCTTATCAAAATCAAGGCCGGTTTTTTGGCTTCCCGCAAGGGCTTCGCCACTAAGCTTAATCAGTACTCTTTTATACACGGATTTTTTGTTTTCCATAAAATTTTCCTCCGTTTTCGTCATTAGTTATATTTTACATTATGGGCTCCATAAAGTCAATTAAATTATATTATAATTTATATAAAATAAGAGCAGGGCCTTGCCCTGCTCAAAAAGTTTAGTGAATAGCAGTTCCTACGGGAACGCTGTCATCAACAAATATTATCTTGCAACCACATTCCTCAGCAGAAGCCGCAATAAGCATACCTTCGCTTACTACCCCTGCAAGTTTTGCGGGTTTTAGGTTGGCAACAACAATAATCTTTCTGCCAATAAGCTCTTCGGGCTTATATTCTGCCTTAATGCTTGACATAATTACTCTGCCTTTTAACCCGTCATCTAAGGTAAGTTTTAGGCAGCTATGAGATTTTGGTACCTCTTCGCATTTTAAAACCTTGCATACTCTAAGGTCAATTTTATCAAAATCGTCAATGGTAATCTGCTCTTTTACAGGCTCTGCGGTCTGCTCTACTACTTCTTGCGTCTCCTTTGCATCTGCAGCCTTTTCTTCCTCGGTCTGAGGTGTAGAAAAATCAAGAAGCTTTAAATATCTTGCCTTATCAACTGCATAGAGGAAGAGGTAAAGTCTTGGACCCTTTTCCTTGTCAATAAGAAGCTTGTAAACATTCTTGAAGAAAGCTCCCTGAAGGGTTTTCGCAGTCTTCATATCAATATCCTCGCCAAAGACCTTCTTAGGAACGGCATAGAGGAAGGTGTTAAGATCGTCAAGAGAATATCCGTCGGTAGAGAGATAGTCGAAAAGGATAGAAATCTCCTTTTTCTCCTCATCAGAAAGGGTGTTGTAAACCTCAAAGTTTCTTGTTTCTCTCAGGCGATTTACACTCTCAGGAGAGCACTGTTCAAGCCAGAATTTTGCTCTCTGGAGTCTCTCAGTAAACTCGTTATGCTTGTATGGTGTGCCGATTTTCTCAAATACGGTTTCAAGCATTGGAATATTAAAGTCAACAACCGAGCCTAAGGCAACTAAAAGTTGCATAGGAACTCTCTCAACCTTTCTTCCCTCAATAAGAGCTCCCTCCATAATAGATGCGGTATGCTCGTCGGCAGTTCCGTCAAGGTATGCGGTCATCATTTTATCAAACTCGAAATACTGACGAAGAATTTCATCATCGAAACAGAAATTAAACGCCTTTGTTGGCTCGGTTTTAGAATAGAGCCACAAAATTATTTCAGGGTCGTAGAGCTTTAAAAGGGTATCGGGAGTAAGGTTAAGTCCGCTTGAGCCTGACATTTTACCTGTTGTTCCCTTAATACCGATAAATTCATAACCCTGGAAGAGAGGTGCCTCGTAGCCGAAAATCTTTTCAGATATAATACGGCTTGTCTGATAAGAGCCTGTAGGACTTGCGTGGTCCTTTCCGCCCGGTTCAAAGTCAACACCTTCTACCAGCCAACGCATTGGCCAGTCGATTTTCCAAGCAAGCTTACAGTTAAAATCATTCTTGAAATCAAAGGTTCCGTGATGTCCGCAAGCGCACTCATACTCGGCGTTAATGCAATCATCTGAAAGCTTTGTGATTTTGGTGGTATCCTTACCGCACTTTGAGCAATAAATGCCTACCGGATAGTAATTTTTTCTCTCTTCCTCGGTAGAGTCTTGGGTACGGAAAGAGTCTAAAATATCAAAAATTTCTTCTCTCTTCTTTAAAGCGTGAATAATATATTCAGAATATCTGCCGCTTCTGTACTGAGTTGCCTGATAACGATAATCCATCTCGATACCGAAGCGTTTGATAGAAGCCTCAAATTCATTCTGGAAATGCTTTGCGTAAGATTCGCAACAACCAAATGGGTCCTCAACATCAACATAAGGTCTGCCGATGTATTTATCCATTCCTTCCTTTATTGCCGCAACGTTTACAGGCACCTTGCGAAGTCGGTCAAACTCATCCCAAGAAAAGAGGAGTTTTGCCTTTTTGCCCTTTTTCTGAAGAGCTTTAACAACAAAATAGCTTGTTGCAATATCTCTAAAGTTACCAATATGAATAGAGCCCGAAGGACTTATTCCTGCGGCGCATACATATTCTGCCTTGTTTGGATTTCTGTCAATTATTCTTTGCGCTATATCATCAGCCCAATGCATAACTTTACACTTCCTTTAAAATGCAATAATAAATAATTATATAGCAGAGATTTATTTTAGTCAATCTTTTTATCCTATAATTAAGGCTAAACAGCCACACAAAACGCCTATAAGCAGTCCGACAAGGACATCTTTTACAAAATGGAGCCCCAAAGCCACCCTAAGCGCCGCTATTATCAAGGTGAGAAGCAGAAACGCCGCTCCTAACCAAACCGAAGTGTGAAAAAGGCATACCGAGATTACTGCCGCCGAAAAGGAATGTCGGCTTGGGAATGATTTTCCCTCTTTCCCCTTTTCTATTGCCGAAGGGATATTATAAACTTCGCTTGGCCTTTTTTTGTCTACCATTTTTCTATAAAAACTCAATAAAATAAAGGATATTAAACAAACCGAAAATGCCGTGATAAAAAAGGTGTCCTGCTTTAAAGCGGTATATAAAAGAAAAAAAGGAAAGGCGGCATAAACTGCCATTACCGACAAGTGATGTATCATCTTGGCGGTAAACAGTAGTTTTGCGTGTCTTTCCCAAAAATTCATAACTTTTTGATATTTTAATGCGTTCATTTTAACTTCCTTTAATTGTAACATTATAGAAATTTACCGAAAAGCGTTCATCGGGCAAAAGGAGTTTTTGCGGTAGTCCGGTTGGAGAGAGATAAAGGGTGTAGTCTATATCTCCCACCTCCCCCTTCAGTATGTATTCCTCGCCTGAAAGGGTTGCCCTTTTATCTTCCAAACAACATTCCTGCAAAGCCTTGTAAAAGGAGTCGATTGCCCCTGAAAATGGCATATTGTTTGTAGTTGGGGTATAAGAAATTCCTAAATAATCTGCCGTTATTTTGTCTTTACTAACGGTAAGTACAAAGCCGCTTAATATTTCAGGTTCAATTATTTTTGCAGTTAAAACACCGTCTTGGGAGATTGAGCACTCGCAGGAATAATTCTCGTTGTAATAAACCAGTTCTCCCTTAAAGGAGATCCCCAAAAGATTCGGCTGCACCTCACTTTTTTTGCCGCAAGAACAGAGCAAAATAAGCGGAATAATAAGACAGATTATTTTCTTCAATTACCTCACACCCTATAATCTTCGCAGCAGGTCAGGCAATAGATTTATCATATCCGTAGGCAACATTGCGGTTTCACTAAGCTTTTCTGCCGCCATATCCCCCACAGTAGAGTGTAGCCAAACGGCAGATTTTACTCCTTCAGTTATTTCATAACCCTGTGCCAACAAGGCTAAAATTATTCCCGAAAGCATATCTCCGCTTCCCGCTTTTGCCATTCCGGCATTACCCAATAAATTCACAAAGGTTTCTCCCTTGGGTGTTGCTACAACTGTATTTGCGCCTTTAAGGATAACATAAACCCCATACCGATTAGCAAACTCTGAGGCGGTATCTATGCGTGAAGACTCTATCTCGCTTATAGATTTTCCGCAAAGCCTTGACATTTCTGCCGGGTGAGGAGTCAGTATAATCGGCGCCTTTGCCTGCTTAATTATATCTATGCAGGAAGAAATACAGTTTATACCATCGGCGTCTATAATTACGGGAACTGTCGACTCCAAAATCAGTTTGCAAATTAGCTCTCTAGCCCCCTGTGATACCCCTATTCCACAACCCACAAGGAGAGCATCTGAGGTGTTTAAATGTTCCTTTAAAAGTGAAAAATCAGACAGAGAATATTTGCCGCCGTTAGTTTTGCAAGGAATAAGCACCGCTTCGGGAGCGCTTATTGCAGAAATTTCATAATTTTCCTTTACACAAGCCATTTTAAGTATACCAATTCCGCATCTAAGCGCCGATTTTGCAGCAATCACAGCCGCTCCGGGCATACCGTAGCTTCCGCAAATTGAAAGACCTTTGCCAAAGGTTCCTTTATGGTCGTTTTTTCTGCGTTTTCTAATTGTTGGCTTGTCTATTGTTTTGCAAACATAAGGAAGACGCTCTATAATTTCCTCGTCTATCCCTATTTTTACAGGCGTTACTTTGCCGCAAAATTCATTGGACGGCGGTAAAATATGGCAAGGCTTCAAGCACTCGAAGGTTACCGTATAATCTGCCTTTACGCAAGAAGTTTTAATCTCGGCAGTATCGCAAACAACACCACTTGGCAAATCTACCGAAAAGGTGGTGGCAGAAGATTTCGACATAATGCCGAAAAGCCTTGTTATAAGACTATCGGGTTCTCTGCTAAGGCCTGTTCCAAAGACCGCATCCACTAAAATATCACAGTTTAAAATCAGGTTATTACAGGTATCTGAAAATTTTGTGTAATCAAGTATTTTAATATCGCCGCTGAGTTTTTCAAAGTTTTCCTTGGCGTTATGTGTGGAGGGTGTTCCACCTACTAAAACAACCGACACTGTAGCAAAATTCTCAAAAAGTTTTCGTGCTACAACAAAGCCATCGCCGCCGTTGTTGCCTGCACCGCAGACCACAACAGCATTTTTGTTTTTTACATCCACCGTTTCTCTGATAACACGAGCAACAGCCACACCTGCGTTTTCCATAAGGCGCAAATAAGAAATTCCACTTGCAAACGCCATTTCTTCCGCTTGAAGCATTGTTTGGCGGTCTATTATTTTCATAATAATCCCTCTTGCTTTTTGTTAAAATGCAATTCTTGGAAGATTTGCTTCCAAGGCTTTTGACATTCTCTCATTTGGCTCAAACACCAACATAACAGTACCCTCTTTTTCTACAGGGACAATTATGTACATAGCGTCCTTTGAGTTTTTGTCACAGGTATAATAAACCTTTTTTATAGAGTCTGAAATTCTGGCCTCAGCATTAAACTTGCCGTATTTTTGAACAGAGGGAATCTTAAAGGAAAGCACCCTTTGTCTTGAAGATTTCGCTACTATTTTATCTACGTCAAAGTCACGGTTTGTAAAAATATATTCATATTCAATATAGGTTAGTGAGGTGAGTTTCACCGCTCCCCATATAACAAGGGCGGTTCCTATAATCGAAGGTACCGAAAGCATCCCTGCACTAAAGCCCATCAAAAAGAAAAGGATGAAAATAAGCACAAAGGCGCCAAGCCAAATAGCCGCTACCTTTAAATAATCTTTTCCTGTTCTTTTAACTCTTACAATTTGTTCAACAAAAGTATCCATAATCATTCTCCTTTTTACCAATTATACACCATAACCTGTCACTCTTGCAATATTTATATCTTTATTGTATAATTATTTTAAAGTTGGCAAGAGTCGAACACAATACGCCTTCAAAACAAAATTTACGTAATAATTTGCCTCAAAACTTGAAATACCACAGTATTTCTGAATTTAGTTGACTTCCTCTACGGCAAAAATTTTGTCTTTGAAAGGTCGAAGAGTTTCTGCCAACGACTTTATTAGTGGACAAAGCGTGATTTTGCCGCAAGGCTGTCGCCTTGCAAAAAAGAGCGCAAAGTTCAATGATTAAAGGCGATGAGCGAAACCGTATCGGGTTCGACTCTTGCCATCTTTCTGGAGGTGCATATTTTGAAAAGCAACCGCCCCTTAAAATACATTGCCACACAGGCTAAACCTTTTTTATCTAAAATCATATGGCGCAGTATTATTGGTATTCTATCTTCTGTCGCTCTATTTTCATTTGCTATTTTTTCAGGAAACGTGCTTGACATTTGCACCGGAGAAAAACAGGGAGATTTAACCCTTAATATAATCTTTCTTTTTGCGGCAATTCTTCTTAACGCTCTGCTTACCGCCTTGAACGTTCATTTGTCGGCGGTGCTTACCGGCAGACTTAAAATGCATTTCCAAAAATCTGTTTTTTTAGGGTTCACTTTAAAGCAGTTTGACAAAACCTCAAAGTATCATTCCGGAGATATTTTAAACCGCCTGACCGATGACATAAACATCATTACAGGCTCGGTTTCAAGCATTATTCCTACCATTTGCTCCTTTGTGGCTAAAATTGCTATTGGCGTTACGGCTCTGGTTATGTTCAGTCCGTCTTTTGCCCTTATTGCCGTAGTGGGCGGCCTTATTGTTCCGACCTTTGGCAGACTTATTTCTGCAAAATACAAGTCACTACACAAGCAGGTGCAAAAATCAAACGGTGTTACACGCTCTTTCCTACAAGAGTGTTTAGAAAATATGTCGGTTGTAAAAAGTTTTTCAAGTTTTACTCCTATCGAAAACCGACTTGACGGCTTTTTGGAGAATAATTATAAGCTGAAAATCAAAAGAAATAATCTTCACATTTTAACCCATTCGGGACTACATACCGTATTTTCTCTTATCTATTACGTGATTTTGGTTTTAGGAGCCTTTTCTATTGTTAAAGGCGATATTACCTATGGTGTACTTATTGCTATTTTGCAAATTGTAAATCAGCTTAGAATGCCGCTACAAAATATTTCAGGCATTCTGCCTCAGTACTATTCGGCTATTGCCTCGGCAGAAAGACTTTTAGATCTCCACGACATTGAGGATGAAGAAACTCCTATAGATTCTGATAAATTAGGAGAAATTGCTCAGAACTTTAAGGAGATTAAAGCGGAAAACCTCAGTTTTTCATATAACGAGGAAAAAGTGATTTTTGACAATCTTAATTTCTCTATAAACCGTGGCGATACAGTAGCCTTAAGAGGAAAATCAGGCAGAGGAAAAACAACCCTGTTCAAACTCCTTTTAGGTCTGTATTCGGCAAATAGCGGAAGCATTTCTATTGATGGCAAAGCGCTTTCATCGGTATATCGAAGGCTTTTTGCATACGTTCCTCAGGGTAATATGATTTTATCAGGAAGTATCAGAGAAAATATCGCATTAAACCGTGAAAATTTAACCGATGAGGAACTGATTTCGGCCTGTAAAACCGCAGAAATTTATGATTATATCTCTTCTCTGCCTAAAGGCTTTGATACCGTTTTAGCAGAGCGAGGCGCAGGTCTCAGCGAAGGTCAGGTGCAACGCCTTGCCATTGCAAGAGCACTTGTTTCCTCCTGCCCCATTCTGCTTCTTGACGAGTCTACCTCGGCACTTGACGAAAAGACCGAAAAGGCGGTGCTTAAAAATCTGTCAACCCTAAAGGATAAAACCATTCTCATTATAACCCACAGAGAATCTGTCCTTGATATTTGTAATAAAACAATAAGTTTACAGTGTGAGTGATTTATATGAATAAAATTTTAGCTCAGCGTTTAAGGGAATGTCGCAAAGAGAGGAAACTAACCCAATGGGAAGTTGCGGTTTACTGTGATATTACTGAAAAAGCCTATCAGAATTATGAACTTATGACCAGAGAGCCAAGGCTCGAAATTCTTGTTAGAATTGCAGATAAATTTAATGTATCTTTAGATTACCTTACAGGAAGAACTGATAAAAAGAATGTTAGTAAATAAAAAAGATGTGTAGAAAATTCTACACATCTTTTTGTTTATCCAATATATTTGGTTTTGATTTCTTCTAAGGCTCTTTGTTTAAAGTCCTCAAAGCTCATTACTCCAAGGTCTCCGTTTTCGCCTCTTGTTCTGACCGATACGCTGCCAATTTCAACCTCAGCATCGCCTACTGTCAACATATAAGGAAGCTTTTCAAGTCTTGCTTCACGAATTTTATAACCGATTTTTTCGTTTCTTGCGTCAACCTCAACACGCATGCCTAGTTCTTCAAGTTTTGCCTTAATTTCATAAGCATAATCGTGGTGGCGGTCGGCAATTGGGAGAATTCTAACCTGTTCAGGAGCAAGCCATAGTGGGAATGCGCCTGCATACTTTTCAATTAACAAAGCAAGAGTTCTCTCGTAGCAACCGATAGAAGTTCTGTGAATGATGTATGGGTTTTTCTTAACGCCGTCGGTGTCAACATATTCCATACCGAATTTTTCGGCTAACATCTGGTCAATTTGAATGGTAATGAGGGTGTCCTCTTTACCGAAAACGTTCTTAATCTGAATGTCAAGCTTAGGTCCGTAGAATGCGGCTTCGCCAACTCCAACCTTATAAGGAATTTCCAGGTGGTCAAGAATTTTCGCCATCATTCCCTGTGCTTCATCCCACTGCTCAACTGTTCCGATGTATTTCTCCTTATCATCAGGATCCCACTGAGAGAAACGATAGGAAACGTCCTCGTAAAGTCCTAAGGTTTTAAGCATATATACTGCAAGTTCTACGCAGTTTTTAAACTCCTGCTCCAACTGAGAAGGTGTGCACATAAGGTGTCCCTCAGAAATGGTAAACTGTCTTACACGGATAAGTCCGTGCATCTCTCCGCTTGCCTCGTTTCTGAAAAGGGTTGAGGTTTCATTGTATCTCAGTGGCAAATCACGATAGGAACGTGCCTTATTTAAGTATGCTTGATACTGGAATGGGCAGGTCATAGGACGTAGGGCGAATACCTCGTCATCCTTTTCCTCATCTCCTAAAACGAACATTCCGTCTTGATAGTGGTCCCAGTGGCCTGAAACCTTATACAAATCGCTCTTAGCCATAAAAGGAGTTTTGGTTAGGAGCCAACCACGTTTTTGCTCTTCATCCTCAACAAAACGCTGTAAAAGCTGAATTACCCTTGCACCCTTTGGTAAAAGGATGGGAAGTCCTTGACCGATAAGCTCACTTGTGGTAAAGAAGCCTAAATCTCTACCCAGTTTATTGTGGTCACGCTTTTTAGCCTCTTCCATCTGTAAAAGATATGCTTCAAGTTCAGCTGCCTTTGGGAAAGCGGTTCCGTAAATTCTCTGAAGCATTTTATTGTCAGAGTTTCCTCTCCAATAAGCACCTGTTGCGCTTGTTAATTTAAATGCCTTAATAGAGCCTGTTGACATAAGGTGGGCACCTGCGCAAAGGTCGGTAAACTCTCCCTGTTTGTAAAAACTGATTACAGAACCCTCGGGCAAATCTTTGATAAGCTCTACCTTATATGGCTCCTGCTTTTCCTCAAAGAATTTTACTGCCTCGTCAAAGGGTAAAGTGAAATATTCCAAGGGAAGATTCTCTTTAATAATCTTCTTCATTTCCTCTTCAATTTTTACCAGGTCCTCAGGGGTAAACATAACAGGAGAATCAATATCGTAATAAAAACCGTCCTGAGTGGCAGGTCCGATAGCAAGTTTTGCCTCAGGGTAAAGTCTTTTAACTGCCTGAGCCAAAATGTGAGATGCGGTATGGCGGTAGGTCCATTTACCATAATCGTCCTCAAAGGTTAAAAGCTCTAAGTCATCTCCATCCTTTAAAGGAGTTCTTAAATCTTTGTTTTCGCCGTTGATTTTAGCAGCTAAAACATTTTTGAAAAAGCCTCCTCCGAAGCTTTTTGCCACGTCATAGGCGTTGATGCCATCTTCAAATTCTTTTATATTTCCTCTAAGCGAAATATTCATCTGTATCTCTCCTAACAAAAAAATAAACTCCGTCCCTGAAAATAGGGACGAAGTAAAAATTAAAACTCCGTGGTTCCACCCAAATTGTACTAAAAGTACCACTCTTTCGTCCTTTAACGGAGACAACCCGTTCTGCTTGAATTCACAGACACTCAGGGGTGGTTTTCATCAAATCTTTTATGATGCAGGTTTTCAGCCTATGACCCACACTCTCTTGCAAAAAAGAAAGGACTACTCTTCCCATCAACGTTTTCACACACTTAATAATAACTTTTAAATTAAAACTTGTCAAGTATTTTGCTTGAATAAAATGTTATTATATGTTAAAATCGTGGGTGGAGATGAAATGATGTTTAGTTTTAAGAAAAAGTTTAACGGCTCGGCTTATGATATGCTAATAGTCGGCCTTGGTAATCCGGAGCCTAAATATGACGGCACTCGCCACAATATTGGCTTTGCCGCATTAGATGCTTTTTTAGAAAAGCATAGTATAAATCTTAATAAAATGAAATATAATGCTGAAATAGGCGAGGCTACAGTTTGCGGTAAAAGGGTTCTTCTTATAAAGCCTCAGACCTATATGAATAGTTCCGGCGAGGCGGTTGGAAAAATAGCCTCCTTTTATAAGATTGAGCCTGAAAATATTCTTATTATTTTTGATGATATTTCTTTAGATGTGGGCAAAATACGTTTGCGCCGCAAGGGTAGCGCAGGCGGTCACAACGGAATAAAAAGCATTATTTCACATCTTGGAAGCGAAAATTTCCCACGAATTAAAATTGGTGTCGGTCAGAAGCCGCACCCAGACTACGACCTTGTAGATTGGGTTTTAGGAAAATTTCCTAAATCTGACGAGGCGAACTTAAAAGAAGCTCTTACCGCTTCCACAAATGCAATCGAAGAAATTCTTGCACGAGGAATTGAGAGTGCAATGAATAAATATTCTAAATAGGTCGGTATTATATGAAGTTTTTAAACTCGGTAATATCCAAAACCTCGGTTTTTAAAAGCCTTGTTTCCCTAGAGGCTAAGGGCAAACTACCCTTTGAGGTTTCGGGTCTATCGGACATTCACAAGGCTCTGATACTCTCGGCTTATAAGGCACAAAACGATAAACAGGTTATTGTTATAGCGCCTGACGAAGCCGCCGCCCTATCCCTCAAAGACGACCTGACTTCTCTTGGTGTAAAGGCAGGTTTTTTACCCTCAAGGGATTACACAATCGGAGGCTTTCAGGGGCACTCAAAAGAGTATGAACACAAGCGCATAGACACCCTCTCTAAGTTATTAGAGGGGTCTTTTGACATGCTCATTTTAGGGGTAGAGTCAGCTATGCAGATAGTTCCTCCCCCCTCCCTTTTAAAGAAAAGTTACCTCTCCCTTAAAACCGCACAAACTATTTCCACCTCTGAAATTGTAAAACTTTTGCTTTCTTCAGGTTATGTCCGTAGTGAGTTGGTTGACGGAGTTGGACAATTCTCTTTACGTGGTGGAATTATCGACATTTTTGCAGTTAATGAGGCTCAGCCCTTTAGAATTGAGTTTTGGGGGGATGAGATTGATACCATTTCTAAATTCGACCCTGACAGTCAACGACGCACCGAAAACGTGGACATTATAAAAATTGCCCCTGCAAGTGAAGTTATTGCAGAAAAAGAGGTTATTCTCAAACTATTAAACGAATATAAAGCTTCTCAGAAAAAACTAAGTGACAAGCAGATAAAGCGAATTGATGATGACATTATCTCCATAGAAAATGAAATTGATTTTTCCTTTGACAGATATATTTCTCTGCTTTACTCTAAAAGCAATATTTTCCATTATATGCCTGAAGCCCTTGTCGTCACCTCGGAAATCGTTGCAGTCCGAGAGCATATCAAAAATATGCAGTTTCAGATAAATGAGGATATAAAAAGTTATTTAGAGGACGGTTTTTTATCCTCAGGCACTGCAAATATTTATCTTGATGAAACCGATATTTTAAGCCAGTCGGAAAAAGGCATTTTGCTTGATTCCTTCTTGCCGTCAAGCGTACCTTTCCCTCTAAAAGAGCTTCTTACTTGCGACTTTAAGCGAAACTCCTGTTGGAGTGGAGATATTTCGGTCTTAAAAGAGGATATACATTACCCACTTTCCCGTGGTGGTATTGCGGTTATTGCCGCAAGGAATCCCAAAGCGGCTCAGATTTTAAACAGCGACCTACAGTCATCAGGTATAAACTCCCTTTATCTCGAAAAAGTTAAGG
The DNA here is from genome assembly GCA_017521125.1 of Clostridia bacterium. Classification (GTDB taxonomy): domain Bacteria; phylum Bacillota; class Clostridia; order Oscillospirales; family Acutalibacteraceae; genus SFWF01. The sequence continues at coordinate 127,000 of JAFXDV010000001.1, forward strand.
GGCTTCCTGTCAGCGGCGCAGTAGTTACCTGTGGCGGACTTTCCTCAGGTTTTGAAATTCCCGAACTTAATTTCTCCTTTATCACCCACCGACACATATCATCAGAATCAAAACCCAGAAAGAAAATAAAATCTAAAAATGCCTACAATTCCCTTGAGGAATTGCGCCTTGGAGATTACGTTGTTCACGCTTCCCACGGCATTGGAATTTTCGATGGAATAAACCGAATTTCCAAAAACGGTATAACAAAAGATTATATTAAAATCAAGTATGCTAAAGGGGATGTTTTGTACGTTCCCGTTACCCAACTTGATTTGGTTTCTAAATATATCGGTTCTGCCGACGAGGGCAAAATAAGACTTAACCGTCTTGGCTCTCAGGAGTGGAGCAGAACTCGTAAGAGAGTACGCACTGCCGTAAAAAATATGGCGAAGGAGCTTACCGCACTTTATGCTAAGCGTATGGCGGCAAAGGGCTACGCTTTTAGTGAGGACACCGACCTCCAAAACGATTTTGAAAGACGTTTTGAGTTTGAGGAAACCGAGGACCAGCTAAGAAGTATAAACGAGATAAAGAACGATATGGAGCGAGGAGTTCCAATGGACAGACTCCTCTGCGGAGACGTAGGTTTCGGTAAAACAGAGGTTGCTCTTCGTGCCGCCTTTAAGTGTGTTAGCGAGGGTAAACAATGCGCTATTTTGGTTCCCACCACCATTCTTGCCTGGCAGCATTACAATACCATATTAAACAGATTTGGCGAACTGCCTGTTGAGGTTAAAATGCTTTCTCGTTTTGTGTCTCCTAAAGAACAAGAAAAAATTATTTTAGGTCTTAAAAGGGGTAGCGTTGACCTTGTTGTCGGCACACACCGACTTATTTCCAAAGACGTTTCCTTTAAAGATTTGGGCCTTGTTATTATTGATGAGGAGCAACGCTTTGGCGTAGCACAAAAGGAAAAACTAAAGGATCTTTATCCATCGGTAGACATTTTAACCCTTTCAGCCACACCTATTCCACGTACGCTTAATATGGCTATGTCGGGTCTTCGTGATTTATCCTCCATTGATGAGGCACCCGGAGACCGACATCCCGTTCAAACCTATGTTTTAGAACATAACAACGGCGTTATTTTAGAGGCGATAAAGAAGGAACTCAGACGAGGCGGTCAGGTTTATTATCTTCACAACCGTGTAGATACTATAGAGCGCTTGGCTTTACGACTTAAAGAGCAACTCCCTGAAGCTAACATAACAACGGCTCACGGAAAAATGGGAGAAGATGAGCTTTCTAAGGTTTGGAAAAAACTTTTAGAACACGAAATTGATATTCTTGTCTGCACCACCATTATAGAAACAGGTGTGGACGTGCCAAACGCCAATACCCTTATTGTTGAAGATGCAGACAGATTTGGTCTTTCTCAGCTTCATCAGTTAAGAGGTCGAGTCGGCCGTTCTCCAAGAAGAGCTTACGCTTATTTTTGCTACAGGCAAGGTCGAGGCCTTAGCGAAGTTGCCACCAAACGCCTTGAGGCAATAAGAGAATACACCGAGTTTGGCTCAGGCTTTAAAATTGCAATGCGAGACCTGGAAATCAGAGGCGCAGGTAGCATTTTAGGGGGAGAGCAACACGGCAACATGGAGGCGGTTGGATACGATATGTATCTCAAGCTCCTGAATGACGCTATGAATGAGGAAAAAGGCATTAAGGTCGAGGAGACGCCCGAATGTCTTGTGGACCTTAATATTTCTGCCCATATTCCTGAAAGCTATATTGAAAGTCTTCCTGCAAGGCTCGGCATTTACAGAAGAATTGCAGAAATTAAGTCTAACGAGGATAGCGAGGATGTTATTGACGAGCTATGTGACCGCTTTGGAGAACCTCCCTCGGCAGTTTTGGGTCTCATAAACGTTGCTCTTTTCAGAAGCAAGGCATCCCAAAGTGGAATTTATGAAATCGCTCAGACCGCAAACGCTCTTATATTAAAGGTTAGCGAGATTAAACCTGAGCTTATGGCGAAGCTTTGCGATGCGCTAAAGGACAGGGTTACTCTACACCCCACCGAGCCTCCCTATTATTCGGTTAAATTTAAGAATTTCCAGTCCCCTGCCGCCGCCCTTAGCGAAATAGCCGAAATTTTGTAAATATCACATTTAGCTCTCTTGACAAAATTTTCAATTTATGTTACCATATTTATATATTCCTAACAGGAGGGTCGAATATGGAAAGAATTAAGACTTTAAGTTCAAGAAACCTTGAGGCTTCTGCTGTTACAGGCGGTTGTGGCGAGTGCCAGACCTCTTGCCAGTCTGCAAGTAAAACTTCTTGCTCTGTTGCTAATCAGCAGTGCGAAAAGTGCAAGGAAAGCAAATAGTTTTTTAAAGTTTCTAAATCTAAAAAATCGTCGTGGGAAACTACGGCGATTTTAATTTAATGAGGGTGCCAGATGATACACGCATATAAACTTAATGGTTACAATATTATACTTGATGTTAACTCAGGCTGCGTTCACGTTGTGGATGAAGTGGCCTTTGATATTATAAAAGACTATGAGGCCAAAGATAAAAGCCAAATAGCAAAGGAAATTAAAGAGCATTACAAAGAAATTACCGACTCTGACATAAACCAGGTTTTTGAGGATATTGAAGAACTTAAAAATCAAGGTAAACTCTTTTTTGAGGATAAGTTTAAGGCATTAGCCTCCTCTTTCAAAAAGCGTCAGTCGGTTATAAAGGCCCTTTGTCTCCACGTGGCTCACGACTGTAATCTCTGTTGCAAATACTGTTTTGCAGGAGAGGGAGAATATCACGGAGACCGAGGTCTTATGTCCTTTGAGGTTGGTAAAAAGGCTTTAGATTTTCTTGTGGAAAACTCAGGCACTCGCAAAAACTTAGAGGTTGACTTTTTCGGTGGAGAGCCTTCACTTAACTTTAATGTTGTAAAACAACTTGTGGAGTACGGCAGAACACTTGAAAAAGAAAAGGACAAAAATTTCAGATTTACATACACCACCAACGGCGTTATTGTAAATGATGAAATTATAGATTTCTGCAATAAGGAAATGAGCAACGTGGTGCTTTCTCTGGACGGCAGAAAAGAAACAAACGACCGTATGAGAGTTTTCAAAAACGGTATGGGCTCTTACGATAAGATTGTAGATAATTTCAAAAGGTTTGTGGAAAAGCGTGGCGGCAAGGACTATTATATCCGTGGCACCTACACTGCCTTTAACAAAGATTTTTCAAACGATATTATTCATATGGCAGACTTAGGCTTTAAAGAGATTTCTATCGAGCCTGTTGTCTGCGACCCTAAAGAGCCTTACGCTTTAAGCGAAAAAGATTTGCCGATTCTACTGGAGCAATATGAGATTTTGGCAAAGGAAATGATTAAGCGAAACAAAAAGGGCGAGGGCTTTACCTTCTATCACTATATGATAGATTTAGACGGTGGACCCTGTGTTGTTAAAAGAGTTTCGGGTTGTGGAGTCGGCACCGAATATATGGCGGTTACCCCCAACGGTGACCTGTACCCCTGTCATCAGTTCGCAGGAGATGAAAACTTCCTTTTAGGAAACGTTTTTGAAGGCGTTAAAAACGAAAAAGTCTGCGACCAGTTTAAGTCCTGCAACATTTATTCACATTCCGAATGTGACGACTGCTTTGCAAGAATGTACTGCTCAGGCGGATGCGCCGCTAACGCATATCATTCTACCGGTAGCGTAAACGGAGTTTATAAACTTGGTTGCGAACTACATAAAAAACGTATAGAATGTGCCATAATGATTAAGGCTGCGGAGGCTTTCGGCAATGATTAAAAAACTATTTTACTTTTCCTTTAAGCCCCAAAATATTAAAGGTCTTATTCTATCCTTTATAATTTACGTTGCCATAAATCTTATTGGTGTTCTTTTAAGAAAACTCTTTGTTTTTCTTTTCTTAGCTCTTCTTGGCGGTCTTATCGGACTTTTAACAAATATTTATTCCTTTATTGGAATTTGTCTTCTTTTGTACCATTATCTAATTGAAATAAAGGAGAACCAATAATGACAAAATTAAAGCAAAGCTCTTTAATTTACAAATGTTTAGCGGTTTTTTCTTTAAGCCTTGTTATGTTTATGTTCCTTTTTATAATGGGAGAAACATTACAGACTGCCTTGCTTTTTTCAGTTCTTTATTTAGGTGTTATATCCGTTTTTGCCTTTTGCGAGAAAACCGATAATATATCGCTTTTATTTATTTTCGCAGCAGTTTCCGCACTTATTTGCATAAGAGTTTCTCTCCTTCCCTTTGCATCAAGAGATTATAACGTTTTTCTCTCTGATTGGCTTGAAAAAATGCGAGGATATGAAGGAGCCCAGGCGCTTAGAGTTAAAATCGGCGACTACAATATGCCCTATCTTTACTTTTTGTTTATCCTCTCTAAGTTAAACCTCAACGACCTTGTGGTTATTAAGTGGTTTTCCTGTGTTTTTGATTTTATCTTAGCCTTCTTCGTTATGAAATGTGTGGAAGAAAAAAGCGAAAATACAGCTTTGCGTTATGGCGCATTTATCGTGGCATTGGCAACCCCTACCGTACTTATGAACAGCGCCTATTGGGGACAGTGCGACTCTATTCTTGCCGCTTTTTGTGTTGCCTCGTTTTACTTTATATTAAAGGGCAACGGCAAGTGGGCTACCATAATGTTTGCCCTTGCGTTTTCCTTTAAGCTTCAGGCAATATTCATTCTCCCTGCCTTTATCGTAGCGGTAATTTTAAAGAGAATAAGGTTAAAAGAATTACTCCTTTTTCCACTGACCTTTATTGCTACCTTGCTTCCTGCAATAATAGTGGGAAGACCAATTAAAGACACTATCGGAATTTATTTTCTGCAGACAAGTCAGTACCCTGAACTTACCCTTAATGCGCCAAGCATTTTTCAGTTTGTTAGCAAAAAGGCAGACTTTGAGACCTTTAATTTTTTAGGCATTATGTTTGCCGGTCTTGGTGCTTTAACTTTTATTTACCTCTGCTTTTATTTTAAGGATAAAATTAGTGGAAAACAGCTTGTAACAATTTTCTATCTTTCGGCTCTGCTACTACCCTTTTTACTCCCTCGTATGCACGAAAGATACTTCTTTATTGCAGATTTAATGGGAATTATATTCCTTTTCTATAACCCAAACAAATGGTATTTGCCCCTTATGAGTATTTTCGCTTCATACAACGCCTGTGCAAATTATCTTTCGGGCGGCAACTTGTTAGTCGAGCAAAAATACACCGCTTTTATGCTAATGATTACTATAATTTTATTAGTAAAGACATTGATTAAAGACTGTCGAGATTAACTCGACAGTCTTTCTTTATTTAAGCAGTTGGTTTACTCTTGCCTGAATAGCAGAATAATCATAACCTGCCTGGGTGAGTCTTTTCTTTCTATCACTTCCGTTGCCCCAAATGCCTTTTATAACCTCACGGGCTATTTCATCAATAGATTTGCCTGTAAAGGCCGGCTTTTCTTTTGTGTTCTTTTGGAGATTTCCCTTTTTTACAATAACCTCGACTATTGCCTTGGCACAACCGTCGGCAAAAGAGTCAGAGAGTATTATTGGGACGTCGGTTTTGCTATCCATAAAGCCCAGTTCTAAAAGTACTGCCGGCATTGAGGTCGCCCTTAGTTCATAAAAGGAAGCCTCTGATAAAGGGTTTGCTCGGTTTCCGCTAAGAGATGTGTACTTTATAAGAGTGTTGTATAAATCTCTTTGCCAACTCTTTGTGACGTCATCAACCTTTGTGTATGTAAAGGCCATAATGCCTCCACCGTTGCCACCTTTAATTCCTGCGTTATGATGGACGGATATATAGATATCGGCCCCCCATTTATTGGCTTTTGATACACGGCTAAGAAGAGTTATGTCTTTTTTACCGCTTATATCGTCGGTGCGAATAAGCTCGTAGCCGCTATACTCCTTTAGAAGCTCCTCTACCCTACCACAAATTCGAGCGTTAAGCTGCCACTCTCTTGTTTCGTTTCTGTCTAAGCTTTTACTGCAACGGTTTCCAAGAGTATTTAAACCGTGACCTGCGCTTAGTGCTATTTTAATCAACTATTCCTTACCTCCATTTTTAATAAACTGAGCGAACATCTCGTACATTCCTGTTGAGGCAAGGCCTGAAACAAGTCCTGTGAGAATAATTTGAGGGGTTAATGCAAATGCATTTACCCATAAATTTATAAACGCTCCCGTGACCCCCATAATAAGAGGAATAAATTTATTTATTTTGTCACTTGGTATTAGGTTTTTAATTATGTAGCCCAGACAAAGACAAATGCCTATTACTACAAGTTCAAAATATCCCTCAAGAAATTCCATAACTGCTCCTCCCGTTTTCTAAGTTTTTAAGTCTGTGATTTATTACCTTTATTTTTTCGTCTGTCAGAGTCTGCTCTTCCTCTAATTTATATGTGCGTTTAACGATATTGTTGTGCTCGTCAACCTTTTTCTCCAGTTGTTCGATGCGATATTGCCAAACCTTATTTGAGATAAGGGCGGCTATAAGAGAGCCGCCCGCCGAGCCTAATACTCCTATGAGAGCAATTACAATGCCATCCATTTTAAAGCTCCATTCATCAGATTTGAAAGCATTAAACATCCCCTCCAACAACAAATATGCCCGTGCCTTGGTTAGTGTAAAATCTATTTTCAACTAAATCATATAATCCTATAACATTGTCGCTCTTTCGGTAACAAGGGATGTAATCTCTTATTAAATTCCCATTATCTAAAATTTTACATTTTGATATTTGCATGTTGTATGACTGAATAATATTTCCATCACGCCTACCGAACAGATAAAACACATTATCCGACTCATTATACGCATAGTTCGCTTTTCCTATTTCTACACCATTTACTCTTTGTGAGCCATTCTTAGCATATAGAGTATAAAACTTGCTTGAGTCCAAATCAGTAACACCTATTGCTCCACTACCTATATTCATTGTTACTCTGCAAGTTGTTTCGCTTGTTAAAGCAAGTCCTACTTGGAAAATGTTAGGCATACCCAAATAAATACCATTGAGCGCATACACGTCGGCACCTTGGTATTTACCTGTGCTTTTCATTGTGACTTCTACTTCCGGGGAAGACAGCGTTCCGATTTTTACACCTGTAGCAATAAACTGACCTGTTGTACCTTCTATATACTCCACTTGTTGGTAATCACTGGGCAAATTGGGTGTAATACTCTCACCTAAACTTAGCAAGGCTCTTCTGCGATTTAGCAAAATCATTGGGTCTTTCCCCCTACAACTATACCATTCTTAATATTTAGTTCCCAAGTAGTTCCGTTTTCAAAGGATGGAATAGCTCCTATATATCGACTTGTAGGTAAAGCAATAGACACCGTTCCCTCTCCTGCTATTGTAAAATCGATAGAGCAGATAAAATCGGTTTGAGGATATATGATAGTTAAATCGTTTATTGGGGTTTCGGCTACATACATTGCATTATTTTCTAAAGTCAATGTAGCATTGTTATTAAAAATAACTTTTTTAGGTTTTATTGCCTGAGCTACTGCCTTACCACTTTGTGCATTTTCACTTTCCGGCGAATATGTCTGATCTATAGTCAAACTCCCCGTTGCTACATTGGCGCCAAGCAGAACTTTCTTTCCGTTTAAATAAGACATTTAATTTCCTCCTTACGAAACTCTTTTCCACATATAAACCGCCATATACGGAGGCATTATATCCAGCGGAATATTGTTTCCCGCTTTATCGGTGTAATTCTTGCGATTAACAGGTGTCGTGCTTGTTAATACGTTTGCTTTTTCTACACCTGTGTTAACTCCCTCAACTATTGTTCTGCGAATTACTTCGCCCTCGGTCGCCAACAAAAGATCGTTGCCTAACCCGATTACATGTGAATGACTGGGCAGGTGATCGGCTGTTATCGTACTCTTTGCTTCGCCACCGATGGAGCCCGGCACATATGTGTCTCCGCAAGAAAGTAAAAATCTGTCCTTAATTCTTTCCCATGTTCCTCCAAAAAGTGTTGATGGTTCTATACTATTTACCGACATATAAATACTTCCCACAGGATAAATGAGGTCTGCCAAGACCTCCCCTTCTATAAAATCTAAGGTTACACAACCATCAGGGTCAGGTCTTGTTTTGCCCTCATACTCTTCTTTTGTCATAACAGATATTTTAAGAGGAAGCTGTCGGTTTTGCTCGATTGTTACAACACCTTCTGCCGCATCTTTTGCTAAGTCGGTAGCCTCTTGGCACTGGGATAAAATCTCTTGGGTATCATTGATTTTTCCCTCGATTTCTACTGCCTTTTTCGCTGCATCCAATACAGTTTGAACGTTGTTTTCGGTCTGCTCGGTTAAGGCTTTGTTCTCTTCAACTATACTTTTAACGTTATTTTCCGTTTCCACCAAAAACCTAGCGCAATCATAAGCTTCGTTGCGGTAAATACGTGCCTGATTTACGATGGGAGAAAGAACCGAACCTTGCTCATCATCAGAAAGCAATACACTTGGACATGATTCAAAATAAAACCTCATAACCCCTGTGTAAAATTCCTTCTCAGTACCCTCAAAATTAAAGCAGGATATTTTTAAAACCGCAGTTCCGTTACCGCCCACTTTAGTCATAGCTCTTGTAAGGTAAAACGTCTCGTTAATCTCTCCTATGTCCTTGACCTCACCGTAAACTACGTTTCCTAAGGAATCGGTATAGTCGATTCTGAACTGAACATAATCATAAGAACCGGATATTTCTTCCAACTTTTTATGAAACTCTTGGGAAAACGAAAATTTTATTGCAGTCGCCTTATGCTCACCCTGAACTCCTGCATACTGAGGAGATTTGGGGTGAATTTCGTTTAAATCTACTGTGTAGTTTATATTTCTTTCCATTATTTTCTCCTTTATTTTTTAAGGCTCCGATAAAAACAACCGACACCTTTAAGAGTAAAAGCTCCTCTAAAGTTTATATCTAGGAAAAGTTCTGAGAAAATTCCGCCACAAAAGACGTCTGCCCCTTTTAGCATATTAGAAAAGCTTTCCCTATGAAACGGCACTACTCCGTTTTTTACTAAAATATTTATTCCATAATAACTTTCTCCGCTTAACCGCAATTTACTAAGACGATTATAGGAAAAGGAGTCCTTTATAAGCCCTAACTCTAACCAGCTCTCTACCCTTTGTTCATTTAAAGATACAATATCGTTATCAAAAGTAATTACGCAGTCTTCCTCTCCCTTTAACAACGAGTTGTAAATTATTGCCGAGTATTCATATCCTGTAGTACATATAAAAATCGGCGTAGTAGAAACATTAGCTCCATCAAGGACCTTTGTGGGATATTTTTGTTCAAACCAAACAGGAGCTTTTAGGCTTTTCGTGTCCCATAGCAAATAGCTTTTATCCTGGGTAAAAAGAAGATAGTTTCCTTCATCTTCCATTGCAAAGGCAGGTCTTTCAAAGGTGCCGTGCGGAGAAATTTCAAATATTTTGCCTCCTTGTTTTAAGGCATAGACTCCTCCGCCCTCGGTAGCAAAGAAAACAGTGCCTGCACTTTCCTTTATTGTTCTGGGTGTTGGAGCATCAGGAAGAGAACATTGTAAATCAAAGGCAACCTTGCTTTCTTTTATATCGCCTGAGCCTTTAACTCCTGCTAAAATACCCTCTATCTGATAACCCTCTGCCGAAATAAAAGTACCCTTAAAAACTTCCCTTTCCTTAAAGGCTAAAAGATTTCCGCCCTGTACTGTAAGCTGAATAATCTTTTCTTTTATATCGCCAAGTTCGGTATGACAAACCTCTGGGAAATAAAGGGGATTATTGCTGTCTATCCACAAAACAGTTGAAGGATAAAGCTCACTCCCCGCAAAAACCGTCATAGCCGCATCGTTGCTTTTTCCTGCAAACTGAGTTGCGATATTCATAGAAGCCACCTTTAAAATATCGGCATCCTCGGTTTTATAGGCTTTAAACCAAATGTTGTTGGTGTCATTACTCCGAGTTAAAGGGTAAATCTCTCCCTCGGTTGTCCTGAAAACCATTCTTCCCTTTTGTCTGTCGCAGTGAAGCGCTATCTTTTTTCCTTCTAAACTGACACTTTCTGAAAAAGAATGTCCCGCTTTTATAGTCCAAGTAAACTGTGTTTCACGATCATAGTTATAAACACAAGTAACCTCTTCGTTTGTCAGGTTATCAAAGGGAAGGCTAAAGGAAAAGGAGTATCCATCAGTAGTAAAATAGCTTTTAAACGCACCATTGAGAAGATTTTTGCTTTCTAAATACTGTGGCGTGTCAAGCTTATAAGTAGGGTCATTATTAAAAGCTATATAATATGATTCTCCTCTGCCGTTAAAGAAAACTGTGGGAGAATACATATCGCCATTTTCCAGCTTTATCCACTGAGAATAATCTTTTGACAATTCATATACTGAGCCCTCTACATCTTCGGATAAGTAACGCTTTTTTATTA
>JAFXDV010000004.1 GCA_017521125.1 Clostridia bacterium
AATTCGCGACGAGCAAATTCGTATTGAGGAGCTTGCCGACCTGGCAATTCAGTCAAAATTCAATAAGGATAAGTATACTGAAGCCATCGCCGACTGTTCCCAAAGGATAAAAGACCTTAGGGAAAGACGGGATATGCTTGTTGCACATATTCGGTGTAATGAAAAAGCCCGAGAAGAAATTGAACGAATTGAAAATTACACAAAACAGATGAAGCCGGTAATGACCGAGTTTGATGACGCCATCATTCACCGAATTGTGAATTCAATTCAAGTGACAAAAGATCTTAATTTAAGAATTTTTATAAAGGGTGGGGCAGAGATAGTCGAGCCTCTGTTTTTGCCTGAGGAAGAGTCTGCATAAATTTCAAAAATAATATAAAATGAAATAACTTTCTGCAAATTTTTTGTTGCGGAAAGTCATTTTTTATGGTATAATTAATTTGTAAAGAAAAACTGGGCAAAACCCAGTAAAATCAAGGGGTTCTCACCAGTTCTTTTTCGAACAGGAGAGACAAAAAACACTCGTTCTCTTGAACGAGTGTTTTTTTACCCAAGCCGACAGGCTTGGTTTATCATCACGCTTTAGCGTGTATATCATCAACACGGCAATGCCGTGTTGTATCTCATCACACCGTAGGTGTGTATCAAAAAACTGTCGGCTTGATGATATACAAAACTTCGTTTTGATGATATGCAATTCCTGCGGAATTGATGATATACAATGCTTCGCATTGATTTGTCGGAGCTTTTATGCTATAATACACCAAGCAAAATATAGGGAGTAACAAATAAAAATGAAAATATTATCTTATATTATGAGTGCAATAGCACTTGCTTTATATTGCGGTAGTTATTTTTTTAACGACAAAAAGAAATATCTGATTCTTCAGTTAACCGGCAATGTTTTTTTGTCATGTTCTTATTTATTTATGGGTGCTTATTTTACAATGGTCTCCGTTGCTGTTGGAATTGCACGAGGGTTGATTTGCTATACACATGAAAAAAACAACAAAAAGGTTCCGGTATATATGATTATTGGTTTGTGTTTGGCGACTGTTTCAAGTTATATTATAATAAACTATGTTATTTTTTCGGGAACAGCATCAAACTGGGATTTTTTGTATATGTTTGCTTCTTGCATGTATGCGATCACATTTGCTATCCGAGATATTAAGTTAATGCGATATTTAGTATTAATCCCTCATTTAAGCGCAATTTTCTATAATTTGCTTGTGAAAGCACCTATTTCTTCCGCGATTTCTTATGGAATTGAATTTATGATTACAGTTGTTGCTATTATTAAATTTGGAATTCAGGAAAAACACAAAGGTAAAATTAAAACGGCTCAATAAACTATAAGTATACAGAAAATCAGGCTTTTTTTACCCAGTTCTTTTTCGGACACGAGAGGCAGAAAAAACTCTTGTTCTTTCGAACAAGAGTTTTTTTCAGTTATATCCGCCTACGTCGAGTGAAATATGCTAACGCATATGAAATATTTGCTTCGCAAATGTTAAAAGGCGAATTTAATTTCACATTTTTTCGATGGCAAAAATATTTCATAAACCGTAAGGATTATTTCATATAGCTCAAGCCATATTTCATTAAATCTTGCGGCTTTGTCGCTTTTGTGCTATAATGCACTTAATTTAACTAAGGAGAAATTCAAATGATGCATTCAATTTTAATTATCGGTCAGTCGAATATGGGGGGCCGTGGATTTAAGGAAGACGTAGAACCAATAAAAAATGATAAATTGTACGTGCTCAGAAACGGACGATGGAGAGCAATGTATGTTCCTGTTAATCCCGACAGAGTCACGTCAGGAATAAATTTAGTTGAAAGCTTTGCTGATAAGTATGCTAATGAACATAATGTTGATGTTGGCATAATACCTTGTGCGGATGGCGGAACCTGTCTTGACCAATGGCAAGTGGGCGGTCTTTTATTCGACCATGCTTGTTATATGGCAGAATTAGCCTCTCGAACATCCACAATTTGTGCGGTTTTGTGGCATCAGGGAGAGTCGGACTGTTCTGAAGATAGGTATCCATTTTACGAAGAAAAATTAACAGAAATACTCAATGCTTTTCGTAAAAAGCTTGATTTATATGATGTTCCTTTTTTGCTTGGTGGACTTGGAGACTATTTAGAATTTTGCGAGAGATCAGAAAAATTCAAAAATTACATATATGTCAACGAAGCTCTTGAAAAGGTGGCGGATAAAAACAAAATGACAGGTTTTGTATCTGCTAAAGGTCTTGGAGCCAACCCTGATAATCTTCATTTTTCGGCACAAGCGCTTAGAGCGTTCGGATTGCGTTATTATGATGAATTTTTGAAATTAGAAGATAAAAATAAGGTGTTTGAGGAAAAGAGCACGCCAGATCAGGCGATAAGAAACGATATAGAAAACTTGTAGTGTAAAAGGAAAATCAGGTTTTTAGACCGGTTCCATTTTGAGTGTCGGTCCCAAAAATAAAAGATACTCTTTTGAATTGCTTTTATCTTTCCCATATTGTTAATTATTACAAAGAACTTTACAACATGTGGCAGAAAGCATTGTTTTACAAGGCTTTTTTGCTTTTGTTAAAAAGCATTGCATTTTTTATGATTTAGTGATATACTTCTAAGCAAGGGTAATACTGCGTATTAAGATAATTTTTACAGGGTTATTTTTATTGGTAAAGAAGATGAAAGAAATAGTTGAGCATGTCTTTTTGATTGAGAAAATCGCTATATATTAAATTTAAATATTTTAGATATGACGAAAAATATAAATGACGATAAGTGGCGATGATTTTATGGAGGTGCATTATGCTTATCAGCACTCAGCCGTGTACGGATGCCGAAAAGGCAATTATCAGACGAGTCCGACAGCTTACAGATTTTTGTTGGACACCGATTCGGGATATTCCGACTTATACAAGGCAAATGGGAAACACAGTTCTGCCTGCGGGAGAGACTATTCAGGGATTTCTCTATGCTTCGGAAGAGAAAAATGACAAATTCTTTTGTGAAAATGTTTCTTTTGAAACGTTTCTGTCAGCAATACCAAATCCGCATAGCAAGCTCTATCAGCCGGGTAAAGGCGCTTTTGACGCTCCAAGTTACGGTATTGTATGCAATGGTCTTGTGCGTTACGCATTTGGTATTCGTAGAAGAGTTCCTACGGCTTGTTGGCACACTATACCGGGTATGCGAATGATAAAGCCGCATGGCAAGTATACGGTTGAGGATATAAAGCTTTGCGACGTGTTGTATGCTTTTGGCGAAGGAGAAAATCACGTAGCTCTCGTTACTGATATTCTGCTTTCCGAGAGTGGTGAGATAGCTGGAATTGAGGTATCCGAGGCTGTACGCCCCGTTTGTAAGCGTGCATCCTATTCGCCGGAGGTTTTTTATGAAAAATACAAGCTCTTTGCACTTTGGCGATATGATGAGATCGACAGTGTGCCCCTGCTTGATGAGGCCGACGATCAGCTGTTATGGAATAGCGGCCTTGAAAAGGCGATCCCAAAAATCGCTGTGGATAACGGTAATAAATCCAATTACCTTGAAGGTGAAGAAATCTTGTTATCGGCATCAGCCGACGGCGAAGAAGTAATAGAGGTTTTTTGTAACGGTAAACTTATAGAAGAAATTCCTTTTTATCAAAGAATGTTTGTGCCTCGTCGTTTTTCGCGCGGATATTATATTTTACGTTTAAAAAAATCCAAAGCTAACGTGGAATTTTGCATTAACAGAGCAACTATCAGCCATAAGGTGACGGATGGAAATATAACGGTTACTGTTGAACCTTGCGATAAAAAAAGCGAGATACTGTATTTTGATTTTCGAGTAGCCGGAAATGGCGCTGCCTCCTTGGCAAAATACGAGGAATTGACTGAAGATGAAAAAAGAAGTGGTAATTTCACACGACCAATTCCTAATCTGGCAAAAAATTATAAAGTTTACTTTCAAAACGAATATGGAATTTGGACTCATCCTATGACTTCAATTTTTTGACGATTCCTTTGGTCATCGCTATTTTGCACGATTTTACACTGTCATAATTGACGGAAAAGAATATGAATTTGCCGCCGGTGAGCGTAGTAATTGTGTTTGGAACTTTTACTTAAATAAATATTAAATATTTCAAAGAAAATCAGGTTTTTAACCAGTTCTTTTTAACTATTCACTTTTCACTATTCACTAAACTTCGCATTCGGAATTTTTGGAAAGTAAGAGGTAATAGTGAATAGTGAAGAAGTATTGCAGCTCCGCCGCTTTTATGCTATAATATTTTATATAAATAGTATAATTAATTCTTTGAAAAGGGATGAGTGAAAATGTCACATTTAAAAGCATTTGATAAAATTAATGAATTAAAAGAAACCTATTTTGATATTTGGGAAAAAGTTTGCGATATAGAAAGCCCAACCGACTATAAGCCGGGTGTAGATGCAGTAGGAAGATTTTTTGTTGAACTGGCTAAAGAGCGTGGCTGGAAGGTGGAAATTTGCAACCAAGAAGTTTCCGGTGATGTTGTGTGTATTACTATGAACAGTGATGTTGATAAAAAACCGCTCTGCCTTTCGGGTCATATTGATACTGTTCATCCTGTTGGAAGCTTTGGTGAAAAGCCTGTACACAGGGATCATGAGAAAATATATGGTCCGGGTGTTACCGACTGCAAAGGCGGTGTAGTTTCCGGTTTTTTGGCAATGGAGGCTTTACATCAATGCGGTTTTAAAGGTAGGCCTGTACAGATGTTGCTTCAAACCGATGAAGAGACAAGTAGTCGAGGAAGTAATAAGTCTACAATAAATTACATATGTCAAAAGGCCATAGAAGGCGAAGCTTTTCTCAACTTGGAATCCAGTGCCGTAGGAAGAGTATGTACAAGCCGTAAAGGTGTTTTGACTTATAAATTCAATGTTGATGGAATAGAGGGTCACAGTTCTCGTTGTGTCACAGAAGGAGCCAGTGCAATTGCCGATGCGGCTTATAAAATCATTGAACTTGAAAAATTAAAGGATGATGACGGAATCACTTGTATCTGCGGTATTGTTAACGGTGGAACTGCCACAAATACTATCCCTGGTAACTGCACGTTTTTAGCAAACTTTCGTTTTGCCACTAAGGAGCAATATGAGTGGATAGAAAGTTTTGTTAAGAAACTCAGTGAAACTGTACATGTCCAGGGTTGCAAATGTACCTATCAAATATTAGGACAACGACCCGCGATGGAAGAACAAGAACGAAATATGATGCTCTTAGAGAAGGTTAACAAAATTTTTAATCAAACAGGATTGATTGAGTTAACTCCAAGAAAACTACGCGGCGGTTCTGATGCGGCAAACGTAACGGAATATGGTGCTACCTGTCTTGATAATTTGGGTTCTCGTGGTGGATGTTCTCATACAACAAATGAGTTCGCTTGGTTAGAATCTATGCCTGAAGCGGCTAGACGCATTGTTGCAATTGCGTATTATTTATAAGATCCTGGTTATATAAATAGAAAGGTTGATATTGTGACACAAATCGCTTTTACGGGTGATGTAGCCTTTACAAAACATTTTTCTAATTCTTATAAAGATGAACATCTTCTGAGTGAAAAAGTTATAAATTTTCTTTCTTCATCTGACTACACTGTGGTCAACGTGGAGGGGGCAATTTCATCTGGGGCTACAAGAACAGATAAACCTCTCACGCATGCGAACCCTGAGGAATGTGTTAATGTTTTCAAAAAGATAAACGGAAACATTTGGAATCTTGCAAATAACCATTCTATGGATTGTGGTGAAGTCGGTATGGAAAGCACCTTGGATGTAGCGCATAAAAACGGCTGCCTTACGATTGGTGCAGGCATAAATATCGACGATGCTGAAAAACCTGTGTATATTGATGCCGAGGGTGGTATCGGTATTGTTGCAGTTACATATTTCAGACAAAATAAGGCGGATGTTAATAAACCGGGTTGTCTTGTTGCAGAGGATGAAGAAAGAGTTAAAAAGCAAATAAAAGAAGTTAAATCAAAAAATCGATGGTGCATTGTCGTATCTCACGTAGGTCAAGAATTTTCTCAAATGCCGTTGCCATTTTTAAGAGAAAGATATATTCGATACTTAAATTACGGCGCAGATATCATTGTCGGTCATCATTCGCACGTTGTTCAAAATTATGAAAAATTTGGCGATAAAATAGTCTTTTATTCATTAGGCAACTTCATTTTTGATACCGATTATCAGAGGATACAAAGTTATACCGATTACGGTATGTTGGTCAAATTGAATTTTAATAAAGATGGTTATTCTTGGGAAAGTTTATCAATTAAGAATGATAGAGATAAACTAAGGATTGCGGAGTGCGATACACCCGCGATTTTTAGAGAAATCACACGACGACAATACAATCTTTTGTGGCCACTTGCCGCACGTCATCTTTGTAAAAATGAGTGGAAAAAGAATGTTTTTCATCATCCGGAATATGCTAAAAGGACTTGGCTTGAATGGCTTTTTAAATTTGATTTTAAAAAGTGCAAAAAAGCATATGGAAGAAATGTTATTCTTGGAAGATTTCTATCGTTGTTTCGAATTTGGAAGTCTGCGGATAAAGAACTTGTAAATTACATACAAGAAAAATAAAGGTTTTCTAGCACATTTCATTCGTGCCACTAAGTTCAAAACACCAAAAAAAGAAAGACACGCGAGAGCGTGTCTTTTCTTTTTTTCAATGAAATTCGTTCCTTTCATATGGGGTAAGGCATATTTCATTTAATCTTGCCCCTTTCATACATTTATGCTATACTATAACTAAAATATTCAAACTCTTTATAGAAAAAATTAGCCTGATCAGTCAAAAAGAAATGACATGAAAAAACTAAAAAATAAACTGAAAGGAAAATTTTATGAACCTTAAGCGTGTTTTTGCAGTATTTTGTGTGTTGGTTCTAAGTCTTGTTATTTCCTGTGGCGTTATGGCCGAAACACCGGATGCGAACAAAGAAATTACAATACTTTTTACTCACGACCTTCACTCACATCTTTTGTCTTCGCCAAATGAGTCAGGACAAGGTGAGTATGGCGGATATGCTCGTATAATGACTGCAATTAAAGAGCAAAAGGAAAAAAGCCCCGATGCACTGCTGGTAGACGGTGGCGACTTCTCTATGGGTTCGCTCTTTCAGACCGCATATCCAACCTCCGCTATAGAGCTTCGTATGATGGGGGCTATGGGTTATGATGTTACCACCTTCGGAAATCACGAATATGACTATCTGCAGTCAGGACTTAAATCAATGCTAAAGGCGGCAAAAAATAGCGGAGATAAATTGCCGGCTATTGTCTGCGCCAATTATCTGCCACCTGTTGAGGGACAGCAGGGTTACGACCCTGAAATTTGGCAAGTTTATAATGATTATGGAGTTAAAGATTATACAATTATAGAACGTGGCGGCGTATATTACGCTGTTTTTGGTGTTTTCGGTGTGGACTCAGACGACTGTGCTCCAAACTCAGGAATGGTCTTTGAATACCCTGTTACTGTGGCTAAAGAAACTGTTACAGCCGCAGTAAATGAATGTGAAAGTCTGTATGGTAAACATCCTGTAGTTATATGTCTTTCTCATAGCGGAACAAGTGATGGCGAGGGAGAAGATTACGAACTTGCAAAAGCAGTTGACGGAATTGACGTAATAATTTCGGGTCACACACATACAAAACTTGAAGAAGCTATTGTTGTAAATGGTACAGCGATTGTTTCTGCCGATGAATATGGCAAAAATCTTGGCGTTTTAAAGCTCAAGCAAAGCGGAGATTCTACAACGCTTGTAAATTATCAGTTTATTCCTATAAACGAGACAATTCAGGATGACCCTGAAATTGCCGCTCTTATACAGGACTATAAAAAGACGGTTGAAAATGATTATCTTTCAAAATACGGATATACCTTCGACCAGGTGCTACTGCAGAACCCTTATGAATTTGAACCTGATGATGTAGTCTCGGCAACTCAACACGAATCTGCCGTTTGTAATGTCTATTCTGATGCTTATAAATGGGCGGTAGAGAAGGCAACAGATAAAAAAGTTGACGTTGCTATTACCGCGGCAGGTGTTATTCGAGGCAGCCTACCACGTGGAAATGTTACCGTTTCCGATACCTTTAACGCCGCATCTCTCGGCGTTGGTACCGAGGGAGAATTGGTTGGAATATATCTTACAGGCAAGGATATAAAAAATGCAATTGAGCTTGACGCTTCAATTCAGCCTTTAATGTCCACCGCTCAACTTTTTATGTCTGGTGTAGAATATTCATTTAATAAATACCGTATGATATTTAATAAAGTAGATTACGCAAAATTCCGTTCAGAAGATGGAACTCTTAGCGACATAGAGGATGATAAACTCTATTTTGTAGTCGCAGGTATGTATATGGGGCAAATGCTAGGCTCGGTAGAGGAAACCTCTATGGGAATTCTAAGCGTTACACCACGAGATGAGCAAGGTAATCCTATTTCCACCGATAAGCTTGTAAACTATGTAGTAAGGGATAAACAGGGAAATCCTTTAAAAGAATGGTATGCAATAGCCGATTATCTGAGTAATATGAATGGCAAAATGGATAGCCGTTATGCAACAACCGATGGTCGAAAGGTTGTTTATAAAAGCCTGAACCCTGTAAAACTACTAAGATCTGCCAACATATTTACTTATGTCGTACTAATAGTTTTATTAGTTATTATAGCGGTTATTGTTTCGATAGTTAGAGCAATCGTCCGTCGCCGAAGGAGAAATAGAAATGGTTAAACATATAATTTTATGGAAGTTAAAGGAAGAATATAATAATAGCGAAGTAAAAGAGGGGATAAGAAATAGCCTTGAGGGACTGCTTGGTAAGATTCCCGGTCTTGTTGAAATAAAGGTTCAGACAAGCGGTCTATCAACATCCTCTGCCGATGTTATGTTATATTCGGTATTTGAAAGTGAAGAAGCATTAAAAGAATATTCTGTCAACCCTGATCACGTATATGTTGCTAACACCTTCGTGCGACCTTTTACACAGACCAGAATGTGCTTGGATTTTGAGGACTAAATTTTTATTATAATAGATGCAATAGAAACAGAAATTGTTAACGTATAGCGTGAATGTAAACTATTGTTTACTAAAAAATGTATAATAATATATGTTTACCTTTTGAAATTCGTGGTGTATAATGTTAAATGTAAATGATTTTTTACATTATTAATTTTGGAGTGTGGTAAAAATGAAATTAATTATTAAGGATAATTATGAGGCAATGAGTGCTTGGGCTGCTCAGCATATTGCAGATGCAATCAATAATCACAAAGAAGACCGCCCATTTGTACTAGGACTTCCTACCGGTTCATCTCCTCTTGGCGTTTATAGCAAACTTATTGAAATGAATAAGGCAGGAAAGGTAACATTTAAGAATGTTGTAACCTTCAATATGGATGAGTACGTTGGCCTTCCAAGAGAACACGAACAAAGCTATTGGTACTTCATGCACGACAATTTCTTTAATCATATCGACATCCCTGCAGAAAACGTTAATATCTTAAATGGTATGGCCGAAGATTTAGAAGCAGAGTGCAAGCGTTATGAAGAAAAAATTGCTTCCTACGGCGGAATAGATTTATTTATGGGCGGAAGCGGCGTTGATGGTCATATCGCATTCAACGAGCCTTTCACTTCTCTTACTTCACGCACCGGTGTTCGTGGCCTTACCGCAGACACACTTATTGCAAACGCTCGTTTCTTCGATAACGATCCTGATATGGTTCCAAAGACTGCTCTTTCAGTTGGTGTTGGCACTGTTTGTGATTCAAAACAGGTTATGCTCTTAATCAACGGACATCATAAAGCTCGTGCATTACGTCACTGTGTTGAGGGCGGTGTTGACCATGCTTGGACAATCAGCGCATTACAGATGCATCAGGACGGAATCGTTGTTTGTGACGAACCAGCTTGTGGAGAATTAAAGGTTGATACCTATAAGTATTTCAAAGAAATCTACAAGGATGAAAAATAAGTAAAAATTTAAAAAAAGGTGATGTAAAAATCACCTTTTTTTATTTTATTTTTCTTTAATTTTATATTGATATATTTTTAACTTTGTAGTATACTTATAAAAGATATTGTTTACAGGAGGAATATTATGGAAAATATTTTAGGAATAGGAATAAACGTTACTTTTTCAGGTATTGTAATAGTTTTTTCAATGCTTGTATTATTGGTACTAATTCTTGTTTTATTTGGTAAAGTAGGACAACTCCTGAAACAAGAAAACAAATCGTCCTCCAACAAGCACACATTTGTTAAGATAGAGGAGCCGGTTGCAAGACCACAAAATGCTAAAAAGATAGTAAGTTCTGAGCCTGGCCCGGAAATTATTGCCGTAATTGCAGCTGCTGTTGCAACAATGTATGAGGGTTCCACAGTTAAGCCTGTCATTAAATCTGTAAGAAGAGCAGGAGTAAGACCTGTTTGGGCAGCAGCAGGCATTGCGGAAAATACAAGACCCTTTTAAGCGATAGGAGATTAGCAAATGTTTAAAGAATTTATTGATGCACTAGGAGGCATCTTAGGTAGTTCAGGTTTCGCATCCTTCTTAGTAGGAGACGGTTGGAAATATATAGTAATGATCGGCGTAGCCTGTGTTCTTTTATACTTAGCAATTGTTAAAAAATTTGAACCACTTCTTTTGTTGCCAATAGCCTTTGGTATGCTCCTTTCTAATCTACCCGGGGCTAATATGTTCCATCCTGAACTATGGATATCGAATGGCACATCCGGAATAGATTATGGCGCAGTGTTACACGACGGTGGAATACTTGATGTTCTTTACTTAGGCGTAAAATTGGGCGTATATCCACCCCTTATTTTCCTTGGAATTGGCGCAATGACCGATTTTGGGCCACTCATTAGTAACCCTAAGAGTTTTTTACTAGGTGCAGCAGCACAGGTTGGTATATTCACCGCATTTATCGGAGCATTAGCTTTAGGCTTCACACCTCAAGAGGCAGGCTCTATCGGTATTATCGGTGGTGCAGACGGCCCAACTGCTATTTTTGTTACCTCAAAACTAAGTCCTGATTTGTTAGGACCTATTGCGGTTGCCGCATATTCGTATATGGCGCTTATTCCTTTTATTCAAAAGCCAATAATGAGACTGCTTACAACCAAGAAAGAACGTCTTGTTAGAATGAAGGAATTAAGGTCTGTTAGCAAAACTGAAAAAATTATTTTTCCTATTTTAGTTACCATTGTTGTTGCACTTCTTTTACCTGATGCAGCACCACTTGTTGGTATGTTGATGCTTGGTAACCTAATGAAGGAATCAGGCGTTGTCGACCGTATTTGCAAAACCTCTCAGAATGAGCTTATGAATATTGTTACAATTTTCCTTGGTATAACAGTCGGTGCAACAACCAATGCCGCAAGCTTCTTAAACCTAAAAACATTGGGAATTGTGCTTATGGGACTTGTTGCTTTCTGTATTAGTACAGCAAGCGGAGTACTCTTTGGCAAGCTAATGTACGTTTTAACTAAAGGTAAGGTTAATCCTCTTATCGGTTCTGCAGGCGTTTCTGCCGTACCAATGGCAGCTCGTGTTTCTCAGGCTGTCGGTCAGGAAGAAGACCCCGGAAACTTCCTGCTTATGCATGCTATGGGACCAAACGTAGCCGGAGTTATCGGCTCTGCAGTTGCCGCAGGTGTACTGCTTCAAATGTTATAAGAATAAAATCTATAAAAAAATCACCCTACTTTTGTAGGGTGATTTTTGTTTTACTATTTAGTCAATAAACTTGTCGTGAATTGCTACAACAGCTCTTTCTGCCTCAGATTTATCAATAAGAACAGAAATCTTAATTTCGCTTGTAGAAATCATCTGAATATTGATTCCTGCATCAGATAAAGCTTCAAACATTTTAGCGGCAACGCCTGGGTGAGATTCCATACCTGCACCAACTACAGAAACCTTTGAAATGGTTGTGTCAGAAGTGATTGACTTGTAGCTCATGGTGTCTTTTAAAGCGTCGAGAGCCTTTAATGCATCGCTTTCCTGATCTTCTGTTACGGTAAAGGTGATGTCCTTTGTACCATCTCTGCCAACTGACTGTAAAATAATATCAACGTTAACCTTGCTAGCAGCTAATTTATTAAAGATTTTGAAGGCAATGCCTGGGGTATCATCAAGACCTACGATAGAAATTCTTGATACGTTATTATCCTTAGCTACACCTTTTATAAGCATTTTTTCCATTTTAACTTTCTCCTTTACAATTGTGCCTGGTTTTGGGTCAAGGCTTGAAAGAACCTCAAGCTCAACACCGTATTTCTTTGCCATTTCAACAGAACGGTTATTTAATACCTGAGCACCGAGAGTGGCAAGCTCTAACATCTCATCATAGGTAATTTCATCCATTTTTATTGCTTTTGGAACTTTTCTTGGGTCAGCAGTGTAAACACCGTCAACGTCGGTATAAATCTGGCATACGTCTGCTCGCATAGAAGCCGCAATAGCAACCGCACTTGTGTCAGAACCGCCACGACCTAAGGTGGTAATGTCATCATGCTTGTTAAGTCCCTGGAAGCCTGCTACAATAACA
Organism: Clostridia bacterium; assembly: GCA_017521125.1. Lineage (GTDB taxonomy): Bacteria > Bacillota > Clostridia > Oscillospirales > Acutalibacteraceae > SFWF01. The sequence goes on from JAFXDV010000004.1 coordinate 12,617, forward strand.
ATTCTCTTGTTATCAAGTTCTCTTCTGATTCTTTCACTGTCAACCTTTTTAATTCTTGCTACACCGTAAGAAGAATTGGTTGAAAATCCTGCCTGCCAACCAAGAAGAGATACTGCAGGGAAGCCAAGCTTTTCAATAGCCATTGCAAGCAATGAGATTGAAATTTGCTCGCCCGCAGAAAGAAGCATATCCATTTCTCTCTTAGAAGGACTATCAGGATTTATTTCTTTGGCCTTTGCAATAAGGTCATCTGTTGTATCTCCCTGAGCAGACACAACAACTACAACGTCGTTACCTTTTTTGTAGTCTTCAGTAATTATTCTTGCTACGTTGAAAACTCTTTCAGCGTTAGCAACCGAACTACCTCCGAACTTTTTAACTATTAGTGCCATAAATTTCCTCCGAAATAAAAATTTTTAATCAATAACGTGAAGTGTTCTAATACTTTCTATGCCATGGAGAGCTTCAAGTTTACAAAGTAACACTTGCTCAATATCATTTTCAGTTAAGAAGACCACTTCGTTTTCGGCATCATTCTTAATATAAGATATGTTACCGAATATTTCAACCAATTTTTCACATAAAGCCTTGGTATTATTTGTCTTTACACGAACGTATAACTTAGTAATATCTTTAGATGAGTCAGTTACAAAAGGCTCAGAGGGGTCTTCCCAGAACAAATATTTACGAGCCTTTAAGTGTTTAGCACAGTCAATAACGTCTCCTACAACTGCACTGGCGGTTGGGAATTTACCTGCGCCTCTGCCGTAGAACATTACGTCTCCGACCTCATCGCCACGAATCATAATAGCGTTAAAAACGTCTGATACGCCTGATAACATATTTGAACGACTTACAAGGGTAGGGGAAACGCTAGCAGTTACATTTCCGTTATCAAGTTTGCGAGCTTTTCCAATAAGCTTAATAACATATCCAAGACGACTCGCATATTCAACGTCTTCTAGAGTGACGTCTGTGATACCTTTTGTAGCAACCTGTTCAGGATAAACGTGTTTGCCAAATCCCAATGAGGCTAAAATACAAATTTTTCTACAAGCATCAAATCCTTCAACATCTGCGGTTGGGTCTTTTTCAGCGTACCCAAGAGCTTGCGCATTAGCAAGTGCCTCTGAAAAAGATTGGTTATCGTTTATCATTTTGGTTAAAATATAATTTGTAGTGCCGTTTAATATACCGGTTATCTCGGTAATCTCGTTTGCCGTAAGGCATTGAACCATCGGCCTTAGAACAGGTATGCCGCCGCCAACACTTGCCTCAAACAAGAAATTTACATTTTTGTCATTGGCTATTTTAATAAGCTCAGCACCCTTAACGGCTACAAGCTCTTTGTTAGATGTGCAGACGCTTTTTCCTGCAAGCAAACAGGCCTTAACATAGTCATAAGCAAAAGTGCAGCCACCCATAACCTCAACAACGATCTGGATATCAGGATCGTTTAGAATGACGTTAAAGTCTTTAATGAATTTGTGGGAATAGGGAAGGTTGTCAAAATCTCTTAAATCTAAGATATATTTAACGTTAACCTCATCCTTAACCTTGTCGGCAATGCGTTTAGGGTGATTTATGAGAATTTCTGCTACACCTGAGCCCACAACGCCATGTCCCATAATTGCTACGTTTATCATTATGTATCCTCCAATTAAATGGCTTTAATGGAAATGATTCCATCAATAGTTTTAAGCTTTGTAAGTAATTGGTCAACCGACACTGATAGCCCGTCAACCGCAATAGTAATAGAAACTGTTGCAAGATTGTTTTTTGGCTCAGACTGATTGATTGTTATTATATTAGCTCCATATTCTGAAAGCATAGAGCTCATGGCAGAAAGCACACCTGCTCTGTCTGCAAGGACAGCGGATAAATCGAGCTTAGTAGGAAGACTATCTTTCATTCTAAAGATATTATCCTTGTACTTGTAAAAAGCACTTCGGGAAATACCCACCTTTGCTATTGCATCAGAGATGTTTTTTGCACTTCCATTCTCAAGAAGGTCTTTTGCAAAAACTACCTTATTAAAAACATCAGGTAACGAATCGGAACTGACAATATAAAAGGTTTTTTCGCTCATAAATTCCACCACCCGAATACAACTGTTTTTCGTTAAGTACTAATATAACATATTTACTTTACATTTGCAAGAGTTTATTGTATAATAATTTATAATCGTTATATTGTTCAATAATCCTTAACTAAAAGGTCGAATTATTGTGTGAAAGGAGCAAAAAATGACAACAGAAAACAAGAAAAAGTTCATAATAGATTTAGCCTTTCTTCTTATTGTTGCGGCTATTATCTATGTTGTGTTTAAATTTTTGCTTATATACTTATTTCCATTCCTTATAGGCCTTGCGCTAACTGCTATTATGCAAAGGCCGGCGGCATTTATTTCAAAGAAAATAAAACTTAAAAAGGGAATATGCGCACTTGTTCTTGTGGTGTTCTCGTATGCAGCAATTATTACTGCGCTCAGCTTTGCAGTTGTTGGTATTTGTCAGCTTATTACCTCAATTGCTTCAAGAGCACCGGAGATTATTTCTGCAGCAAGCGGTATATTTGATAACCTCAAAGCAATAGTTGGCAATTTGACTGCTAAACTTCCTGAAGGTATGGAAATTAACCTTAGCACAATGCCGTCCGATTTAGTTGCTTCAGTAGTTACCTCTTTTGCTAAGTGGGCGCCATCATTTGTGACCTCGGTTGCGGCTAAATTCCCAAGTATTTTAGTTAGTGTTATTGTTACCTTTGTGGCTTCCTGCTATATTGCTAAAGATTTTGAAACAGTAAAAGAATTTGTAAAAAAACATGTAAAAGAAAAATACTATAATTTATTCATTGAATGTAAAGACTTATTAAAAGAGAAAACCTTTAAAATTGTTAAGGGATATTTAATTTTAATGTGCATAAATTTTGCAGAAATTTCTGTCGCACTACTTCTATTCGGCATCAAAAATGCTGTTTTGATTGCAGCTTGCATAGCCGTACTTGACGTTCTTCCTATTTTAGGTACAGGAACTGTCCTAATCCCTTGGTCTTTAATATCTCTGATTAACGGCAATATCGGACTCGGTATCGGAATATTCTTACTTTATATAATTACTGTAATTGTCCGTAACCTAATTGAACCTAAGATTATCGGCGGACAGGTAGGACTTCATCCACTTATTACCTTGCTATGTATTTTCATAGGACTTCGTCTCTTCGGTTTTGTAGGACTTTTAGCATTACCACTTGTTGTAATAATGCTTTATAGTTTATATAAGGACGGAAAATTTGAATTTATTAAATCAAATAAATAACAATAATTTCCCGAGGTATCACTGATTTTCAGTGATACCTCTTTATTTTTTATGGTATTTTACAAAATTCTGACGGTTTTGTAATTTTCAGCAAATAAAACAAGAATAAATAGGAATTTTTTGGCAAAAAGCAAAAATGTAAAAAAAATTAACATTTTATATTGAAAAATTGGAAATATTATGTTAAAATATTTTACATAACAAAAAGGAGGTAAATAAAATGAACAGAAATTTAAAGATACTCATCGCAGACAACTCAACCGAACTGGGACAAATTAGCTCAAAGGTACTTACAAGCTACGGAATGGAGGTGAGCCTCTGCGATAAAGATGGCAGGGTCCTTCTTGATAAAATAAAATCTCAAAAACCCGACGTTGTATTGGCAGACGTTTTTATGCCAAACTTAGATATTTTAGGTGTAATTGACGGCATAAAAGATTCAGGCTTAAAGGATATGCCAATGTTTATGGCAATGTCAAGCTATGATAACCCAAATCTTGAAAGAGAAGTGTTAGAAGCAGGAGCCTCATATTATTTTATCAAACCATTTGACATAAACACATTAGCAGAAAGAATAATCAAGCTTTCAGGTTGGAAAAACGTTACAAGTCCCGTTGTAATAAAAAACAATACTGTAACAGATAACGAACTTGAATATATGATTACTGAAATTCTTCATCAGATTGGTGTTCCTGCACATATAAAGGGCTATCACTATCTGAGAGAGTCGATAATTTTGTCTGTAAAAGACAGAGAAATTATTAACTCTGTTACTAAGATTCTATATCCTACCGTAGCCAAAAAATATCAGACAACCTCATCAAGAGTTGAAAGAGCCATTAGACACGCTATAGAGGTCGCCTGGGATAGAGGAGATATAGACGTTCTTAATTCGTATTTCGGATATACCATAAACAATGACAGAGGCAAGCCAACAAACAGTGAATTTATTGCAATGATAGCAGATAAATTAAGACTTAGAATGAAAGCGAGTTAAAGGATAAGTGCGGAAGACCGCACTTATTTTTTTGTCAAAAAATATCTTTAATTTATTATAAATATATAGTATAATAAATTATATATGGAGGTGTGTTATGCTTAATTTTATTTTTGGTAGAGCCTGTACAGGAAAATCATATACTGTCATTAAAAAAGCGGCAAGAGATTCGCTAAATGGACAGGTTGTTATTATTGTTCCTGAGCAGTTTACATTTGAGACCGAAAGAGCTCTTATAAAAATTAAAGAACGCCGTAACGATAATATTACGGTGCTTAGCTTCACACGCCTTTTTGATGAAATTTCAAATACTGTAGGGAAGGGCTCGGTTCCCTGTATTAGTGAATTTGAAAAAATCATTTTTACCGATAAAGCGCTTAGAGCAACGGCGGAAAATTTAACGGTATTTTCAAAATATATTGGTTTCCCTGACTTCGTGAAAAAACTCGCAGCACTTATAAAAGACTTTAAATTTGCATCTGCGACACCTGATGCAATTTTTAGCGCTTCTGAAGAAATAGGGGGGAGTTGCGGTGCCAAGCTAAAAGACCTTTCTATTGTGATGTCAGCATATGATGCCCTTATCAGCGATAAATTTATTGACCCGTCTGATTTTATGACAAGACTTTATGAAACTTTAAGAGATTTTCAGTATTTCAAGGGCAAGTCGGTCTATTTTGATGCCTTTACCGGCTTTACAGAGCAACAGTATAAGGTTATAGAAAGGATAATTGAACAATCGCAAGACGTAACTTTTTCCTTTGCTACCGACGATTACAAAAGCGAAGATATAAATGTATTTTATAATATCAATTCTGCCATCAGAAAAATTAAAAGCATAGCTGCTTCACGTGGCGTTAAGGAAAATGAACCTTTAATTCTTGATACATTCCACTATAATAACCCAAACCTTAAAGAGTTAGAATGCTTAATGGTAGGGGAGAAAACCGAAGAAGCCTTTAACAGTGACGGAATTCGTCTTATTTCATGCAAGAACCCAAGGGAAGAAGCGGTTGCAACCGCCACTCTCATAAAGAACGAGGTAAGACAAAATAATTATCGTTATAGAGATTTTATTGTAGTTTCTCGTAATATGGAAACCTATAAAAACTTTATTGAACTTCAGTGCAAGAAAAATGAAGTCGCCTGTTTTACAGATAGGAGTGTTCGCCTTATTGACACTCCTCTTTACGTGCATATTTCTGCTTTGTTCGAGTTAGTGATATCCTTTAGTGAGGAAAATATTTTCAAATATCTGAAATCAGGACTTGTAGATATCCCGGATGAAGATGTTTTCACCCTGGAAGATTACATCTACGTCTGGAGTATAAAAGGTTCAGACTGGGCAAATGAGTGGGTTATGAGCCCACGTGGACTTGAAACGGGAGAGGATGGCGCAGAAGAACAGAAAAAACTGGCTAAAATCAACGAGTTAAGAGAGAAAGTATATAATAGCATAATAGATTTCAGGAAGCGATTTTCAGGCACGCCTACCAATATGAGTAAGGCGCTTTTTGGCTTTTTAGAAAAACAGTCCATAGACAAGCTTTTAGCTTCACTTTGTGACCGTTTCGAAGAAGACGGAGACAGATATTCTGCCTCTATTCTAAGACAAAGTTGGGATGTTATAATTGGCATTATGGACTCTATTGTAAGGGTGTTTGAAGATAAAGAAATTAAAACGGAAGAGTATGTTTCTGCCTTTAATTTAGCTGCAGAAAGCATTGAAATTTCTAATGTTCCCCAAATGCTTGATGAGGTAACCTTTGGCAGTGCCGACAGAATTCGACCATCTAAGCCCAAAATTGCCTTTATTCTTGGAGCTAACCAAGATGTTTTTCCAAATACCAAACTAACACCCGGACTTCTTTCAGAACAGGACAAAAAGAAACTAAAAAATGCAAATATCAATCTTAACGATGATGCAATAAAATCTGCGGTAGAGGAGGACTATCTAGTTTATTCTCTTTTATGTTGCGCCGTAGATAAGGTTTACATAATGTATTCTCAAGGGGATATGACAGGCGCTAAAATTGAACCATCTGCTTTTATAAGCAGAATAACAAATCATTTTACATCTCTAAAAGAAGAAAAGTTCGAGCTTTCTGTAAAGGGAGATTTTATACCACAGACCCCAAAGGTAGCTTTCGGAGATTTAAGCCTAATTGCACAGGATAATAAACCTACAGTTAAGGCATCTCTTGAAGGAATAGAGCCATTTGATTTTGGCCTCAGCGTTATAAATAGTGCGAGGGATGAGCAAAATTTCAGCATATCTCCAACCACTGCAAAGGAACTTTTTGGAAAGGATATTTATATTTCTGCTTCAAAGCTTGATAAGTATTATAGCTGTAAATTAAAGTATTTTCTTGATTCTGGTCTAAAAACCGGCAAGGTGAAAAAGGCCGATCTTAATGTAATGCACCGTGGTACAATTACCCACTACATTTTGGAGTCAATTATCAACAAATATCACAAGGATATTATAAGTCTTTCGCAGGAAGAATTATCAAAAGAGGTAGATTTCTTTATAGATGAATATTTTGCTTCAATTAAGGGGACAGAAATACTTTTAACCCCACGATTCAAGTTCTTATTGTCTAGAATTTCTCAGTCGGTTAAGGATGTAGTTTATCATATGGCAGAGGACTTCAGACAAAATGATTTTGACCCTAAATACTGCGAATTTAGCATTGGCTATAAAGATGACGAAACTAAGGTAGTTTTACCGCTTGAAGAAGGTAACGTAATTCTTACGGGAAAAATCGATAGAGTAGATACATACAAAAATTTTGTAAGAGTAGTAGATTATAAAACTAATTCAAAACAATTTGACCTTCCTGACGTTCTGGTAGGTTTAAATTTGCAGATGTTAGTATATCTTTACGCAGTGGTAAAGAAGGGTAATTTAACCGAGGATTCTAAGGCGGCAGGAATTTTATATATGCCTGCAAAAAGTAATCTTGTTAAAAAGCCTCTTGCAATGAACGGACTGATTTCAAGCGAGGAAGAAGTCCGTGATGCAATGGAAAAGGAAAATGAAGGAAAATTTGTTCCAAAGTATAAGGAAAATAGTCCTTCTTATGCGGATGACGAACTGTTCGAGCTTATATTCAATAAGATAGAATCACTTATGATAGATATGGCTAAGGGTGTTAAAGCAGGACAGTTTGATGCCGATCCGATGGATGGCGTAAATAGTGATGCTTGTAAATATTGCGACTATTCAAATGTTTGTAAAAGAAGTGATAAACAGCATAAAAAGGTGCCAAAACTCACTCCTTACGAAGTAAAGGAAATTTTAAAGGGCGGTGAATACAATGGCATTTAACCCAACAAAAGAGCAGAAAAATGCAATAAATGCAAATGGAAGTCTTTTAGTTTCTGCGGCAGCAGGTTCAGGTAAAACCGCCGTACTCGTAGAGAGGGTTGTCCGATTGTTAACCAACCCTGAAAACCCAATATCTGCAGATAAAATTTTAGTTGTTACCTATACAAATGCTGCGGCGGCAGAGCTTAGAGGAAGAATAGAAAAGAAATTAAACGAGGTTATAGAGACGTCAGGCTATAGCCCTCTTTTAAGCAGACAAAAAATTCTTCTTAGCAATGCTAAAATCTGTACAATTGACTCATTTTGTCTTGATTTTATTAGAGAAAACTACGAAGCATCGGGACTTAACCCGTCATTTAAAATTGCTGAGGCATCTGTTCTTAATTCTCTTACAAACACCGCTATAAACAAGGTGTTTGAAGAGTATTATAACTCAGGAGATAAAGAGTTTTTAGAACTACTTGAGTTCGTTGGTTCCGACTACGATGATAGTGCCTTAATAAGTTTTATACTTAAAATTTTCAATTTTTCACGCCAAATGCCATTCCCAAATGAGTGGATAAAATCTGTGGCAAAGGACTATGAGTTGCACTCTAAGGGGAAATCGACAAAATGGCTTGATGATGCATCACTTCTTGTAAAAGAGATGGTGGACGAGGCTCTGATTTACATCGATAAAGCCTCTAAAATATTGTCCCTTTATGAAGTGGCTTACAGTAAATATTCAGCAAATTTCAATTACATATATGATTATTTCTTGGAAATGAAAGAATTTTGCGAGGAAAAGTCGTGGGATAAAATTTATAATAAATCTCTTAGTTTCGCTCCTCCTAAATGCGCCTCGCTTTCTAAGGAATATAAAACCGCAGAGGTAGAGTATTCTACGGCACTGCGTGATAAAGCAACCAAACTTGCTAAAGAAATCAAAAGCATAGTTTATACCGATACAAGTGGACTTATAGAAGAGTTTGGTTTCTGTAGTCGTTTTATAGAAAAAATTGTAGAACTTGTTTGTCGCTTTGAAGACGAACTGTATAAACTGCTTAATGAGAAGAATCTAATTACGTTTTATATTGCAGAGCAGACAACCCTGTCTATGATAGCAGAGTATAAAGATGGGAAAATCTTGCCTCGTGCAGATGCAAAGGAATTTATAAATCACTATGAAGCGGTATTCGCCGATGAATATCAGGACACAAACAATCTGCAAGACTGCCTTTTCGCAATTTTATCGGATAATGAAAGAAAACTTTTCTCGGTAGGAGATGCTAAGCAGTGTATTTATCGCTTCAGAGGCTCAAACCCCTATAATTTTATTGAGAAAAAGGCAAAATATGTAGATTTTGAAGGTGCAACCGAGCAACAGTCAAGAAGAATAGAGCTTGGCTGTAATTTCAGAAGTCGAAAAGAAATCTGTCAGTACGTTAACGCCTTTTTCTCAAAGACTATGAATAAACAAAATTCTGATATTGATTATAAAGGTCACGAAGAATTAGTTCCTAAGGCTATCTATGAGGAAACAAATGAACCAAAGGTAGAAACCTATCTGCTTGATGCTAATAGTATAATTAGTAATGGTTTTGTTTTTGATGGCGACGATGATAAACTTTTCAGGTTAACTGCAGAGGCAACTGCCATTGCCGACATTATCGAAGACTTAATAAAAAAAGAACCTTTCCTTAAAGGGGAGAATGGTTTACGAAAAGCAGAATATAAAGATATAACTATACTTTCTCGTTCAATGGATTATTACGGGGAGGTTTTGGTAAATGTTTTAAAAAGTAGAAATATCCCTGTTAGTATTCAAGCGGGCGACCTATTAAAAACCGAAGAAGCGGTATTGCTTATATCCATGCTAAAAGTAATAAATAACCCTTCCGATGACATTGCGCTACTTAATGTGTTAACCTCTCCGATTTTTGCATTTTCTATGGAAGAATTAGCGCAAATGAGAATTGAGGGCAGAAAGGGCAAGTTTATTTCAGCGGTTTCTGTCGCCGCAATAAAGGGGAATGAAAAAGCAAAAGGAATACTAAACGTTTTATCAACCTTTAGAAGAAAAAGTGTTGTGCTTAGTCTTTCAAACCTCATCGAAGAAATCTTTGATTCTACAGGACTTTTGAGCATAGTGTCAGAATTTGACAATGGATCTGCAAAGGTTGATAACCTTCTTGTAATTCAGAATTTTGCAGCAACCTTTGAGTCAGAAAGAAAAAAGAGTTTGGGAGAGTTTTTAAGCGCAGTTGAGAATTTAAGCGGTAAAGATTTTAAAATTTCATCCGGCAATTCCTCAAATTGCGTAACTGTTATGAGTATTCACGGCTCAAAAGGACTTCAGTTCCCAATATGTATTCTTTATAATATTGCCAAACAGTTCAATTTTCTAGATTTTAATAGTCCAATGCTTATAGATGAAAAGTACGGATTTTCCTTTAGCTATTTCGATAAAGAAGAAAGAGAAAAGAATAAAACTCTCTTAAGATTTGTAATGGACAACTTTGATAAGAGGCAACAAAAAGCCGAGGAACTGAGACTTTTGTATGTTGCAATGACCAGAGCCGAAGAAAAGCTTATTATGACCGCTTGCTATAAAGATTTAGCAAAGAGCATAAGTTCTAAAATTTCAAGTCTTTACGACTCGGACAATTTGGACAGTATTGAATATTCACTTTTCAAGAAATCTATGTCGTATGGAGATTGGTTGCTTTATTCTGAACTGATTTCTCAAAACGGCAAGGCTCTTTACGACTATGTTGGAATTGATAAAGACATTACAAAAGAAGATAATTATAGCAATACTATAAAAATAATAGAAAGACTTGAAAATATTGCTATAGATGAAAACATAAAGCCTGAGATTAGCGAAGAGGCAGTTAAAGAGCTTAAATTGGCATATAATTATAAATATCCCTTTGAGGCTCTTCTTGCCCTCGAGGCAAAGGCGTCTGTTACCGATATCGTTCATAAATCAGATGAAAAAACCTATCAGTTCAAAAGCCGACCCGCCTTTATGTCAAAGGATGGCCTTAGCGGTGCTGAAAAGGGAACTGCTACCCATAAGTTTATGCAATATTGTGATTTTGATAAAGCAAAAGCTGATATAAATTCGGAAAAGGATAGACTGTATGAATGGGGCTTCTTAACCGAAAGGGAAGCCGAGGCAGTTGATTTAGAACTTGTTAATGTCTTTTTAAATTCTGATTTGTTTTCTCGTGTTAAAGGGTCAGGTATGGTTAAAAAGGAAATGAAATTTTTGACCGAGTTTGATGCTACCGATTTAAAACCTGAACTTGACAAATTCTTTAAATGTGAGAAAATAGTAGTGCAGGGTGCAGTTGACCTGTTGTTTGAGGAAAACGGCAAATTGGTTATTGTGGACTTTAAAACCGACCGCAATAAAAATGAGGAAGAACTAAAAGCGGCTTATAAAGAACAGTTGGAGATTTATGGTAAAGCTTGTTCTTCGCTTCTCGGATTGCCTGTGGGAGAACTGAATATATATTCATTTGCATTAAAAAGAGCAATAAAAATATAAGGGAAGAATAATATGAAACTTAGTATACAATCGGCAAATATTATCAATACAGACCTTTCTAACCTTGATGAAGCCTTGTCACTTGTTAAGGATAGCGGCTTTTCTGCTATTGATTTTAATTTTACTGAATATGACCACGATGTCATAAAACAAGCTCAACGTTGTCCGTTTTTTGAAAAATCAACAGATATTTTAATCAATCATTATAAGCCATTGATAAAAGCCTGTGAGAAATACGGTGTTGAGGTTGGTCAAAGCCATGCGCCCTATCCGACCTTTGTGTTTGGGGCAGATAAAAAGTTTAATGATTATATGTATTCGGTAGTAAAGAAAACTATTAAAATTTCAGCAGCCCTTGGTTCAAAATATATTGTTATACATCCTATTTTCTCTGCCGATTTAACCAAAAAATTAGATATTAAAAGCGAAAATGAAATAAATATTGAGTTTTATTCTTCTCTAAGTAATATTGCAAAAGAGTGTAATATTACGATTTGTCTTGAGAATATGTATTCTAAATATAAGGGTAAAATTTACGGAGATATTTGTAGCGATGCCTACGAGGCAACGTTGCTTATTGACAAGCTAAATGAAAAAGCAGGAAGAGAAATTTTTGGTTTTTGCTTTGATAGCGGACATTGTACTCTTGCAGGTAGAGATCCGTATAGAACACTACGTGTTTTAGGAGATAGAGTTAAAGTTTTGCACCTGCACGATAATGACGGAATAGTAGATAAGCATCTTCCTCCCTTTACAGGAGTAGCCTATTGGGATTTGATTTTAAAAGGTCTTCACGATATTGGCTATAAGGGAAACATCAACTTTGAAACCTATAAAACTTTAGACAATGTTTCCAAGACCGATAAGGAGTCAATAATTAAACTCTTAGGACAAACAGGAAAACATATAATGGAAAAAGTGCAATAGCATTAGCTATTGCACTTTTTATATACATACAGGGCTAATTTGTTTGCCTTCAAGAGCAAGAATGAGGGTGTCATAAACCTTTGTGTAGTCGGCTACCAGTGACTTTTCCTTGGAAATAGGGTCATCTTGTCTGAAGGGGACAAAATAAATGTTTTTTGTGTTCAGGAGTCTTCCTATATTTTGCGCAGAGGCACCTAAAGCATCGTTTGTTGCTATAGCCAACACAACAGGCTTGTTGTTTCTGAGATGAGCCTTAACCGCCATAGTAACAGGGGTATCGGTAATACCTAAGGCAATTTTTGAAAGGGTGTTTCCGGTACATGGGCAAACAATTAATATATCTAAAAGGTTTTTAGGACCTATTGGTTCTGCAGCAGGTATAGTAGATATTATATCTTTCTTGCATATTTCATAAACTTGATTTTTCAGGTCCTCTGCTTTTATAAATCTTGTGTCTGTGTTAGAGACAATTTGAGAGAATATGGGCTGAATGTCAAAGCCTTTTTCTTTTAAAAGCTTTAACTGTTCAACCGCTTCGACAATCGTGCAGAACGAGCCGCACATAGCAAAACCGACTTTAGTTATTTGCATAATGATTCTCCTTTATAATTCTGATGACACTGTCAAATAGAATCATTCCTGCAGTCTGAGGAGCACATTTTTCAGGCAGTCCACCGGCGTTTATTACCTTTAAGCCAAGCTCTTTTGCTTTAGCAAGGTCAGTACCTGCCATCGCTGATGAGAGCTCAATAATAGGAGTGCCGTTATCTACCTTGGACAACACATTCTCTGTTAAAATGGGGGAGGGAACGGTTTGAAAAATTATGTCATATTCGTTTATGGATTCTTCTAAACTAAATATATTTATACCTTTAAGACCTAAGGCTTTAATTAAGGCTAAATCCTTTGGATTTCTTGCGGCAACTGTGATGTTGGCTTTAAGTCCGTCAAGTCGATGAGCTAAGATTTTTCCGATTCTACCAAAGCCAACAATAAGGCAACTTCTTGAGAACATTGTCATTCCTTTTTCTTTAAGGGCAATGCTTATTGCTCCCTCTGCAGTAGGAACGGCATTCAAAAAAGCAAAATATTCATCCTTGTTTATATCAACAGTTTTTCTCCTATTATCACTATAATTACAGGAAATAATTAAGGTTTCGGCCTTAGTGCGACCGAGTAATGCTTCTGGGGTTATTTTGTTATCCCCACCAAGATTTAAAAAACCTTCTTTTGATTTTGTAGGGATAGGTAGCACGATAACATCCTGCTCTAAAATTTGAGGAATTTCATCTGCTCTACTATAAGTAGTAACCTCGTAACCTAAGGATGTAAGCTCACTACTTAGAATATCAAATCTTAAGGAACTGCCTAAAATTGCTATTTTCATATTGTCACCTAAAAAGCGTCATAAAATGTTTACATTACATTCTATGACGCTAGGCAGGTTTAGTGATTAAATTTTAATAGGTCTGACTTGTTGTTTTTTTCGGGATATTCAATAACGAGAAGACAAAGCTCATTAAGTTTTCTGCCCAGTTCCTTGCCGGAAAAGCCGAGTTTTATAAGGTCGTTTCCATTAACGTTCAAATGATTAAGCAAGTAGGGTTCATTTTTCGCCTCAATCTCTTCCAGCAGACAGAAAATATTATTCGTATTAATACCAAGCACCTTTAAATATTCAAAATAAATTATAACGTTTTCTTTAGAATATTTATAAAGTAAAAGTTTAATGTCCCTTTTATTTTGGGGAATTTCGTTTATAGCCATTTCTTTTAATGCCTTAATGCTTGACAAGAGAGCATTGTCCGGTTTTAGAATATCTTTAAACTTTTGTATATCAAATTCTGTTAACATTAAAAAAACAGGCAAACGATACGAAGTATTACTAGATAAGAGTGTATCAATATTATTTTTAAGTTTTCCAATTCCGCAAAATTCCAATAGCCCTTTGTTAACAAACTTGGCAAAAGCGTCAAAGCTTTTGCCAAAAGTGAGCTTTTTGAGTTCAACTAAAATTCGTTCTCCGCTGACATTTCTAACTAATTCGCCAAGTCCTATAGCGGCTTTTTCAGTGGCTTCGTGTATGCTAAAACCTAAGGTGGAGGCAAATCTGTAGCATCTTAAAATTCTAAGAGCATCTTCTTTAAACCGTTCTTCAGGCATACCAACGCATTTAATAACCATGTTTTTAAGGTCATTCATACCTCCAAAAAGGTCAATAAGTTTTCCGCTATAATGATATGCTAAGGCGTTAACGGTAAAATCTCTTCGGGATAGGTCATTTTTAATATTAGTTTCAAATTTCACGTTTTCAGGGTGTCTATTGTCGTTATATAAACCATCGCTTCTATAGGTGGTAATCTCAATGTTATTATCATCTAAAACAACCGTTACAGTACCGTGCTTAATGCCGGTAGGTATGGTGTGGTCAAACATTTTAATAATATCTTCCGGTAATGCATTGGTGGCAATATCAATGTCGTAAAAAGGTCTATTTAGTAGCATATCCCTGACACAACCACCAACAAACCACGCCTCAAAGCCGTGGCTTTCAATAGTTTTTATACAGTTTATGGCGTAAATTGGGAACTTTTCTGCCATATTTTTCCTCCAAATAAATTTTATGGTTTATTTTTTTCAAAAAATAGGTATAATATTAAATATAAGATATATAAAAGAAGGTAGTGCTATGAAAGAACTTCGCAGTACAGATAAATTGCTTGTTGGAATTAAAAGAATTCATATGATAGGTATTGGGGGCTCGGGAATGTGTCCTCTTGCCGAAATACTGCATACTAAGGGATATATTCTTTCAGGCTCAGATAATAACGAGGGAGATACCCTGAATCGAATCAGAAATCTTGGAATTAAGGTCTATATGGGCCACAATCCTGAGAATGTTGATGGTGCAGAGCTTGTAGTATATTCTGCCGCTATTTCTGAAGACAATCCTGAAAGGGTAGCTGCAAAGGAAAAGGGAATTCCTACTATGGAACGCTCTCTTCTTTTGGGCGCAATTACCCGACATTATGATAATGTTATAGGTGTCTGCGGAACACATGGTAAAACTACTGTTTCTTCTATGATAACACAAATTTTGTATTTAAACAAGATGGAGCCTTCTGCAGTTATAGGAGGTAAGCTTCCGGTTATCAATTCTAACGGACTTTGCGGAAAAAGTGATATATTAGTTTGCGAGTCTTGCGAGTTTGTAAATACCTTCTTAGAGCTTTCTCCTGACATTAGCGTTTTACTTAATATTGATAATGACCATCTTGATTTCTTTAAAACGATGGAAAATTTGGTAGACTCTTTTAAAAGGTTTATTTCAATGTCAAAGATTTGCTTTTTAAATGGAGATGACCCACTTAGTTTATCTGCAGCAGAGGATGTTTCTGCCGAGAAAATCACCTTTGGTCTTAGTCAAAAAAACACTTATTATTCTAAAAACTCGAAGCCCTCTAAATATGGTTTTACTTTCGATGTTTACAAAAATGAAGAGTTTTTAATAAACCTTGATTTAAAGGTACCTGGAAGACATAACGTTTTAAACGCTTTGGCAGCCTTTGCTGTTTGTCACTACCTTGGTGTTGAACCAAAAGGTATTAAATCGGCCATCGAGGAGTTTAAAGGCGCAGGTAGGCGATTTGAGTTTATAGGGGAATTTGAAAACTTTGTTCTCGCCGATGATTACGCACATCATCCCACCGAAATTAAGGCAACTTTACAAGCGGCAAAAGACCTTAATTATAAGAGGGTTGTCGCCGTATTCCAACCCTTTACATTTTCAAGAACTGCTAATCTAAAGGATGAGTTTATAGATGCTTTAAGTGTTGCCGATGAGGTAATACTGACCCCCATAATGGGTTCTCGAGAGGTTAATACCTATGGCATAAGCTCAAATGATTTAGCAAAAGGCCTTAAAAGTTGCGCTACAGTTCAAGATTTTGATGAAGCGGTAGAGCAAATACTAAAAACCGCACAAAAGGGAGACATAGTAATAACAATGGGCGGCGGAGACATTTATAAGGTAGCTCGCAGATTAGCCGAAAAACTACAATAATTAAAAACCTACTTAGCAACAGCTAAGTAGGTTTTTTTGTTAATGTAATTTTACCTTTTGCCAAAGTTCATCATAATAAGCACGTGTCTGACTGTCCATATCGTGGAAATACTGAGTGATTGGCATATCCTCTTCATCGGGATATAGAATTTTTTCATCTTTTAGGCTGTAATTTTCATTATTGATTACAGAAGTGTTAGGGGAGGCGTAGCAAATATATTCTGCATTAGAAAGAGCAACGTCAGGCTCTAAAAGAAAATTGATAAAGAGGTTAGCAGCCTCGACGTTTTGTGCATTTTTAGGAATACACATAGAGTCAACGAAAATGTTAACGCCCTCTTTTGGATAAACAAACTCCAGGTCGGGGTTGTTTTCCTTCATAGTCAAGAAGTCACCGGCATAGTAAGGGGCAATGGCTGCCTCTCCCATTTCCATCTTATTAAATACTTCGTCCATAACGTAGGACTGAATCAGAGGTTTTTGCTCAATTAACTTGTTTGCGGTGGCATCCCAATCTTCTTTAGTTTTAGTATTAAGGTCTTGGCCCAAAACTATCTGAGCAAGGGAAAAAGCATCTCTTGGGTTATTAAATGTTAGTATATTGCCCTCATATTTTTTGTCCCACATAATGTTCCAACTGTCAGGCCTTTCATCCACCATAGTTGAATTATAAATAAGACCTACCATACCAACATTATAAGGTACAGAGAATTTGTTTTCAGGGTCGAAAAACAGGTCTTTGTATTTACTGTCGATTAAATCATAGTTAGTGATTTTAGAGTAATCAAGAGGTTGGAGTAAATCTTCGTTTTTAAGACGTTCAATCATATAATCAGAGGGGATAATAAGGTCATAAGCAACGCCCTCGCCCTTGATTTGAGCGTACATGGTCTCATTACTGTCAAAGTAAGAATTGTTAACCTTAATTCCCGTAAGCTTTTCAAACTCCTTAACAACGTTCATAGAGCCTTCGCTACCATCAGACATATACTCGCCCCAATTATAGAAATTGAGGGTAGTTCCTTTAAGGTGGGGGACGTCATAATTGCCTTTGAGGTTTAATTCTTTATATTCGTAACCACAACCTGAAAGCATTGTCGAAAGGGATAAAACAAGACAAACAGTAAGAAATAAAGCAACAATTTTTTTCATTAGTTTTTGTGACTCCTTTTGTTTGATTTTGATTGAGAGACGTTAAATAGTATAAGTAAAACTAAAACGCTCAGGAAGATAAGACTTGAAAGAGCGTACATATCAGGAGTAACCCTCTTTTTAGTCATAGTATAAATTAAAATTGGAAGTGTTTGGAAATCAGGGCCGGTTGTAAAATAGCTTATTACGAAATCGTCAAGTGAAAGAGTAAAAGCCATAATAAACCCTGTTACGATACCTGATGAAATATTAGGCAGTACTACCTTAAAAAACGCCTTAAAAGGTGTACAACCAAGGTCTGCTGCGGCTTCAGGAAGATGAAAATCCATTTGTCTGAGCTTTGGCATAACCGATAAAATAACGTAAGGTAGGTTAAAGGTAATATGAGCGATTAAAACGGTAGTAAAACCTAAAGATGTTTTTAAAGAAAGAAATTTTCCTATAAAAACAAATAAAAGCATCATAGAAACACCTGTTACAATATCCGGATTCATCATAGGGATATTTGTGGCCGACATAACTGCCGATTTTGTCCACTTTCGTTTATAACCTAATATGCCAACAGCGGCAACAGTGCCTAAAACAGTGGCAATTACAGAGGAAAGAACAGCTAAAATAAAGGTATTTTTTAGAGCAGACAGGGTGGCCTCGCTCTCAAAAAGCTCTGCATACCACCTTAAAGAAAATCCTGCAAAAAGTGATGTGCTGTTTGAAGCGTTAAATGAGAAAATTACCATTACCGCTAAAGGTGCGTATAGAAAAATAAGTATTAGAGCAATATAGAGTCTTGACAAGGTTTTCATATAATCACACCTCCGTCATCATCTGCAAACCTGTTCATAACGGCAACGCAAATAAGAATAAGCACCATAAGAACAAGGGATAAAGCAGCACCTAAATTGTAGTTGTAGGAAGACTGGAACTGCATTTCAATAACGTCACCTATGAGCATATTTTTGCCGCCGCCAAGTTTTTGAGAGATGTAGAATGTGCTTACACTAGGAACAAAAACCATAGTAATTCCCGAAATAACACCCGGCATACTAAGGGGTAATATAACACGGCTAAGTTTGCTTAATGCGTTTGAACCTAAATCTCCTGCGGCTTCAAGTAGCGAGTTATCAAGTTTTGACATAACCGAATAGATTGGTAATATCATATATGGAAGATAATTATATATCATACCAAGAATAACTGCAGCGGGAGTGTTAATAAGTTGTAAAGGCCCAATGCCTAACTTACCTAAAAAAGTGTTAATGAGTCCTGTATTAGCAAGTATAGTAATCCAGGAATAAGTACGAATAAGGAAATTCATCCACATAGGCAGCATTACAAGCATCATAAGTGTTCCTTGTGTTGAAAGCTTGGTCTTTGTCATAAAATAGGCGAGAGGGTAGGCGATGAGCAAAGAAATAAGTGTCGCAACAGCCGCATATCCAATAGATGTTAGGAAGATTTCCTTATAGTTTGCGAGTGCTGCAATATTGCTAAAAGTAAAATTGCCGTTAGCATCTGTAAAAGAGTAGTAGGCAACCATCAGAAGCGGTACGATAATGAAAATCGCCGACCAAACTACGTAAGGAGAGGAAATAAACGGATTACCAATTGAAGCTTTCTTCATTCTTTTCCTCCTCTATAGGTTCTGTGTCAGATAAACGGTCGTGTTCTTCACTATAACTACTATAATCGCCGTAAAGACCTGAATATTCCGACTTTTTCATTATGTGTATAGCATCAGGCTCAATGTAAAGACCTACAGTATCACCCTCGAAAGCTTCGTCGGTTGTTTGAATCATCCATTTAAAGCCGCCGATGTCTACAATAATTTCATAATGTACGCCAAGGAATGTAACCGAGGTTACAACGCCTTTAAGCATACCTTTATCTTCAGATACAATGTCAACGTCCTCAGGGCGAACTACAACGTCAACGGCTTCGTTTTTGTTAAAGCCACTGTCAAGACATTTGAATGTAGCTCCTGAAAATTCCGCTACAAAGTCCTCTTTCATAACACCATCAAGAATGTTGGATTCACCAATAAAATCTGCAACAAATGCATTTTTAGGCTCGTTATAAATATCCTTTGGGGTGCCGATTTGCTGTATTTTGCCTGCGTCCATAACAACGACAGTATCCGACATAGTAAGAGCTTCTTCTTGGTCGTGGGTAACGAATATAAAGGTAATGCCAAGAGATTTCTGGATTTTCTTAAGCTCGTTTTGCATATCCTTTCTAAGCTTTAAGTCCAAAGCGGCAAGAGGCTCGTCTAAAAGCAAAACCTTAGGCTCGTTAGCAAGAGCACGTGCAATAGCAACTCTTTGTTGTTGACCGCCTGAAAGAGTGTCGATTTTACGCTTTTGAAGTCCCTCGAGATTAACGAGTTTTAGCATCTCGTTAACCTTCTCCTTAATATCCTTTTCCTTCATCTTTTTAACTCTCATGCCAAAAGCAATATTCTCGTAAACGTTGAGATGGGGGAAGAGAGCATATCTTTGGAAAATGGTATTAACCTGACGCTTGTATGAAGGGACATTGTTGATTCTGGAGCCGTTAAATAAAACGTCGCCGCTATCTGGCTCTTCAAAACCGCCGATAATACGAAGAGTTGTGGTTTTGCCGCAACCTGAAGGGCCTAGAAGGGTCACAAATTCTCCATCACGAATGTATAAATTAAGACTGTCAAGGACAGTTTGTTCACCAAAAGAAATTGAAATGTTTTTCAGTTCGATAATGTTTTCATTTTTCATTAAAAAACTAAACCCCCAATTTAAAAATAACAATCAAATTAAATATATTACTATATTACCGAAATGTCAAGTATTTTTAGAAAAAATTACGAATTTTGCAGATTAAAGTTGAACAAACACTTTTGAAACTCTCAAATACTCGTTTTTTCTCTTTTTTTCTCATTTTTCCTCGCTTTTTGTAGTTTTACAAGGTTTTGCAAAATTTCAGGTGGTTTTAGGCGTAAAAAATCAATAAAAATGTTGCCGAAAACATACTCTTATGATATAATAAATTAAATATGTAAATATGGGGAGATATTGTCTAATGGTGGTTCTCGGCATAGACCCTGGATATGCAATAGTAGGCTATGGAGTATTAAATTACAACAGCAACCGTTTTTCGATAGCGGAATATGGTGCTGTCACAACAAAAGCAGGAGATCTTTTTTCTGACAGACTTTCTGAAATTTTTGAAGGACTCTGCAATATTATCGAAAGATGCCGTCCTGATGCAATGTCGATAGAAAAGCTTTTCTTTAATACAAACACCACCACCGCAATAGATGTAGCACAGGCAAGAGGAGTAATTCTGCTTGCTGCAAAAAAATACAATGTACCAATTTTCGAATATACGCCCTTGCAGGTTAAATCTTCGGTTACAGGATATGGCAGAGCCGATAAGAAACAGGTTATGGAAATGACTAAAAATCTTTTAGGACTTCAAAAGGTTCCTAAACCTGACGATACCGCAGATGCTTTGGCTATAGCAATATGCCACGCACATAGTGCAGGCTCGTTGCTTGGCACATTAAATTCAGGAGGTAGGATATAGTGATTTCATCGGTTAGAGGAAAACTTATTTACTCAGATTCTCAGGTTGCCGTTGTTGAATGTGGAGGAGTGGGCTTTAAGTGCTATTCAAGTCTCAACACCCTTTCGACTCTACCTAAGGTTGGAAACGAAGTTTTCTTGAATACCTACCTATCGGTCAGGGAGGATGCGTTAGACCTTTATGGCTTCGCAACGGTTGAAGAGCTTGAATGCTTTAAACTCTTAACCTCGGTAAGTGGCGTTGGAGCAAAAATCGGTATAGCAATGCTATCTGACTATACTCCTGATAAAATAACCTTTTTTATCGCTTCAGGAGACTCTAAGGCATTAACCAAGTCTACAGGCGTCGGCGCAAAACTTGCTCAAAGAATTGTTTTAGAACTAAAGGACAAGCTTTCTAAAGGTCCAATAAGCCTTTCAAGTGATACAATAGCAGTAGAAAATATAGGCAAATCAACCGCATCTTCAGAGGCGGTTGCCGCCCTTGTTTCTTTAGGGTTTTCTCAAAGCGAGGCATCTCTTGCCGTATCAAAGCTTGACCCAACACTACCCACAGATGAGCTTATTAAGGGTGGACTCAAAAATTTATCAAGGCAGGTGTAATTTATGGAGGAAATGGAATTTGACAGTCGCATAGTTGCTCCGGAATATTCTGCAAACGCAGATGATATGGAGAATTCTCTAAGACCGAAAACCCTTCAGGATTATATCGGTCAGGAAAAAGCGAAGGAAAATTTAGAGATTTATATTAAGGCAGCTCTTGCAAGACACGAGTCCTTAGACCATGTTTTACTTTACGGCCCTCCAGGCCTTGGTAAAACAACCCTTTCCAACATTATTGCAAGGGAAATGGGTGTTAACATTAGGGTTACCTCAGGACCTGCCATCGAAAAGCAGGGAGATTTAGTTGCAATTCTTACAAATCTTTCTGAGGGTGACGTCCTCTTTATAGACGAAATTCATCGTCTGCCAAGAACAGTTGAAGAGGTTCTTTATCCTGTTATGGAGGACTTTTCTCTTGATATAATCATTGGTAAAGGCCCATCGGCTCGTTCAATTCGCCTGGATGTGCCGCATTTCACTTTAGTAGGTGCAACTACTCGTTCAGGACAACTTACAGCTCCTCTTCGTGACCGTTTCGGTGTTCTTTTAAGACTTGAACTTTACACCCCCGAAGAACTTGCGAAAATTGTCGAGCGTTCTGCCGGTATTTTAGGAATCGAAATTGAACACGATGGTGCGTTAGAAATTGCTTCAAGGTCAAGAGGAACACCTCGTATTGCAAACAGGCTTTTAAAAAGAGTTCGTGATATTTGTCAGATTCAGTTTGACGGAGTTATTACCGAAGAGGTTGCACGTGTTGCCCTTGAACGTTTTGAGATTGACGAATTGGGTCTTGATGATTTTGACCGCAGAATGCTTAAGACCATTATCAATAATTATGGTGGAGGTCCTGTTGGTCTTGACACTCTTGCGGCCGCAGTAGGTGAGGAAAGTATAACCATCGAAGATGTTTACGAGCCATACCTTATGCAAATCGGTTTTTTAACTAGAACAGGCAGAGGTCGATGTGTAACGAAAGCGGCTTACGAACATTTAGGAATAAAACCTGCATCAGACAATGGACAAATTACATTTTAAGGAATTATAAATGAGATATACTAACGATTTTAAAGATTATGAGCTTATAGATACTAGCGACGGTCAGAGACTTGAGCGCTGGGGAGATGTAATTCTTATCAGACCTGACCCACAAATTATGTGGAGTCATAAAAAAACTAATCCCGCTTGGGATAACGCTCACGCCATTTATCACCGTTCAAGTAGCGGCGGTGGATATTGGGAACCGCTTAAAAAGGTACCGGACGTATGGCAAATTGGCTTTAACGATTTAACCTTCAGACTCAAGCCAATGGGCTTTAAGCATACAGGTCTTTTTCCTGAACAAGCGGTTAATTGGCAACTTGCAGACAAGCTAATAAGAAAAGCTAACCGACCTATATCTGTGCTTAACCTTTTTGCATATACAGGCGGTGCGACCATTGCGTGTGCGGCGGCAGGTGCTTCGGTTACCCACGTTGATGCATCAAAGGGAATGGTACAGTGGGCAAAGGAAAATGCTGCGGTTAGCGGACTTTCAGATAGACCTGTACGATGGCTTGTAGATGATTGCTTAAAGTTTGTTAAAAGGGAGATTCGCAGAGGCAAAAAATACGATGCGGTAATTATGGACCCGCCTTCCTACGGAAGAGGCCCCGGCGGAGAGGTATGGAAGCTTGAACAACAAATTGGAGAACTCTTAAGTGATGTCGGAAAGCTTCTTTCTGATGATGCGCTATTTTTCTTCCTTAATTCATATACAGGGGGGCTTTCTCCCACAATTTTAAACTATATGGTTAAAAACCTTATTCCTGTTTGCAGAAACGGAGAGGTTTATACAGAAGAAATTGGACTTAAAGTGACCTGTAGAGATATTATATTACCCTGCGGTAACACAACCGTATGGATTGGCAGTGAAAATTAATGGATAGTATAATTAAATTTAATAACGTAACCTTCGAGTATGAAAGCGAAGAAAATACAAGTAAGGTTTTAGAAAATTTTTCTTTGGAAATCGAACGAGGAACCTTTAATGTAATTTTAGGTCATAACGGTTCGGGCAAATCAACATTGGCAAAACTGACAAATGGCCTTATTAAGGCGAAGTCAGGAGAAGTGCTTGTAAACGGTATGAGCACCATGGACGAAGAAAAAGAAATCGATATTAAAAGAACGGTTGGACTTGTTTTTCAGAATCCCGATAATCAGATTGTTTCGTCAATAGTTGAGGAAGATGTAGCTTTTGGTCCTGAAAACTTAGGCCTTTCTCCCGAAGAATCACGAGAAAGAGTCGACAACGCCCTGAAAGCTACAGAAATGTATGAATTCAGAGATAAACCAACCCACAAGCTTTCAGGCGGACAAAAACAAAGAGTAGCCATTGCAGGTATTATCGCAATGGAACCGGAATGTATTGTACTTGATGAGCCTACCGCTATGCTTGACCCACGAGGTCGAAAAGAGGTATTAAATACAATACTAAAGCTCAATAAAGAAAAAAACATTACAATAATTTTAATAACACACTTTATGGAAGAGGCAGAAAATGCTCATAGAGTTATTGTAATGAACGATGGTAAAGTTACAGCAGACGGCAAACCTTGCCAGGTTTTCGCTCAGACTGATGTAATTAAAGAAGCTGGTCTTGATTTACCTCAGACAACCGATTTGTTAAGTAAACTTAAAGAAAAAGGCTTTTCGGTTAGCGGGGGAATCATATCTGCAGATGAGTGTGTAAAAGAAGTATCTAAACTTCTTGATTTGGAGGAAATTTAGTTGTCATTTTTGAAGGTAGAAGGCCTTACCCATATATTCGGCGAAGGCACTCCGTACAGTAAAACTGCAATTAAAAACGTGTCTTTTTCATTGGAAAAAGGCGAAATACTTGGTATAATAGGTCATACAGGTTCAGGAAAATCTACATTAGTTTCTCACCTGAATGGTCTTATGAAAGCAACCTCAGGCAAGGTTTTAATTGACTCAAAAGATATTTGGGAAAACCCAAAGGAAATTAAAAAGGTAAGGTCGAAGGTTGGCCTTGTTTTCCAATATCCGGAATATCAGCTTTTTGAAGAAACTGTTTTTAAGGATATTGCTTTTGGTCCTAAAAATATCGGAATGACCGATGAACAAATTACCGGTAGCGTTTTAAATGCGGCAAAACTAATGAAAATTAAAGATGAGCTATTGGAAAAATCGCCTTTTGATTTATCGGGTGGACAAAAGCGAAGGGTTGCTATTGCAGGCGTAATGGCGATGGAACCTGAAATCATTGTATTTGATGAGCCAACAGCAGGACTTGACCCTAAGGGCAGAGAAACCATTTTCAAAGCAATATACGACTATCGTAAAGAGCATAACGCCACAGTTGTTATCGTTTCACACAGTATGGAAGATATTGCAGCAGTTTGCGATAAGGTTCTTGTTATGAATGGCGGCGAGGTGGCTCATTTCGGCACCACAAGAGAGGTTTTTTCTAACCTCGACGATTTGAAAAAAATGGGACTTAACGTTCCTTTGATTACAAATGTTATGCTTGAACTAAAAGCTAAATATAAAAAGCTTGATGCAAATGTGCTAACTGTAGATGAGGCAGTTAACTCTCTTCTCAAACTTTTAGTTAAGGGGGGAAAAGAAAATGCTTAAAGATATAACTTTCGGACAGTATTTTCCCTCAAATTCAGTTGTTCATAAATTAGATGCAAGGGTAAAACTGGTTTTACTCGTTTTGCAGATAGTTACCATTTTTATATGCAAAAATTTTGTATCATTAGGTATTATCGCACTATTTACATTGGTGGTATTATTCTTTACAAAGATACCAATAAAGCTATATTTTAAAAGCATAAAGGTTATAATTCCAATAATTATCTTTACCGCAATTTTAAATGTTTTCTATATTAAAACCGGTGTAGTGCTTTTAAGCTTTTGGAAAATCACCATCTGGTCTGACGGTATAACAAAAGCAATCTTTATGGCAGCAAGAGTGCTTATTTTGATTCTTATAAGCTCGGTGCTAACCTACACAACAACACCTAACGACCTAACAGACGGAATAGAAAGACTTCTAAAACCTCTTAAATTTATAGGTCTTGGACAGGCTGTTCATACAATGTCTATGATGATGACCATAGCTTTAAGATTTATTCCTACTCTTATTGAAGAAACTGATAAAATAATGAGTGCCCAAAAGGCGAGAGGTGCAGATTTAGAATCTGGCGGTATTGTTCAGAAGGTAAAAGCGCTTCTGCCCATTCTCATACCTCTTCTTATTTCTTCTGTAAGACGTGCTTATGAACTTGCTGAGGCAATGGAGTGTCGTTGTTATAACGGCGGCAAGGGAAGAATTCGAATGAAGAGACTTAAAATGGCTCTTAAAGACTATATATCGGTACTGCTTTGCGTTGTTGTATTAGGTTTTATAATTGTAGCAAATAACTTGTTTTAGTAGGTGTAAAATGAAAAGAGTTGTACTGAAAATTTCATATTTAGGTACCGCTTATCACGGTTGGCAGGTTCAACCTAACGGAATAACTATCCAAGAAACCATGCAAAACGCCTTGGAGAAAATGTATAAAAAAAGACCTGACCTTACAGGCTGTAGCCGCACTGATGCAGGTGTTCACGCCAACGAATTTTATTGTCACTATGATACCGACCAAGAAATTAACGAAAGAGGTATTGTTTTAGGTCTTAATGCTCTTTTACCCCAGGATATATCAGTGTTGGATGCTAAATATGTGGATAGCGATTTTCACGTGCGATATAACGCAAAGGGCAAAAATTACATTTACAAAATTTATAATAAAGAGCTTAAAAATCCATTTATTTCTGATAGAGCCTTGCATATAGCAAGACCTCTCAATATAGATAAAATGAATGAGTTTTGCAAAGAAATTTGTGGAACACACGATTTTTATGGTTTTTCTTCTTCGGGAAGAACCGTAACGGATACAGTCAGAACAATCAAGGAATGTTTTGTTTATAAGGATGGCGACGAG
Organism: Clostridia bacterium; assembly: GCA_017521125.1. Classification (GTDB taxonomy): domain Bacteria; phylum Bacillota; class Clostridia; order Oscillospirales; family Acutalibacteraceae; genus SFWF01. Next base: position 39,096 of record JAFXDV010000004.1, read on the forward strand.
GTTATTCTTTCTGTAACCGCAGATGGCTTTTTGTATAATATGGTAAGAATCATAACAGGTACAGCAATTGCTGTTTCCGATGGCATAATTAATCCTTATGACACTAAAGAAATTTTAAAATCTAAGGAAAGAAACAGAGCAGGGATAACCGTTGCTCCTCACGGATTATATTTGAACAAAGTATTTTATTAAAGGACTTTTACAATGGCAGATTACAAAAAGAAGCAAATTAAACACAAGGTAAAACCTAAATCTGTTAAAAAAACCCATTCTGCACCTCAGGATATTAAAATGGGCAGGGCGAAGCCTGCAACAAAAAAACAAACAAAAAAAGCAACTCAAAAGGTTCAAAAGCCAAAAAGACCAGTTGGGTTTAGTATTCCTGAATTTAATATAATCAAGGGTAAGAAGCTCGAAAAAATCAAAAAAAACGCCTTTTCTGTAATCGTAATAATAGTTTTATTGTGCATATATTTAATAGTGTGCACTCTGCACCCTGTGGGGCTTGTAGAATATTTGACCCACTGCTATGCAAGAATTGGGAGCGGAAGGGGATATGAGATTTCCATCACAGGCGGCGAGACATTAAACACTGTGCAGAAATCAAATTACTATTATGTATTATCAGAAAATAACCTAGAAGCCTATAATAACGGAGGCAGAAACATATTTTCAGTTCAACATGGTTTCTCAAGACCGGTCTTAAAAACAGGGGATACAAGATTCTTGGTTTATAGCCAGGGCGAAAAGGTTTTAAAGGTCCATACTTTTAACGGACTACGTCACACTTATAATTTAGATAATAGTATTTTAACTGCTAACATATCTAAAAGCGGAGCGATAGCCATAGCTACAAAAACGGAAGGCTACGAATCTAAAGTTACTGTCTACAACAAAAACGATAAGAAGCTTTATGAATGGTTTAGTACAGATGAAACGGTTACCTCAGTATGTCTTAATGATAGTGGGAAACGCCTTGCAGTAGCTACGGTAAAAGTGAGTGGAGGAGCCTTTGTCTCTAAGATTTATATTCTAAAGTTTAATTCTGCAAATCCTGTCAAAACCTTTGAATTTAACGGCGAAATTATTTATAATCTAAATAATTCAGGCGGAAATAATATATATGCAGTTTTTGAAAAAAGAATTGAATTTATCAATGTTTTAAGTGGAAAGAAAAAAGAGAATTCGTCCGATTACTCTTTAAACATCGCCAAAAGAATTGGAAATCATGTTATAACTGTAAATACACTTGATGCAAACAAAAGTGAATCTAATATTTTCGTTTATACCCTTGGTGGTTCGCTTGTTGCAAACTTTGAGGTGAATGGTACTATTTCAGATGTTTCTATGAAAAATAGACGGCTGCATCTTTTGACCGACTCAGGAGTGGTTATTACCGATATGTCAGGCAAATTATTGAGCAAGGCTCAGTGCAGTTTTGATGTTAAAAATATTATTGCTCTTTCTGATAAATCGGTTGTGGGAATCAGCAATAATTTAATTGATAAGTATCTTTACGAACAAATGGAGGAAAAATAATGAATATAATTTTAGATGTTGTCGTTGTTGCAATTGTGTTAATTTGTGCGTTCTTATCTGCAAAACGTGGTTTTGTCCGTGCGTTATTAGAAACGGTAGGTTTTGTATTGGCTATTATGATTGCCATAAATATTTCCTCTCCGGTTGCAGATTTTGTTTATGATAAAGTGGTAAGCCCTACAATTGAAAAAAAGGTAGTTACTACTATTGATGAGGCTACGAGTGGCACATCTGCTGCAATAACCGATACTATTTGGGAAAAACTTCCTAAATTTGTTTCAAATGCGGCTGAGAAATCTGGTGTTACAAAGGACACAGTTTCAAACAAGCTTGTAAGCGGAACAGACAGTGCGGCAATAGCTCAAAATATTTCGCAAGAGATCTTAGCTCCTATAGTAACAACAGTAATAAAGTACATAGCAACCGCAGTCTTGTTCTTGATTCTATTATTTGTTGTTAAATTACTTGCAAGAATAATAAATAAACTTTTCAAAAAATCTTTATTTGGTGGTGCTAATGCAGCTCTTGGCGGAGTTTTGGGTGCTGCGAAAGGTGCTATTTATGCAATTTTGTTTTGCATAATTGTTTCGCTACTAACCAATGTTTCCAAGGATAATTTCTTTATAACTAACGAAATCATTGAAAACACCACCGTTTTCAAGTTTATACTTAATTTAATTCCATTTAAATTTTAGTACATAAAAGGATAAAAAACAGATTATGAGAAAAATTTTTACTATTCCAAACATAATTTCTATTTTTCGCTTAATATTGATTCCTGTTTTTGTTTTCTTTTATTTTAAAGAAAGCATAGAAAACCATCTTTTTTGGGCAATATTTATAATAGTGTTAAGCGGCTTCAGTGACGTGGTAGATGGCTTTATTGCAAGAAGATTTAATATGATTTCAGACCTTGGAAAGGTAATTGACCCTATTGCAGACAAGCTTACTCAGGTCGTGGCGCTTTTGTGTCTTGCCATTAAGCATACAGCAATAATTCCTGCCTTTATAGTGCTTTTTGTTAAAGAACTTCTGACAATGTTTGTCGCAATTCACCTTTTTGCAAGTGGAACAAAGCCTATCTCTTCAAAATGGTGGGGCAAGCTATCAACCGTAATAATTTTTATAACGATGTTTTATGCTATAGTTATGGACATTTATACTGTACCTGCTTTCGTTCTTTATATGCTTATAGTTGCTTCTGTTGTATGTATGAGCATTTCGGTAACAGGATATTTTAGAATGTTTTTCGGACAAGTTAAAGGAGAAAATACTAAATGATGAGATTATGCTCAAAGTGTCAAAAAAGGCCTGCCGTTGTCTTTATTTCTGACCCCGCACAGCAAAACGGCGAGCCTAAGGGACTTTGTATTGTTTGTGCAAAGGATATGGGTGTAAAACCCATTAACGATATGCTCAGCAAAATGAATATTACTGATGATGATATTGAGCAAATGAGCGAACAGTTTATGGAAATCATGGGAGATAATCCTGAGGAGGACTTCGACCTTGGTACTGCTCCTGCTTTTCCGTTTTTAAATAATCTTTTCGGGGATATGTCGCCTAAAAAAGACGCTGAAGAAAAAACTGATACCAAGGAAAAGAACGGAAAAAAAGCAGAAAATGTAAAGCGCAGAAAATATATAGACCAGTATTGCACAAATTTGACCCAAAGAGCTAAAGATGGCAAACTTGACGTAATAATCGGTAGAGAAAACGAGCTATATCGTACTATTCAGATTCTTAGTCGCCGCACCAAGAACAATCCTTGCCTTATTGGCGAGCCCGGTGTTGGTAAAACCGCAATTGCGGAGGGCTTGGCTTTAAAAATTGCAGAAGGAAGAGCACCTGCAAGGCTTAACGATAAGCAGATAATGCTTTTAGACTTAACAGGACTTGTTGCAGGAACTCAGTTCAGAGGACAGTTTGAAAGTCGAGTAAAAGGTCTTGTTGAAGAGATTAAAAAGGATGGAAATATAATTCTTTTTATCGATGAAATTCATAACCTTGTGGGAGCAGGCGATTCTGCCGAGGGCTCAATGAATGCGGCAAATATCTTAAAACCGGCACTGTCTCGTGGTGAAATTCAGGTTATTGGCGCTACAACCTTTAAGGAATATAGAAAATATATTGAAAAGGATACAGCCCTTGAACGTCGTTTCCAACCTGTTATTATTGAGGAAAACTCAATCGAAGACTCAGTTCAGATTCTATCAGGTGTAAAGGGATATTATGAGGGATATCATAACGTTACGGTAAGCGACGAGCTTATTAGAAAAATCGTAACACTCTCTGAGAGATATGTTAGCGATAGATTTTTACCTGATAAGGCTATTGACCTTTTGGATGAGGCTTGTGCTTGTGCAAGTCTTGAAAATAGTGCGGTAGATGAACTTTACTCGGTTAATAAAAAGATAAAAGAAAATCAGATAGAACTCGAAAGATTAGAGGCAGATGTCGATAATCCTAATTATGAAAAACAGGCGCTTATTAAATCTGAACTTGAAAAATTTAAAAACAGGGCCGAAGAACTTTATGTGCCTGCTTCCAATAATGCAGTTTCTGAGATGGACGTGGCTAAGGTTATTGAGCTTTGGACGGGAATTCCTGCCTCAAAAATTGAGGAAAGTGATTTAAAGAAGATTAGTAAATTAGAGGAGAAAATTAAGGAGAGAATTATCGGTCAGGACGAGGCTGCAAAACTTGTTGCCGCTGCCGTTAAACGTTCGAGAGTTCAGACAACTCCTCACAGACGACCTGCTTCATTTATATTTGTAGGACCGACAGGCGTTGGGAAAACAGAGCTTGTAAAGGTTCTTTCAACTGAGCTTTTCAATACACCGGAAACTCTCATCAGACTAGATATGTCTGAGTTTATGGAAAAACACTCTGTATCAAAGCTTATAGGAGCGCCTCCCGGATACGTGGGATATGATGATGCAGGACAGTTAACTGAAAAGATTAGAAGAAAACCATATTCCGTAGTGCTTTTTGATGAGATTGAAAAGGCACATCCTGACGTTATGAACCTTTTGTTGCAAATTCTTGATGACGGTGTAGTGACCGATGCTCAGGGCAGAAAGGTAAATTTTGAAAATACCATAATAGTTATGACTTCAAATGCAGGAAGCAATAAAAGGGATAACCTTATGGGATTTGGAAAAACCGAAAAGGAAACGAGCAGAGAAAAGGCAGTTGCCGCTTTAGAAGAGTTCTTACGTCCAGAGTTTATTGCAAGAGTGGACGAAATTGTTGCTTTTGCACCTCTTGGCAAGGAAAGTCTTACAAAAATTGCTGCGCTTATGCTTTCCGACCTGAAAAATGTTATAGAGGAAAAGGGAATAAACCTTAACTTCGATGAAAAGGCTTGTGAGCTTCTTGCGGCCCAGAGCGATGGAGCTAAAAGCGGAGCAAGAGAACTGAGAAATAGAATCCGTAGAAGCGTTGAAGACAGGATAGTAGATTTAATTATTGATAACACAGATAAAGACATTAAAACTATCCTTGTCACCGCAGAAAATGATCAAATAAAAATTTCTCAAAATTAGAAAAAAACTATTGACTAACGGCAAGAATTGTGCTATTATAATTCTTGCCGTAATAAATGCGGGTGTTGTTCAACGGCTAGAATGCCAGCCTTCCAAGCTGGAGACGTGGGTTCGATTCCCATCACCCGCTCCATTACCCTCAAAAGTAACTGAGGGCTTTTTTTATGGTAATCTGCGCTGATAGCTCAGCTGGATAGAGCATCTGCCTTCTAAGCAGAGGGTCGGGGGTTCGAGTCCCTTTCAGCGTGCCAATTAAAGAGGAACGTTGCCGCAAGGTAATGTTCCTCTTTAATTTTTATGTTAGGGACTCGAACCCTGAGAGGGCATACACCGTTAAGAAAAACAGTCCGTGCGACTGTTTTTTAGGTGGATGGTGTGCAGTCGGGTACCGAATGCAAAGCATTGGGTCGACAAGCAGATAAGACGCAAAGCGGATTTGTCCCTTTCAGCGTGCCAAATAAAAAGGAATCAATCCGAAGGGATTGGTTCCTTTTTATTTTTGTAGAATGGAGGAAGGGACTCGAAGTCAAACTTTTGATAAAAAAACACAGTAGAGTCCCACTCTACAGTACAGAGAGTATGAATATAGTTAGTAGATGGACAAAAACTTATAATAATGATACCATATGAATTAAAATGAAAGGTAGGTTCATCTATGAGGAAAATCAAAATTGTTGCAGATTCTTCCGCAAATATTTTAAATTTAAATAATATTTCGTTTTCAGCAGCACCTCTAAAAATCATAACAAATGAACTGGAATTTGTAGATGATGAGAAATTAGATGCTAATGATATGGTAAAATGGTTTGATAATTATAAAGGTAAATCGAAAACGTCGTGCCCAAACCCATCAGATTGGATAAATGCTTTTGGAGATGCAAACGAGGTTTTTTGTGTAACTATTACAAGCGGACTATCGGGAAGCTATAATGCGGCTTGTATTGCTAAGCAGATGTATGAAGATAATAGTAATAAACGTGTTTGCGTTATCGACTCTTTGTCTGCAGGACCTGAACTTGTATTAATTATAGAAAAATTAGAAGAATATATTGAACAGAACTTATCTTTTGAAGAAATCTGTGAAAAAATAGAGGCGTATAAACAGAACACAGGTCTTGTGTTTATCTTGGAGTCCCTTAAAAACTTTGCGGCAAACGGTAGAGTCTCTCCAACGGTTGCCAAGATTGCAGGCGTTTTAGGAATTCGAATTATTGGAAAGGCAAGTGATCAAGGTACCCTTGAGCCTACTGATAAATGCCGTGGGGTAGAAAAGTCTATAAACGTTTTGCTTGATAATCTGTTGTTATCAGGTCTATTTCAGGGTAAGGTGCGAATTGCTCATTGTTGTAATGAAGAGGGAGCAAAAGTATTGATGAGATTGATAAACGAAAAACTTCCTCACGCAGACGTTAAAATACATACCTGTCGAGGACTTTGCAGTTATTATGCAGAAAAAGGCGGTATGCTTGTGGGCTTTGAAAAGTATTAAGTCATATAATCATTAGAAACATGGCAATAATATAAATTGTTAATTTGTTTGATTTTAGTAGCGAATTATGATATTATTTGTCAGAGGTGATTCTATGTATTTTGATGATTTAAAGATAGGTATGACTGTTGAAACAGCTCCTGCCGTTATTAAAAAGGAAGAGATGATGGCTTTTGCCCATCGTTATGATAGTATTCCTCTTCATACCGATGAAGAATATGCAAAGAATACTCACTTTGGTGATCTTATTGCTCCGGGAGTAATGTCTTTTATGTCGGTGTGGGTCAAATATCTTGAAGTGGATTTTTTTGGAAGAGAGGTTCTTGTAGGAAAATCTACTAAAATTGAGTGGCTAAAGCCCGTTTATGCCGAGGATGTTTTGCGAGGAAAAGTGACAATTACAAGGCTTGAAAAAAGGAATGAAAAAAACGGCATAGCCGAGGTTACTGTAGAAGTTTATAATCAAAACGATGAACTCGTTATGACCAACGTTACGGAAGCGATTGTAAAGTGCAAAATTAATTAAGATTATAAAAAAAGAGTTCGGTGATGCCGAACTCTTTTTAATAGTTTAAAACAAAAATGTCGAAAAAAAGGTTGAGGTTTTCATAAAAAAAATGTATAATTTATATGTATGTAAAAACGAAAGGGGAAAGTGAATATGCGCAAGAAAAAAACGAAATGGGTTAAACCTCGCCATACATTTGTCAGGAACTTGCTTTATTGGCCCCTTAATATTTATACGACATTAAAATACGGAATTAAAATCGAAAAATTTAACGGTGATGCAAACAGACCTCATTTAATTTTGTTCAATCATCAAACTACGTTTGACCAATTTTTCATTTCGCTTTCATACCCAAAACACGTTTATTTTGTAGCAAGTGAAGATTTGTTTTCTAACGGACTTATATCCAAGTTAATAACCTGGCTTGTTGCTCCTATTCCTTTTAGAAAATCCACCTCTGATATTACAGGAGTAAAGAACTGCCTTCGTGTTTCAAGAGAGGGCGGAAGTATTGGAATGGCACCTGAAGGCAATCGTACTTACAGTGGAACAACTGAGTATATAAAACCTTCTGTAGCCTCTCTTGCTAAGGCTCTAAAAATGCCTATTGCACTTTACAGAATAGAGGGAGGATATGGTATACAACCTCGTTGGAGCGATAAGGTTCGACGTGGTAAGATGAAGGTGTTTTGTTCTAAGATTATTGAACCTGAAACTTTTGCAGATATGACAAACGAAGAGCTTTTTGATGTTATATATAAAGAACTTTACGTTGATGAAAGATTAGATAAATCAAACTTTTACAGTAAAAATAACGCAGAATTCTTAGACCGAGTATTTTATTATTGTCCGTATTGTAATCTGTCAGAATTCCACAGTGTAAAGGATATTATTTTATGCAAAAAATGTGAGAGAGCAGTTCGCTATCTTCCTGATAAAACTTTAAAGGGTATAGATTTTGATTTTCCTTTTGATAATGTAAAAGATTGGTACGATGCCCAGACAGATTATTTAGTAAATTTAAAACTTGATGAGTTTAAGGAAAAAGCAATTTTCAAGAACAACATTTGTTTTATTAATAATGTTTATTGTGATAAAAAGGTTATATTAGATAAAAATGCGGCTCTTTTAGCATATTCCGACCGTTTTGTTATTGATACTAAAGATAAAAACTATACCTTTTTTTATTCAGAGCTTTCTGCCGCAACCGTTCTTGGTAGAAATAAAATGAATATATATTTAGATAAACAAATTTATCAGTTTAAAGGCGATAAGCATTTTAACGCTTTAAAATACCTGCAGCTTTATTATAAAACAGTAAGTGAGGAAAAAGGGGAACCTTGTAGTAGATTTTTGGGACTTTAGCATATAAAACTGTAAACAGACTTGTCTTAATGGATGAAGGAAGGTCAGAAAAACTTTTTATGACAAAGACAAATAATACAAAAAGCAAAGCTGGCCTTTTAATTTTCTTGGCGTGGCTTGTGTATTTAACTTCTTATCTTGGTAAGGTTAACTATTCAGCTAATATTACTCAAATCATTGATTTTTATCAGGTTTCCAAGGCGGAAGCCGGTATTGCACCAACCATGTTCTTTTTTGCATATGGTATCGGCCAGGTTGTAAATGGATTTTTATGTAAAAAGTACAACATTAAGTGGGTTGTATTTATAAGTTTGCTTGCATCCGCACTAATAAATCTAACCGTTGCAATAACAACAAATTTTGCTATTGTTAAGTGGTTGTGGCTAATTAACGGTTTTGTTCTATCAGTTTTGTGGCCCACTTTAATTAGATTACTTTCTGAATCATTACCTCAAAAGGCGCTTGGAAAGTCAAGTGTAATTATGGTATCGACGGTTGGTTGCGGAACAATAATCGTCTACGGCACAAGTTCTGTATTTGCTATTTTTAACAGTTTTCGACTTTCTTTTTATTTGGCAGCTTTCTCAGCTTTAATTATTTTAACAGTTTGGCTAATTTTATATAAACCTTCTGTTAATTTAGCTATAACTGAGAAGGAAGAGCAAATTGAAGAAAAGAATGAAAGCAATATAGAAAACACACAAACTCTTACTGGCAACGAAATGAAAAAATTTCAAATATCAATGGGAATTTTATGCTTTTTAGCGGTTGGAGTAAATTTTATTAGGATGGACTCACTACCTGGGTGCCGTCAATACTTAAAGAAGAGTATGATTTTACCGATTCTTTATCAATATTGTTAACTTTGTTGCTGCCTATTGTTGCTATTGCAGGTAATGCATTTGCATTAAAAATGCATATGAAAATCCCTAATTATATCACTCACTGCTTATTATCTTATTCTTTTATTGCGCTCATTATATTTGGAATAATCGGTGTTCTTTCTTTGAAACTCGTAGTATTATTACTTATATTTTTAATTATAGCAAGTTTCTTATCTTCAAGTCTTAACTGTCTAATAACAAGTGTTTTACCTATGTTTATGCGTAAAAAGGTGAACTCTGGACTTTTTGCAGGGATTTTAAATGGTTTTTGTTATCTTGGAAGCACAATAAGTGCTTATGGTTTAGGATATATTGCAGATGCATTTGGATGGAACATGGTATTCTGGTCTTTACTTGCCTTTTGTGTTTTTGCCATATTTATTTGTTTGATTTATAAACTATTTTGTATTAAGTTGTTAAAATAAAGCGAAGGCTAAAAATTAAAAGTAAAATAATTATATTTAATTTTATGTGATGAAAGGGGAATGCCTTGTGGAAAATATTTGGGACATTAGTGCTTGGGGTAGCGTGAATTTGGTGGCGGTGTTGCTACTTAGCCTACTTTTTGCAAATTTATTAAAACGTAAAATAAAAATCCTCTCAAAAACCTTAATTCCAACTTCTGTTTTAGGTGGACTAATTTTACTTATAATTTCAATAATTTATAAGACGATTTTTGGAACTCAGTTGTTCAACGAAAATATTTTCGGTGGAAATGGCATTTCTACCTTAGAAATGATTACATATCATTCTCTTGCAATTGGTTTTATTGCTACCTCTTTCAAGCCTTCTAAAGAAAAATTCAACAAGAAACGCACCGTGGAAGTTTTAAATACAGGTATTACCACAGTTGCCACATATCTAATTCAAGGCATTGTGGGACTTGCTATAACTTTGTTTATTTCAAGCTTTATTTTCAAAGATTTTTTTGCTGCCGCAGGTATTATTTTGCCTTTCGGGTACGGACAGGGAACAGGGCAGGCTATGAATTACGGCAATATTTATGAAACCGATTACGGTTTTATTGGCGGTAAGAGTTTTGGACTTACAATTGCTGCATTCGGCTTTTTATCTGCAAGTATAGGCGGAGTTTTCTATTTGCATATGATGAAGAAAAAAGGCAAATATAAAGAAGTCTCAGAAGAAAAAGCCGAAGTATATGAGGCTAATGACGTTCAGGGCAGTGATGAAATTCCTATGAACGGAAGCGTTGATAAAATTACTGTTCAGATGGGGTTTGTTTTAAGCACCTATTTGGTTGCATATCTTATTATGTATTTCCTTGGAAATTTACTTCCCGGACTCAAATCAATACTTTATGGCTTTAACTTTCTTTTCGGTGTTTTAATTGCCGTTGCAGTAAATTCAGCACTTAAAATACTCAAAAGAAAAGGTGTTATGAAGCGACAGTATGTAAATAACTTCCTTATGAACAGAATTAGTGGTTTCTTTTTTGATATAATGATTGTAGCAGGAATTGGCGCAATTCAGATAGACGTTTTAAAAGGATATTGGACAGTTCTTTTGATACTTGGAATTGCCGGTCTTGCAACAACTTATCTTTATGTTAAATTTGTCAGCAGAAGAATTTTCCCTGAGTATGAGGATGAACAGTTTTTATCAATGTATGGTATGTTGACAGGTACTGCAAGCACAGGTATTATCCTTCTTCGAGAGGTCGATAAAAGACTTGAGGGTAACGCTGCAGAAAATCTAGTTTATCAGAACGTACCTGCAATAGTTTTTGGTTTCCCAATGATGATAGTTGCAACAATTGCTCCTCAAATGCCATTAATTACATTAGGAATAATTGTTTTATATTTTTTAGCGCTAAATATCTTCTTATTCCGTTCTAAAATATTCAAAAGAAAAAACATGGCTAAAGGTAAGAGTAATGAGAACTGATAAAAATATAACAATAGCTTTTTTTCTGAATTTCTTATTTTCTATATTTGAATTCATAGGTGGGGCGATTACAGGAAGTATAGCCATAATTTCAGATGCGATTCACGATATAGGAGATGCCTTAAGCATAGGAATGTCTCTGGTTTTTGAGAAAATCAGTCACAAAAAGCCAAACAACAAATTCACGTACGGTTATTATCGTTTTTCAGTATTAGGTAGCGTTATACAGTCTGTAGTGTTGCTTAGTGGCTCGGTTATTGTTGTTTATAATGCAGTCACTAGACTTATAAATCCCAAACCAATCAATTATAGCGGAATGATTATAATTGCAATTATCGGATTTCTAGTTAATTTTATTGCTGCTTATTTTACATCGGGTGAAGGCTCATTAAACCAAAAATCTATAAATCTTCATATGCTCGAGGATGTTTTGGGTTGGGCTATAGTTTTGATTGGCGCTATAGTAATGAGGTTTACAAATTTTTGGTTTTTGGACCCAATTTTGTCTATATTACTTGCTGTCTTTATTGGAGTTAATGCCCTTAAAAACCTAAAAGCCGTTGTAGATATCTTCTTAGAAAAAACGCCAAATAACGTTGATTTAGATGAAATTTATGAGCATCTGACGAGTATTGAAGGAGTTGAGTCGGTTCATCATCTCCACGTTTGGAGCATGGATGGCTATCAAAACTCTGCAACACTGCACGTAGTCTCAGATAATGATTTTTCAGTTATTAAAAATAAAATAAAAGAAGAGTTGTCTGAGCACGGCATTGTTCATTGTACAGTAGAATGTGAAAGAACAGATGAAATTTGTAATGAAGAGAATTGTAAATCTGTTTCTCATTCTCATTGTTCACATCATCACCACCATCATCACCATCATTAAAAAAGACGTCACATCGTGACGTCTTTTTTAAATTATTTCAAACAATGATAGGTTGCGATTATCGTCGCAAATTCCAAGGAAAATTTCCTTTGCGTTTTTATATCCTTGACATTTTAATTCCTCTTTAAGCCAAACTTCATCAAGTCCTAATCGCTTTAAATTCTCACTTAAAATTTTACCGTCCATAATTACCTCAGTGTTAATCGTTTCGGGTGGTGGAACTAAGTTCATATCGGTAGGATTAATAGGTCTTTTTGTGGCCTTCGGTAAAACGGTGAGTCTTCCATTATATTCAAAAATTGCAGTCTGAATGTCATTAAGATTAAAATATCCTTCTTGTCGGCATAAAACCATAAATTCACTTAAATCCATTTTAGCTTTTTTCATATTTTTTCTATAGATTTTGCCACTGTTCATTATTATTGTTGGTGTGCCGTTAACAAATTTACGAATTTTCGGAAACTTACTTGTCATTAAGGTTAAAATAACAGTTATTATGGCATAAACGACCATAGCAATAAGAGGCTTCCAAGGCTCTTCCAATTCAGTAGCAAGTTCGGCGGCAATAGAACCGATAGTTATGCCTGTAACGTAATCAAAGAGGTCAAGTTGCGACATTTGCTTGTGCCCCATAATTTTAGCAATTACAAAAAGAGCAACTGCAGAAAGAAGAGAGGTTAAAATAACCTTTATTAAATCCATATTATTCCTCCGTTCTACCTTAGTATCTCAAATAGAAGGTGTAATAAACATTTTATATTAAAATCTTTTAATTTTAAAAATAAAAGGAACCAACCTTACGGTCGATCCCTTTTATTTTGGTCGAGGCGACAAGATACTCTCCGTCGACTTTGTTTTGACCGCTCCGAGCGGTTCCCAAAACAAAATGTCTTACTCGAGACTTTGGCAGCGCGCAAAGACTATCGCGCCTTTGCGCCTGCATCGACGAACCTGCAAGTTCTCATCTTGTCATAAAAACTAAAAGGAACCAACCCTGCGGTCAATTCCTTTTAATTTGGTCGAGGCGACAAGATTCGAACTTGCGGCCTCTGCGTCCCGAACGCAGCGCTCTACCAAACTGAGCCACGCCTCGACATATATTTATTAAGTTGCAAGATTTCAGTAAAGATTTATTTATATTTAACGAGCGCTGCTACTCCGCTTACTCTTGCGGTGCCCGACGACTCGAAACTGCCGTTTCTCACTTGTCGACCGCTGCGCCTTTTCGTTTTCGCTTCTCATCCACCGGATGCGCTCAAACTCAAAGCTACCAAACTGAGCCACGCCTCGATTAAATACTAGAATATTATAAATAAATTTACCTCATATGTCAAGGCTTTGTATACTGAAAGATTTTTAGGCAAAAATACATTTGGAGGTAAATTTATGAAAATTTCAAAAAAAGAATATAGCGAGCTTACCAAAAAGGCATCAAAGCCTTCTCCAAAGTTCAAAGATTTCATATTTGCGTATATAATCGGTGGTTTCATTTGTGTAATAGGACAATTATTTAAAGAATTATATATATCCTTAGATTTATCAGAGGATGTGGTATCTATGCTGGTACCAATCTCTTTAATTTTTATATCCGCATTGCTCACAGGCTTAGACCTTTTTGAAAAAATCGCAAAACATGCAGGGGCGGGAACGTTGGTGCCAATAACGGGCTTTGCTAATGCCGTTGTGTCTCCGGCAATCGAGTTTAAGACAGAAGGTTGGGTATTGGGACTTGGCGCAAACATCTTCAAAATTGCAGGGCCTGTAATTGCCTATGGAACAATAGCAAGTGTAATTTACGGACTTATCTATTGGGTAATAGGTTTATTTTAATCAATTTCGGCAAAATCTTCAATGATGTAAATAACTATTTTTATTAAAACTGGATAAAATAATCGGGGTGATAATATGAAAAAGCAAGGAAATAGAACAGTATTATTAGAAAACAATCCTATTATTTTATCAAATGCAGCAGTAGTAGGACCTAAGGAAGCCGAAGGACCATTGAACGAGGGCTTTGATTTTAAGTTTGAAGACAGTATGATGGGCGAAAAAACCTGGGAAAAGGCTGAAACAAAACTACAAACAACTGCGGTGGAGATTGCCTTGTCCAAAGCAAAATTGGATGCAAAACAAATTGATGTGATTTTTGCTGGCGACCTTCTTAATCAGTGTATAGCCAGTGCTTTTGGAATAAGAGATCTACAAATACCTTTTGTTGGTTTGTACGGAGCATGTTCAACTATGGCATTATCATTAATAAATGCAGCTATATACGTAGACTCTAATGTGGCGCAGAAGGCGATAGCAGTAACCTCATCACACTTCTGTTCAGCGGAACGGCAGTATCGTTTCCCATTAGAATATGGCGGTGTAAGACCTCAGACATCTCAGTGGACTGTAACTGGCTCAGGAGCAGCCATAGTAACTAAAGAGGGTAGTGGACCAACCATAAAAGCGTTTACAATAGGAAAAATAGTCGATCTCGGCACAACTGATGCAAATAATATGGGTGCCGCAATGGCCCC
>JAFXDV010000013.1 GCA_017521125.1 Clostridia bacterium
CCTTCATTTCTTACTGATTCTTTATTGACGCGGGGTATTATGCCCTGCTAATCTCGGCTCTCCGACTGCGTCTCCGAGCCGTTTCTATCTGACTAAAGTCCAATAGAAACGGCTCGGCTCCCAAAAAGAGAGTCATAAAGCATTTCTAAAGGACAATCATCTATCATCATAGAAATGATAGTCATAGCACCTGCTTCTTGAAGTTCTTCGTTACTTTTTTCGGCTTCCTGCAGCTTGTCATTCATTACACGAATGACAACTTGCAGAGAGCCGAAAAGCTTTAATCTTGTCAAAGTTTTGTCTAAGCGCAGGTGCAACTTGCTCTCGAAGAGACAGTCATAAATCATCCCGAAGCGAAAATTCTGTTCTGGTATTCTGCTGTAAAATAAGGTTAGTAGGTGGCTTAATCTATTAAACTTTTCGCAAGATTAATGGATTTTCCGTGCGTGTTCTCTTGAAATCCAAGAGTGCAAATAACCTTGTATTGCTTGCTGACGCTACGCCGAGTGCAAGGCATTTCAGCCTGGCCGAGACTAAAGGCTCGTTAGGCGGGGATTTTCATTTAGTATTTAAACTACGATTAAATCCCAGAAACTTCGTATGCCATTCCCATAAAGGACGGTAGCACAACCGCTTGAGCAGTTTTATTTACCGACGAAACTCTCAAACGTCGTGGATTCCATAATTTTCGTCAATAACTTAAGCTAAATCCTTACCAGAGCTATGCACTTATTTTCGTTAATAAACGCTGTAATAAGTGAAACAGGTTCGCAGTCGAACAACTCTCGTTTCGTAACGGCTCTGCTATCCGCACTCTTAAATTCACATAGCCTTTGTGAAGGGCTTTGCATATCACGACTTTTCCTACTATCATACTTCGGACCACTGCGTGAAAGTGGGTTCTGATTTTTTACGGGAATCATAAACCTGGGCAACGTAATAGGTCCATTGCATCTTACAAAGCCTATCTACCATATATCACATCGTCCGTTGCCGTAACCGTGATAGCTCTTTAATTCCGTATTTCCAGTTCTTCGGTCCTACGGATAATCAGCCTTAGAGCATCGGCTGATAAAGTCTAACCCGACTTTAAAGGTTTTCTGCTAGTGATTCTCAGTCTGTCGCAGAACTCAGACTGTAGCTCTCGGCACCAAACCTTTAGTGCAAATAACTTCCCATGTTTCAATCACAAAAATTAAAAAAACTCCTTCTTAACTCCACTACATGCCAATTTAGAGCATATCAGTGGGATATATTTGAACCTCGTTTAGAGGAATCAAAAACACCATAAAACAAAGAAAGACACCTATCACGAAAGATAAGTGTCTTTGTTTGCTTTATCGTAAGCTTTACGAAAGAGCATACCAATACACTTAACCTTCTCGGTTCAATGTATTATTTGAATAACTCCTTCATTATTTTAAAGCTCATGTATATTATACAGTATAGAATTTACTTTGTCAAATTGCTTATTGGCCTCTTATTTGCGATTACACGCGATTAGAAGCGATTATAGGCAGAAAAGTGGTCGTTTTAATATCAGTTTTGGTCTTTTTATATACATTTTGATACCATTTTTGGTCTTTTTTAAAATTTTATGTACATTAATCTTTGTAACACACAGTTTAAAATGCCGCCTGCTAAATACAGGCGGCAAAATTTCACTTTTTAACAACAGGAATCCAGATTTCACTGTAATAATCCGGATCGCCCATATTTCCTTCACTATACGCCTCAATATCCATTTCATAGGTGGGTTTGTAGCTCGATGTCGGGAAAAACTCCGAGACAATCTTGTGCCATAAATCTTGGATCGCATTTGGCATTGCACCCTTGCACTCGAATACTGCCCAGGTACGTGCCGGTATGGTATTCCCGCGAAATCCATCCGGTACGGCAGCGTCCTTTGCATATGTTGCAGCAATAGAATAGTCAAAGGTTTTAGCGTTCTCAGGGAGTTTGCCATAGCAAACTCCGAAAATGAACGTTCTGTCGGTCGTTACATTCATCAATGTCTTCACGGTACCGTCCTGATGAGATCTGCTCCAGAACTCAGGAATGCTTTTCGCGTTTGCCGAATCTTCAACGCTATGAGTTTCTACCTTCTCAATAATATCAAAGGCTTCCTTTTCAACAATTTTGTAGTTCATTACACTACCTCCGCTCAATGTGATTTTCACGGAAATTCGGGAAAAGGATTTGAGCTTCGAGCCATCTTTCTTTGCTTCCGATGGTGTCACTCCATGAAATCTCGCAAAGGCCCTTGTAAAGCTCTCAGGGCTCTCATAACCGTACTTCAGGGCAATATCAATCACTTTGTCATCTGCTACTCTCAGCTCATTGCCGGCAAGTGTGAGCCGTCTGTTTCGTATGTAATCTCCAAGGGAAATACCACACAAAATACCGAATATTCTTTGAAAATAGAAGTTAGAGCAAGCAGCTTCCTTGGCAACCTCTTCATAGTCAATTTCTTCGGTTAAATGCTCCTCGATATAATTGATTGCGTTCTGTATTCCGGTAAGCCAATCCATAGTATCCCTCCTTTCAGTGTGATTACATTATAGCGTCAAGCCGAGTATAATTCCTGACTTTACGTGCTCATATTTGCAAGCGTGTTATTTCAGTTCTACAGGGATCCACACCTCGTAGTATCGATTCTTCTGGCGAAGATCATGGTCAGTCCAGAGGTGCAGAACCTCGATGGCAAGGTCATATTTCTGCTTATACTCAGATGCAGGAAGCCAGGAGTCGAAGATCAGTTCAAACAACTTCGGGAATTCCTCCCAGGCGAGTCCACCACACTCAGTTTTGAATGCTGCATAAGTACCTGCAGGAAGCTTGCGCATCTCCAACTTGTCTGTCTTGGTATCGGATCGCTCGCGGGCAATCATATATTTGCCATCCTGCCATACTCCGTACCACACGCCATCATAGGATGTGCTGCCCGGCTGATTCCATCTGCCCTCACAAAGCTGACCGGGAACGTCATCGCAGTTATCTGCCCACATAGAGTGGCGCAGTTCTTCGCGAGTCTTGTAGCCCATACCCTCGTACTGCTTTGATACACCGTAAACTAAAGTATCTTCTAACTCAATAATTCTGAAATCCATTTCTTTTGCTCCTTTGATCATAATGTGAAAGGAAGCAGGTGGATATACTTTAAGGGAACCGCCATCTTTGCGATAAACTGACGGTGTAATACCGTGTTGTTTCGCAAAGGCTCTTGAGAAAGCCGTCGCACTGTCATACCCATATTTCATAGCGATATCAATGATAGGCGTCTTGCTATGCTGCAGATCCTGCGCTGCAAGAGTCAGGCGTCTGCGTCTTACATACTCAGTCAGCGTCATGCCGGTCATATAGCTAAAGAACCGAATGAAGCTGTCTGCAGTAACACAGGCAATGCTGGCTGCCGTATCAAGATCGAACTCTGCGCACAAATTCGCCTCGATATACTCAATGGCTGCGTTCAGCTGTTTTAGCATATTCATCTGTTTCACCTCCCTCATATAGTTTATCAAAAGAGCTTTTAGAATGACTGACTTTCCTTGGGCAGAAATTGTAGTATTACAAAATACTGATTATTGTTTCCTTACACCATGTAAATAACAATGCAAATGCTTCGTCAAAGTCAAATTCAGTTCCATTACTTAAAGAAATTGCAGTATCCAGAACAAGTTTGTCCTTACCCGATAACACCTCTTGAAGTTCCTTTTTAGTACCAACAAATTTGCCGCTGTTCAAATAGTGTAAGTTCTGCAGTATAAAGAATACCGACTTATATGTCAACGGCAGCTTGGAAACGCTCTTTTCTTTTGGAGCGTGAATATATCGATGACAGATCTCATGATATACGTTTCCCAGACTCATTTTCACAAAATTGCGCACATCAGTTTCTGTGTATTCAGGAACCAGTTTTTTGAGTGTTCCATAGCAATCCTTAGTTGTGTGAAGAATATGACATATCTCAAGAGGATTCCAGTTTTGTAGTTCTTCTATTCCGCAAATAAATCCACACGATTTATCATAATTTTCTAGAGAAAAGATTGCCTCTCTATACTTGTCAAGATCTGCAACTGTCATATCTCTGATTACAACCATAATATCAATATCGCTATTCTCCGTTGCTTCGCCTCTTAAATAACTGCCCTGAAGTCCAATATAAAGCAGACGATCCCCATAAGCAATTTTTAGCAATTCTATCAATGATGATATGTATTCATCTACTCTAAACATTTCTTTATCCTTTCTGCGCAACGAATATGTAATTTGTTATATAACTAATTACTATATTGTTAATTTAGATTTCCTTCTCATTAATAACCTTTTGTACTTCTTTTGAATTATGTAACCAGATGGTTTTTTCGGGGTAGGTTGAAAGAATCTTTCTGATTTCAACCATATTTACATTTTGGAAAGTGTTCGTCCATTTGAGTAGGTTATAAACCGATTTTAAAGTTTCTTTTTTGCCTTTCTCAAATCTGAGCTTTCTTTTGATTGCTCGCTTGATTATTCTATAGGTATAAACTCGTTTAGGTATATCAAGCACATAGATTTTGTCTGCATCTTCAAAGCATTTGCCAACCCAAGCATAATATACACCTTCTATAATCCAATTGTCATTTTTAAGAATATCATTAAGTAATGCGGTGCGCTTTTCAATAGGCATTTTAACGCCATAACCACCTGCATTGTTATCCCATTGAACGTTATCTAAATCAAAGTGCGGAGTATTATACTTTTTACTTAGTGCCTTGGCTAAATATGTTTTACCCGAGCCACTGCAACCGATTATATGTATCTTCATTTATATACCTCTTAGTTTATGTGGACTTAATTATTGTTTCGATTCCATCCTCTATAATTATTCCATCGCCATCATTAAGTCTAACAATAGAGCAACTATGTTCTTGTTCGTATGCTTTGCAGATATCCTCTAATTTATCAAATCGTTTGAGGAATTTATTATAGTGAGGGATTAAGTGGGTATTGGTCAAACACAGCCCTTTGAGATCATCGAGAGCAACTATATTTATTTCCGGAGTTATTTTGTCAACAATCTCAATAGACGGGGTGAACACTATTGCACCTGCACTCCATCCGAGCAACACCTTTTTCTCAGCAAGTTGTTTAATTAGAGCCGATGCATTATGCACACGAATTGAATTAAGCAAATAGTAGGGGTTCCCACCGATAAATTCAACCACATCGTATTTTAGCAATTCGGAAGCATCTTGTTTATCCAAATCAAAGGTATCGACACTCAATCCGTATTCTTTGAGTTCGTCTACGACACGAGGAACATGATAATTACGCTCTTTATATTCATTATCTGCGGTTACAACAACAGCTGCACTTGATAAAGGAGCAAGATATTTGCTCAATGCATTTTTTAATGCTTCACTTGTGATGCCGTTAGATAGTAGAGCAATCATTCATTTATCCTCCATAGAAATTATTGTTTACTTTATTTTACCATATTTTTGCTTTCTATACAATGGTTAATCGTTATCTGATCTACAATGCTCAACTAAAATATTAATAGTTATATATCATAGTTGTCGTTAATAAAAAAATATTGTATAATAAATTTGCTACTTAATAATTTTTATAGGAGACATAAAATGTTGACATGCAACGGAATCGCTGTTACAGATGAAATAAATCTTTATAATGAAAAATTCTCACTTCAAGCTATGTACCATGCTTACGAAAAGCAATGGGATACCATCTTCCCTTCTTTTGCTAACCACAACCATAAAATTAGCATTGGATACTCTAAGCTTACAGGAATATATATCGACTCGAAAATGGCATACACAACCAATTCGATAACTATTGGCGAAAACGAAGAAGAAGAGAAACGAATACGTAATGTTAATTATCATTTATTGTATAAGACCAATGTTCTAGATAATATTGAGCAATATAAAACTCTCGAACACAAATTAGGAGATTATATAGTAGGGGATAAAACATATTATTGGACTAATTGTGTTTTCATTCATAACAAAGATATTGTAAAACGCGTATTTCCCGAACTTATTAAAAAAATGGAAAAAGGACTTATTAATTTAGAACTGTTAAGTCCAGTTCTTCCGGGTATTTATAAAATGGGGGAATATTTGATT
This sequence comes from Clostridia bacterium, assembly GCA_017521125.1. Taxonomy (GTDB): domain Bacteria; phylum Bacillota; class Clostridia; order Oscillospirales; family Acutalibacteraceae; genus SFWF01. Next base: position 6,132 of record JAFXDV010000013.1, read on the forward strand.
TTTGCACATTTATACTTTAGACGAAGCTATAGCTACTTAAATACTTTAAATACTCCTTTTTTGTCACATATAGAAAGCTTAGACCCAACCGATAAAAGTGTTAAAATAGCAATAGACCTTGACTGCATCGGCTTAGCTGGCACAGAACATGCCGAACACGAATATTCATATTGGTGGGGACCAAAATTTAATGACGATTTAAAAAGTATTCCTTTAGGCGTTACCAGACATGAAAATGAGCATTATAACAAATTATTTTCAGAATTCTTAAGAACCGAATTCGGCTGGTATATTCAAGACGATAAACATACTTTTGAAAGTGAGGAAATAACTGATATTCCAAATATAAAAATCGATGGCAACAATATGTATGCTTGTCGTTTTGTTCACAGTATGGTTGATGATGTGACAGGCGTTCCAACACATTTGGATGGTGCAGTACGCACATATAGTGATGACAGAATGATTGAACGTTTAGATATATCAATAAAGGATAGTGATAGGGATACTCTTTATACAAAAATATGGAGAATTGACGGAGCAATACCTATTAGTATATGGAAAGAACTGATAACTCATTATTACCGCGATAATATGATGATTGGCGAATACTTTGGTGGGAAAGATGAAAAACTTGAATATCAACTTCAAAAAAGAAATGACAAAGAGTTATCCGAAACGGACCTTAAAGATTTTCTGCCTTGTGATATTTTGCGCGGTGAAGGTATTAAAATTTATTTCTCATATGATCAACAAACTATACTAGAAGACAAGTACGATATATATGTAAGAACGGACAGTTTTATTAAACTCGAAAAACAAATTAATAAGTTTATTGAGTCTCAAACCATTTCGTTATGTAAACTTATTGAAAGAAAAGGCAGTAAAGTAAGAATTCCTTTTTGCAAAAATATAGGTTTTTTTGATATGGTTTACAATTATCCAACATTCGAGTGCAGGACAACGTCTGATGCAAATGTAATAATATCTGCAATTAAAGAAATGTGTGAAATCTGGCATCGAAATGGTGATGATAGAGTTGTTTCATTTACCATAAAAACACCTTTAAATGAAAGAAGCGGAGTTTTTAGATTTTTAGGGCATGTAGATGACTTCTGCAAATATTATGAGAATAAGTTCGATTACATTCCCGATGACGCTAATGTATATAATTGGCTTGCAAAATCTTACAAATTTTTATGTGATACTTTTTCAACATTTGAAAAGGATACACACCCTTTTGATATTATTAATTCGTGTGGAAATTTGTCCATTAAAAGAAACTTTGTTCCTGCCAAAAAGATTAAATCTTGGAACGAGGATGGTAGTACAACACTTCTTCTTACAAAAGAAGAAGTCGAAGTTATTAAGAAAAAAAGAATAACTGCTGTAGTCGCATTTATTAATGAGGAGACACACTGTTCAAAATGCGGGAAAATATATCAAAACTGTAAATGCATTAGCTTGATTGATAAAAATGTTTTTGAGGAAATTAAGAGTTGTAAATTGATTGGAGCCACATGGACTAATCGTAGTGCCTTTTTATAAAAACAAGTAATCGTCATAATCGCTGCTGTATTACTAAAGTGATTATGCACTTTACAAATGGCAAGAATAATGTTATAATTATGATATAATAATGTTATGCTAATATTGGAGGGTTTGATGTGGATTTTTCTGACAAACTAATATATGTTAGAAAAAAGTTGTTCTTGAGCCAACAAGCCATGGCCAATGAATTGAATGTATCATATGCAACAGTTAATCGTTGGGAAACCGGAAAATTCAAGCCGAATTATAAGGCTCAAAAAGCTTTTTATGATTTTTGTATTCGTCAACATATTGTCTTTGACGATAATACAAATAAGGAGGGAATTATTGTTAATGAGTAACAAACTAAATGCTGCAGATTATTTGCTATTTTTATTAGATACCGATGGACGTACTCCGATTAATGGTGCCATTAGATTAATGAAGATGATGTTCCTATTTAATCAAGAAATTATGCCTGTAATATCAAAAAAAGGTGCCAATGTTGGAGAATTGCCTCAATTTTTTGCTTATGATTTCGGACCTTTTTCAAAAGATATATATGAGCAAATTGAATTTTTTGAAAATCTTGATTTTTTAAAAACCAGTCACGTAGATGCTGTCGAGCATACCGATGAATTCGATGATTGGGAAACAATATATGGCGAAGATGTATTAGACAGCACATTAAAAGATGGTTATAGACGATTAAATATTGACTATAAGAGCATTAAATATGAAATAACAGAACGTGGCGACAAGTATGTCCAAACCAAAATCGCACCGGAATTAAGCGATGAAATTAAAGAGTTGCTTACTAATTTCAAAAGAAAAATCAACTCTATTACTACACAGCAGTTGCTATTCTATGTTTATTCTAGGTACGAAAAATTCACAACTGAATCGAAAATCAAAGAAAAAGTGTTAGGCAAATCTACTATTATGCCTGATGAAGCAGAATTGGTGGATTTAAATGATGACAATAACTAAACTTAAAAAAAGTATAAGCGAACAAAGTATGGTTGATTCTTTTTTGAAATCTTCGCACTTTAGGACATCACTTTTATACACAGAAGTACCTGTTTTTAGTAGGTGTGTTGATGTGGTTCTCCTTAATAATAAAAATCAAATTTCAGCCATCGAATTTAAGCGAGAAAAATGGCGTGAAGCCATTGATCAAGTAATGCGTGTTGCAACAAGTTTTGATTATTTAGAAATTTGTGTATTTAAACCGCAACATGAAGAATTACGAAAAGATATTCTTAGCACATGCTCATTTATGGGTATAGGGGTATATTTCATAAATCCGACAAATATGAAAGTTTCAAAAGTTTTGAAACCCCAAAAGAATAAAAATGTTTGGAAAATTCAAAAAAAATCAGTAATTGATTATTTGGGAGATAAGAATCAATGAGTGATAATTTAAAGCTTCTAAGATATAATACAGGTAACGACAAAAAAGCGTTTGTGGAATTCAAAGACGCATTTGATGCGGTTATATTTAATGCAACTATAGTTGCATATAGTGGAGCATCAGTTTCGGATATTATATCCATTCATATGAACAAATACATTATAGATCCGCAAACATATATTTTACAGCATGATTCAAAAGCATTTATGTCTAGTAATGGTAAGATAAAGGCCTCGGTTCTTAAATATTTGCAAGAATTACCCCAAAAAGTAAATGATATTATTGTAAACGAAAGACGAGCATTAAATACTTCCGATATAAATTCATGCTTAGAAGAATTAGTTGAAAAGATATATAAATTTCAAGTTGATTATATATCAAAGTTCATCCAAAAGAAAGATTATGGTAAATATTTAGAATTTGTACAGGAGGAAGAAAACAGTAAACATCAATATTCTCCTCAATTCGTAATTGCGCCATATTTTCGTTTAAAAAACGAATATACGAATTCTGAAATTGAGGATTGGTTGAAAATTAATCGTTCCTCTTTAAAGTTGTTTACAAACAAATATGGAACATCTGGATTTCCGATTGCAGCTCAATTGTTAATAGATAAAAATGCCTTGTGCAATCTCGACTTTAACCTGTTACAAAAGCAGTATGATTTGCCCGATTATGATTATGTGTTTGTTTGGGTTGATAATTTTTCCCCTTTAACCGCCAATAAAAACGAACAATTAGCTTTCAAAAATTTAATGCAAACTTTCAAGAATCTCAACAAACGTATAATAATGGCTTATGGTGGATATGATTCAATATTGCTGTGTCATAAGGATTTATCAACCAGATTATACGGTGTTGCGCAATCTGTAGGTTATGGAGAAGCTAGAAGCATTACTCCTGTAGGTGGTGGATTGCCAGTAAATAAATACTATTTTTACCCAACCCACGAGAGACTAGTATTTGGTGATGTGAGTAATATTTTATCAGCAAATGGATTTTTTAGTGGGGATAAAGGTCAAGCTGCTACACGTTTTTATGACGAAATATGCGGCTGTGAACAATGCAAGCAAATAATAAAAAATGATATAAACAATTTCAATCAATACAACGAATCTGTACCTTATGCGTGGAAAGATGATATAAAAAGGAATAGACCTACAACAGAAGCAAGTTTTATAGCAACCCGACACTTTATGTGTTGCAAACAAAGGGAATGGGAAGAAATAGAAAGACTCTCTCTTGAAGATTGTAAAAAACAAATTTTGAGCAATGTCGAGAAATACTCTGTAAACCAAATTGCCAGAATAAAGAGGTTTTTAAAAACATATGTTGAATAAAACTTTAATTATCACCGGAGCCGGTTTTTCGCACCCAGCTCATCTTCCTATACAAAGTCGTATCATTGACGAAATGTTATCGAAGCCTCCTATTGGTTTTATGGACGATTGGGACTTAGAAACTTTTAGCTTTTACAAAGCTTACATTCACGTAGGAATATTTCTATTAGAAAATTATACTCTTGTAGACAGCAATAAATTCAAAGTCAAAATCAATCAGATAATTGACAACAACAAGAAAATGATAACAGAGCACAATTTTATCAAGAGTATTTCAAAAATAAAGAAATATGCCAATGAAATTGAAAGCACGACGCATTTAAAAACTTTATTTAATGAAAAAAGCAACCTTGAAGAAGCTGTATTAAATAATAACCTTATTAAAGATATGGCTAATCTAAAGGAAGAAATTCGTCAAGCGTTAGTTGACTCTAAAATTGCAGTTGACCTTGAAGATTTGTTCACAAAATTAGATAAATGTGTTAAAGCACAAAGCTATTGGAAAAAGTATTCTTTTATCAAAGTAATTGAAATAAAACAGTACATTTTACAATTATTTATTTATTACTTTGGTAAAAAGAATATTGAATTCAAAATAGATGAAAATTATACATCTTTTGCTACATACGTTAAAAACAATCGTCCTTCTATTATTACAACGAATTGGGATACTATATGTGAGCAGATATATGAAGCTGTAGGAATCAACTATGATAATTGTTTAAGTTGCGATTCTTATTATAAGAAAAATATCAGTAGAGTCAAACCGCAAATTGCCAAGATTCATGGATCTATAAATTGGTTTTCGTGTTCTAATTGTGATTCATTAATAATAAAACCAAAGGGCAAAGAAACCGAGCTGCTATTAAGCGATAAAAAAGTTCAATGTGCTAAATGCAAAGCAAAACAAAAGAAAAATGACATTCTTTTTGTTCCCGAAATTATTACACCAACAATGGTAAAACAGTTTACCAAGCAAATGTATATAAACATATGGCAAAACGCACAGTATCTACTTAAAAACGCGAACCAAATAATTTTTGTGGGTTATTCAATGCCCTTGGCGGATTTTGAATTTAGATTTATCCTCACAAAATATATTTCGCCAAATGCGAAAATACATGTCGTTTTACACGAATCCGATAAAAAGGAACCGGGCGAAAAGCACGAAGTACCTGAAGATAGATACAGATGTGCTTTCCCTAAAAATAATATAGAGTTTCACTATAAAGGATTTACGGATTATTTTGATTCTAATCCTTAGCTTTATTATCAGAAAGTGCCTCTCCTTCTATTAAATAATATTTAACTTTTATTTTTCTTTTAAAAAAATCCTCTTTGAAAGCTTCTCGCTAACAAAGAGGATTTTATATTTTAATATTAGACCCTTTATGAAATAGATTACAAAAAGAAAGAAGGCGGTGCAAATTTATATGCGGATAAAAATTTTGTTATAATTTATTTATCATATTTAATCCTAAAATAATCTAAATAGTTTTTAAATGTATCTTGTGCTGAAAGGCAGGTATCAGTGAGGTATCCTTTTTCTTGATTCCATTCTTTCAATCCGCGGTAATAGAACATTTTTATTTTATCTTCAATAATAAACGGTACAATGTCATGCTTTAGGCATTCCTTGAACATAACGAGTCTGCCGACACGACCATTACCGTCTTGGAATGGGTGGATGCGTTCAAACTGCACATGGAACTCGATAATATCTTCAAGAGTCACTTTCTCTTTGCCGTTATAATCAGCAAGGAGTTTTTTCATTTCAACCGACACATCTTCAGGTAAGGTGGTTTCCATTCCACCAACCTCGTTAGGCAACTTTTTATAATCACCAACAACAAACCAGTCTTTTTTAGAATCACTTGTACCGGTTTTGAGAATGAAATGCAAGTGTTTTATAAACTTTTCGCTCAGCTGCGATTTGGCGTTTTCGATAATTTCATCGATGCAACGGAAGTGGGTGGCGGTTTCGATAATATCATCAACACGAACGCCTTCCTCGGTTAAACCAATGGTATTGGTTTCAAAGATATAGCGAGTCTGATCGTGGGTTAGGCGGCTGCCTTCGATATGATTGGAGTTGTAGGTCAATTCAATCTGTATTTTATGATAAATTCCGCCGTGAACTTGACCACGCTTTTCCTCTTTCAAAATATCGAGTAAGGTCTGTGGTGCGGGTTTACTTTTATTGCTTCTTTCTGGTTTTTCTGCATTTTCAGGAATGTTCCAAGTCTTGCCTGTAAGGAAAGCACCGGGGACACGACCTGCGGCACAATAATTACGAACACTACGCTCAGATGTATTCCAAAGCAAAGCAACCTGTTTAACGGATAGATATTTCATATTCCTACCTCCAAATTTACTGTTGTTAGTATAACACAATATCGGCAAAATGTCAATCGAATCGAAAACGGTATTTATTACATTCTTGCCGATAACGGCATTTTTATTACTATTAACTTTAAAAACACAATAGCCGCCCAAACGAGAGGCTTTAATATTGCTTATTTCAATATATTTTCGTAATTTGATATTCTTTATCCTGAGCATAGGGATTTATTATTTTTCTAAACCAATAAAGCTGTTCTTGTTTTTTAGTTTGAACAATATCAAAGGTGATGTCCATATCCCACCAAGAGCCATCAAAGTAAACTCGATTCCAAGTATGGTGATATTGTGCGTTATCACGCTTATCACCGTCGACAACATAGCAAGGAATGTTCCGACTCCGACATAATGCGGTGAAGAGGTGAGCAAAGTCATAACAGATTCCCTTTCGTGTGCTTAAGGTTTTGCGAACATTGAAGTATTGAACAATGGGTTCATATTCATAGTCATACTCGAAGTTATGTATCATCCATTCGTATATTGCTTTTACCTTTTCTTCATCGGTATCACAATCGGCACAAATTTTGTCAGCAAGTTTAACGGTGTTTGTATCCCACAAAGTTGCTTGACCGTTTGTAAGAGAAACATTCTCTTGTTTGTAGATGAAAATATATGCCGAGAAAAGCAATACGATTATAAGCATTGATAATATTAAAACATATATTTTCGTCAGCGGTTTATCTTTACCCATATTATCGGCGAAAGCGATAAAATACATAAAAATGATAGCAAGCGGAATAAATACTAAAAACGGAAATACTCTGCGACAATAAATCGCATAAGCAACATTCATACAAGCAATGAGTATCAGCAAAATATAAACCGTTGCTCTCATTGCTTTTGAATTTATATTAACAGTTAAAAACAAAGTGGGTAGAGCCGATAGTAGATAGAAAACTTGTAAAGTGGGAGAGAGAACAAAGAAGTGTCTCAAGTAAAATCCCAATATTAAATTATATGTAAGTGCGATAGCAAAGAAAATGATTCTTGATTTTGTTTTAGTCTTAGTTGCTTTTTTAGTCTTCATTTCAAGTCTCCTTTTATGTACGAAATTTCTTTGAAACGAAGAAGTGGCAGTACAGAGCGACTAACTTTGTACTGCCACAAACAAAGGCTATTTCACATCTTTTAAGAAAACAACAAACCCGAACGTTTCACCAATCGGTAAAAGGTTCGGGTTTGAATGCTTTGGTGCCGCTGATCGGACTTGAACCGATACGATATTGCTACCGAGGGATTTTAAGTCCCTTGTGTCTGCCTATTCCACCACAGCGGCGTGCAATAAGATAATATTATATTTTAGCGTCGTTGTCAAGTGTTTTTTCAAGATATTTAGTATTTTTCTAAATAACTGTGTTTGTTTCCACTATCGGCATCTCTGTAACCCACAATCGAGGCCAAATTAACGTTGTGAACACTTCTGAACAGATTATCATCAACGTTAGGGTTGACCTTTTTAATCTCTTTTATCAAAGCTTTAATTTCTTTTCTTTTAGAAAGCTCTTCGTTATGTTCGCTCTCGCTAGTAAACCTACAAGCACACTGTAAGAACCTGAGTTCATTATAATTTGACCAGGCTATAATATCCTTTTCCTTAACTTTGTAAAGAGGGCGGATAAGCTCCATACCCTCAAAATTTGTGGATTTAAGTTTTGGAAGCATTGTCTTAATTTCAGAAGCATAGGTCATACTGAGAAGCAGGGTTTCAATCATATCGTCGAAATGGTGTCCAAGGGCAATTTTATTGCAACCAAGCTCCTTTGCCTTGCCGTAAAGACAACCTCTGCGCATTCTTGCACAAAGATAACAAGGGGAACCGCCTGCATCGGTAACCACATCAAAAATATTGCTCTCAAAAACCGTAATAGGAATGTTCATAAGTTTAGCATTTTCTTCAATAAGCCTTTGATTTTCCTCGTTATATCCGGGGTTCATAACAAGAAAAACAAGCTCAAAGGGAACAAGACTATGTCGGTTCAGTTCCTGCATACACTTAGCCATAAGCATAGAATCCTTGCCACCTGAAATACAAACGGCAATTTTGTCTCCTTCGCTTATAAGTTCATATTCATTAATAGCACCGCAAAAATTGTTCCAAATACTCTTTCTGAATTTTTTTATAATGCTTCTTTCAATTTCTTTAAATTTTTCCATAGTCCACCTTACAAAGAATTATATTAACATTATACAGAAAACCTTAGTATATTTCAAGAAAAATCCCTTGTAAAAAAACAATATTCGTGATAACATAAAAATGCAAATATTTGGCATAGGTGGGACAATATGTTTTCAAAAATTCGTAGTATGGGACTGTTCGGAATGGATGCCTATAACGTAGAAATCGAAGCCGATATTACAGGCGGTATGCAGTGCTTTGATATAGTAGGACTTCCTGATTCTGCAGTAAGAGAATCAAGGGACAGAGTCCGTTCCGCTATTAAAAATTGCGGTTATAAATACCCCTTAGGGCATATCACTGTAAATCTTGCCCCTGCCGACGTGCGAAAAGAGGGCTCGGTCTACGATTTACCTGTGCTTTTAAGTCTTTTAATAGCAAACAAACAGATTGCTCCGAAAGTTGACCTTGACGATAGTATTTTCGTAGGGGAGGTCTCTCTGGACGGCAGAGTCCGCAAAATAAACGGCATTTTGGCTATGGCAATAAGCGCAAGACAAAGGGGCATTAAAAACTTTTTTGTGCCCCTCGATAATGCCGCTGAAGGAGCCGTAGTCCAGGGCATAAATATTTATGGCGTTGAAACGGTAAACGACGTTATTTCCCATATTGTAGGGGAGTCTAATTTAACCCCTACAACACCCTTGACGCAAGAAGAATCCTCAAGGGAAAGTATTTTGGATTTCTCTGACGTTAAGGGTCAATCTGCCGCTAAAAAAGCCTTGGAGATTGCAGCGGCAGGAGGTCATAATATTCTGCTTATCGGCTCTCCGGGAGCAGGTAAAAGTATGCTTGCAAAACGACTGCCCACAATACTTCCCGAGATGACCTTTGAGGAAACGATAGAGACCACAAAAATCTATTCAATAGCAGGAGAGCTTGATTCAGGCAGTCCCCTTATTTCTACAAGACCCTTCCGTTCTCCTCATCATACAGTATCTTCCAGAGGACTTTCAGGAGGGGGTTCGATTCCACGCCCCGGAGAAATATCCCTTGCCCATAACGGAGTTTTGTTTCTTGATGAATTGCCTGAATTTGGCCGTGACGTTATGGAAACATTAAGACAACCCTTAGAGGACGGAAAGGTAACAATTTCAAGGGTTGCAGGCTCTCTTACCTATCCAAGCGAGGTAACATTAGTTGCTGCAATGAACCCTTGCCCTTGCGGTTTTTATGGACATCCCAACCGCAAGTGTACCTGTACTTCAAATGCGGTAAATAGGTATCTTGGTAGAATTTCAGGACCTATGCTTGACCGACTTGATTTACATATCGAGGTACCACCTGTAGATTACGAGTCACTAAAATCTAAGGGAAACGAGGAAACAAGTGAAGAAATAAGAAAAAGGGTTAATGCAGCAAGACAGATTCAAAACATTCGCTATGAGGGGACAGGAATTACCTGTAACGCAAGGCTTTTACCATCAATGCTTAGTGAATTTTGTCAGATGACCGATGATGCCGAAGCACTTCTCAAAGCCTCTTTTGACAGGCTCGGAATGTCGGCAAGAGCGTATGACAGAATTTTAAAGGTGGCCCGCACCATAGCCGACTTGAATGCAAAAGAAAAAATAGAAATGTCACATATTGCCCAAGCCATTCAGTTCAGAAGTTTGGACAGAAAATATTGGGGAGAATAGGTAAAACAAGCACACGAAAAATTTCGTGTGCTTTTTTTAAAAAATATAATGACAATATTTAAAATATTTGTTATAATAAATATAATTATAACTATAACTATTTGGGAGAAGGAAAATGAAGCTACTTGCCATCGACGGAAACAGTATAATAAACCGTGCGTTTTACGGTATCAAGCTGCTCACCACAAAGGACGGCAGATATACTAATGCAGTTTATGGCTTTATAAACATTTTAAACCGTCTCAAAGAACTTGAAAATCCTGATGGTATTGCAGTAGCTTTCGACCTTAGAAAACCAACCTTCCGCCACCAAAAATATGCCGAGTATAAGGCGGGCAGACACGCTATGCCTGAGGAACTTGCCTCTCAGTTTGCACCATTAAAAGATTGGCTCAGAGCTATGGGCTATAAGGTTATCGAGTGTGAGGGCTATGAGGCAGATGATATTTTAGGTACCCTTGCAAGAATGAGCGAAGAAAGCGGAAACGAATGTGTCATAGCCACAGGGGATAAAGACTCTCTTCAGCTCATTTCCGATAACGTTCGTGTTCTCCTTACCACCACCAAAGCAGGAGGACCTGAGGTAACGAACTACGATAAAAAAGCCCTTTTTGACAAATATGGGTTGACTCCCTCTCAAATGATAGAACTAAAAGCACTTATGGGCGATTCTTCTGACAACATCCCAGGTGTCGCAGGTGTAGGAGAGAAAACCGCAACCGACCTTATTACAAGATTCGGCTCGATTGATTATATCTACGACCATATTGACGAAATCGACGTAAAAGAGGGAGTAAGAGCCAAACTTAAAAACGATAAGGAAAATGCTTTCTTCAGCCGTTGGCTTGGTACAATTTGTAAAGAGGCTCCCATAATACAGGAAATTGAAAATTATAAAATTGTCGAGATGGACAACTCGAAAGTTGCTACTATAATGACAAATTTAGAGTTTTTCGGCCTAATGAAAAAGATGGGTATTGACTCCTCTGCCGCCGCAGAGGTAGTGCAAGATGAAGCGCAGACCTTTTGTGAAACTTGTGCCGATGAATTTAAGGGAGATAAAATAGATATACTCTTTAATTTTGAAACAGAAAACTTTACCGCTACCGACGGCACAAAAATATGCAAACTCAGTCACGAACAAGCCTTCAAGATTTTAGAGGATGAAAAAGTTTCCAAAAGGGTAAATGACCTTAAAAATCTTCATAAATATTGCGCCAAAAAAGGCATAGAAATTAAAAACGTTATTTTTGACAGTCTACTTGCGGGCTATCTTTGTAACCCTTCATCAAATTCATACGAGCTTGACCGTCTCGCCGCAGAATACGGTGTAACCGTTAATTTTGAGGGAGAAGAGGAGCTTAAAAAGACTGCAATATTCTCCCTTGTTTGCGACAAACTGCAAAAAGAGCTTGAGGCAAACGGACAAGCCTCTCTGCTTTCAGGGATAGAGCTTCCTTTGGCCAAAGTCTTGGGAGATATGGAGCTTGAGGGTATCTTAATTGATGCCAAAGCTTTAAAAACACACGGCGAAGAACTTACTGTTCGTATAGCAGAACTCGAACAAAGAGTTTACGAGCTTGTTGGTTATGAATTTAACCTTAATTCACCAAAACAGCTTGGAGTTGCTCTTTTTGAAAAATTAGAACTTCCCGCAAAAAAGAAAACTAAAAGCGGATATTCAACAGGCGCCGAGGTTTTAGAGGAACTAAAGGATGCTCACCCTGTTATAACCTATCTTTTGCAGTATCGCACCTTAGCAAAACTAAAGTCCACATATTGCGATTCACTTCTTTCGGCAGTAGCAGAAGATGGCAGAATTCACTCTACCTTTAATCAGACCGAAACCCGAACAGGAAGAATAAGCTCTTTAGAGCCAAATCTTCAAAACATTCCTGTTAGAACAGATGAAGGCAAAGTGTTTAGAAAATTCTTTGTCGCAAGGCAGGGCTACACCCTTTGCGATGCCGACTATTCTCAGATTGAACTTCGTGTCCTTTCCCATATGGCAGGGGACGAGAATATGATAAACGCCTTTAATTCAGGGGAAGATATCCATACCGCCACTGCCGCACAGGTTTTCAATATGCCTACCGATATGGTAACTCCGCTTATGAGAAGCAGAGCAAAAGCCGTTAACTTCGGTATAGTTTACGGAATAGGTGCTTTTTCTCTTGCTAAGGATATAGGCGTAACAAGAAAAGAAGCGGCAGAGTATATAGATAGTTATCTTGCAACCTATCCGCAGATTGATAAATTTATGAGAGAAACAATAGAAAATGCCAAGGAAAACGGCTTTGTTACAACACTCTTTAACAGACGTCGCTATTTGCCTGAACTTGCATCCTCTAACCATATGCTAAAAGCTTTTGGAGAAAGGGTAGCTAGAAACGCACCAATTCAGGGCACAGCGGCAGATATCATTAAAATTGCAATGATAAACGTAAGCCACCGTCTGAAAGCCGAAAAGCTTGATGCAAAACTGATTTTACAGGTGCACGATGAACTTATAATCGAGTGTAAAGAGGAAATCAAGGAGAAGGTAAGCGCATTGCTCAAAGAAGAAATGGAAAAAGCCGCAACAATGAAAGTAAACCTTACTGCAGACGTTAGTGTTGGCAGTAGTTGGTATGAGGCAAAGGAATGAGAAAAATAATCTTTGTCTGTACCGGAAACACCTGTCGAAGCCCAATGGCAGAAGGATATTTAAAATCAAAACAAACCGATTTTGAAATAATAAGCCGAGGCCTTACGGCAGATGGTTTGCCGGTCTCTAGTAATAGTAAAATTGCTATGGAGAAAATAGGAATTGATATTTCCTCCCATACCTCGAAACAATTAACAAAAGAAGAAGCAGATAGTGCACACCTTATTGTTTGTATGTCACCCTCCCATGCCCAATTTTTAACATTTGCAGGTGTAGATGAGGAAAAAATCAGGGTTTTAGGGGTAGATGACCCTTATGGTTGCGACCTTTCTGTATATGAAGAGTGCCGTGACCAGATTATTAAAGGCATCGACAAGCTATTTAATGGTGTTGACATTCGAGAATTTAAAGAAAAAGATGAGATATATATTGCCATGCTTGAAAAGGAATGCTTTTCAGAGCCTTGGAGCGAAAAAGCAATATTAGATGCAAAAGAAAATAATACACTTTTTGTTGTTGCCCAAGCAGAAGAAAAAATTATCGGCTACGCAGGACTTCAAATTGTCTTGGACGAGGGATATATAACTAACGTTGCTGTAACAAAGGAGCATAGGGGCAAGGGCGTGGCAAAAGCTCTTATGGAAAAACTTTTTAAAATAGCGGAAGAAAAAGACTTAGCATTTATTACCTTAGAGGTAAGAGAGTCTAATCTTGCCGCAATAAATCTCTACAAAAAGTTGGGATTTGAAAAAGAGGGAGAACGTAAAAATTTTTACGTAAACCCAAAAGAAAACGGACACATAATGACTAAAAGGAGAAAATAGCGTAAATGCTAATACTTTCAATTGAGTCCTCCTGTGATGAAACCGCAGTAGCGGTAACCGAGGAAAGAAATGTGCTTTCATCGGTTATAAATACTCAAATCGAGGAGCATAAAATTTACGGCGGAGTAGTGCCGGAAATAGCCTCTCGCAGACACTGTGAAAATATTTCTTTAGTCTGCGAAGAAGCACTTAAAAAAGCAAATAAAACCTATAAAGATTTGGATGCAATCGCCGTAACCTTTGCACCTGGACTGATAGGCGCTTTGCTTGTGGGTGTGAACTTTGCAAAGGGACTTGCAATGTCCCTTGACATTCCACTTATTCCCGTTCACCATCTCCGCTCCCATATAGCCGCAAATTATCTGACACATAAAGAGTTAGAACCACCCTTTTTATGCCTTACCGTTTCAGGCGGAAACAGTATCATTACTGAGGTAAAAGATTATACCACCTTTAAAATTGTGGGTGCTACACGTGATGATGCGGCAGGTGAATGCTTTGATAAATCTGCTCGTGCTATGGGACTTGCTTACCCCGGTGGTGTAACACTTGACAGAATTGCAACAACCCCTGACTTTAAGAAATATCCGCTACCAACTCCAAAGGTAGAGGGAAGTGAGTATGATTTTTCATTCTCAGGGCTCAAAACGGCAGTTATCAATTTAATACATAACGCTAGCCAAAAGGGAGAGGAAGTTGACGTTCCTGTCCTTGCCGCAACTCTTAGGGCAAAGGTTAGCGATATGCTGGTCCAAAACACAATGAAAGCTGCCGAAAATCTTGGTTATAATAAAATAGTCCTTGCAGGTGGAGTTTCGGCTAATAGCGAACTTAGAAGAAAAATGGATGAAGAATGTAAGAATAGGGGCTTTTCTCTATATTATCCTGAAATTTGCTATTGTGGAGATAATGCTGCAATGGTGGGAGCACAAGCTTACTTTGAAATAAAAGCAGGGCATACTGCTGACGAGAGCCTTAATGCTTTTGCAACAATGCCCATTGACTATATTTAGAAAGAGGATAAAATATGTTTACAAGAGATATTGGAATTGACCTCGGCACCGCAAATACCCTTGTTTGCTTAAAGGGTAAAGGTATTATAATGAGAGAGCCTTCGGTTGTAGCTTACGACGTTAGAAACGATACAGTAAGAGCGGTAGGCACCGAAGCAAAGGAAATGATAGGCAGAACACCTGGCTCTATCGTTGCCGTAAGACCTCTTAAAAACGGAGTTATTGCAGATTATGACGTTACCGCTGCAATGCTTAAAAGATTCATAAAACTGTGTCTTAAGGGATCCCCTTTCTCAAGAGTAAGGGTTGTAATCTGCGTACCTGCAGGTGTAACCGAGGTTGAAAGCCGAGCCGTACAGGATGCAGTAAGACTTGCAGGAGCAACCGACATTGACATAGTAGAGGAACCAATGGCTGCCGCAGTAGGTGCAGGACTTCCTGTATGGGATGCCACAGGAAATATGGTTGTTGATATGGGTGGCGGAACCACCGAGGTTGCAGTAATCTCTCTTGGCGATATCGTAACCGCACAGTCTATAAAGACCGCCGGCGATGACCTTGATGAAGCAATTATCAACTATATAAGAAAGAAATATAATCTTCTTATAGGTGAGCGTACTGCAGAGCAAATAAAGATTGAAATCGGTTCAGCGCTTCCTCTTGAGACCGAAACCTCTGTAGAAATCAAGGGCAGAAACCTACTTGATGGTTTGCCAAAGAATATTGTAATTACCTCCGAAGAGGTAAGAGAGGCAATGGAAGACCCCATTAACGTAATAGTCGAGGCGGTAAAGACAACTTTAGAGAAAACACCGCCCGAACTTTCTGCCGACATTATCGAAAGAGGTATTACTTTAACAGGCGGAGGAGCACTACTTCGTGGTATTGACCAGCTTATAAGTCGTGAAACAGGAATGGCAGTTAATATTGCAGATAATCCTCTTGACTGTGTGGTAGAGGGAACAGCTAAAAGACTCGAGCCGGGTAACGGCTTTGATAACTATGTTTTCCGTAGAGGCAAAAATTATAGGTAGGTGAAAAATCTTGCGATTTTTCTTTCGCAGCAGACAGTTTAAAATTATTGCAGCTATAGTAGCGGCGGTTATTGTTTTAACTTCAACTTTTGGAATAATCGGTAGATATATGTCACCTCAGGCAAGTCTTGTAGGTGCAGTAGTTGCGCCCTTTCAAAAGATGGCAACCACTGTGGGCAATTTTTTTAAAAATGCCGATAAAAGATGGAACGATGGAGATAAACTTGCTGCCGAAAACGATGAACTCAAAAAGGAAATTGATAAGTTAAAGGGAGAGCTTGTTGACTATCAGACTGCAGTAACCGAGAATGAGTTTTATAAAAAATATCTTGAAATTAAGGATACCAATTCTGATTTCGAGTTTTGTCCTGCTATGCTAATTTCAAATGACCCTGATGATATTTTTAAGGGCTTTGTAATTGATTCAGGTACAAATGACGGTATAAAACTTTATGACCCTGTTATTACCGAGTCTGGTCTCGTGGGCTACATAACAGAGGTTGGAATAACCACGTCTAAGGTTACAACCATTCTTTCCCCCGAGCTTGTTTGCGGAGTGTACGATTCAAGAACCAACGATGCAGGTGCCGTTTCAGGAGACCGTGAGCTTTCTAAAAACGGTATGACCAAGCTTTATAATCTTCCTCGTTCTTGTGACGTTACGGTTGGAGATATAATCGTTACGTCCGGAAGCGGAATTTTTCCTGATAAAATTATAATCGGCACCGTTGGAAATATCCAAAGTGACCCTGTTTCATCCTCACTCTATGCAGGTATTATCCCTGCGGTAGATTTTGATGATATTCGAAATGTGATGGTAATTACATCTTTTGAGGGCAAGGGAAATACCCTTATTGGAAAGGGAGAATAGCCTATGACCGATAAAAGACAAAAAATACTGGCAAACGCAGTTAATTTCTCTCTAATCGGCGTCATATTTATTTTTCGCTATAGCGGACTTTTTGTTTTGAATATAGGAGAGGCTACCTCAATTATGATACTCCCGTTAATTGTTGCTATTTCTATATTTTTTGGAGAGTTCAGCGGCTTTATGGCAGGGCTTGTATCAGGTATTCTTTTAGATACTCAGGTGGTAGGTTCTTCCTGTTTTAATCTTTTTGCGCTAATGCTTTTAGGACTATTAAGCGGACTTTTTTCCACATATCTACTTAACAAAAATTTAAACTCTGCAATCTGCCTTTCATTAGGTGCAAGCTTTCTTTATTTCCTGTCAAGGTATTTATTTCTTTTTGCATTTCAGGGTAGTCCATTAAACTTTAATTATTTTATTTCATATTTAATTCCATCAGTAATTTACACGTCCATTTTCATAATTCCATTTTATTATTTAGAACGTTTATTAAGGAGATAGTTTATGCCTTTCAAGAAGAAACCCAGACGGCGTTTATCGGTTTTATCTGTAATAATGGCTGCGGTGCTTTTGCTATATTGCCTCCGCATTTTTTCCTTGCAGATTTTTAGTGCCGATGCATATGTAGAGCAGGCTTCTGGTATTTCTTATAGAACTGCAGTTTTGAAGGCGCAAAGGGGAGAAATTCTTGATTGTAACGGCAGAGAAATTGCCGTAAACCGAGAGGGATATAACATTGTTTTAAATAAAGCTTATATAGATATGGAGAGTGTTAACGAAGTCATACTTTCTCTATGTCAGCTTTTAAGCGAAAATAACGTAGCTTGGATAGATAATCTTCCTCTTGAAAAGCAAGCTCCATATAACTTCACCGATAAAACAAATCAGGTTGAGTCGCTTCTTTCCAATTTAAAACTTGCCCATTATGCAACAGCAGAAAACTGCTTTGATGAAATGGTAGAAAAATATGACCTTGCTTCCTACAACGACACCACCAAGCGACTTTTAATGGGTGTTCGTTATTCAATAGAAACATCAAGCTTTTCTATTTCAAACCCATACACCTTCAGTGAAGATGTGCCTGCAAATATTATGCAGATAGTATTAGAGTCAGGAGCAATATTAAAAGGAGTAACTATAGACGTAGTTCCCTTCAGAGAGTACGTTCAGGGAGATTTAGCGCCCCATTTAATTGGTAATATAGGACCAATTTATGCAGAAGAATGGGAAGAATATAAAGATAAAGGCTATTCATATAGTGATAAGGTGGGCAAAAGCGGCATCGAAAAACTTGCCGAAGAGTATCTTCACGGCACCGACGGTCTTATCAGCTATAAAATTGATGCTAAAGGAAATATTCTTTCAAGTGAGATTACAAAAGCACCAATTCCGGGTAAAACCATCATGCTAACTATTGATAAAAGCCTTCAAAAAACGGCACAAAATGCACTTAAAAATGTAATAGACAGTATGCAAAGTACAGGTGGTACGGTAACAGGCGGCGCAGCGGTTATTATGAACGTTAAAAGTGGAGACCTTCTTATGAGTGCCACTTATCCGTCTTATGACCTTAAAACCTATTCAAAGGATTATGAAGCCCTTGCCGCAGATAAAAAAGGTCTGCCACTTACAAACAGAGCCTTTCAGGGAATTTATCCTCCGGGTTCAACAATCAAGCCGGTTGTGGCAATTGCCGCAATGGAGGATCATCTGGTAGATAAATCAGAAAGCATCGTTTGTTTGCAAAAATATAAGCTTTTTGATGACTTCCAACCAAGCTGTATGCACCGACACGGTGCAATAGCACTAAAGGACGCCCTTTCTAAATCTTGCAACTATTATTTCTTTGAACTAGGCAGAAGAGTAGGGGCAATGGATATGACCGAATATTTTAAAAAGTTCGGTTTAGGTGTTAAGACGGGGGTTGACATTGGCGACTCGGTAGGACTTTTAGTTGAGCCTGAGTCAGATGGACTCGGCGGAAACACCTTGCAGATAGCAATTGGTCAAATGAATGCGTTTACCCCTTTGCAGCTTACAAGTTATGTTTCTACCCTTGCTAATGAAGGAACAAGATATAAAGCAAATCTTATAGACAAAATAGTTTCTTATGATATGAGTGAAACCTATAAGGAAACCGAACCATCGGCAATAGAGAACTTCAGTATCGATAAAAACATAATCAATGCGGTAAAAGAGGGTATGCTCTCAGTTACCGAGGACGGAACGGGAAGTGCCGTCTTTAAGAATTACGGCATTAAGGTAGGCGGTAAAACGGGAACCTCTCAGGTAACAGGAAAGGCAGACCACTCGGTGTTTATTGCCTTTGCACCTTTTGATAATCCTGAGATTGCCATGACGGTTGTATTAGAGCACGGTGCCTCAACCTATAACGTTACAAACGTCGCAAAAACCATTATGGATGCCTACTTCTATTCAAGCGAAGTAACGGTTGATAATACTCAACCCTTTACTGTACTGCCATAGGGCAATTTATTGACAAATTTCGAGTATTATGTTAATATTTAGACTACAAATGTTTGAGAGGTGATAACAGTATGGGACTTGTAATTGCAACCTGTTCAGGAAAAGGCGGGGTGGGCAAATCTATGTTTAGCGTCAATACTGCTATTGCCCTTGAAAAAGAGGGGAAAAAGGTTCTCCTTATAGATATGGATGCAGGAATGAGATGTCTTGACCTGCTACTTGGCGTAAACGAAAAACTTGTTTTTGATGTGTTTGATGCAATTTCAGGCAAACAGTTAGAAGACTGCCTTTTAAGAATTTCTGAGGAAAAAGAGCTGTATCTATTGGCGGCACCATCCACAAAAGTGCAAATAGATAAGGAAAAATGGGAACAGTTTATAAAGTACATATCTGAAAAGTTTGATGTTGTTATTATCGACTTTCCTGCAGGAAACGACGTTTCTTTGTTATATTGTTTGCCATATGATGCGCAGATTATCTGTGTTGCCAATCCCGATGCCGTATCGGTAAGAGATGCTTCTGCTATCGGAAGTCTTCTTTTAAAGGGAAACAAAAAACCAAAACTGGTTATAAATAAATACAATTATTATTTTATCAAGGGCAATACCTTTTCAAACCTTGATGATATAATTAATGAAACGGGTATGCAGCTTCTTGGAATCGTACCCTTTAGCGAAGGCCTTGAATATGCCTTCTGCACAGGAGATTTTAAAATAAAGGGCAGGGAGAAAAGAGCCTTTAGGCGAATTGCTAAAAGACTCGATGGCAAAAGCATACCACTGCCCAAACTAAAGAAAATATAATTAAGAAAGGGAATATATCAAAATGAACATCGCACTAATAGCACATGACTCAAAAAAAGAACTTATGGTACAGTTTTGTATCGCATATTGTGGAATTTTGAGTCGACACACCCTACTTGCCACAGGAGCAACAGGCAAAACCGTTTCCGAAGCTACCGGGCTTGACATTATCAAGTTCTTAGGTGGTTCACAAGGTGGCGGACAGCAAATCGCTTCAAGAATAGGTTGCGACGAGATTGATATGCTTCTCTTTTTCAGAAATCCTTTAAACCCAAGCCCAAATGACGTGGATGACCATGAAATATTAAGACTATGTGACGTGCATCAGATTCCGGTCGCAACTAATATTGCAACTGCAGAAATGCTCATTCACGGCTTAGAGAGAGGCGACCTTGATTGGCGTGAAATAGTAAGAGAGTCAAATAAA
The DNA here is from genome assembly GCA_017521125.1 of Clostridia bacterium. Taxonomy (GTDB): domain Bacteria; phylum Bacillota; class Clostridia; order Oscillospirales; family Acutalibacteraceae; genus SFWF01. The sequence goes on from JAFXDV010000013.1 coordinate 26,738, forward strand.
TAAAAAATCTGGGAGGTCCCAATGTCAGAAATCAATAAAGCACCAAGGGGAACAAATGATATAACCCCGGAGGAAAGCTATAAATGGCAATTTGTAGAAAAAAAGTTAATAGAAACAGCTGGACTTTACGGCTTTAAGGAAATCAGGACTCCTGTTTTCGAGCATACCGAGGTCTTCACAAAAAATGTGGGAGATACCACCGACGTTGTTCAAAAGGAAATGTATACCTTTACCGATAAAGGAGATCGTTCAATAACCCTCAGACCTGAGTTTACAGCAGGTGTTATCCGTAGCGTAATTGAACATTCACTCACCGCAGCGGCATTACCTGTAAAGGTTTGCTATACAGGTGGTTGCTACCGTTATGAAAAGCCTCAAGCAGGTAGACTCAGAGAGTTTCATCAGTTTGGTGTTGAGTGTGTAGGCGCCGCATCTCCTGCCGCTGATGCCGAGGTAATTGCCCTTGCAGACGGACTGCTTAAAAGTGTTGGAATTGAGAAGATTTCTCTTGAAATTAACTCTATCGGTTGTCCTACTTGCAGAGCAGAATATCATAAAGCATTAAAGGAATATTTTAAAGAGCATACTGATGACCTTTGCGGTACGTGTAATGAAAGACTTGACCGCAATCCTATGAGAATTTTAGACTGTAAATCTCCCGTTTGCTCTGAAATTGCTTCAAAGGCACCTGTAGTAATTGATTATCTTTGTGATGACTGTAAGGCTCACTTTGAAGGTGTTAAAGCACACCTCGACGCCATAAACATTAAATATATAGTAAACCCACATATCGTTAGAGGTCTTGATTATTATACCCGCACCGTATTTGAGCTTGTATCTGGAGATATCGGCGCACAGTCAACTGTATGTGGCGGTGGTAGATATGACGGACTCTTAGAGCAAATGGGTGGTCAGGCAACTCCTGCGTTAGGATTCGCTATGGGTGTAGAGCGTCTGCTTATGGTTTTAGAAAGTCAGGGTAAAGAACTCCCCACACCTCAGCCTTGCGATATCTATATTGCACCTATGGGAGAGGCGGCAGCCCTCAAGGCATCACAGATGTGTTTTAATTTGAGAAATGAAGGTTTCCAGGCTCTTACCGATATAGTAGGTAGAGGACTAAAGGCTCAGATGCGTTATGCCAATAAAATTAATGCAGTTTTCACTCTTGTTTTAGGGGATAGTGAGCTTGAAAGCGGCAAAGCTAAACTAAAATGTATGGCAAACGGCGAGGAAAAAGAGATTTCTCTTGATAACATTATAAGTGAAATATACAATGCAAGACTCGATATGTTAGCAGAGGCCATTAAATAATCAATTGACTTTTTTAAAAAGTTATGATAGAATGACGCTACAACATTTAAAAAGGAATGATAAAGGGCAGTGGATAAACCTCCCTTATGTAACAAACTAAATATTATGTGATATTACGCACCCGATAAAGCAAGTCGTAAGGACTATGCTCTGTTTGGGTGTGTTTATTTTTAAAAAATTTTTTAAAAGGAGAGTATTTTCAAAATGGATAGCGACAGTATACCGCTGATAATAGTTTTAGGAGTATTAGTACTATTTTCAGCCTACTTCTCAGCATCTGAAACAGCATTCACATCAATCAACCGCATAAGACTAAAGAATATGGCACAGGACGGCAATAAAAAGGCGACCCTGGCACTAAGTTTAGCAGAAGATTATAACACCCTGCTAACAACACTTTTAATAGGAAATAATATTGTAAACATTGCGATTTCTACCTTAGCGACCGTACTATTTATTAGTATATTAAAGGGAGATACAACCAAGGCAAGCACACTGTCAACGATTGTTGTAACAGTAGTCGTCCTTATTTTTGGTGAGATAACACCTAAAAGTGTTGCAAAAGATTCTCCTGAGAAATTTGCTATGTTTTCCGCACCGTTACTAAAGGTGTTTACATACGTTTTCTATCCTCTTAATATCCTTTTCTCAGGTTGGAAGAAGTTAATATCACTTATAGTTAAGCCAAATGAAGATGATGGCGTAATTGAAGAAGAACTTTTGACTATGGTTGAAGAGGCAGAAACAGAGGGTAATATGGGAGCCGAAGAGGTTGAACTTATCAAAAATGCCATTGAGTTCAACGATATTGAGGTTTCCGATATTCTACAACCACGTGTTGCGGTGGAAGCCGTAGAGGTTGATGATGAATGGGAAGAAATTGAGGAGAAATTCCGTGAAACTGGCTATTCACGTCTTCCGGTATATAAAGAAACCATTGATAATATGATTGGTGTTATCAACCAAAAGCATTTCTTTATGGCAAAGGATAAAAATCTCAAAAAGATTATCAAACCTATTGAGTTTGTAGTTCCTACAATGAAAATTTCAGAGCTTCTTGTAAAGCTTCAAAAAGAGAAATCTCATATGGCGGCTGTTGCCGACGAATACGGTGGAATAAGTGGTATTATTACCTTAGAAGATATTATAGAAGAACTCGTTGGAGAAATTTGGGATGAGCACGATGAGGTAGTCGAGGAAATTTTAGAAATCGGCGAAAATGAATACCTTGTACAATGTTCTGCAAATCTTGACGATATGTTTGACGAGTTGGACGTAAAAGCCGACCTTGATATATCCACAGTCGGCGGCTGGGTAAACGAGGCGCTAAAGCATGTTCCCGAGGTAGGGGAAACCTTTGAGTTCAAGAATTTATTTGTAACAGTTACTAAGAGCGATAATAAACATGCCTTAGAAATAAATGTAAAGGTAAATGAACTTGAAGAAGATGAAGACCAATAAAACAAAACGGGTGCATAGCACCCGTTTTTATTTTATCTCGCATCCCTTATAATAGTGCTTTAAAATTTCCTCGTAAGTTTTACCTTGCATTGCCATATAGTGAGCGCCGTATTGACTCATTCCTATACCATGTCCATAGCCCCTGACTGTAAATACAAATTTATCTGATGAAAAGGAAACGTCGAAATTTGCAGAACGAAGGTCTAAGGCCGCCCTGATACTGTTTCCGGAAGTCGCTTTTCCACAGAGATTAATTGTCTTTACAGTACCGCTTTCAGTACGGACGATTTCTCCGAAATAATCTTTTGCTTCTCCGCTAAACTCAGCAAGAGAGGAAAGCTTTGTCCTTAAATCGTCAACACTAAATTCTGCAATGCTCAGGTAATTAGGTGATAGTTTATCCCCCATACTATCAACCGACACAAGATAATCATAGTTTCCGCCCCAAACATCAAGAGCGCTCTCGGTTTTACCGGAGGAAATTGCATGATAAACCGACAAAATAGGGATGCCATTATATGTTATTTTTTTACCACTCACACTTCGTACTGCATTTCTTATTTTTTCTTCGTATATATTAGCGTCTTCTCCCCATTTTTCCCTTGCCTTTTCTATTGAAGTAAAGGCTTGATCGGTTTGAAAATTATCTGTAATATCATAATCTTCCAAGGTGTTTTGATTTGATTTATATATTGCGTAGGTGTAAGCGGCAATAGCCTGTGCCTTTAAAGCTTCGTCAGAATATAATGCAGGCATTTCGGCGGCTACTACACCAAATATGTAGTCCTCCATATTAAAAACCTTTACTTCTTTAGTTTCGCTTATATAAACCTTAATGGTTTTTTCGCCTTCTGTATTATCTAAAGGAGTAGTGTTAGCGATAATTGAAGTTGTCCCTTGAGGAGTCTGCTCGCTACTTGCCATTAAAGGAAAGGTTAGCATAACAATAGCTAAAATTATGATAGTCCCTATATAAATATTTTTCATAAATCATCAAATCCTTTGTTATTGACTTTTATCCTTTTTAAAGTTAGAATATATTTATATATATGACTATAAAATGTATTTAATACTTTAAGGAGGCTAAAATGAGCCGATATATTAATTATATTTTTTTAGCTGTCGCAACCCTTTCGGCAATAATTCTGAGGACCGTAATGTCCTTTTTTATTGTTGATGTAAGTAGTGGGTTTGTAAAAAGTGAAAATCTTTCAGTAGCAATATTTATTGCAATAATTTTACTTTTAGCTGCAGCAGCAGTTTGTTTTTTTGGAGCAAGAAGTGAGACGAAAAAACTTAAAAAGCCATCATTTAAAGGAGCCTTACCTTCGGTAGTTTCTCTTCTTTTAGGTTTAGCTATCATAATAAGCGCATTTACACCAAGCCTGCTTTCAACCTGGCAAAAGGGTTTAGAAATGTTGTTATCCCTTGGTTTTGGTCTGTATCTAATTTTATATGCTTTTGGAAATTTGGTAAGAATTAAGCTTCCTGATATGTTGTGGATTATACCGGTTGTTTATTGGCTTGTAAAACTTGTAAACGTCTTTACAACATATGCAGCCCTTTCAAACACTTTTGATAATATCTTTGAGATTTTTACACTTTGTTCGGTGCTCTTTTTCTTTTTATCCCTTGCGAAATGCTTGTGCCTTGAGACAAACAAAAAAAATATTAAAACATTAAAGATCACATCGTATCTCGCTTGTTTTATGTCTTTTTCCTGTTCGGTGCCCAAAGCAATTATTGTTCTGACTAATAACCAATCTATATTAGGAGACAACAAATCTTTTATAATTTTATTTTTAACAGGTCTTTATATGCTAAGCTTTATGCTGCAAAACAACAAAAAACCTCAGATTTAATCTGAGGTTTTCATTTATAATCCTTTAATATACTTTTTAAAGGTTGGTAGCATACCGATTTTATCAGGAACGTGAGGTGGCATTTGTAAAATGTCGTGTCCGGGGAAATGATTTCCCTCAATAATTAAAGGACCTTGTTCTGTTACGGCAACGTCCCAACCAACGTAACCTACCTGCTCTACCACTGTAGCCGCCTTTGTTGCAAGGGCAACCGACTCCTTCCAGAAGGGAAGCTCATAGCCCTTAATCTTGCAGTTGGTTTCAGGGTGAACGTCATAATAAATGCTATCTTTGTCAAAGGCAGGAAACTCAATAATTCCTGTCTCGATATTGATAGGAGCCGCCATACCACCTGAATTTATGTTGTCTACAAATCTTCCGCCGTTTCCTATTCTAATAAATGCATACACCACGTTAGGTTTGCCCTCAGACAAAACAGTTACAATACGGTAGGTGTTAACCGAATGAGGATAAATAGCAGATAGTAGTGGGTGCTGAACAACACATTCTTCAATGAGTCCGGAGCCGCTTTCTTTTAGATAAGAGAAAAGAGCCTCGTCATTTTCGAAATCTTTTTTGTGTAGCTTCATAACACCTTGTCCGCAGGTGGCATCAAGAGGTTTTGAAATAATAACCTCCATCTCACTCATAAAGCCTTTAAATTCCTCCAGAGAAGCAGTGGTCATATCAAGCCATTTTCTGCCAATAAAGTCCTTAAAAACAGTGTTGAACTCGGTTTTGTTTTCAAAAATGTGATAATACTCTCGAGAGTTTAACATACTTACAATAGTATTATTAATGCCTCTTGTCACATAGGTAGCTCTCTGTTCATTGTTAAGGTTATAAAACTCTGCTAATTTATAATCTTTGTAGCCTGCGCCGTACTTGAGTCCGCATTTTACCATATCACAGAAAAGCCATATTTTTGATTTGTTGGTTTTTTTATGAATGAAACCAACAGTATCAAGCATATTTTTATAGTCCATTTTGAAAATGCGTTTGATTATATAAACAAGTCTTTTCAAATTTTATCATTCCTCAATGATGTCGGCAGCATTTGTCATATAGCCGACATTGTGTTTTTCAATATCTCCGTCATCGCAAAGCTGGGCAAGTTTAACGTCAATAGGCATCTGAGCAATAAGCTTAACGCCAAGCTCATCCGCAACAGTTTCGGTTTTGCCTTCTCCAAAAATTCTGAACTCTGCGCCACAGTCAGGACAACAAACGTAGCTCATATTCTCAACAATACCTAAAACCTTAATATCCATAATCTGAGCCATATTATATGCCTTTTTAACAATCATAGAAACAAGGTCCTGAGGAGAGGTAACAATAACAATACCTTCAACAGGAATAGATTGGAAAACGGTTAGAGGAACGTCGCCTGTTCCCGGAGGCATATCAATAAATAGATAGTCAAGTTCTCCCCAAACAACGTCGGTCCAGAACTGAGTAACCGCACCTGAAATTATAGAGCCTCTCCAAACAACAGGAGCCTCAACGTCTTCAAGAAGAAGGTTAATTGACATTATCTTAATGCCACCCTTGGTTATCTGAGGTAAAATTCCTCTATCATCTGCCTCGGCTTTTTCATTAACGCCGAAAACTTTAGGGATAGAAGGACCTGTAATATCGGCATCAAGAATACCAACCTTGTAGCCCTTGCGCTTCATTTCAATAGCAAGCATTGATGTAACAAGAGACTTGCCAACGCCACCCTTGCCGCTAATAACGCCAATAACGTGCTTGATTTTACTAAACTCATTAACAGGTTTTACAAGGCTTTCCTGAGGTGCCTTAGAACATGATGAGCAGTCACCGCTACAACCTGTTTCACTGCATTTTCTTTCTTCTGACATAAAATTCATCTCCATAAAGGTTATAATGTATTATTATAACCCCTATGGAGATTTTTTTCAATCATTATTAAAATAACTGTCGATTTTTTTATTAGAAACAGCAGGAGAGTAGGAAAAAGAGTCAATGTGGTCTTCTAGATAAAAATATTTTTTCTCCTGTGAATAGTTTGAATCAAAACTGTCAATAATAATAAGTTTAATCTTCATTTTTTCAGGAATAACACTTTTAATATAAACCGAAGCCGTTTGCCCTATATGTACGTTAGGCTTTAGTTCTGCAAGACCTGCAAGGTTAGGAGCAAGTTCAATAAAAATGCCGTAAGATTCTATACTCCTTACAATACCCGAGACCGTTTCCCCCTGCAGAAAATATTGAGCGTTTTCCTCCCAGGTGCCTAAAAGTTCCTTGTGAGATAGGGTAATCTTACCATCCTCGCCAATACTTTTTATTATAACCTTAATATTTTCTCCAACCTGAAATCTATCTCTCGGATGAGAAATTCTTGAAATGGAAATTGAGTCTATGGGGAGCAGAGCAATAATGCCGCATCCAATATCACAAAAGGCACCAAAGCTTTCAAGATGGGTTATTTTTGCATCTATAATATCTCCCGCTCGGCAGTTTTCCCTAATTTCGTTAAGACATAGCTCTTGCGGCTTTCGGCGTGATAATAGCGCATACTTTTTGCCTAAACTGTCGATTTTAATATCCTCAACAACAAAGCAAACAGTTTTACCCACACGGGAAATAAGAGCAATATCTTTAGTGAAACCCTCTTTAATGCCAATAGCCCCCTCATCACGAGGGATAATTCCTCTCATAGATCCGAGATTTACAAGAAGATTGTGGTCGCTATCGCACATATAAGCCATAGCCTCTAAAATGGTGCCCTTAGCCGAAGCATCGGATAGAGATGTGGCGGAGTAGTTTTTCTGACTCTCCTCTGGCTGTAAAAAACCTTCAGGATAAAATCCTTTCATTATTATCATGCCTTTCCTTTTTAAAATGTTCCTGTTTTTAAAATATATGCGGAATACCAGAACTTAATAACACAAGCCAAAGAATTTAAACCCAAATCAGATTTTGTGATATGGATTTCACGCTCTGACTTCGTTAAAATACTCGCAAATCCGTCAGGATTTGCTGTGTTTTGTGCCTCGCATACCGTAAACTCCATAAATCACAAAATTCTGCGACCTAAAAAGCGCAGTTTTATGTGTGGATTTTGGTGAAGCGAAGCTCATAAGGCTAACGCCTATGAGCGACAATAAGCCAAAAGATGCCTTAAAACCGCCTTTTTAGGCTGGTTCTGGTTTAATTTCTTTGGCTAAAATTTGACATATAAAATAATTTCATATATAATAAAGCAGTTATGAAAATAGGTAACGTAGAAATAAAAGGATATGCGGCCCTCGCACCAATGGCAGGAGTAGCCGATAGGGCAATGAGGGAAATATGTGATAGCTTCGGCGCGGCTTACAGTATAGGCGAGCTCACGAGTGCAAAGGCAATAACCTTAGGTGACAGGAAGTCCGAAAGTTTTCTAACCAAGGGGAACGTAAAAGTATTTGGTGGACAGCTTTTTGGCACCGAGCCTGAGACTATGGCTAAAGCGGCGGTAGAAGCGGAAAGCTATAACCCTGATTTTATTGATATAAATATGGGTTGCCCTGCTCCTAAGGTAGCGGGTAGCGGAGGCGGAAGCGCCCTTATGAAAACGCCGAAACTTGCCGAGCAAATCGTTAAAGAGGTTGTAAAGGCAGTAAATGTGCCTGTAACCGTAAAAATGCGCTCAGGCTGGGACAGTAATTCTATAAATGCAGTAGAACTTGCAAAGGCGTGTGAGGCGGCAGGAGCCTCGGCGATAACAGTTCACGGAAGAACTCGTGCACAAATGTATTCACCACCCTGCGACCTTGATATAATAAAAGCCGTAAAACAGGCGGTAAAAATTAGTGTTATAGGAAACGGCGATATAACAGACGGCATATCTGCTAAAAAAATGTACGACTATACAGGTTGCGATTTCATTATGGTTGGCAGAGCTGCAAACGGAGCCCCCTGGGTATTTAAACAGATAAACGAATATATAAAAACAGGTGCTATATTGCCCCCGCCACCATTGGAAGAACGCCTTAAAATAATGATGAAGCAAATCGGACTGATGCAAAAATACAAGTCCGACATTACGGTAACCTTAGAGTCCAGAAAACACGCCGCTTGGTATATGAAGGGCGTGAGAAATGCGGCGGCTTTAAGACGAATGTGTGGCGAGATAAAAAATTTAAGCGACCTTGAAATAATATGTGAAAAAGCACTTGCCGAAGGCGAGGATATGTGATAAAATATTAAAGTTAAATAATTTTTGGGAGTATGAGTTATGTCAGGACATTCAAAATGGAATAACATTAAAAGAAAAAAGGAAAAAACCGATGCCGCAAAGGCAAAGATTTTTACTAAAATCGGAAGAGAGATTTCGGTAATCGTAAAAACAGGCGGAGCAAACCCTGCAGAAAACAGTAAACTTAAAGATGCTATCGCAAAGGCAAAGGCAGCAAATGTGCCTAACGATAATATTGAAAGAATTATCAAAAAGGCCGCAGGAGATACCACCGCTAACAATTACGAGGAGTTAATCTATGAGGGCTATGGTCCTTGTGGAATTGCCGTAGTAGTTGAAACCTTAACTGATAACCGTAACCGTACTGCAGGAGATATGAGACATTATTTCGATAAATGTGGCGGTAATTTAGGACAGTCCGGCTCTGTTATGTTTATGTTTGAGCGTAAAGGTCAGATTATAATCGAAGCAGAGGGCAAAGACGAGGAGACCGTTATGGAGGATGCTCTTGAAGCAGGAGCAGAGGACTTCAATTTTGATGGTGACGTTTTTGAAATTGCTACAGGACCTAACGACTTAGGTGCAGTAAGAGATGCCTTAGAGGAAAAGGGATATACCTTTGAATCTGCGGAGGTTGCATACATACCTTCAACAATGAGCACTATTGATGATGCAGATGCTATAAAGCAGATGGAAAAGCTTATTGATATGTTAGAAGAAAACGATGACGTTCAGGCAATTTGGCACAACTGGGAAATGCCGGACGAGGAATAATAAAAAATTTAGAGCCGATGGTTTTTACCATCGGCTTATTTTTTTGTTCTAATATTAGGGGCATGTACATACCTTTGAAAAGGGAGATGAAAAACAAATGATTACAAAGCAAACACGGTTCGATACGGCACTTTATCCCTTGCCCGAAAAATTAAGAAGCACCCTTTCAACACTGCCTGTTTATATAAAGGAAATGGCACAGGAAATAAGACTTAGAGCCGAAAGGCCGGTTTGCATAACTGCAATGGGAAACTTATATGTAACAAAAGATGGAAAAATTGAAAAAACGCCTGTCCAAAATGCATTGAAAATAGATTCAAAAGAACTATACGAAGTTTTGATATCCCTTACAAACCACTCAGTTTATACAAGAGTAGAAGAACTAAGAGAAGGTTATGTTTCAATGAAAGGCGGACACAGGGCAGGGGTGTGCGGACAATTCACCGAGGGCTTTTTTAAAAATGTTTCATCTATAAATATACGTATTGCTAAAGAAATAGACAAAGTAGCCACGCCTTTATATACCAAAACCGATGGTGGTCTTTTAATAGTCGGGAGTGCAGGCAGCGGAAAGACTACGGTTCTTCGGGATCTTGTAAAGTATTTGTCAGAAACAGGGAAAAGAATTTCACTTATAGATACACGAGGTGAAATTGCTGCTTGCGAAAAGGGGGTACCAACCTTAAATGTTGGCGTAAACACCGACATAATTTGCACAAAGGACAAGGCAAGAGGTGCAGAGATTGCCCTTAGAACTATGTTTCCACAAATAATCTGTTTTGATGAAATAGGCACAGAAGCTGAACTCAAATCAGTTAGTGAATGCTTTAATGCAGGGGTAGAAATAATCACAACCGCCCACGCATCATCTATATATGAAATTAGAAATCGCAGAGTAACCAGCAAACTTTTACAAACAGGAGCAATTAAAAATATTGCGCTTCTTTCTTTAAAAAACGAGCTTAAAATAGAACTAATTGATATTCAAGAGGTGAAAAATTTTGCTATGGCTTAAAGGAGTGGGAGCAATAACCCTGATTATAACAGGTGCTCTTGTGGGACTTCGACTTTCGAAGAATCTTGAGCTTAGGAGACGAAAATTAAACCGTTTTTACGTCTTTATAAGAGAACTTTGGGGCGGTATTAAAATAGGAGAGGAAATAGACAGTATATTAGATAACAGTATAGATAAAAACCTCATATATAGAGAAGGCCTTAGTATAAAACTTAATTCTGATGGGTTAAAAGGAGAAGACGTAAAACTTTTAAGTGAGTTTTTATCTCTCATTGGTATGGGGGATACCGAGTCTCAGGTTTTGCGATGCGAGACCTATAGTGAACTCGTAAAAAAACGACTTGACAGTGCAGAACACGAGGTGAAAGAAAAGGCAAAATTATATAGCACCTTAGGCTTTTTCTCAGGACTTCTTGTTGTCATATTATTTGTATAGGGAAGAAAAGATATGGATGTAGATATAATATTTAAGGTTGCCGCAATAGGCATAATAGTTACGGTTTTAAATCAACTTCTCGTCCGTTCAGGAAGAGAGGAACAGGCAATGCTTACCACATTGGCAGGACTTGTTGTAGTTTTGCTTATGGTGGTAAATATGATAGGCGATTTATTCGGTACAGTGAAATCTGTCTTTGGACTATAAAAATGAATTTAACAACAGTTTTAGGAATTTGTCTTGTTACAGCAGTTTTAGGAGTAGTTTTAAAACAATATAAGCCGGAATATGCTTTTTTTATTGCCATAGTTTCAGGGATAATAATATTCTTTTATCTTTTGGTTCAGGTAATAAACCCCGTTTTTGAAATCAGAAATATTATAGCAAAACAAGGGGTAGATACCTCGTATTTCTTAGTGGCGTTCAAGACATTGGGGATATGTATAATTACAGGCTTCGTGTCTGATATATGTAAAGATTTCGGACAAAATGCACTAGCAGGAAAGGCAGAATTTGCAGGGCGTTGCGCCATTTTTTTACTTTCCTTACCTCTTCTTAAAGGACTGCTTGAGGCGGCATATTCATTTATAGGTTAAAAATATGAAAAGATGTCTAATAATATTTATTTTAATTTTTCTTTTTTCTTTTAACGTATCGGCAGAAGATTTGTACATAGAGCAATATGAAATAAGTGGAGCCGAAAGTCTATATGATGATTTGAGCCACTCAGCGAAAAGTTTTTTTGAAGAGCAGGAAATTGATCCTAAAAATCCAAATTGGGTTAATCAGATAACTGCAGGAAATATCTTCACAAAAATTTTCGAGTTTATAAAAAGCGGTGGGGTAACGCCAATAAAAAGTGGGCTTCAAATTTTAGGGATTGTCGTTCTTTTTGCAGGAGCCAATACCTTTAAAGGACTAAAGGCATACAAAACGGCTATGACCTATGTGTTTACCCTTATTATGTCGGCATCCCTCTTAGTGCCCCTCTTTTCTCTTATAGACTCTCTTGTAGGTGCCATAAAGGGTAGCTGCACCTTTATGCTTTCTTTTATACCGGTCTATTCAGGCATACTCATAGCAGGAGGGCAAACTGCAACCGCATCAGGCATGAGTTTTTTGCTTTTAGGTGCTGCAAATATCGTAAGCTCCATAGCATCCTTCGTAATAGTCCCCCTTATGAGTTGTTACCTTGCTATTGGACTTGTTAGCGGAGTAATGCCGGAAAATAGCGGAATCGCATTAGGAGACGGAATTAAAAAGGTCGCAATGTGGATTTTATCACTAACCTTGACTCTTTTTTTAGGTCTGCTTTCAATTCAGACTACCGTAAATGCTGCGGCAGATGGACTAGGACTAAAGGCGTTAAAATTTATGGTCGGCTCATTTGTTCCTGTTGCGGGAGGTGCATTGTCAGAATCTCTTGCAACCCTTACCGCATCGGTAAAGCTTTTAAAATCTTCGGTGGGAATTTATGGAGTGGTAGCGTTATCTCTTACCAACATACCCATAATTTTAGAGCTTGTTTTGTGGAGGATAGTAGCCTTTATTCTCTTAGCAGTTTCTGAGCTTTTTGGTATTAAGTCAGGCGCACCCCTTTTAAAAGCGGTGGACAGTGTTTTAGCGGTGCTTATAGGAGTGGTGCTCTTTACGGCGGCACTTTTTATTATTTCTCTGACAATAGTCTTAAAATAAAGGAAAAACTATGGAAACAGTAAAAGTCTTTGTAGCGGTTTTTTGTACCTGCGCTGTTATGATTGGCGGTATGAAGATTCTTTTAGGAGGAGTCTTAGAGGATAGCGGAAAATATATTTTAGCCCTTATCTTAGTGGTAACAACCGTAGGGGCATTAACTAATATTGATATATCCATTAAAACAGATAACTTTAAGATGATTGAGAGAACCGACAACAATGCAGAGGCATTGATTTCTTATGAAACAAAATATTTAATAAAAGAGATTTTTAAAAAAGAGAATGTAACTTACAAGAAAATTGATGTAAAGACTACTAAAACGGATGATGGCAGCATAGTAATTAGTGAAGTAATAATTTATGAACCGGAGCCTGTTGAGAGGGCCGAAGATTTAATAATAACAAACCAAATTGCCCCAAAGGTGACTGTTAAATGAAAGAGAAAATACAAGAACTTTTTAAAAACAAAAAAATTGATAGCATAATTTTTATCTTAGGAATTGTAGGAGTTGTGTTAATATTTCTTTCAACCATTTTTCCTAAAGACAAGGTACAACAAACCACCGAAACCAAAGAAACCTTATTTTCTGCAGAGGAATATCGTGCCGCTATTGAGAACCAAATAAAACAAATAGTATCAGGCATTGCCGGAGATACTTCTGCAGTGGTTACCGTAGCCTTAGAAACAGGAATGAATTATATCTATGCGGATGAAACCAAACAAAATACTGAAAAAGAAAGCGATAGGCAAAGTGAGGAAACCGAACAAACCTATATAACCGTTACTCAGGCAGATGGTACCGAGTCGCCCCTTATTTTAACCGAGCATATGCCGAAAATAAGAGGGGTGGCTATAGTCTGCCGTATAAATAGCGAGCAAACGGCTGAGGAGATAAAAAATGCCGTTATGGCGGCATTTGATTTAACATCTAAAAGGGTGTATATTGCAGGGAGGACTAATTTACAATGAAAAAGGAAAAAAGATTTAATAAAAGTCAGGTTGCATTAGGAGTAATGGTGGTAGCACTTGCCGTGGCAGTTTGGCTTAATATGAGATATTCTACCGATGTGGTAGGTGAGGTAAATAACACCTCTTCCAAATATTTAGGTCAGGCAGAGTTTGTAAACGGAAATTCAAGTAGTGAGTCGCTACAGGTTTCTGCAAAACCTGCAACCGAAGAAGAAACCTATTTTATAAATTTACGCAAAGAAAGACAAAATTCCAGAAATGATGCCTTAGGCACTTTAGAGGAGGTTATGGCCAAGGAAAACTTATCAACTGAGGAAAAGAAGACTGCCGCAGACAAAATGGCTCAACTCGCTCTCAGAAGCGAAAAGGAAGCCGCTATAGAAACCCTGCTAAAAGCAAAGGGCTTTTCAAGTGTACTGGCGGTAATAGGGGATAAGGATATAAATATCATCGTTAAGAGCGACGGTCTGCTTCCAAGCGAAACAGTGCAGATTCAGGATGCCGCACTTACTCAGACAGATTTTGCAATGGCAGACATAAAAATTATTGCCATGAATGATAATGAAATAAAAAATGCGTTAAAATAATGTTGAGAAATTCCTAAAATGTGGTATAATATATGTATCATAGCTTAGGAGGTAATGAAATTGGCTGAAAATAGCGGACTTTCCATTAACATAGAGGTAATAGAGAATATGGCAGCAATGGCTGCGGCAGAGGTAAGCGGAGTAGCCCAGTTGTCACCTCGCAAAGTAGATATCAAAAAAGCGGTTTCAGGTAAATCTATTCTAAAGCCTGTTCACGCAGAGATTAGAAACGGTGCAGTTATTATCAACGTCTATATCTGTGTAGAACACAACGCTAACGCTAAACAGGTTGCCGAGGCAGTACAGGAAGGCGTTAAGGAAAAGGTTCAGAATATGAGCGGCAACGCCGTTACCAAGGTAAACGTTACGGTAGCAGATATCAAGTTAGAACAAGCAGAAGAAACAGAATAAATAATAAAAAACCGAGTGCTAAAGGGCACTCGGTTTTTTTAGTTTGTTGTCAATTTTTACCGAAAGGGGAATAGCAAGAATACTCAAAAAGCTCCACAAAACAGTGTATAAAAGACAAACCTGTCCACCTAAATTAAAGGGAATTTTACTATAATCCCAAATGTTTTTCTTTAGTATTAAATTAAAAATCACACCAAAGACAAATTCAACTGCAGTAACCGCTATACCGCCTAACATACATCTGTAGAGCAGAGGGCTTTTTTTCATGACTTTACCTATGCCGGAAAAAAGCACGAGACATATACCACCTGCAATTAACATACTCCAATGGGTATGTCCACGCCAAAGTATTTCAACGAGTCCATAAGAAAAGGCACCTATTCCAAAAAGTATAACGAGACTGCACATTTATCTTTCACCCATTTTTATTTTAAGGCAAAAGTCAAAATTTATTATTGACATTTTTTTCTTTTTTCAAAAGGAATTTGTGCTAAAACAATAGCAATAAACATTATTACGCAACCTAAAGCCTCTCTCAGAGTAAGCATTTCGTGAGGCGGCAGAATCATAGCGGTAAGTACCGCAAAAACCGACTCTAAACTCATAATTAAAGAAGCCATAGTAGGTTGGGTGTATTTTTGAGCTACAATCTGTAAGGTGTATGCAACACCGGAAGAAAGTATACCGGTATAAGCAATAGGGAGCCAGGCGGAAAGAATAGCGTTTACATCAGGTTTTTCGAAAACAAACATTAAAACAGAGGAAAGAACACCTGAGACAAAAAACTGTAAGCAAGCGAGCTTTACACCATCCACCTTTATAACAAAATGGTCAATAATCATAATGTGAGCTGTAAAACAAACTGCGCAAATTAAAACTAAAGAGTCACCAAGAGAAAGCCGTAAACTTTCGGTCATACATAAAAGATAAAGACCAATAACGGCTAAGAAGACACATCCCCAAATTACCGGCGAAACCTTTTTCCTAAAGAAAACGCTGACAACAGGCACCATTATTACGTAAAGAGCAGTTAAAAAACCTGCCTTGCCAACCGTTGTATATAAAATACCAACCTGCTGAAAACAGGCGGCAATCGTTAGAGCGGTACCGCAAAGAATTCCACCAATAATCAGACTTTTATAGTCGGTGCGTTTATAAGTGTTATTTTTCTTTTTTAAACTGTCAGAAAAGAGAATAACAGGTATTAAAAATAAACTTCCTAAAAAGGAGCGAACCGCCTGAAAGGTGAAGGGGCCAATATGCACCATTCCGTCTCGCTGAGCCACAAAGGCACTACCCCAAATAATAGCGGTAAGCAGAAGCATTGCATTTCCTAAATATCTTTTATTTGTCATTTCATATTTCCTTGACCTTTATCATAGCCTCAATGTTTGTTTTATCATCAATCATAGTGCGGAAATAGTAGATAAGACCATCTGCAACTTTTTCCGCATCAGACATAAAAATCTTAATAGTTTTGCCAAAAGGCGCTTCACTTACAAAATTTATCATTAACTCTGACATAAATAAATTTTGAACGTTTGGAATAAAATTAAATAACACGTTGGGATAAACCGTATTGTTCATATGCCTGTTTTTGTCAATATCGGAGTACATAACTTGTTTTTCTCCAACGAAATTGAGTTCTATGTCTTTTGGAATTTTAAAACGTGTAGAAATATCAAGAGGCTCATCTGTGCCGTAAACCGAAACGTCAAACTCGCTGCCCTTAACAAAGCGCTTTTCTTCTAAGTTTATAAGAGCCCAATTCATAAGAGCCTCAACGACAATTCTGTCGCCCGATTTTATAAGATAACTTCTTGGAAAAATAACACCGCTATTTTTAGTGGCCCAGGTTTGTACCGATATTTTTTCAAGTTCTTTTAAGGGAGAGAGAACCTTTATTGCCGCCCTTGAAACAACAAAGCTTAAATTATTGTCAATAAGTTCATTGTAGGATGGTCCCATATCGGCAAAGTTTTTGTTTGCTGCTTCTTGCAAATATCTTAGAATCGCAGAGGGTTTGGCATTGCCGTTTACATCAATATCGTGGGTAGAAACCTCAGTATTAAAAATATAAGCCATACTTTTCACCTAAATCAAATTAACTAATAACTGAGCAAATGGAGCAAAAATAATTGCAGGTAGTAAATTTGCGATTTTAATCTTAGAAATATTTAGAATATTAAGACCTAAGGCTAAAATTAGAATTGAACCAACACAGGTTAAAGCGCCGATTATGGAATCGGTTAAAACAGGGGAAAGGAAATTTGCGAACAATGCAATGCCGCCTTGATAAAGGGTAAGAGGAATTGCAGAGAGCATAACACCTAAGCCAAATGCGGCACTAAGCATAGTTGCCGAAATAAAGTCTAAAACCGATTTAGTAAGTAATATACTGTTGTCTCCGGTAAGACCTGCCGAAATAGAGCCGACTACCGCCATAGCACCAATGCAGAAAAGAAGAGAAGCTGTAACGAAGCCTTCTGCCGCTTTTGAACCGCCGCCTTGCGAGAACTTCGCAGTAATCTTTTCACCAAAACGAATAAGACCACCGTCAAAATCTAAAACGGTACCAATAACTGCAGCCGGTATAATGGAGAGTACCGCAACAAGAGGGTTTACTCCACCTGTAAGACCATCAATTCCTATGTAAACAACGCAAAGGCCAACGCCAATCATTATAACGTTATTTATTCTTTCGGATATGCCCTTGTGAAGCAAAAAACCAAGTAAAGATCCTACAATTACCGCAAGAGCATTAATAAAAACACCTAACATACAATAACTCCTAATAAAACTTTGAAAATTATTATACCACTACTTGAATAAAAAGTAAACTATTGACAAAATGTTTACTTTTTTGTAATATAGAACTTACGCTATAGAGGTGAAAATATGAGTTTAATTGAAATTTTTTTATTAGCTTTAGGACTTGCGATGGATGCTTTTGCAGTTGCTATATGTAAAGGTTTGGCTCTATCGAAACTGTCGTTTAAGCATTTTTTAATAGTTGGCGCTTGGTTTGGTGGCTTTCAGGGAGTAATGCCGTTAATTGGATATTACCTTGGAAAAGCTTTTGGACAGTACATAGAAAAATTTGATCATTGGGTTGCTTTTGCCTTGCTTATCATAATTGGCGGAAATATGATAAAGGAAGCTCTTTCCAAATGTGACTGTGAGGATGATATGACGGCAGGACTTGGTTTTGCAACCATGCTTATTCTTGCGATTTCAACCTCAATAGATGCGGCGGCAACTGGTATTGTTCTTGAGAGCGGAGGGGCAAACATTTGGCTTTCGGTTGTTGTTATAGCAACGGTTACCTTTGTTATTTCGGCGATTGGTGTTAAAATAGGTAATGTATTCGGCACCAAATATAAAAAGAAGGCAGAAATTTTCGGCGGTTCAATACTTATTTTATTAGCGCTAAAAATCCTTCTTGAAGGAATTGGAATATTATAAAAAAACTGCGATGAGTTTTCATCGCAGTTTTTTTATATCAATATTAAAAGCAAGACAGATAAAGCAATTATACCTGCTGAGGATAGGGCAATAATTCGCTTTTTCTTTTTCTTTCTTGACAAATTCCTTTGCCTGAGGCTTGTGGGATAATCTTTATTTACACCATTTAAATATTTGAGAGCCTCATTCTTTATTCGCTTTTCACTAAAGCAACAATATTCGGGATCAATAAAAAGAATAGCCCTTTCAAAATAACTGTTTCCTGTGTTGTTAATTTCAATTACCGTTTTGTTTACACCTTTAACCATAACATCCTCCAACAATAACTTCAAAGCTATTGTTGGCAGAAAAATATGGTTTTATTCGGAAATGCCTGTCAAAAACAGCGCTGCCCTTTCAACCGAGTCTTTTGAGGTGCCCCAGTCGGCATTTTCAGTATTATTTCGATAGTCATACATAGAACAGTATTTTTCAAGGTCACTATGTAAATTCTCTAAATATTTTGAGACAGTTTCTTCTAAAGCCTTGTTAAATTCACTGTAATATTTTCTCATTACCTTTTTAGATGAATTTGCCGCTAGTAAACTATAATGCTCAAGACAAAAAAACTCTTGGGAGTCAAATAAATCTCTAAACTCTTTATCTCTTTCGTAGGTAAGATAAATAGTATTAATCATTCGCTCAAAGCCCCACTCAATCTTCTCGCAAACAAAACAAGTGGAGTGAACCTGTTTTGCCTTCAAGCCGTTTTTCTGGTAAGAGGAACTGAAAATATTGTCGCAAAGCTCCTTTGCGTGAGATTCAAGAATTAAAGCAAGAGGTAGTCTGCCACGCTTTTTCATCATGCCGCCTAAATGTTCCTTGCAAAATCCTAAACGGTTAGTTTCAATTCTAACGTCAGGCTCCATCATAGCGGCGCCCATAATGTAGTCAAGTATGCGCTCTTCTACAGTTTTTCTCATTCTGCAAATAGGACAACCATCATTTTCCTCAAAGGCTTCGCTTATAGGAATTGTGCAAATATCTTCTCTCATTTTTATCACCTGTTGCCATTATACCTCAAAAATGTTATAATTGGAATATAATTATTTGGAGATGAATTATGAAAATAGAAGAAAAGGGTAAAAATATAGAGCTTAGTGACATTTCCTGTCTGTCTCTTAAAGAAACGCTTGACTGCGGTCAGGCTTTTCGTTGGGAGCAATTAGAGGACGGCGTATGGCAGGGAATGGCTTATAATGAATATTTAAAACTTTGCGAGACCCAAGATAAAATAGTTTTCTTTGATACAACAAAAGAGGACTTTTATAATATTTGGTATTCTTATTTTGATTTAGATAGAGATTATGAAAAAATAGTATCTACCCTTAGCGAAAACCCTGTGCTAAAAAAGGCCGCAGACTTTGGTAAGGGTATTAGAATTTTAAAACAAGAGCCTTGGGAAACCCTTTGCTCATTTATCATTTCTCAAAATAATAATATCCCTCGAATTAAAGGGATAATAGGAAGACTTTGTGAAAACTTCGGAGATGTGAGTGATAACGGTTTTTATACCTTCCCATCAGCCGAAAAAATAGCATCTCTCAGTATCGAAGATTTAGGAGTAATCCGTAGTGGCTTTAGAGCAAAATACATATCAGATGCCGCTAAAAAGATTGCAAACGGAGAAATCAATTTAGAAGCCTTAAAAACTTTAGATACCGATACCGCCCGTAACGAGCTTATGAAAATATACGGAGTCGGCAAAAAGGTTGCCGACTGTGTACTGCTTTTTGGTTTATCTCATATAAACGCTTTCCCCCAAGACGTCTGGATAAAACGAGCTATGGAAAAACTTTTCGGCGGAGAAATACCTCACTGTGCCAAAGGCTATGAGGGCATAGCGCAACAGTACATCTTTCATTACGCCCATACAACTAAACTTGATATATAAAAAAGATGCCTCTCGGCATCTTTTTTATTTGTTATCCGGTATTTTTTTAATGATCTTTTTATAAAGATATATAAATGAAATGAGACTCACTGTAAGTGAAGCAATTTCGGCAATAGGGAAGGCCCACCAAACTAGATTAACGTTACCTGAAAGGGAAAGTAGCCAGGCGGCAGGGAGCAGAACCACAAGTTGTCTGCAAATGGAAACTGTCATTGATAAAACGCTTTTTCCTAAAGCTTGGAATACCGCACCCAAAGCGATACAAATTCCTGCAAAAGCATAGCTTAGACTTATGATTCTGAATGCGTGGATACCCATAGAAATCATATGCTCCGAAGCGTTGAACGCCGTAAGAAGTTGAACGGGCAGGAATTGGAATACAAGAATCGCAACGAATAATATGCTCTCTGCTAAAATTACCGAGAATTTAACACATCTTAATAAACGGCTTCGCTTTCCTGCACCATAGTTGAACGCAACGATAGGAATAACACCATTGTTCATACCAAAAAGGGGCATAAAGGCAAAGGACTGAATTTTGTAATAAACACCGAGTACAGCCGTTGCCGTTGTAGAAAAGGCAATGAGAATTTTGTTAAGACCGAAGTTCATTACAGAACCGATACCCACCATAACAATAGATGGGAAGCCAATAGCATAAATTTTGCCGATAATTTTTATACTTGGCTTAAAGCCTTTGCGTTTAACCTTTACGTCAGGGTTAAACTTCGTATTCAAAACAACCCCCATAATTGCCGAAACAAGCTGTCCTATAACTGTAGCTAGCGCCGCACCTGTAACCTCAAGTCTTGGAAGACCGAAAAGACCAAAAATAAGAATAGGGTCTAAAATAATGTTAACAATAGCCCCTGCGCCCTGAGTGAACATAGAATATAATGTTCTTCCTGTGGACTGCATAAGTCTTTCGAAAATGATTTGAATAAATACGAATAGGGAACAGATTGAGCATATTGAAATGTAGCTTGTGCCGTACTCAATTATCTGAGGGTTATCGGTTTGAATGGTAAAGAAAAAGCGAGAGCCGAAAATACCAAAAATTAAAAACAGAAAATAACCCACAAAGGCTAAGAAAACACCGTTTGAGGCAATCTGGTTTACCTTTTCATAGTTTTTTTCTCCCAACGCTTTGGAAAGAAGAGCATTAACACCAACACCCGTGCCTGTTGCCACACCAATTAAAAGATTCTGCACAGGAAATGCCAAGGAAAGCGCAGTTAAAGCATCTTCGTTGATAGCCGCAACAAAGATACTGTCAATAATATTATAAGCCGCTTGAACAAGCATAGAGATAATCATAGGAAGGGACATAGTTATGAGAAGTTTGCCGACAGGCATAACTCCCATTTTGTTTTCACTCAAATAAAACACCACCAATACATAATACCAATAGATTCTATCATAAAATAATAGATAATACAACAAATTTTTTATTGACAGAAAACGTAGTTTATGATATACTTTTTAAGGTGCAATGCGAGACGTTGCGAACATATAATTTATCTTTAAAACGATACGAGATATCGGCAAGATAAGAAATAAGAAACCTGGAAAAGCTATTATAAAATAGCTTGGTTGTTGCGAATTTCAAACTTGTCGGTCTACGGCAAGTTTTTTTTGAAAAAGGAGAAGGCAATGAAACAGTTATTCAAAGGAGCAAAAGTCTTTTGCGAAAATGAATTTATCCAAAAAGATATACTTGTAGAAGACGATATAATTGTTTCTATTAGCGACAGTATTACCGATAATAGTGCCGTTTTATTTGACATTAGTGGGTGTGTTGTTTTTCCCGGCTTTGCAGATGTACATGTGCATCTTCGTGAGCCGGGTTTTTCATATAAAGAAACCATAAAAAGTGGTAGTAAGGCTTGTGCCAAAGGCGGATATACCAACGTTTGCACAATGCCGAACCTTAACCCTACACCTGACTGCAAGGAAAACTTAAATCTACAACTTGAAATCATAAAAAAAGATGCTGTCATAAACGTTCATCCTATAGGTACCATTACCCAGGGCGAACTGGGAAACGAACTTTCCAAAATGGAAGAAATGGCAGAGGATGTCGTAGGCTTTTCGGATGATGGTAGGGGAGTGCAAAGCGAAGATTTGATGCTCTCGGCAATGGAGAAAGCAAAGATTTTAGGAAAACCCATAGTTGCCCACTGTGAAGATAATAGTCTTCTAAACGGTGGCTATATTCACGATGGAGAATATGCAAAGCTTAATAATCATAGGGGAATATGCAGCGAGAGCGAATGGGGTCCCATAAAAAGAGATATCGAGCTTGTAAAGAAAACAGGTGTAAAATACCACGTTTGCCATATATCAACCAAAGAAAGCGTAGAGCTGATACGAAAAGCTAAAGCAGACGGCGTAGACATAACCTGCGAAACAGGACCTCACTACCTTGTTATGAATGATATGATGCTAAAGGACGAGGGCAGATTTAAAATGAACCCACCCATCAGAAGCGAGGAAGATAGACTTGCCTTGGTGGAAGGACTAAAAGATGGCACAATCGACTGTATTGCTACCGATCACGCACCTCACTCGGCAGAAGAAAAAAGCAGAGGCCTTGAAAAAAGTGCTATGGGTGTTGTGGGAATTGAAACTGCTTTTCCGGTAGTTTATACCAAACTTGTAAAAACCGGAACAGTCCCACTAAGCACCGTAATAAAAGCTTTAACCATAAACCCAAAAGAGAGGTTTAAAATAGGAAATAACTTAGAGGAAGGCTGCCCGGCCGACTTCACGGTTTTTGACTTGGAAGAAGAATATGTAATAGACCCAAAAGACTTTTTATCTCAGGGTAAGGCCACACCTTTTGAAAAAGAAAAGGTGTATGGCAGATGCAAGATGACAGTTTGCTCAGGCAAAATAGTTTATAAATTTTAAGCGGAGGAAAAAACAATGGCAAAAAGAACAGATTTAAAAAAGATACTTATAATCGGCTCAGGTCCAATAGTTATCGGACAGGCAGCTGAATTTGACTATGCAGGAACACAAGCCTGCCTCGCACTGAAAGAGGAGGGCTACGAGGTTGTACTTGTAAACTCTAACCCTGCAACCATTATGACAGATACCACAATTGCGGATAAGGTTTATATGGAACCTTTGACCCTTGAATACGTTGCTAAAATTCTCCGCTATGAAAGACCTGACGCAATAGTTCCCGGTATCGGTGGACAAACAGGACTTAACCTTGCTATGCAACTTGAGAAAAAGGGTATTCTAAAAGAGTGCGGCGTTCAGCTTCTTGGTACAAGTAGTGAAAGTATTGAAAGAGCAGAGGACAGAGAACTCTTTAAAGAGCTTTGCGAATCAATTGGAGAGCCTGTAATCCCATCTGAAATTACATATTCCTTAGATGAGGCAAAAATTGCCGCAGAAAGAATTGGCTACCCTGTAGTTTTAAGACCTGCCTTTACCCTTGGCGGTACAGGCGGCGGTTTCGCATACAACGAAGAAGAGCTTATAGAAATCGGTACCAACGCATTTAAGCTTTCTCCTGTACATCAGGTTTTAATTGAAAAGAGCGTTAAGGGATATAAGGAAATTGAGTTCGAGGTTATGCGTGACTCTAACGACCACGCTATAACCATCTGCGGTATGGAAAATATCGATCCTGTAGGTGTTCATACCGGCGACTCATTGGTTGTTGCACCTATTATGACTCTATCTGACCACGACCTTAAAATGCTTAATGATAGCGCAATTAAGATTATCAGAGAGCTTAAAATCGAGGGTGGATGCAACGTTCAGTTCGCTCTTAATCCTCATTCATCTGAGTATTATCTCATTGAGGTAAACCCAAGAGTTTCACGTTCTTCTGCACTTGCTTCAAAAGCAAGTGGATACCCAATAGCAAGAGTTACAGCTAAAATTGCAGTAGGTATGTCACTTGAAGAGATAAAAATCGCTAATACAAACGCTGCATTTGAGCCTAAACTTGACTATGTTATTGCTAAACTTCCTCGTTTCCCCTTTGATAAGTTTACCACAGCGTCCAATCTTCTCGGCACACAAATGAAGGCTACCGGCGAGGTTATGGGAATCGGATCTACACTTGAAGAGTGTCTCCTTAAAGGTATACGCTCTCTAGAGGTTGGTGTAAACCACCTCTATCATCACAAGTTCGATAATATGAGTGATGCCGATATTCTCGATTATATTAAGGAGTTCCGTGATGATAATATCTTTGCAATCGCTGAAGTTCTTTATCGTGGAGCAACTGTTGAGCAAATACACGAAATCACTAAGATTACCCCATTCTTCTTGGAGGCAATCAAGAGAATTATAGATATGGAAGAAACCCTAAAGCAGAACCCCTTTAATCTTGACACCTTAAAGGCGGCAAAAAAGATGGGCTTCTCAGATAAGTATGTGGCAAGAATGTGGAATTGCGATGAGCTTAAGGTTTTCGATTTCCGCAAAGAAAACAACCTCTTCCCGGTATTCAGAATGGTTGATACATGCCACACAGGAGCGTATATCCCTTATTTCTACTCATCCTACACAGGAGAAAACACATCGATTCTCACAAACAAAAAGAAGATTGTTGTACTTGGCGCAGGTCCTATCCGTATCGGTCAGGGTGTTGAATTTGACTACTCTACCGTTCACGCAGTATCAACTATCAAAAAATCAGGCTATGAAGCAATCATAATTAACAATAATCCTGAAACAGTTTCCACCGACTATACTACCGCAGATAAGCTCTATTTTGAGCCACTTACTCCAGAGGATGTTATGAACATCATCGAGTTTGAAAAGCCTGAGGGCGTAATAGCATCTCTTGGCGGTCAAACTGCAATTAACCTTGCAGAGCCTCTTATGAAAAGAGGAGTAAAAATTATCGGTACCGACTGTGCCGCTATCGAACGTGCGGAAAACAGAGATTCTTTTGAAAAAATACTTAAAGAACTTAACATTCCTCAACCTCAGGGTAAAGCAGTTACCGCTATTGAGGACGGCGTAAAAGCAGCCGCAGAAATCGGCTATCCTGTGTTAGTTAGACCAAGTTTCGTATTAGGTGGTCGTGCAATGCAAATAGTTGGTAACGAAGAGCAGCTACGTCAATATCTTAAGACTGCCGTTGAAATCGACGAGGATAAGCCTGTTTTAGTAGATAAATACATCATAGGCAAAGAGGTAGAGGTTGACGCTATCTGCGATGGTGCAAACGTATTCGTTCCCGGTATTATGGAACTTGTTGAACGTACAGGTATCCACAGCGGCGACTCCATAAGCGTTTACCCACCATTCACTATTTCTGATAAAGTTAAGGGCACAATTTTGCAGTATGCTAAAAAGTTAGGCCTTGGAATTGGTATTGTGGGACTATATAACATTCAGTTTATCGTTGATAAAAATGATGATGTATACATTATCGAGGTTAACCCACGTTCTTCAAGAACTGTACCATTCCTTTCCAAAGCCACCGGTTATAGCCTTGCTGATATAGCTACCGAGGTAATACTTGGAAAATCTTTACCTGAGCAGGGAATATTCGGAATTTACCCTGAAGAGAAAAAACGTTGGTACGTAAAGGTTCCTGTTTTCTCCTTTAGCAAAATCAGAGGCCTTGATGCTTATCTCTCACCTGAAATGAAATCAACAGGAGAGGCCATCGGCTACGATGATAAGCTTAACCGTGCAATGTATAAAGCTTTACAGGCATCAGGAATGAAACTTCAAAATTACGGAACTGTTTTCGTAACAGTAGCCGATAACGACAAGGAAGAAACTCTGCCTTTAATTAAGCGTTTCTATGCTTTGGGCTTTAATATTCAAGCGACACAAGGCACAGGAGAATTCTTAAAGAAAAACGGTGTTAGAACACATATTTTAAGCAAAATCAGTGAAAATAGTGAGGAAATTCCTGACGCTATCCGTCAAGGTCATATTGCTTATATTATCAACACAAGTGACGTTAGCGGATGCACAAGCACCGTAAGAGATGGTCAGGAAATCAGAAAACTCGCTACCGAAAACAATGTTAATATCTTTACCTCTCTCGACACAGTAAAAACCTTGCTTGACGTTTTAGAGGAAACCACATATTGCATATCAACTATCGATGCATAAGGTGACAAAATGAAACAACTTAAATTCAAAATTTTATCTAATGTACAAATTGCCGACAAGGTGTATAAAATGACCCTTTCGGGTGATACAACCGACATAAAATGCGGACAGTTTGTAAATATTCAGATAGACGGTGCATACCTAAGAAGACCTATTTCGGTTTGCGACCTGGAACAAGGTGTTTTAACCATAATTTATAAAGCGGTAGGAAAAGGAACCGAAATTATGGCTAATCTTGATAAGGGAACTGTTCTTGATGTTTTGACAGGGCTTGGTAACGGCTACGATATCGCACAAAGTGGAGATAAACCTCTACTTATCGGCGGCGGAGTAGGTGTGCCCCCAATGTATCTTTTAGCAAAAGAACTTGTAAACGAAGGTAAAAAAGTTACAGTAATTTTAGGCTTTAACACAAAAACCGACGCCTTTTATATGGAAGAGTTCGAAAACTTAGGAGCAAAGGTTTTTGTCTCGACAGTAGACGGAACCCTTGGTGTTAAAGGCTTCGTAACCGATGCATTAAAGGAAATCGCCGACTATACATATTTTTACACTTGTGGCCCTGAACCAATGCTTAAAGCGGTATACAACGCTACCGCTACAAGCGGACAGTTCAGTTTTGAAGAAAGAATGGGTTGCGGCTTCGGTGCTTGTATGGGTTGCAGCTGCAAAACAAAATATGGCAATAAGCGTATCTGTAAAGATGGCCCTGTGCTCGTAAAGGAGGAAATTATATGGTAGACACTAAAGTAACTTTAAGTGGTATTGAGCTTGATAACCCTATAATTCCCGCCTCAGGCACCTTCGGTTTCGGTTATGAGTTTGCTGAACTATATGATATAAATGTGCTTGGCACCTTCTCGTTTAAGGGCACAACCAAGGATGCTCGTTTTGGTAACCCTACACCGAGAATTGCCGAATGTGAATCAGGTTTAATAAACTCTGTAGGACTTCAAAACCCCGGAGTTGAAAAGGTAAAAGCGCAGGAGCTTCCAAAACTGAAAAAATGTTTTTCAAAGCCTGTTATGGCAAATGTTAGCGGTTTCTCGGTTGAGGACTATGCCTACACCTGCCAAATGCTAAACGATGAGGAACAAATCGGTTGGTTTGAGGTTAATATCTCTTGCCCCAATGTTCACGGAGGAGGACTTGCTTTCGGAACAAGCGCAAAAAATGCCGAGCTTGTAACCAAAGCCGTAAAGGCGGTTACAAATAAGCCTGTTTATATAAAGCTTTCTCCTAACGTTACCGACATTACCGAGATAGCAAAGGCTTGCGAGGCAGCAGGAGCAGACGGAATAAGCCTTATAAATACTCTTCTTGGTATGAGAATTGATTTAAAGACTAAAAAGCCGGTTGTAGCCAATAAAATGGGAGGCTTTTCAGGTCCCGCCATTTTCCCCGTAGCACTCAGAATGGTTTATCAGTGCTATGAGGCGGTTAAAATTCCAATTATCGGAATGGGCGGCGTATCAACTGCCGAGGACGTAGTTGAAATGATGCTTGCAGGCGCCACCGCAGTAGAGGTAGGAGCCGCAAACCTTGTTAACCCCTTTGCTTCAAAGGAAATTATCGAAGATTTGCCAAGAGTAATGGAAAAATATAAAATATCAAGTCTTAAAGACATAATAGGAGGAGCGCACTAATGGGAAAGGACGTAATTATTGCTTGTGATTTCAGTTCGAAAGAGGCTTGTCTTAGCTTTCTTGATAAATTCACTGAAAGAAAGCCTTATGTTAAAATCGGTATGGAACTTTTTTATGCCGCAGGTCCTGAAATTGTAAAAGAAATTAAAAAGAGAGGACACAAAATATTCCTTGATTTAAAACTTCACGATATACCAAATACCGTTAAAAAATCAATGTCAGTACTATCTGGCCTTGATGTTGATATGACCAATCTCCATGCCGCAGGCACAATTTCTATGATGGAAGCGGCCTTAGAGGGACTAACCCGTGAGGATGGCACAAGACCACTCCTTATTGCAGTAACTCAGCTTACAAGTACCGATCAGGAGAGAATGGAAAATGACCTTCTCATAAAGGAACCTATTGATAAGGTTGTAATGCATTATGCATCTAATGCTGCAAAGGCGGGTCTCGACGGAGTAGTTTGCTCTCCATTAGAGGCTCAAAAGGTTCACGAAACCTGTGGAGAAAAGTTTTTAACCGTAACACCCGGTGTGCGTTTTGCAGATGGCGATAAGGGAGACCAAAAGCGTGTTATGACACCTGAGCAGGCAAAGAAAATCGGCTCTGACTATATCGTAGTAGGCCGTCCTATTACTGCCGCCGAGGACCCTGTTGCTGCATACAACCGTTGCGTTAGCGAATTTGTAGATTAGGAGAGAGAATATGTTAGCCTATAAAAGAGAATTTATTAAATTTTTAGAGGATGCAGGAGTTTTAAAGTTTGGAGATTTTACCGCTAAATCAGGCAGAAAAATTCCATATTTCATAAACGCCGGAGATATTAAAACAGGCGAGCAGATTTCAAAACTCGGTGAGTTTTATTCTAAAGCCTATAAGGAGAAGTTAGGGGAGAAGAAAGCCGTTTTATACGGCCCTGCATATAAGGGTATTCCCATTGCTGTATCTGTAGCAGTAGCGTTAGCAAAAGAGGGGCTTGACGTTCCTTTCTTCTTTAACCGTAAGGAAGAAAAGGACCACGGAGAAGGCGGAGTTTTCGTAGGATATAAGCCACAGGATGGCGAGGAAATCGTAATCGTTGAGGATGTTGTAACCGCAGGTACCGCTATCAGAGAAAGTATGGCAATTCTTTCTTCTTTAAAAGGCACAAAGGTTGCCGCTACCTTCGTTATGGTTGACCGTAAGGAAAAAGGCCAAACCGAAAAATCTGCTATTGCAGAGGTTGGCGATGAATATGGTTTCCCGGTATATTCAGTAGTTGACGTGTACGATATTATTGAGTATTTAGAAGAAGATGAGAATAACAAAGAAAACGTTGAAAGAATAAAGAAATATCTTGAAATTTACGGTGCAAAGGAATAGAAAAATGAAAAGTTTGATTGATATACTCGACCTTTCAGTAAACGAAATTGACAACCTTATAGATACCGCAAACGACATTATAGCAAACCCTGAAAAATATGCTCATAAATGTCAGGGCAAAAAACTTGCAACCCTATTTTTTGAGCCATCAACCCGTACACGCCTTTCTTTCGAGGCGGCAATGTACGAACTTGGCGGAAACGTGTTAGGCTTTTCCGAGGCTCAAAGTTCTTCTTCATCAAAGGGCGAAAGCGTAGCAGATACCGTAAAGGTAGTAGGCTACTATGCCGACATTATAGCTATGCGCCACCCAAAAGAAGGCGCACCCTTGGTTGCAAGCTATAATGCAGGTGTTCCTGTAATCAATGCGGGAGACGGTGGACATAATCACCCTACTCAGACACTTACCGACCTTCTCACTATTAAAAGAGAAAAGGGTCGTCTTGACAACCTGACAGTTGGCTTTTGCGGAGACCTTAAATTTGGAAGAACAGTTCATTCACTTATAGGTGCTCTCTCACGCTACGAAAATGTAAAAATCGTTCTTGTATCTCCAAAGGAACTTACCGTTCCGGAGTATATAAAGAAAGAGGTTTTAGAGGCTAAAAATATTGAATTCATCGAGACTACCGATTTAGAATCTGCTATGCCAGACCTTGATATACTCTATATGACCAGAGTACAGCGTGAAAGATTTTTCAACGAGCAGGATTATATAAGACTAAAGGACAGTTATATTTTAACTCCTGAAAAGCTTGAAATCGCTAAAAATGATTTATGCATACTTCATCCGCTACCTCGTGTTAACGAAATTAAAGTAGCGGTGGATAAAGATAGCCGAGCTAAGTACTTTGAACAGGCTAAAAACGGCAAATATATCCGTATGGCACTTATATTAAAACTATTGGAGGTGGAGTAAATGATTGTTAACCCTATCGAAAATGGTATAGTTCTCGACCATATCAAAGCAGGAAACGGTATGGAGCTTTATAAGGCTTTAAATCTTGATAAATTAGGATCTACCGTTGCTCTCATTATCAATGCCGACAGTAGAAAAATGGGCAAAAAGGATATTATTAAAATTGATGAGGTTATAGACCTTAATTTTGATATCTTAGGATATATTGATCCTGACGTAACAGTGAACGTTATTAAAAACGGAAAAAATGAGAAGTTAGCAAAAATTGAGCCACCACAGACTGTTACAAATCTTATACATTGTAAAAACCCAAGATGTATAACCTCCACCGAACAAGAACTAGACCACGTATTTAAACTCACCGATAGAGAAAATATGGTCTATCGTTGTATCTACTGCGAAACAAAAGCAAAATAAAAAACACTGCCTCCTAAAAGAGGTGTAGCGAACGTCTTAACTTTTTGGAAAGGTGTTTATATTTATGAGTATAAATCCTGTAGTAATTAATCTAATAATTTGGCTGCCATTTGTGTTGGTTATATTGCCCGCAATTATAAAATGGTGTATTAGAGGATATAAAGATGGTCTGGTGCAAGCACTTTTGGGTTTGTCCGCAACTATTATTGCCGGCATCGCAAGTATATTTTTTGCGAATTTACTTGCTACCATATTCGCACCGGTTGTTAAGGGTTGGATAGGCAGCGTCGATGCTAAAGGTATGGTTGCATTTATTATAGGTGATGGCCTTCGTGCCGAATTATCACTTCTTTTATATTCTGTTATAATTAGTTTTTTACCAAATCTGTTAAAATGGATCTATAAAAAATATTTATCTCACATAAAAGAAAAAAGTGATAAAAAGGTAATGAAGTTTGCAGGACTTGGAGTTTCTCTGGTGGACTGTGTTGTGTTTGCATTGCTTTTCACTATACCTATTTATGGTTCACTTGCTATTTATTCGCCGGCAATTAAAAATATTATCGGTGGTAATAACTTTATAGTTGAGACTGTTTTAAAAGAGGAACAAAAAGCTAATGCTTTGGATACTATTGATGTTATTAATACACATCCGCTCGTTGTAGTTGCTTCCACAAAGATGTCTAGAAGCCTTTATGGTAGTTTGTCTAAAAACAGTATTGGAAAGGAACATACAACAATTGAAGATAATGTGAATGCTATTTCTGATGTTATAGCAGTTGTGCAGAAGATTGCTGAAAATCCGGAGACAATTACCGAGGAAGATTTAAATAAAATAATTGATGTTATATCCAACAATCCCGGTATGGTCACATTCTTTAGCACCTCAGGTGGTCAAGAATTGATTGATAATTTGAAACAAACCCTTGATAATAGCGATATGCCAAAAGAAGGTAAGAAAAAGATATGCGCTATTATAAATGAAATTGAAGAAAAAGTAAATTCTGCTAATGACACACAGGAAAATGCTAACTAAAAGGAAATCCCCCCGTTGTACGGGGGGATTTTTATTATTTATAAACTGTGAAAACTAATATTTTAAATATGTTTTTTTAGCAAGGTACTTATCAATTAACTTCTGTATTCCTTCCATGTCGCTTTGAGAATCAAAAATCTCTGCGAAATTTGTGGTTGCTTTTTTGTAGGTGTAGTAGGTAGACCTAAAACGAAGGAAATTAAAGTAAGGATGGATAGATGAATCGTTACAGAAAGAATAATCTTGACCAACAGCCGACTCACCGGTAATAGCACAATAGGTCATAAGTGCTGTAATGTAGCCTGTGAGAATGTTTGGATGGTATCCGTCTTCTTTGCTCTTGCAAACAATGAATGAGTTCTTATTATATTCTTGAGTGGCGTTTGGAACCTTTACGTTGCCGTTTATAAGGTCATAAACCAATTTGCCCCAATCAACTATGGTTACTCCTTTTTTCTCAAGTTCTTTGACTTGGGGAATCCATACGGCTCCTTTTGTGTGGGCTTGTTCGTGTACTAAGAAAACAAATTTAACGTCTGGGTTAGCTTCTCTGAAAAAGTTCATAACCAATTCGCATTTTTCTAAGAAATCAGTGCTGTTATTTGCGAGAGAACCTTGTTGCATAACAACGTAATCAAAATTCTTATCAACAATATCATCCTTATGAATAACGCCGTCGCAACCACGATTAGCTTTACATACTTCAAAAAGAGAAGAAAGGTCGTGTCCACCATAGCACCAGTTGGTAACTGAAACCTCTGCGCCATTTTTCTTACAAATCTGATAGAAATAACCTTGGTCGTTACTTCTTTCTTCTTGAGATTGAATTGTCTGATCTTTTTTAATTACAACGTTACCGTAATGAGTAAAAGAGTTGCCGATAAACATTATCTTTTTTCCATCAAGTGAAACAGGTTCTTTATTGGTCTTAGCAGAACAACCTGTAAATGTGGCCATAATTATTAAAATGACCAATAATAGAGATAATAATTTTTTCATTAATTTTTTCGCCTTTCATATAATTTATAAAAGTACATAGGAAACAAAGCCCTGACTAGTGATAGTCAGGGGTTGTTATAGACATATGAACTAATTATTTTGCGTTTTCTTCAACAGCAACTGCACAAGCAACAGTCATACCAACCATTGGGTTGTTACCTGCGCCGATAAGTCCCATCATCTCAACGTGAGCAGGAACAGAAGAAGAACCTGCAAACTGAGCATCACCATGCATACGGCCCATAGTGTCGGTCATACCGTAAGAAGCAGGACCTGCAGCCATATTGTCAGGATGTAAGGTACGGCCTGTACCACCGCCTGAAGCAACAGAGAAGTAGTTTACACCATTCTCATTACACCACTTTTTGTAGGTGCCTGCAACAGGATGTTGGAAGCGAGTTGGGTTGGTGGAGTTACCGGTAATAGAAACGCCAACCTTTTCAAGTCTCATAATAGCAACACCCTCAGGAACGTTGTCACTACCATAGCACTTAACATCGGCACGAGGACCCTTTGAGAAAGCTTTCTCAGAAATAACCTTAACTTCCTCTGCATATGGGTCGAATTCGGTCTCTACATAAGTAAAGCCGTTGATTCTTGAAATAATGTAAGCGGCATCCTTTCCAAGACCGTTAAGGATAACACGGAGAGGCTGAGTTCTAACCTTGTTAGCGTTAAGAGCAATCTTAATAGCACCCTCAGCTGCAGCGAAAGACTCGTGACCTGCGAGGAAGCAGAAGCACTCGGTCTCTTCGCTTAAAAGCATTTTACCAAGGTTGCCATGTCCTAAGCCAACCTTGCGGTTTTCTGCAACAGAGCCTGGGATACAGAAAGCCTGAAGACCGATACCGATAGCGGCAGCAGCGTCAGCAGCCTTTTTGCAGCCCTTCTTAATAGCGATAGCGCAACCTACTGTGTAAGCCCACTTTGCATTCTCAAAGCAGATAGGTTGAGTTTCTTCAACAATTTTGTAAGGGTCGATACCATAAGCATCACAAATGTCCTTACATTCATCAATAGAGTTAATTCCATATTCCTTAAGAGTAGCAAGAATTTTTGCTTCTCTTCTTTCATAACCTTCAAATTTAGCCATTGTACATTACCTCCTTAATTATTCTTTACGGGGGTCAATGTACTTTGCAGCATCATTGAATCTTCCGTATGTACCTTTTGCCTTTTCGTAAGCTTCATTAGGCTCCATGCCCTTCTTAATGAAGTCGGTCATCTTTCCGAGAGATACGAACTCATATCCGATAACCTCATCGTTCTCATCAAGAGCCATTCTTGTGCAATAGCCCTCGGTCATTTCAAGGTAACGAACACCCTTAGCCTTAGTACCATACATAGTACCAACCATAGAACGCTCGCCTTTACCAAGGTCTTCCATACCTGCGCCGATTACGAGGCCGTCTTCAGAGAAAGCAGACTGGCTTCTACCGTATACGATTTGTAAGAAAAGCTCACGCATAGCGGTGTTAATGGCATCGCAAACGAGGTCGGTGTTTAAAGCCTCTAAAAGAGTCTTGCCGGGAAGAATTTCTGCTGCCATAGCTGCAGAGTGGGTCATACCCGAGCAACCAATAGTCTCAACGAGAGCTTCTTCAATGATACCTTCTTTAACGTTTAAAGAAAGTTTGCAAGCGCCCTGCTGAGGAGCACACCAACCTACACCGTGTGTGTAAGCGGAGATGTCTTTAATTTCTTTTGCCTGTACCCATTTGCCTTCTTCGGGAATAGGAGCGGGTCCGTGATGAGGTCCCTTGGCAACGGTACACATGTTTTGAACTTCTAAAGAATAATTCATAGTGTTTTTCTCCTTTTGTATTTTGCCGAAATTTGTATTTTGTTCATACAAAAAAAGTATACCAAAAAATCAGGAAAATTACAAGAGGAAAATGATATTGAATTGTATAAAATTTTATGGTATATTTAATTTCAAGTTAACATAAAAATAAAAGGTGGATATGATGATGTTTAGAACAATAGAACCTAAGATGATAAAAGACAATTTAATAGAGTGTATAGCAGATGAATGGATGCTTTTAACCGCAGGAAACAGTGAGGGCTACAATATGATGACTGCCTCCTGGGGATTTATGGGAGAAATGTGGGGAGAAGACAGTGTGGCCGTTGTAGTAAGACCCCAAAGATATACAATGGAGTTTTTAGAAAAACAAGATTATTTCACAATTTCTCTTTATGGAGATAACAAAGCAATTCATAAAATCTGCGGAGTTTCAAGCGGAAGAGACGTTGATAAAACAAAGGAAACAGGTCTTACCCCCGTTGTTAACGATAAATATGTCTATTTTGGCGAGGCAAGAATGGTTTTTGTTATAAAAAAGCAATTTGTTCAGCCTTTAAAAGAGGAGAACTTTGTTGACAAGGAAATAATTGATAAATGGTATCCAAGTAAAGATTACCACAACCTGATTATCGGCAAAATTGAAAAGGTTTTAGTAAAAGAATAACTGAAAATTCCTGCTTTTGTATTAGCAGGAATTTTTTTACAGTAAGAATTTGCGAAAAAGTGTCGATTTAATGTTGTAAAACCATTAGTTATGTGATACATTAAATAAGGTGATATAAAGTGTTCAAAAGCAAAGGCTTTAAAATAGCCGTAATATCCATTTTATCAGTAATTATGCTATTGGTACTCAGTTACTTTTTTGCAATAAAAATTAATATGAACGTTAACGGCGATAAAGAGCTTGTGGTTGAGGCCAATAGTGATTATATAGATAAAGGCGCCGATGTTAGTTTATCTTTTTTTGGCGTTAAAACCCCATTAGAATATAGTTGTGAAAACAATGTCGATACAACGTCTATTGGTGAATATAGTGTAGTATATTCGGCAAAAAAATTCGGTAAAATAAAAACAGAGGAAAGAAAGGTAATTATTGAGGACAATACCCCTCCGGAAATAATAGTTTCTTCAAAAACAGTAAAGGTTTCATTAAGTCTTATGCCTGTTACCTCCGATAAAATCAATTTTGAGTTTTCGGCTATAGACTCTTTTGATGGAGATGTTACCGCAAATGTCACAAAAGAGGTTGACGGAGACATACTTAGACTTGTTGCGACAGATGGGGCAGGGAATCAAAACGTTACCGAAGTTAAAATAGAGTATGTTGACGATAAACCGCCTGTTATTTCCCTAAAGGGAGGATCTCTGGTTTATGTAAAATCGGGAACTCAGTACAAGGAAATAGGGTACTCGGCAAACGATAACGTTGACGGAGATTTAACCTCAAAGGTTAAGGTGACAGGACTTCCTAATATGTCAAAATCAGGAATATACGTTGTAACATACGGCGTGACCGACTCGGCAGGAAACACAACCTACGCTACAAGAAAGGTAGCCGTTTATGGTGCAGGCTATGCCGATGCATATAAAACGGTTAAACCTAATGGCAAAACGGTTTATCTTACGTTTGATGACGGCCCAGGACCTTATACGGCTCAACTTTTAGATATTTTAAAATCATATAACGTAAAAGCTACGTTTTTCGTTACAAATCAGTTTCCCAAATATCAAAACCTTATTGGCAGAGCATATAAAGAGGGCCACGCTATCGGTGTTCATACATATACTCATAATTGGAATGTTTATTCAAGTCTTGAAAGTTATATTGATGACTTTACAAAAATGCATAATTTGATAAAAGAGCAAACAGGAATTGATACAAAAATATTCCGTTTCCCCGGTGGCGCTAATAATACAGTAAGCAAAAAATATGCAAACGGTGTTGTATCTGCAATAGCAAATCAATTAACTTCACAGGGATACGTGTATTACGACTGGAACTGCGACTGTAATGATGCCACATCTGCTTCCACAAGCCGAATTATTGAAAATGTTAAAAGACAAATTGCAAATAAAGATCATTCTGTGGTTTTAATGCACGATATAAAGAAAAAGACTGTTAATGCTGTTCCAGCGATAATTGAGTATTGCCTTGCTCATGGATATAATTTAGACGTAATTACTACCGAAACACCCCTTGTGCAACTTACCATTGCTAATTAAAAAAAGCCGTCTTAAAGACGGCTTTAAAACTATCTATTTTGATTGTTTTCCTGATTCTTGTTCTGATTCTTGTTTTGGTTGTTTTTATTTTGATTATTGTTATTATTCTTATTCTGGTTATTGTTTTGGTTGTTTTGATTGTTCACGCAAATCACCCCTCTTTCAGTTTTATTATTGCTGAAATTGGGGTGATTATTCTTTAAAATTTAAAGAGAGATATTGCGTTTTCCTTGGTTATACGATAAATCTCATTTATTGGAATTTTTTTAATTTCGCTAATTTTTTGGGCGACCAGAGAGATTAGAAAAGAATTATTAAGCTTGCCTCTGAAAGGTTCAGGTGCAAGATACGGACCGTCGGTTTCAAGAAGAATTTTTTCCATAGGAATATCTTCAACAACCTCCACAAGTTTTCGAGCGTTTTTAAAGGTAACAACTCCGCCAACACCAATATACATTCCAAGCTTTACAATCTCTCTTGCCATTTCCAAACTGCCTGAAAAACAGTGGACAACACCCTTGGGCTTATATTTTTTTAAAATTTCAAGAGTGTCGCAGTGAGCATCTCGGTCGTGAACAATTATTGGTAAATCATATTTTTTTGCAAGTTCTATCTGAAAAATAAATGCTTCTATTTGTTTTTCTCTATTTTCCTTGTTCCAATAATAATCAAGACCTATTTCGCCAACGGCCAAAACCTTCTCGCATTTTAGTAAATTCTCTAAGGCGCCAAAATTGAGAGATTTATCGGTTATGTCCTCAGGATGAAAACCAACTGCAGCATAGCAACAGTCGTATTTTTTTGCAAGCTCAATATTTTTTTTAGAGCTTTCTATATTGCATCCGCAGTTAATAACCGCACTGACACCCAAATCGTCAAATGAAGCAAAAATTTGGTCACGTAAACCGTCATACTGCTCACTTTCATAATGAGCGTGAGTGTCGATTATGCAGCCCTTTGGAGCAAATATTTCAGGAATAGGATAACTCATCGTACCTTTGAACCTGCAGGAATACCATCTGCAAAAATAACCTTAACGTCGTTTTCTCCTGCGTCTGCGGCTAAAATCATACCGCAACTTTCAACACCGCAAAGTGTTGCAGGTTTAAGGTTAGAAACTAGTATTACCGTATGGCCAACAAGGTCATCCGGAGTATACCAAGCAGCAATACCGGATGCTACTGTGCGGTCTTTGCCGCTACCGTCATCAAGGGTAAGCTTTAAAAGTTTCTTTGCCTTCTTAACAGGCTCACATGCCTTAATATATGCGGTTTTAAGCTCAACTTTAGCAAAATCTTCAATGGAAATTTCTGCCATTGTTGTAACGTTCTCTGCCTTTTTCTCTGCTTCTTTAGCCGCCTCGGCTTCCTTTTGAATCTCCTCTAAAACTTTTGCAGTATCTAAACGAGCAAACAAAGG
The DNA here is from genome assembly GCA_017521125.1 of Clostridia bacterium. Classification (GTDB taxonomy): domain Bacteria; phylum Bacillota; class Clostridia; order Oscillospirales; family Acutalibacteraceae; genus SFWF01. Next base: position 64,800 of record JAFXDV010000013.1, read on the forward strand.
AGAAGCCTCTCCAACGCTATATTCCTTTACGGAATAAAAATCAAAGCTGTCGTTATCGGTAGATAGCTGAGCCGCAATTTTTTCAGAGCAATCAGGGATAATAGGGGATAGAAGTCTGCCTAAAATACGGATACTCTCTAAAAGATTGTAAAGTACAATTTCTAAATAATCTTTTTGACTTTCGTCCTTAGCAAGAGCCCAAGGGGTAGTCTCATCAATATACTTGTTGCAGCGTTTAGCAAAATTCATAACGATTTCACAAGCCTCTGCATTGTGGTATGAATCCATAGCCTTATAGTAATCTTCAACAGTTTTCTTTGCACAGGAGATTAAATCTTTATCGCAGTCCTGGGTTGCCTCTCCTGCCTTAACCTTGCCACCGAAATATTTGTTGGTCATAGCAATACTTCTGTTAACAAGGTTTCCAAGGGTATTTGCAAGGTCGGTATTGAATTTGTTTATAAAGCTTTCGTAGGTAATGCTTCCGTCGTTGGTAAAGGAAATTTCAGAAAGAAGATAATATCTTACCGCATCAGAGCCAAAACGAGCGGCTAATTCATCGGCATAAATGGTGTTGCCCTTAGATTTACTCATTTTGTCCTCACCAACAAGAACCCAGGGGTGCCCTAGAACCTGTTTTGGAAGAGGCTCACCTAAGGCCATTAAAATAATAGGCCAGTAAATAGTGTGGAAACGAACGATATCCTTGCCGATAACGTGAAGGTCGGCAGGCCAATACTTTTTGTAATGCTCAGAAGAACCGTCAGGGTCGTATCCGATACCTGTAATATAGTTTGAAAGAGCATCAATCCATACATAGATAACATGCTTATCATCAAAGCTTACAGGTACACCCCATTTGAATGATGAACGTGATACGCAAAGGTCTTGAAGACCAGGTTTTATAAAGTTATTAAGCATTTCATTTTTACGAGACTCAGGTTTGATAAAGTCTGGATTTTTTTCGTAATACTCAACAAGTCTGTCTTGATATTTTGAAAGACGCAATTTATACGCTTCTTCTTTAGAGTCAATAACTTCTCGTCCACAGTCAGGACATTTTCCGTCTATAAGCTGACTTTCGGTATAGAAAGATTCACAAGGAACGCAGTATTTTCCTTCGTAAACGGTTTTGTAGATGTCTCCTTGGTCGTAAAGCTTTTTGAATATTTTAGCAACAACTTTTTCGTGATAATCGTCGGTAGTACGAATAAATTTGTCATAGGTTGTATTCATACTTTTCCAAACATCTTTTATCTGAGAAGAAATATTGTCTACGTAATCTTTAGGAGAGACACCCTCTGCCTTAGCATATTCTTCAATCTTCTGTCCGTGCTCGTCAGAGCCTGTCATAAAATAAACATCAAAGCCTAACATTCTCTTGTAGCGGGCAATCATATCGGCAAGGACAATGTCATAAGCATTTCCGATATGAGGCTTACGAGAAGTATAAGCAATAGCAGTAGTTATATAGAATTTTTCTTTTTCCATATGTTATTCCTCCTTGGAATTTGTTAAGTTGAATTTTTCTGATCTTTTAACACAGGCAAGTACTCGCTTGTTAAGAGCACGTTCATCGATTCCAATGCCTGCAAAAACAAGAGCGTAAAGTAAACCGGTCTGAACCCAAAGCATAGTCATATCGGTTGTGGCGTGAACAATTATAGCCGTAGAAACAGATAGAATAAGAAGGGTAATCTTATTATTTCTCAAAAGTTCCTTACATTCAATAACCTTTTTGAAATAAGACCAAAGAAAAATTAAGAGCATAACTGTTCCAATAACTCCAAAACTTAAAATTGGTTCAAGAGCAAAATTGTGGGCATGGGTTGATGGGTAAGCATCCGGAATTGATTTTAATAAGAAATAATAAGATAAGAAGCCGTGTCCAAAAAACGGTGATTTCTGAATAAGCCCCATGCTTGTATTCCAAATAGTGATTCTGTTTTCTGTGGTTATATTTGATTCCGAAAGTCGTGGGAAGATTTCAGGAACACAATATAAGATAACAAGACAGAAACAAACCACGAAAAGAAAAACGCCCAGTAAAAAATGTTTGCGGTTTAAGAATAAAAGAATAAATAAACCTACAAGAATTTCAACGAAGGCAAACATACTGCCACAAAGATACATTGTGACAGCACAGCAAAATGCCGTTATATAGTAAAATAAGACATGTGAATTATAGGAAACAACCTTATACGCACAGATGATGATTACAGTTGCCATAATGGTCGCAAGATAGTTAGTATTAAAAAACCAGAGGGTGCATCTGTAACCGGAGGAGCCAAGGTTAAACAGCTTATCAATAATAGCACAGGGTGCAATTATAATACTCATAACACAGCATATATCAAGGCCATTTTCGAAAATTTTAAGTCTTAAAACACTCCTCGCATAATAGCTTATAGTTATTATAAGGAAAAATAATATCGAACAACCTACACCAATAAAATTGCCGTATATCGTGGCAATGAATACGGTATAAAGGGTAAAAACTGAAAATACAAGTCTACCCTTATAGGAAAATGCTGCCTGGCGCATTTCTTTTTTTGCAAGAATAATAACACCCAAAGTTAGAATAACCAGGGTGGTTATTGCAAAATGAAGAAATATCGACACAAATGCAACGTATATTAAACTTTCTGGTTTTTTGAAAAAGGATTTTATACTTTCGTTTAAAATTTTAAACACCTTACTTTTATGCAGATAATGAATAGCCTAAAAGGGAAATGAAAAGGGAAACTGCTTGTATCAGTAGGCAAACGCCTACGTTCATAATACTTAAAGCACCGTTTAATGAAACAACGGCAAATACCGCTACACAAATAATGGCGGTAACAATATATAGGGCAAGTAAAACAGTAGAAACCTTACGGAGCCTAATAGAGTCATTAAGCAGATTTAAATAGCTTAAAATGCCGCCGCTTATAAAGGCGTGTGCCGAGGTGGTTTCCTGATAATTGACGGCAGTCTTATATTTAGCCGAACCAATATGGTCCATAATCTTAACACTGTCAGGATAAATGGAGTAATAGTCGCAAAGCATTTCCTCTGTAATATTAGGGTCACAGTTGTTAACAAGCAACGTAACGCCTGTGTTAACAAGCTTTAAAAGGCTGTTTTGTATTTCTTCATCAGGAGAATACTTAACAATAAGTAAAGCACAAGCCCTTTGGTCACAAGCAACGTATACGGGGAAATAACCTTTGTGAAGAATTTTCTTATCAACCTCTAAAGAGGGAACGCGGATACTGTGAGCTTCCATAAGGGTGCGGTTTCCAATGTGGAAATTATGGTCGCCAACCCAACCTGAAATACCCAGATTATCCTCGTATTTAACACTGTCTGCGACCGGTATTTCAGTTTGATCTCCAATAATATTTCTAAATACCGACTCAAGAGGACTTTTAGAAACTGATGCAACTGCAGTAGCTTCTTTTAGTATCTCATCAATATTAGAAGAACCTAAAGGGTGCATATTAAACAGTTCGATAGAACCTTTAGGAAATAACTCGTTAGAGTTTACAACTGCGGCATTAATCTGTTCGATTTTGCTCGCTGAATGTCTGCCGAAAATCGCCGACTTCATTTTGAATAGCTTGGTTGACATTCTGATAATGGGTAAATACTCACTGCACATTAAAGATGGCATAGCAAAAATACTAAGAATGAGAGAAAGTCCGCAAAGGGCCGAATCAAAGGAATTGTAGGAAACACCAATAAACAGAGAAATAATAAAAGAAATACCTAAAATTACGGCGGAAATAATAGATAAGTGTCCGCCTAAATAATTGTCATAAGAGGTGTTCTTAAGAAAATCTGAAATCTCTGCAGTACGTCGGAGTCCTGCGGCTAAAACATCTCCCTCAATTGAAGAACGAGCCATTAATGAGGTAGTTTTAACATCATCTATCAGGGTTAGCGCCTGTTTTTCTCTGCGTGCAACAATGAGTTTAAAGTTATTGAGCACCATAACAGTTTTGCGGTATTTAAAATAATCGCAAACAAGAAGAGAAAATAGTGCAGGCAACATAGATTTAAAATGATAGTTCCCTAAAATAAGACTTAGTATAAGATGAATCTCTGTGGCACAAAGACAAATTGTGGTTGGGAATTCTGCCGTCATCTTATTTGTAAAAGCGTTTTTAAGGGATAGGAAAATATCTAAATTTAAAACAAGAGTAAGAGAAAATAGTCCAAGGGTTATGGCCGATATAACAGGGGCGTTGTGAGACACAAAAAGGTCAAAAAAGGGTAATGCAAAAACTGCCGAAACAAGTGTAAAAATGGTAGTAAAAGCAAGCCTTAAAAAAGCGGACCTTCTTCTCCTCTTTAACTTAACTCCAATTTTTCTTGCATCTGAAAAAGAAAGATAATCTTCCAAATCGGTATCATACTGTTTTTTTTCTGCTTTTTTTGGTTTTTCTTCGGAGTCATCCTTTTTAACAGTAGGTATATCCTGAATATTTATTTGTTTTGTGTGGCTTAATATATCCTCGAATTCTTCGTTGTTTTGGGTAGGCTTAATGTCAGGTAAAACCTGTGTTTTTTCTTGTTCAAATTGTTTGCTGTTTTGTAAAACCGTAAGCTTTGAGTATGTAGTGGTAAAACTTTCAGTAGGAGTTACTACGGTGCGCTTACCGGCCAAATCATCGAGTAAAATATCAGACTGGGTTGGCATCTCAAGCTTTTCCACAACCTTAATATCTGCTTCTTCCTTAACTTTAGTTTCCTCTTCAGGCTCTACAATTTCGTTTTTGTCAGAGTCGAATTGCAAATTATAAAGCTTTGCGATTTTTTGTTTCGCTCTTCTTTCGGCAGAGTTGATAATATCATCAACGCTTTCAAGGGTGTAGTCAGGTTTGTCGTCGATGCAAATCTCTCCATCTTCGTCATAAATAAAGGGGAGACATTTCTCCAAAAGACTGCTGGTAGTAGAAATGTTAAGAGAATCATCTTTTTCAGTTTCTTTTTCTTTTGAAGTCTCTAACATATCCTTTTTAAGAGATTCAAGAGGGGAAAAGTTTCGAGAACTTGTTATAATATCCTCAAAAATCTCATCGTTTATTTCTGTTGGCTTTTCAAATTTTAAATTTATATCATTACAAATGTCAGCAAGAGGCAAAAGCTCTGAAAAATCTTCAGAACTATCTAGGTCTTTAGGTAAATTCTTGTGGAATAAATGATTCATTTTTTCACCTTCTGGCATTGATATTTTTTATAATTATGAACGGCTTTTTAGTACTGCGTACATAAGTATTCCTGCTGCAACAGAGGCGTTAAGAGAATTGATTTTTCCTATCATGGGAAGACTTATAATTCCGTCACACTTTTTAGCAACAAGAGGTCCGATACCTCTGCCCTCGTTACCGATGACTAAGGCACAAGGAATATCGAAGTCGGTTTTTGTGTAATCATCGCCGTCCATATCGGCTCCGAAAACCCAAACACCTTTTTCCTTTAAACGCTCAATTTCGTTTGCAATATTGGTAACACGAGCAACCTTCATATATTCAAGAGCGCCGCTTGCTGCCTTTGCAACCGTAACATTGAGTGATGCGCTTCGGCGTTTTGGAATAATAATTCCATGAACACCTGCCGCTTCGGCTGTGCGAATAATGGCACCTAAATTATGGGGGTCTTCAATCTCATCGCAAATGATAATAAAGGGCTTTTCTTTGCGTTCTTCTGCAAGCGCTAAAATATCATCAACCTGGCAATATTCCTGAGTAGCAATCATAACAGCAATACCCTGATGATTAGCGCCACCCGTAAGGTAATCAAGCTTGGAAGGGGAAACCTCTTTAATTAAAATGCCTCGCTCGTGACATTTAGCAATAATAGCAGTAACCGATCCGTTTGCAGCTCCGTGAGCAACAAGTAAACGGTCAATTTCTCTTCCCGAACGGATAGCCTCCATTACAGGGTTGCGGCCGGCTATAATATTGTTTCCGCTTTCTTTTTCATTGTTAGAAATCACTTAAAAACCTCCAAAAAATAAATGCGCATAAATATACAAAATAAATTATACCACAAATATATAAAAAGAGGAAGAAAAATTTTTATATATATAATACTTTTATTTTCAAAATAAATGTGGTAAAATATTACTTAACATTTCTTTGGAGGTAAAACCGTGTCACAAACTGTAGTTCCATTGGGCAAAGGAGTAGATGGTATTTTCATAGAAAACCATCGTTTTAATACAACGCTGGTATCATTTCATTTCTTTTTACCCTTATCGGCAGAAAATCTTGCGGCAGATGCACTTTTGCCATATCTTTTAACATCCTGTTCTAAGGACTTTCCTGATTACACTGCTCTTAATAAGAAACTTTTTTCGCTTTACGGAGCAGAGCTTTCTTGTCAGGCATCAAAAAGGGGAGACAATCTACATCTTAGAATAAGTATAGTTGTAATTAACGATAAATTTGCACTTGATGGCACAAGCATTGTAAAGAAAGCAACCAACCTTTTAACCTCCTTGATTTTTAACCCATCTGTAAAGAATGGTGCTTTTTCAGATGAAGATGTAAAAAGAGAAAAACGCAAAACCATGGAGCGAATTGAAGGAGAAATCAATGATAAACGCTCTTTTGCCAAAACAAGGCTATTAAATGAAATGTTTTTGCCTGACCCTTATGGAATATTTACCTATGGTACGGTAGAAGATGTTTCAAGGCTTGATTCAAAGACTTTATATTCTGCTTGGCAAAGGCTTTTAAAGTCTGCATATGTCAGAGTAAATGTGGTTGGAGAAAAATTTCCTGAAGGACTTTTTGAAACTTTAAAAGAAAATTTTGCAAAAATAGAAAGAAACGACATAACCGACCCTGAAAAAACAACCCCTCTAAAGACAAGAAAAGAGGTTAAAGTCGTAGAAGAACGCTATAATGTAACTCAGGGTAAGCTTTCAATGGGCTTTTCAAGTGAAACTTATGGCCAAGGAGTTAAAACCTTTCCGCTTCTTCTTGCAACCGATATTTTCGGCGGTGGACCTTATTCAAAACTCTTTACAAACGTGAGAGAAAAACAGTCTCTTTGTTATTATTGCTCGGCTTCTTCTGTAAGGCAAAAGGGCTTTATGGTTGTGTCCTCAGGTATTGACGATAAAAATGCCGAAAGGGTTATAGATGCGGTATTAAAAGAGCTTTCTGCGGTGCAAAATGGCGATTTTGAAGAGTTTGCATTAAACGCCTCTAAAAAAGCAATTACCGATTCACTGAATGCTTATTACGATAGCTCAGTTGCCCTTGATGCCTGGTATGGAACTAATTTTTCAAAAGAAGAAATATTAACCCCCGAAGCTGCAATCGAGGCAATAAACAACATTAGTAAAGAAGAAATAATGAATGCCGCAAAAGGTTTAAAACTCCATACGGTTTATAAACTCTTGTCACAGGAGGAATAAATTATGAAAATAGAAATAGTTCCTTGCAAGAAAGAATTTATTGATGAGGTTATAGAGATAACCTATATTGCTTGGCAACCGATTTTTGATCATTACCTTGAAACCTTAGGAGAGAAAATGTTCAACGACCTATATGGTAATTGGAAACAGGCAAAACATAGACGCATATCTAACGGAATGACATCAGGTCGTGGATATGTAGCTTTGGTTGATGGTGAAATTGCAGGATTTATTTTCTATGTAATTGATAAAGATAAGAAAATGGCTTATCTGGAAGAAAATGCAGTAAGCCCTAAATTCCGAGGTCTTGGTATTGCATCGAAAATGTACGAGTTTGTGTTAAATAAAATGCGTGAAGACGGTATGCTTTATGCAACCGTTACTACAGGACTTGACGATGCTCATGCCCCTGCAAGACACGCTTACGAAAAGGTCGGTTTTAGCAGTCCGATAGAGAGTGTAAGATACCATATAGCACTTTAATTTTAAGGAGAAATAATGGAACAAAAAGTTATTAAAGATTCCTTGCTTGGAGAATATACCTATGCGGTTTTAGATAACGGTTTAAAGGTTTTTGTAATGGAAAAGCCTGAATTTTCAGGCGTGTACGCAATCTTTGGTACAAGATACGGCTCAATAGATACAAAATTCTCTAAAAACGGAGAAAAAGAGATAAACGTTCCCGAGGGAATAGCGCATTTTTTGGAGCATAAACTTTTTGAGAGTGAAGACGGCGACGCATTTACAAAATTTGCTGCAACAGGCGCTTATGCCAACGCCTTTACCTCCTTTGACAGAACTTGCTATCTCTTTTCTTGCTCAAAGAATTTTGAGGAAAATTTGGACATTCTTCTTTCCTTTGTACAGTCCCCATATTTTACCGAGCAAACGGTAAATAAGGAGCAGGGAATTATTGGTCAGGAAATTAGAATGTATCTTGATAGCCCTCCTTGGCGAGTGCTGTTTAATATGCTTGAAAATATGTATGAACAGCATCCTGTAAAAATAGATATTGCAGGAACAGAAAAATCAATTGCTCAAATTGATGCTAAGCTTTTATACGAGTGCTACAATACCTTTTACAACCCTGCCAATATGTTTATTTGTATCGCAGGAAACGTCAAAACAAGGGAAGTTCTTTATAAAATAAAAAAATCAATAAAGCCTTGTGAAAAAATAGAAATCACAAGAGGAGAATTTAAAGAAACCAAAAAGGTTAAAAGCAACTACGTTAGCCAAAATCTCGAGGTGGCAAGTCTTCTGTTTTGCTTAGGCTATAAAGAGATTTTAGATAGCAATATAGCCACAGTAAAGGAAAGAATTGTTGCAGATATTCTTCTTGAAATTCTTTGTGGAGAATGTTCTCCATTATATCGAAAACTGACTGATGAGGGACTTATAAATGATGAGTTTTCGTCAGAATATTTTGTAGGAAACGGTTACTCATGCTTTATGATTGACGGAGAAAGTTCTTTCCCTGAGAGAATTAGAGAAGAGGTAGAAAAAGAAATTGACCGACTTAAAAAAGAGGGAATTGAAAAGGAACTTTTTGAGGCTGTAAAAAGGTCGGCATACGGAGATGCGATAAAACGTTTTGACAGTAACGAAAGTATAGTTATGGGAATGGTAGACTGCGCTATAAATGGCGGAGACCTTTTCCAACATATTAAGGCTTTAAAGGAAATAACCGAAGAAGATATTATAAACAGGCTCAAAGCTCTTGATAAAAAGTCAAGCGTTCTTTCGGTAATAAATAAAGGAGAGTAGGAAAATGTATAACGTTTCAATATTTGGAATTGAACTGACGTTAAATCCGGTAGCTTTCACAATACCCATAGGAAGCGGTTGGGATGTCTATTGGTACGGTATTGTAATTGCTTGCGGTTTCGCACTTGCAATAACCTACGGTTACTTAAATGCAAAACGCTTTGGTCTTGATATCGACCGTATGCTTGACGTTATCTTGGTTGCGACCCCTGTTGCAATTTTGTGTGCAAGAGCATATTATTTAATTTTTGATGGCGAAAAACTCGGTTCCATAAAAGAGTTTTTCGGTTTTGACGGTTCAGGCTTTACAGGACTTGCAATATACGGTGGAGTAATAGGTGCCTTAGCATCAGGTTTTGTTATGTGCAAAATCAGAAAGGTCAAAATCCTTGATATGTTCGACCTTGCGGTTATAGGTTTCCTTATTGGACAAGGTATCGGCAGATGGGGGAATTTCTTTAATCAAGAGGCATACGGCACATTTACAGGCAGCGACTTTTGGGGAATGACAAGCAATAAAATACAGTACGAAATGGGAGAGGGCCTGGTTCATCCTTGCTTTCTTTACGAGTCAATATGGTGTTTAATCGGTGTGTTGGTTCTTCATAAGCTAAGCAAAAAAAGGCAGTTTAGCGGAGAAATCACCTTGCTTTATTGCATATGGTACGGCTTTGAAAGAGGCTTTGTAGAACTTCTTCGTACCGATAGCTTAATGTTAGGCTCCATCAGAGTTTCAAGCCTTTTATCCTTTGTTATTTGCATAGGTGCATCAGTTACCCTTGTTTTAATAAAAAAGAAACTTAAAGAAAATAAAACAAACACAGAATATACTTCTATGTTTCAAGAAGAAATAAATGAAGAAAATAAAGTGAGCGAGGAATAAAAAATGGCAAAGATTATAGATGGAAAGATTATTTCTGCTGCAGTTAAGGACAGAGTTGCAAAAGAGGTATCAAAACTAAAGGAAACCTCAGGAGTTCCCGGTCTTGCAGTTATTATAGTAGGTGAGGACCCTGCCTCAAAGGTGTACGTGGCAAATAAAAAGAAGGCTTGTGAGCAAATCGGTATGCTTTCCGTTGAATATGCTCTGCCTGAAAACACCACTAATGAGGAACTTCTTGCCCTTATTAACGAACTTAACAATAAAAAAGAAATCAACGGCATTTTATGTCAGTTGCCACTGCCTAAGCATCTTGACGAAGAACTTGTCATAAATTCGATTTTACCCGAAAAGGATGTAGATGCATTCCATCCACAAAACGTGGGTAAGATAATGACAGGGGACTATGATTTTCTTCCTTGCACACCTGCCGGAATAATGGAAATGCTAAAATATGAAAATATTGAGGTAGAGGGCAAAACATGTGTTGTAATTGGTAGGTCTAATATCGTAGGAAAGCCAATGAGTATGCTTTTGCTACATAAAAACGGAACAGTTACAATCTGCCACTCTAAAACCAAGAATTTAAAAGAGGTTTGTCTCAGCGCTGATATTTTGGTAGCCGCAGTCGGAAGACCCAATTTTGTAACTGCCGATATGGTTAAAGACGGCGCTGTAGTAATAGATGTTGGAATTAACCGACTTGAAAGCGGAAAACTTTGCGGCGATGTCGATTTCGAAAATGTCAAAGAAAAGGCAGCCTACATTACCCCGGTTCCAGGCGGCGTAGGACCTATGACAATAGCAACTCTTATGCAAAACACACTAACCGCATTTCTAAAGCAAAACAAATAATAAAAAGGTCCTTTCAGGAAATAATAAGCCTGAAAGGACTGTTTTTATGTTTGCAGATATCAGAAAAAATGAGGAAATATTAGATAGAGATTTACAGCCTCAAAAGAGCTTTGACCTTGTTAAAAGAGTTTTAACAATCGGTGAGCGTAGAGGGATATTATATTTTATAGACGGTTTTATTAAAGATGAATTATACGAAAAAATGATAGAATTTTTCTTTAAGATAAAGCCGGAGGAACTCAAAAAAATCAGTACTATGCAAGAGTTTTCCCTTGACCACATGCCTTATGTTGAGGTGGAGTGGTACGATGATGAAAAAAAGGCGGAAACTGCCGTGCTTTCAGGAGTAACCCTTCTTCTTATCGACGGAATTCAAGGAGTGCTTGGCGTTGATACAAGAACATATCCGGTCAGGAGCATAGAGGAGCCTGATAAGGATAGGAGCCTCAGAGGCTCAAAGGATGGCTTTGTCGAAACCTTAATTTTCAATACTGCGATGATTAGAAGGCGTATAAGGGATACAAGACTTCGAATGGAATATTATCAGGTGGGAACAGGCTCCAAGGTGGACGTGGCCATTAGTTATCTTGAGGGAACTGTTGATGAAAAAGCAATAAATAAATTACGAGAGCGCCTTAAAAATATCAAGATAAAAGGTATATCAATGACCCAACAGGCTCTCTCAGAGGTACTTTTAAAAACTAACGTGCTAAATCCTTTTCCAAGGGTTAAATTTACCGAAAGACCTGACTTTGCCTCGGCTTGTATTTTAGAGGGCAAAATTGTTCTTGTAATGGACAACTCTCCAATGGTAATGATTTTCCCCGTTTCTTTTTTCGACTTTTTCAAGGAAACAGATGACTACTATTTTCCTGCAATTACAGGAAGCTATACAAGAGTACTCAGATATTTGGTTTCCTTTTTAACAGTATTTATAACACCACTTTTTCTTTTTGTTAGTAATAATCCGGAAGTCTTGCCACCCTGGCTTAGTTTCCTTAAAATCGACGAGCCGCTGAATATACCGATTTTAGCTCAATTTTTGATTTTGGAACTTCTAATAGATGGACTAAGACTTGCATCAATTAATACTCCTGATGCTCTTTCTAGCTCTCTGGGTATAGTGGGCGGACTTCTATTATCGGAATTTGCCATAGATGCAGGATGGTTTTTAACCGAGGCCATTTTGTTTATGGCTTTTGTGGCTATTGCAAGCTATGCTCAGCCAAGCTTTGAAATGGGTTATGCCATGAAATATCAGAGAATTGCAATGCTTATTTTCACTCAACTTTTCGGACTTTGGGGACTTATAGGAACTGCAGTTTTCTTTATTGTTGTTTTACTTTTCTCCAAAACCCTTTCTGGCAGATGCTATCTATATCCAATAATACCCTTTAGACCAAAGGAAGCAATACGTCTTTTTGTTAGAACAAAAATAGGCGAAAACCACTAATTAGTGTGACAGGTTAAAGTCCTGTCACACTATAAAAACATTGAAACTTTTACTTTTTTGTGATAAATTGTTAATGGTAAATTCATAAATTTGACATAAAATGACATTATCAATAGTTTATAATTTTCTTATAAATTTACAGAGGAGTAAAAATATGGAGAACAATAACAACAAGGGCGAACTTTTTGGCTTTGATGAGCAAAAAGAGAAAACTTATGAGCCAACTGCCGCCGAAATTTTAGAAGAAACCATTTTGAAGGACGAAAAAGAGGACGAGGGGAAAATAGAGACTGAGGTAAAACCACACTATAATACGCAGTTGAATTATGGCGGATATACAAATGAACCTAAAAAGAAAAAACCAACAGGCGAAAAGAAATTTACATTATCTGCGCTTGTGGCTTCAGTTGTAATTGCCGCTATAATCGGTTCGGTAATGGGTGTGGGAAGTTTTATTACTATTAAAACCTTTATGCAACCACAAGGTAGCAACGAAACAAATTCTTCGGCTCCGTCAACAGAAAATGCAGCTCCAAACAACCCTATTAATATCAACGTTCAGAATATGGATGCTACAGTAGTAGAAGCCGTTGCTAAGAAAGTAACACCAAGTGTGGTTGGAATTAGAACCACTATTTCGGTTAATAATTTCTTTGGTGGCACAAGTGAATCTTCAGGCGAGGGCTCAGGAGTTGTATATACCGATGATGGTTACATTATAACAAACTATCACGTTATTGCTGAAGCGGTAGAGTACTCGGGTAACTCTCCTGAAATTAGTGTGTTTCTTGCAAACGGCAACGAAGAGGGATACAAAGCTACGGTAGTAGGATATAATATTTCTCACGACCTTGCAGTTATTAAAATAGATGCCAAAGGCCTTACTCCCGTAGAGCTTGCAGATTCCTCAGATTTGAAAGTTGGACAGTTTGTTGTTGCAATTGGAAATCCCGGAGGTCTTGAATTTATGGGTTCAGTAACCTATGGAGTAATAAGCGGCCTTAACCGAATTATTTCGGATACAAACTCTTCTTCTGCGGTAGAGCTTATACAAACTGACGCAGCAATAAATCCTGGAAATTCAGGCGGTGCATTAGTTAATACTGAAGGTAAATTGGTCGGCGTAAATTCAAGTAAAATTGTATCAGAAAGTTATGAGGGAATGGGTTTTTCAATTCCTACTAACACAACTAAAGATATATGCGATAAAATAATTGCCAAGGAATACGACCCGGACCCATATATCGGTGTAACCATAAGCGAAAGATATGATGCCGAAACTCTTAAGAGATATGGATTCCCTGTAGGCGCTGTGGTATATAGTGTCGCAAGCGGTAGTCCTGCAGAAGCTGCCGGAATAAAAAGCGGAGACATTATAACCGAGTTTAATGGAGTAGAAATTACTGAATACACAGTGCTTGAACAGGCGATTTCCTCTTGCAAACCTAAGGATACGGTAACCATTAAGATTTATCGTTCAAGAAAATATTATTCAGCCAACATCACGGTGGGCTCAAATAATTCTCAATAAAATAAAAATGCTATGGTCTTTGGACCATAGCATTTTTTGTTGTGTTATTTAATTTCACTAACTGTAATGCCTGACGCTGTTTCAATATAAGTGATTGAAACTTGACTTCCAACAGTCATAAATGGAAGTTCATCATTTAAGGAAACAGGCGCGATAAAGATTTTATCAGAGTCTGATACCTTAATGTAGTATGCTGAATTTCCGCCGACTACAGCAGTGGAAATTGCCGTAATGTTGCCTGTAACAGTTTGAGTTTCGCCCGAAGGAGTGATATCTGTATTTAGCTTTCCTGACTCTTTAAGAAGTCGCCTGTATTCTGCCTCAGCTCCTGCGACCGTGTCGGCAACACCAACAATTTGATAGTTAGCAACCGATACGAAAGAGTATGCTTTAACAAGACCTGCGCTATCCTTTAAACTGATAAAGTAGGAAGGAGTGTCTGCGATATTAACAAGAATTGGGAAGGTGGCTTTATATCCTTTTTCCTGAATTTTACCCTGTGCAGACTCCATTGCCGAATATTCTTCTGCGCCGTTAATAGAATAGGTTTTAGCCTCTTTTGTACGTAAGTTTACAAGAATAAATCCAATATTGGACTCGTCTGCAACAACCGAGGTAATACCGGTGTACGCCCAAATGTCATCGTTAATAGCAAGATAGTTGTAACCGGCAGTAGTCTTAACAACGTTTTTCTGTGAAATGATAGAATTCCAGAAGCCGTTAACGTAAGCACCCCAATAATCTGCCTGCTTCAGAACAACGTTGGCATTGTAAACGCAGTCTATCCATTGAGGAACGTTGTTTGACTCATAATAAACCATTTCACCAGTTACGGCATCAACAGTAACAATGCCCGAAATATCATATCCGCCTAAGAAACCGATGGTGTAATCGTACATAGAAATTATCCAGTATGGATGACCGTTTTCATCAATCTCAAATGAGGTAGAATCAAACATTTTGGTAGGATATGCAAAACGAACATGACGCATAAGGTCACGGCCAAAGACCTCACTTGGAGAATATTTCATACCCTCTTTAAGTTCAACAAGTTCGGTGTTTTGCGAAGCCATATCGATTTTAACGTAATATGGGATACCCTCGTTTCTGTTGGTGAACCACTTGATAATATCAGCATACTCAAGAGGAGACACTCTTACAGGTTCGTTATGGTAGTTGATTTGTGTATAGTAGCTTGACACGTTGAACTGAGAAACGAGTTCAACAACCTCACCGATTTTTCTGCTACCCAAACGTGTTGCGGTGTCACGGTCAACCACAGGAATTTGTGTTAAAGGAATCTCGGCAATATCTGTGTTGAAGTTTGATTCGGTAACACTAAGCATCTTTTGATACTTGGATGCGTTGAAAATTTTAGATGAAGAAACGAAAATGTAACCGCCAACTAAAATAGCAACCGCAAGGACTGTCAGAATAGTGTTTTTAACCCATTTTTTATTTATTTTGTTAAACGATATTTTTTTGGTTTCGATAGGTTTTACACCTTTTACTAAATCAGAGATTTTTGCTTTGCCTGTAAAGAATAGAACAAGCACTACATAAACCACAATTACAAATAAAACGAATGACCAGAAACTGCCGGATTTAATATTCATAGCAGGTAGAGTTAAATAATAATTAACCGCCGCCGCTATAATAGTTAAAATAGCAGGTAATCCGAATTTTTTAAACATAAAATCACCCTTTCTATAGGATTATTATACCAATTTTTTGTAGTTAATACAACAAAATTTTATAGTTGAATAGTTAACAATTTTGTAGTATAATATTAAAACATTATATTTTGCGGAGAAAACAATGACAGAAATCGTTAAAGACACAGTTAAAATGCCCTTATTGGCCCTTAGGGGACTCGTTTGTTTCCCTGATGTTTTGCTTCATTTTGACGTTGGCAGAACAAAGTCTGTAAAGGCACTTAATGCCGCTATGGAAAGCGGACAAAATATATATTTAGTAGCACAAAAAAACCTGTTTGATGAAGAGCCTGATGAGGCAGGACTTTATAGTATGGGCTGTGTTGCCCATATACGTCAGATTCTTCGTATGCCGGATGACAATGTAAGAGTTTTGGTTGAGGGAAAATATCGTGCTAAACACGTGGAACTAGATGAAAGCGGAGAATTTCCGGTTGCAACCATAGAAAAATGCCAAGACATGCCCATAAAAAACCGCAAGGTATACGTGGAAACTTTGGCTCGTAAAATACGTGCAGAGTTTGATGCTTATGCAGGAAGCGGTATTAAACTTGCTAAAGATATTCCTTTGGCCGTTGCCGAAAGTGATGATATAAAATTCCTTTCGGATTTCATCGCTTTTAATATTCCTGTGCCTGTTGATGATAAACAGTATATACTAGAGCAGTTAAATCCCGTAACAAGAGCAAAGCTTGTTGTAGAGCTTTTAGGTAAAGAAAAAGAGATTATTTCCATTGATAAAAAAATCGGTGAAAAGGTAAAAAGCCAGATTGACGAAAATCAAAAGGAATATTACCTCAAAGAACAAATAAAAGCCATCAATTACGAGCTTTACGGCGATACAGACGATGACGAAATTGATAGTTATTATGAAAAAATCAGTAAACTCGGCGCAAGTAAAGAGGTTAAAGATAAACTTAATAAAGAGGTAGCGAAACTACAAAAAATGCCAAACGGTTCTCACGAGGGAACGGTTGTCAGAGGCTATCTTGATACCTGTTTAGAGCTTCCTTGGGGCAAACGTACTAAAATCGAAACCGATATTTTAAAAGCGGAACGTATATTAGACAGAGATTTTTACGGTATGAAAAAAGTAAAAGAGCGTGTAATTGAAGCTCTCTCTGTTTACAGTTTAAACCCTGATATAAAGGGTCAAATTCTCTGCCTTGTAGGTCCTCCCGGTGTAGGTAAAACCTCAATTGCTAAGTCTATCGCCGAATGTACAGGAAGAAATTATGTAAGAATTTCCCTTGGCGGCGTAAGAGACGAAGCAGAAATCAGAGGCCACAGAAAAACCTATATAGGCGCTATGGCAGGTAAAATTATAAATGCTGTTAAAGAAGCAAAAAGTGATAACCCCCTTATTTTGCTTGACGAAATTGATAAATTAGGCTCAGACTATAAGGGCGACCCATCGTCTGCTCTTTTAGAGGTGTTGGACCCTGAGCAAAATCACACCTTTACCGACCATTTTATTGATATGCCTTATGATTTGAGCGGAGTTATGTTTATTACCACCGCTAACACAATGGCAACAATACCCGAACCTCTCCTTGACAGAATGGAAGTAATCGAACTCTCAAGTTATACGAGAGAGGAAAAATTCCATATAGCCAAAGAGCATCTTGCTAAAAAGCAAATTAAAAATCACGGACTAGATGGCAGAAAAATTAAAATCACAGATGAAGCAATATATAGCCTTATTGATTTTTATACCAGAGAAGCGGGAGTAAGAAAACTTGAGCGAGAACTTGCGAACCTTTGCAGAAAATCTGCTAAAATAATTGCAACCGGAGAGAAAAAACAGGTTACCGTAAATGAAACTATGGTAGTAAAAATGTTAGGCAAAAAGCGTTTTCTTCCTGAGGAAATTCTTAGCACTGATGAGGTTGGAATTATCAACGGCCTTGCTTGGACAAGGGTCGGCGGAGAAATAATGCAGCTTGAGGTTTCTGTTTTAGAGGGTAGCGGTAAGTTAGAGCTTACAGGTTCTCTCGGCGACGTTATGCAGGAATCTGCAAAAGCAGCGGTTTCCTATGTGAGAGCAAATGCCCAAAATTACAATATCCCCGCCGATTTTTATAAACACAAGGACATCCATATCCACGCAACCGAATCTGCAGTTAAAAAGGACGGACCTTCTGCAGGTGTTGCCATCACAACCGCCCTTATTTCAGCTCTTACAGGTACGCCTGTAAAAAGAGATGTTGCTATGACTGGCGAGATTACAATAAAGGGTAGAGTCCTTGCCATTGGAGGCCTAAAAGAAAAATCTATGGCGGCCTATAGAGGCGGAGTAAAGACGGTATTTATTCCAAAAGCTAACGAGTCGGACCTTGCAGAGCTTGATAAAGAAGTTTTGGATAACGTTAAATTTGTTCCTGTTAAAAGGGTAGAGGATATAATAGAAAATGCCCTTTGCGACCTTACAAACAGTAAGAAAGAGCATACCTTCACTCCACCCATCAAAGACTATTCAAAAACAACTAACGCAATAAGTCAGTAGGTGAATTATGAATTACAATAATGCTTATTTTGAAAAGGCGTTTGGCACTGCAGCGCAGCTTGAAGTGTCAGACCTTCCTGAATTTTGCTTTTCGGGTCGCTCAAATGTTGGTAAGTCCTCTCTTATAAATAAGCTTACCAACCGTAAAGCACTTGCAAGGGTTAGCGGAAAACCTGGCAAAACTGTGACCATCAACTTTTACAGAGCCGACAATATTCGTATTGTTGACCTTCCGGGTTACGGCTATGCTAAGGTGCCTTTTGCCGAGCGTACCCGTTGGTCTGATCTTATGGAAAGTTATTTTAAAACAGACAGAAATATAAAACATGTATTTTCTCTTGTTGATATGCGCCATCCCGTTACCGATTTTGATATGTCTATGCTTGACTTTCTTTATCAGATGGGTATAAAATATAGCGTAGTTCTTACAAAATGCGATAAATTAAATAAGAGTGAATATGCTTCACGCTTAGAACTTGTAAAAGAGGAGCTTGGTAAGTACGGCGAAAACGTAGAAATCATACCATTCTCTTCACATACAGGCCAAGGCGTTGAAACTCTCAGAGAAATCATAGATAGGAGCTTATAAGTGTTAACAGATAGCTACAGTGTAAACAGCAAAGGACATCTTTGCTTAGGCGGAGCCGATACAGTTGACCTTGCAAATCAGTTCGGCACACCCCTTTATGTATTTGATGAAAAGGATATAAGAAATAACTGTAAAGCCTTTAAAGAGGCTTTTGATGAGTATTATGACGGCAACGCCCTTGTGCTTTATGCAAGTAAGGCTTTTTCCTGTAAGGAAATGTACCGCCTTGTAAATAGCGAGGGTCTCGGTACCGACGTGGTATCAGGAGGGGAGCTTTATACCGCCCTTGCCGCAGGTTTTCCTGCCGAGAAAATTTATTTTCACGGCAACAACAAAACCCCTAACGAAATTGCTTACGCCCTTGATTCAAAAATCGGCAGAATAGTAGTTGACAACCTTTTTGAGCTTGAAACTATTGACTGCTTAGCTAAAGATAAGGGCATAAAAGCTAAGGTTTTATTTAGAATAAAACCGGGAATCGATGCTCATACACACGATTTTATAAAAACGGGACAAATTGACTGTAAATTCGGTTTTGCTCTCGAAAATACAGAAGCATACGAGGCAGTAAAAAAGGTAACAACCCTTGAAAATGTTGAACTTGCAGGAATTCATTGTCATATCGGCTCGCAAATTTTTGAAACCGAGCCCTTTGTTTTGGCGGCAGAGGTTATGCTCAATTTTGCAGATAAAATCAGAAAAGATTTCGGCATCACTTTAGGAGAAATTAACTTAGGTGGCGGATACGGAATTAAATATGTAAATTCTGATAAGCCTGTTTCTAAAAATGAGAGCATAAAGCTTCTATGCTCCGCAGTTAAAAAGGCTTGTGCAGAATATGATTATCCTCTTCCAAAGCTCCTAATTGAGCCTGGCCGTTCAATAGTTGGTGCTTCAACCTTAACTCTTTATAAAATCGGCTGTGTTAAAACTATTAAGGATGTTCGTACATACGTAGCAGTTGACGGAGGTATGGCTGATAACCCGCGTTACGCCCTTTACGGCGCAGAATACGACGCTATAGTCGCTAATAAAGCCGACAAAGATAAAGACTTTGAAGCAACAATAGCTGGTAAGTGTTGTGAGTCAGGAGATTTAATTGGAGAAAACATTAAAATTCAAATCCCTGAGGTAAATGATACCCTTGCGGTATTAGCCACAGGCGCCTATAACTATTCTATGTCAAGTAATTATAATAGAATTCCACGCCCTGCCGCAGTAATGGTAAATGACGGCAAAGCACGTCTAATCATTAACCGCGAAACCTACGAAGACATTATAAAGAACGATATATAACAAAAAAGCGATGAGTTTTCAACTCATCGCTTTTTTCTTATTCTGCTTCCACTTCAACCTTACGAGCAATTGCAATAGGTGTCTGTTGGTCATCTTGGTCAAGGGGGTTGTCCCCAAACATCTGACGTGCTTTGTGTAGGGTAATCTCGTCGGTTGATTTGCCTAAAACCTCAAGGCCTAAATCGTTAGCGTCGAGAATTACAACGTAACAGCCTGTATGCTCTGCAAGTTCTTTACAAACCTTATCAGGCTCTAATGGAGCAAGCTTTGCACAGTGGTTATAAGGAGGGATAGTCTCAGGGCAAGGACCATCAATAGCTCTGGCTCTTGTGCCTACAACATTGTAGAAAACACCTTTAATACCAAATGGTTTTGTAACTGCGGCACAAAGACAACCTAAAAGAATACGGGGAAGACCAATATCCTCAATAGCAATCTGCATTGTATAAGGACTTCCGAGACCTATACCGTAAGGAGATTTAGTAACAAAATTAACAAGGAACTTTGCCCACCAACCCGGATGAATTTCATCAAGGTCAAAGCATCGGCCTTGGCTTATTGCTACAATTTTTTCGCTGATAAATATTCCGTCACCCTCTTGTAAATAGGGTTTAACATACTTGTCCATTACGTCTTTTAAATTATCATCCTTAGTAATAAGATGGGTTTTTATAGGGTAACGGGCATAATTTCCGTCATCAGTAGCAACAACAAGCTTTTTACCTTTATTAGGCTTTAAATCGTTTATATCCATAATTTTCTCCCATTTTGAGTCTTTAAAAACATTATACCCCTAAACGACAAAAAATTCAAGAAGTAATGTTGATTTATTGACATTCCTGAAAAATTATAATACAATGATAGAAATGATTATTTATTAGGAGATATAATTATGATTAAAATTTCACCCTCTATTTTGTCTTGTGATTTTTTAACTCTAGATGATACTATGCCGCTTTTAAAGGAAGCAGGCGTAGATATGCTTCATCTTGATGTTATGGACGGCAATTTTGTGCCTAATATGAGCTTTGGCGTTCCGGTAATAGAGTCTATAAGAAAACATACCGATATTCCTCTTGACGTTCATCTTATGATTGATAAACCTCATAGATATATTAAAGATTTTGCCCCTGTTTCTGATTGGCTCGGTTTTCATTACGAAGCAGGTTCTCCTGTAGCAGAAACATTGAAGGAAATCAGAGAACTTGGTTGTAAGCCATACCTTACAATTAAACCAAAAACCACCGCAGAAGAAATTTTTGAATTTTTGCCACTTTGCGATATGGTCCTTGTTATGTCGGTAGAACCCGGCTTTGGCGGACAAAAGTTTATGCCTGAGTCTTTACCTAAGGTAACCGCATTAAAGGAAGAGATCGCAAGAAGAGGACTGAACGTTGAAATTGAGATAGACGGCGGAATAAACAAAGAAACCGCACCCCTTGCCGCACAGGCAGGAGCAACGGTTTTAGTTGCAGGAAGTTACGTCTTTAACGGCGATGATATGTGTGAAAGAGTTAAGTATATAAAATCTCTATAGGTTAGCGAGGACCGAAAGGGCATTATCAGAGATAATTTCCTTTCCGTATTCGATGGTTTGTTGCTTTTCGTTATCTTCACTTGATAAAAGCAAAGAAAACTCCTTCATAAGTGAAGAAAACTCCGAACAGTTTTGTTTGGACTCAATTATCATTCGGTACTTAGAAGAAAAGCTGTAAAACTTGCTGTCAAGCTCTGTAGAACATTTTAACTTTACAACCTCTTTTGAAGCGTTAATGGCATCCTGACAAGAGTCAAATTCAAATATGTATATAAAAGAACTGTTTGATAACTTATAGCGCTTAGCTTTTGAGTTTGTCTTAGTAAAATAAATGTTGCAACCGCCAGATATTGCAGGGCTAACCTCAACATAAAGCCTTTGACAGTTAAGAGTGAACTCAACCTCCGGAAGAGCCTGTTTTAGAATTAAATTTAGGGCAAATCTGGTGTCAGGGTCGTTGTAATCAATTTTTTCAAAGCTTCCAAAAAGCTGTTTGGTTTCCTTGGCATCAAGGCAAATTCTAAGTTTATTCTCGTTAATGGTGTCTACTGTCATAAGGAAGCCTCCTAATTGATATTAACATTTCATAAAGTGATTTTCAACAGGTTAAAAATGGAATAAATTATTGAATTTCGGGCAAACTATAACTGGTGGTGCATTTGAAATTTAATAAACGTGATAAAAAAATATTTATAAAGTCTATGGTGCTAACCGCAATAATACTTATTGTTTTAGTGTTGGGGTTTATATCTGCAGGCTATGTATTTAGATAAGGAGAAGAATATGGATTACAAAGCATTAAAAAGCGGAACAGACGTAAGAGGCTTTGCCTCTGATAAGGGAGGACACGAGGTTAATTTAACCAATGAAGCGGTTTATGATATAGCCTCGGCATTTGTAAAATGGGTGGCTGACCATACAAAAAAGGATAGCAAAGAACTTGTTTTTGCAGTAGGTCACGATTCAAGAATTTCTGCAGACAGAATTTCTCAGCAGGTTATTGCAGCATTAGAAAACTCAGGCGTAAAGGTTTACGACTGTGGCCTTGCATCAACCCCTGCTATGTTTATGACAACAATTGATTTACATACCGACGGTGCAATTCAGATTACCGCAAGCCACCATCCGTTTGATAGAAACGGACTAAAGTTCTTTATTAAAGAGGGCGGACTTGAAAGCGCTCAGTTGTCTCAGGTTATCGAAATTGCAGAAAAAGGCGATTTCCTAAGAGCCCAGGGCGGAACTTGCGAAAAAGTATGCTATATGACAACATATTCTAAGAGACTCAGAGATATGATTTGTGCCGCTATCGGTAAAACAGAAGAGGAAAAACCACTTAAAGATTATCATATCGTAGTTGATGCAGGAAATGGTGTTGGCGGTTTTTATGCAAGTGAGGTTTTAGCACCTCTCGGTGCAGACGTTTCAGGAAGCCGCTTCTTAGAGCCTGATGGAATGTTCCCAAATCATATACCAAATCCTGAAGATAAGGACGCTATGAAGAGCATTTGTGATGCCGTAAAGGAAAGCAAGGCAGATTTAGGCGTTATCTTTGATACCGACGTTGATAGAGCAGGTTGCGTAGATTCAAACGGTAACGAAATCAACCGTAACAGACTTATTGCCCTTGCTTCTATTATCGCAATGGAAGGCAACGAGGGCGCTACCATCGTTACCGACTCTGTAACCTCTGACGGACTTAAAACCTTTATTGAAGAGGATTTAGGCGGTAAGCACTACAGATATAGAAGAGGCTATAAAAATGTTATAAACAAGGCAATCGAGCTATGTAACGATGGTATCAACTGCCCACTTGCTATTGAAACATCTGGACATGCCGCACTTAGAGAAAACTACTTCCTTGATGATGGCGCATACCTTATGACCAAGATTATAATCGAGCTTGGCAGAGGCAGAGATTTACAGAAAACTCTGGCAAACCTCAAATGCCCTAAGGAAGAAAAGGAATGTAGACTTAATATTACCGAGGCCGATTTCAAGGCTTACGGACAAAGGGTGATAGAAGAACTTGAAGAGTTTGTTAAAGGCGATTCTTCATATCGTGTTGCAGACGATAATAGAGAGGGTATAAGAGTTTCTACCGATTATGGTTGGTTCCTTTTACGGCTTAGTGTTCACGACCCCGTTATGCCTCTAAACTTTGAAAGTGATGAGGTAGGCGGAATCGATAAGATGATAGCCTCCTTAAGACCATTCTTTGAGAAATACGAAGGACTCAATATTTCTGCTTTATAAATTTTATCCCGAAGCATTTAGCTTCGGGATATTTTTTTATTAGTCATCACAAGGTGAACAACCGCAGTCATTATCTAATCTGCAAGGTCTTGGAGGGAAAAAGTCGTCTGTAGGAAACTTAATTCTTCTGAAGACATCGCAGGGTTGGTCGGTTGTATTGTCGCATTGTTTTTCAGGTATACAGAAATCGTATACGGGAACTAACATCTGAACGTTGCGAATTAGCTGAACGATGGAGAATAAACCGAGGGTAACAAAAACCGCAGGAGCGCCTGAGGGCAGATCGGTCATAACGGGACCGCCGATATATTCCGAGACAGAGCTCGGAATTCTGCCAACACTGTCGTAGCAGTCTTTAATCTCACCGATTCGAGCAGATAGGGCAATTGGGTCAACCGCCTGAACTACGCATTTTGGCATATTTGTAGTTTTGTAAAGCTGAGGATCGTTCTTGTCATCACAGGTGGTCATATTAGAGAAAATTCTAACGTTTCCTTCGCTGCCGAAAAGAATAACCTTTTTGTTAAATAAAGCAATACCCTTGATTTCTACAGGGCAACTGTGTGGAGAGGTAAATACCTCAAGCTTAATAAGGAAGAAAAATGTTAAATCGCAGGAAAAGAAGCCTCTGTTAAAGCTAACGGGCTCTACATCAACAAGGACGTTAAGTACCTCTGCAGATTTAATTCTTACGCTGATGGCTCTTTCAACCTTCGCCTGAGCCTCTGGGCATAGGAAAACTCTTAAATCTTCAAGACAGTCACGGTCACAACAAGAGTCATACACTCGACCGGCGTCTATGCAAACGGCTTCCTTAAAATCCTCAGAAGTCGGACATCCGTTTTTTATATCTGACATTAAAATACCTCCTGATAGATTGTCAATACTGACTTAAATTTGAAGCTAAACTCCTATACCATAATATGAAAATATAAAATTAGTGACACAAAAAAAGACTACAGTCTTAAGCTGTAGTCTTTTTTACTAAATTTAGATAATCTATTGGCTTAATGCCGAATTTTGCGGCATATTCCAGACCTCTTTCATATTCCTTTTTGTTACCAACACGATAAGCGTCGTGAGCATCACAAGAAATTATGACCTCGTTTCCAACCTTAGCGGCAATTTCCCAAAATAAATCGGTAGGGTAATTGCGACGGGCAACAAGACCTAATAGGTTAATTTCAAGAGGAATAATATTCTTCTTTGCGTGTTCGCAAAGTCTTGTATACTCCCTGATTTTATGCTTTTCATCACAGGTCATATTTACAATATCAGGGTGGGCAACCAAGGAAAAGAGCCCGGTGTCAATTCCGTCACATACTTGATTAACGTATTGAGTCAAAACGTTTTTATCCCTACTGTTAAAGGCTACGTAATGACCGTCATATTCATTAAAGGTAAAATGCTGACCGAGAATTAAATAATCGTAGTCATATTGAGAGATAAAATTAAGCATTCTTTCAAAATCTTTAGGGTAATACTCAACCTCATAGCCCAACAGAATCTCGATATCGTTTTTATATTCTTTTTTCAGAGATGTTACTATATCAACATACTTATCGCTATCTGATACAAAAATGTGATAATCTGAAACATAGCCGTTTTTGAATGGGTAGGGAACGTGGTCTGAAAAACCTAAAACTTTAAGTCCGTTGTTTATGGCTTGTTCAACGTACTGCCTCGGCTCATCATATGCGTGATGGCATAAATAGGTGTGGGTGTGATAATTTGCAAGCATTATTTGTTGTCACTAAGCCAGGCTTCAGCCTTTGCCTTTCCCATAGATTTGATATTTTCTACAGGGTAGGGAGAATTAGCCCCACCATTTACATATAAAAAGTATGAGCCGTTAGGCATTTGATAAAGGCTTTCTTCATAGCCTTCGGGACTGCCGAACTCTCCAAAGGTAGTCTTTTTAATTAAAGAGGCAACCTCGGTATCATATTCTCTTTTACAAATGATTTTTTTCATAATTTCCAACTCCTTTTCTCTATTTTAACATAATAGGTTTTAAACATCAATAACATTATCTTTTCACAGTAACCTTAAAACTGTTTTTACATCTTGGGCAAATAACGTTATGCTCTCCCTTGATTCTTTTAAGCCTTAAAGTTACAGAGCAGAAGGGACAGGTCTTATAAATGTGGGTCTGTCTTTCTTTTTGCTTTCTCTCGGCAAACTCCTTTTTGCCCTTTAACTTGTTTATAAAATTCAGTAATTTCTGGTTTTCATTTTGCCTTTTTGAAATGTTTTTAGACATAAGGCGGTAAACGAAATAAACCACTAAAGCGTATTCTATTAATTGTACAAAAACAAGTCTTAAAAACAAATTGGCAATAGCAAGGGCAAGACAGGTAAAGATTAGCACCTTAGACAGTAGGTCACTGCCATAGGTTATATATCTGCCGTATAAAAATTGTCTTAGCCTATACATCATAATTATTCACTCCTTAGTGCTTCAACAGGGTCCTTCTTAGCGGCAATTCCTGATGGAATAAGACCCGAAATAAAGGTAAGAAGCATACTGATGGCAACGAGAACAATAGCAGCAACAACAGGCAGACTGGCCCCGATGTTTGCAATGTTAGATAAATGTCTGATTATTGCGTTTATAGGGATACATAAAAGCAGAGTAAATAATATGCCGATAGCACCTGCCGTAAATCCTACGATAAGGGTTTCGGCGTTAAATACTCTTGCAATATCCTTTTTAGACGCACCGATAGCACGAAGTATACCGATTTCTTTTGTTCTCTCTAAAACAGAAATATAGGTAATAATTCCTATCATTATAGAGGAAACTACAAGAGAAATAGAAACAAAGGCAACAAGCACGTAAGAAATAACGTTAATAATGGTGGTAATAGAGGACATCATAAGTGCCACGTAATCGGTATAAGAGATCTGATCTTCCTTGGCTACAGACTCATTGTATTTTTTAATGGCGTCTGCGATTTTATCCTTATCCTCGAAGGTAGCGGCGTAAATACTGATGGTGTCAGGGTCATCCTTGTCTACACTACCTAATAGCTTTAAATTATCCTCTAAATTAGATTCGGAATAAACAGGTGGCATATGAGCGTCATATATTTCAGCAAGTTCATTTACGCTTTTAGAGTTAATAAGAGGCATAAGCATAGCAGAGAACTGATCTTCCGGCATCATTTTAATTTGTTCAAGAGCCGCATTTTTATATTCCTGCTTTACCTTTTTTTCCAAAACCTCTTCAACATAGTCAAAGAGCTCGTTATCGCTCATTTGGCTAACATAAGACTTGATGGTATCTGCTTCCATACCTGTTTCCTTGGCATAGGAATCAATCATCATAGTCTCAATATAATCTCTGGTCAAGTTTTCCATTTGCGCATCAACGACCTGTGAAACGTAAGACTTGGTTGGTGTGGAGATTATATCCTTGTAAAGCTCGGCCTTTTTATCATTTTTAAGAGAAGAAGCATATTCTTTAAAGTCCTTAGCTTTCTGCTCTTTTTCAGGCTCCTTGTAGTCATCGGTTTTAAACGGAAGATTTTTGATTATATCGGTTTCAGGGTTTTCCTTTTGTGCTTTTACAATGTCGCTTTTTTCGGTAACATCGATAATATAATCAGTTAAAGCCCTGGTGTAAGCCACTGAACCTTTAAGCATAGCAGATGAAACATCGGGGTTCTTTCTTATAATTCCCGAAACCTTCATATCAATACCATTGTCATATAAATAGTTCATACCTGCATCGGTTTTGCTGATATCAACAAAGCCATTATCAGCAGAGCTTTTAGCGTAGTAGTTGCAGGAGGGGACGAGTTTGAATTTCAGTCCGCAAATATCCTCATAACTCCAACTGTCAACGTCACCTTCGGGAATTTCGCCCTCCATTAAAGCTTTTGATTCTTCAACAGTTTTAAGACCTAAGGCTAAAAGTGCAAGGTCACTTATCTCATTGTTCTCGTTAACTACTAATACAATCTCGTTATAATTAGTTGGCCAGTTACCATAGATTATGTCATATTGTTCATATAACATACTGTTTATAAGTTCTCCGTCTTTGCCGCTTATCATTTCTTCGTAAAGGGGAATGGTTTGTGCTGACATAGCCATAGATTCCTGAGACAAAGAATTATCACTGGAGGAAACGCCCATAACTTCTTGCATAAGCTCCATAGGTTCTGACTTAATAATCTTGTCGTTCTTGTCTTTTAAAAATACGTTAAAGTCAAAATCATACGAATAATGCAAAGCAGTTATATAATCGTTAATCTCGTTATTCTCGTCCTCCAAAAAGGCAGAAAAAGCTTTAAGATTATTTTTATTAACGGTTGCATTTGTCATAGTGTTTATAAGTTCTTTCAGAACAGGACTTGCATAAACCTTATCAAGAGTATGCTCTTCACTTTGGGCGGTTGTGCCCATAAGAGTGGTAATAAGCTCGGTTAAATCAACGCTTTCAGACTCAATTAAAATAGGGTAGGAAGAAAGTGTTTCCTCTTGAATTTGGTCGATATAAGCCTGAATTCCGTTGGAAAGAGCTAAAATAAGGGCAATACCGATAATACCGATACTACCAGCAAAAGAGGTAAGTATAGTTCTTGTCTTTTTGGTTAAAAGGTTATTAAGAGAAAGGGACAAAGCGGTAAAAAAGGACATGGATTTTTTGCCTTTTGTGTCCTTTGAAGGAGCCTTTTCCTTATTTTTATTGTATGGATTTGAGTCGCTGGTCACAATGCCATCGGAAAGTCGGATTATTCTGGAAGAATATTCTGTCGCAAGGTCAGGGTTGTGGGTAACCATAATTACAAGCTTATCCTTGGCAATCTCTTTTAAAAGTTCCATAATCTGAACGCTTGTCTCGGAATCTAAAGCGCCTGTAGGTTCGTCGGCAAGAAGAATGTCTGGGTTGTTTACTAAAGCTCTTGCAATAGCAACTCTCTGCATTTGTCCGCCTGACATTTGATTAGGCTTTTTGTTTATTTGGTCGTCAAGGCCAACCTTCTGTAGTGCCTCGGTAGCTTTTTTCCTTCTTTCGGCCTTTGAAACGCCTGAAAGAGTTAGGGCAAGCTCAACGTTTGAAAGAACCGACTGATGAGGAATAAGATTGTATGACTGAAAGACGAAACCTATGGAATGATTTCTATAGGTGTCCCAGTCGGTATCACGGAATTCTTTGGTTGAGCGCCCGTTAATAAAAAGGTCTCCGTCTGTATATTTATCTAAACCACCGATAATGTTAAGTAAGGTGGTTTTACCGCAGCCTGAATGGCCAAGAATAGAAACGAATTCACTTTCTCTAAACTGTAACGAAACGTTTTTGAGCGCCGTAACCTCAGTATCACCTGCGCTATAAACTTTAGAAATATTTTGAAGCTTTAACATACATACTCTCCCAATTTAGAAACTATTTATATATATTACCACAAAATTATGAATATATTGTAAATTTAAGGAAAAAATTATTTGATTTTAAAAATTTTTTATATTAGAATACCTATAGAAAGTTTTGGCGGAGGAAAAATGAAGCAGTTTAATGTAACAGGAATGTCTTGTGCCGCTTGTAGTGCAAGGGTAGAAAAGGCAGTTTCAAATATTGACGGAGTAAAAAATTGCTCTGTAAATCTTTTAACAAATTCAATGAGCGTAGAGGGAGAAGTCAACCCTGACATTATAATAAAAGCCGTTGAAAAAGCAGGATACGGAGCCTCACTAAAGGGTGTTAAAACATTAGGAATAAATCAAATAGATGCTAAAACTACCTCTTTAAAAAGAAGGCTTGTTTTTTCTGCCGTTTTGCTTTTAATTTTAATGTACGTTTCAATGGGGCATATAATGTGGGGTTGGTGGTTGCCTGGTGCTGTCGCCTCAAATTATCTGCTTTTAGGCTATTTTCAGCTTTTTTTGACACTAATCATTTTAATTTTAAATAAAAGCTTCTTTGTAAATGGAACAAAGGGGCTTTTGCGCCTTTCTCCTAATATGGATACGTTAGTCGCAATGGGCGCATCGGCGGCATTTATTTACAGTAGTATTCTTTTAGGAGAAATGACCTATTTTCATTTATTTGGGGATTTTCAAAAAGCGGCTCATTTTTTGCACGAGTTTTATTTTGAGTCTGCCGCAATGATTGTCACTTTAATTACTATTGGCAAAATGCTGGAATCAAAAAGCAAGGGAAAAACAACCAATGCGTTAAAAGCATTAATGGATTTAAAGCCTAAAAGCGCAGTTGTTTTAAAAGATGGCAAAGAAATTACTGTTGCCATTGATGAAGTTAATGTAGATGATATTTTTATTGTCCGAACAGGAGATAGTATTTCGGTAGACGGCATTGTTATAGAGGGAGATGCCTCTGTTAATGAATCGGCACTAACAGGCGAAAGCATACCTGTATACAAGGGTGTTGGAGATAGTGTTTCGGCGGCTACTATTAGCCTTTCGGGATATTTAAAATGCCGTGCAACGAGAGTGGGAGAGGATACAACACTTGCAAAGATAATTAAAATGGTAAGCGATGCCTCAGCAACCAAAGCACCTATCGCAAAAGCGGCAGACAAGGTTTCCGGCGTTTTTGTGCCAGTGGTAATAGTCATTGCTATAATCACTACAATAGTTTGGCTTTTAATGGGGAATACATTAGGCTTTGCCTTAGCCAGAGGTATTTCGGTTTTGGTTATCAGTTGTCCTTGCGCCTTGGGCCTTGCAACCCCTGTTGCCATTATGGTTGGAAACGGAGTAGGCGCCAAAAACGGTATACTCTTTAAAAATGCCACCTCCCTTGAAACCCTTTCTAAAGTTAAGGTTATAGCCCTTGATAAAACAGGAACAATTACTCAGGGAAAACCACAGATAACCGATATAATTCCTTTTAGAGAAGAAAAGGAAGACCACCTGTTAACAGCCGCTTATTCTTTAGAGATAAAAAGTGAGCATCCATTAGCAAAGGCAATTTGTGAATATTGCAAACAGAATAATATAATGTCTCAAAGCACCGAAAATTTTAAATCCTTTGCAGGAAATGGAGTTTCAGCAACTTGTAATGGTAAAGAAATATCAGGTGGTAATTTTGATTTTATAAATAAAAAGGTTGAAATACCAAAAGATTTAAAAGAAACAATAAATGAACTATCTGTTCAGGGAAAAACTGTTATGATTTTTGTTGAGGAAAATGACCTTTTGGGACTCATTTCAGTTAGCGATATTATTAAAGATGATAGCGCCGACGCAGTAAAAGATTTAAAGAAAATGGGCATAGAGGTATATATGCTGACAGGAGATAACAAACTTACTGCACAGGCGATAGGAAAAAAGGTAGGAATAGATAATGTAATTGCAGAGGTCTTGCCTGATAGCAAAGAGCAAATCATAAGAAAGTTCAAGGAAAAAGGGAGAGTCGCAATGGTAGGTGACGGTATAAACGACGCTCCTGCACTTACCTCGGCAGACGTAGGAATTGCCATAGGAAAAGGTACCGATATAGCCATTGACTCGGCAGACATTGTTCTTGTAGAAAGCCGCCTTTCTCATATTATAAAGGCGATAAACCTAAGCCGAGGAACTTTAAGAAATATCCGTGAAAATTTATTTTGGGCGTTCTTTTACAATATGCTTGGAATACCACTTGCGGCAGGTGTGTTTATAAAAGTTTTAGGTTGGCAGTTAAGCCCAATGTTTGCGGCGGCAGCTATGAGTCTTTCATCATTTTGCGTAGTTTCCAATGCACTTAGACTGAATTTTATAAAACTAGATAGAAATAAGGAGAAAAAGAAAATGAAAATAACGTTAAGCATCGAGGGTATGATGTGTCCGCATTGTTCCGGAAGAGTAAAAACAGTTTTAGAAGGCATTGACGGTGTTGTATCTGCCAACGTAAGTCATGAAAGCAAAAATGCTATTATAACCTTAGAAAAAGATGTGCCTAAAGAGATTTTCATTTCTGCAATTGAAAAGGAAGGCTACAAAGTCATATAATCTTTTGCCTAAAATATCATATACTATAATTGAAGCAAAGTAATGATATTTTAGGAGGTATTTTATGTGTTCAATTTGCGGAATGATTGATTTTAAAAATTCCAATAATTTAAATCTCAAGATTTTAGAAAAAATGGGTGCCACAATGAAACACAGGGGACCTGATGAATCAGGACATATATTAACTGATTTTGCGGCTTTTCAACATAACAGACTGTCGGTTATGGATATAGAAAATGGCAAACAACCGATGTCTGTGGTTTTCCAAGGGAAAAAGTATACAATAATTTACAACGGAGAGATTTATAACTCAAACGAACTTAGAGCAGACCTTGCAAAAAAAGGTGTAGAATTTAAAACAAATTGCGATACCGAAACAATACTTTACTCCTATATTATTTACAAAGACAAGTGTCCTAAACTCCTTAATGGGATATTTGCTTTTTGTGTTATAGACGAGACCGAAAACAAGGTGTTTATGGCACGTGACCGCTTTGGAGTAAAACCCTTTTACTATACCTTTTCAGGTTCAACCCTTCTTGTTTCTTCAGAAATAAAAGCAATTCTTGCCCACCCTGAAATTAAAGCCGAAATAGATAAAGAGGGACTTTGGCAGCTTTTATATTTAACCCCTGTAACCATTAACGGAAGCGGAGTTTTTAAAAACATATTCGAAGTCAAACCTGCATACTCAGGCTATTATTCTAAAGATGGACTACACCTCAGTCCTTATTGGGAACTTGAAGCTAAGGAATATAAAGGGAGCAGCGACGAAGCGGCAGAAATTGTAGAAAGTCTTATGTGTGATGCCGTAAACCGACAACTTGTTAGCGACGTGCCACTTGCAGTATTTTTATCAGGTGGACTTGACTCCTCTGTTATAAGTGCTATTGCAGCAGAGAATTATAAAAACAAGGGAGATATACTTTCAACCTATTCTTTCGAGTATGAGGGAAACAAGAAAAATTTTAAATCAAGTCTCTTCCAACCGCAAGGGGACGATGAGTACGCCATATATCTTTCAGATTATCTAAACACAAACCATACTGTACTGACAGCTCCTACAAAAACAGTTGCAGATTATCTTTTGAGAGCAACTGTAAGTCGAGATCTTCCTGGTCAGGCGGATATTGATTCCTCGCTTTTATATTTCTGCGAAAAAGTAAAAGAAAATCATACGGTTGTTTTGTCAGGAGAATGTTCTGACGAAATATTTGGAGGCTATCCTTGGTTTTACAGACCTGAAATGCTTTATAAGGACTTTTTCCCCTGGATACACGACCCAAGATGCAGAATAGGTCTGTTCAAGGATGAATATGTAAAGGCAAACGAGGGATACGAATATATATCCTCTGTGTATAAACAAAGCATAAAATCTTGCCCACTTACCAACGAGGAGGCAGATGAGGACAAAACAGCAAGAATAGCTACATGGCTTTCGGTAAACTATTTTATGACCTCTCTTTTAGAGCGCAAGGACAGAATGAGTATGGCAAGCGGCTTAGAGGTAAGAGTGCCATTTGCAGATCACAGAATTTTAGAATTTGTTTATAACGTCCCTTGGAGCATCAAGTTTGAAAATAAAACGGAAAAGGCGCTTCTGAGAAAAGCAATGGAAGCAAGGCTCCCTGAGAAAATACTTTATAGAAAGAAAAGCCCATACCCTAAAACCCATAATCCTGAGTACGAAAAAGCCGTTTTGGAAATGCTTACCGCTCGTATAGCAAGGGGAGGAATACTAAGCCAAATGCTTGATAGCAAAAAGCTTGAAGAAGTATTAAATACAGATTCGGTAACCTGGTTTGGTCAGTTGATGTCAAAGCCACAACTAATTGCCTGGCTTGTTCAGTTTGATTATTGGTTTGATATTTACAATGTAAATTTAATATAAAAAAATAACCCTTGACATTTACAGTATTAGTATAGTATAATAACTTTTGCAAGTTTTATACCTCTGTAATACTGTAGGGGGAGGGAATTTAGTTGAGTCAAGTTCGTATAAAAGAAAATGAATCGCTTGATAACGCACTCAGACGCTTTAAGAGACAGACGGCAAAGGACGGAGTTATTCAGGAAGTCCGCAAGAGAGAACATTACGAGAAGCCCTCTGTAAAGCGTAAAAAGAAGTCCGAAGCGGCACGCAAACGCAAGTTCCGCTAAGCGATAATGTTTTTGCATCTAAAAGCGGTTGCCGAGCAACCGCTTTTTGTATTTTATGTATGTTTTTGTGAAAGGTATGAGTCTTATATTTAAACCCAAATTTATACTCAATAATATAACAGATATAACCTTAGAATTTTTAAAAGAAAACTCTATCAAGGGGCTTCTTGTTGATGTGGATAATACATTGACCATAGCTCACGCAAACCCAACCTTAAAAAACGGGGTTGAAGTATGGCTTGAAAATATGAAGGATAACGGAATAGAAGTTATTATACTTTCCAATGCAAAAAAGGAAAGAATAAAACACTTCGCCGGAAAAGTCGGTCTTGATTTTATCGGACTTTCTCTTAAGCCTCTTCCTTTTAATTATATAAAAGGCGCAAAAGCACTCAACTTAAAAAGAAAAGAAACTGCGATTGTCGGTGATCAAATTTTTACCGATATTTTAGGCGGAAAACTGTCAGGGGTTCAAACAATTCTTGTTACAGATATAACGCCTGAAGATAAATTGAGCTTTAAAATCAGAAGAAAAATAGAAAAGAAAATATTAAGTAGGTGAAAAATATGTCTGCAAAATTCGGTCCCGCAGGAAACAGTGATAGTTTTACGCAAATGGGATATAAAAGCAGTTTGCAGGTTCCCGAATATATTGTGAAAATGGGTCTAGACGCTTTTGAGTATCAGTGCGGCAGAGGAGTTAATATCGGACAAGAAAAGGCAACAGAGCTTGGTAAATTAGCAAGCGAAAAAGGTATTTCCCTTTCACTTCACGCACCTTATTATATCTCTATGTCTTCTGTAGAAGAGGAGAAAAGACTTAACTCAATAAATTATATTTTGCAGAGTGCAAGAGCTGTAAACGCAATGGGAGGAGAAAGAATAATCGTCCATACAGGCTCTTGCGGTAAAATTTCAAGGGAGTATGCTTTAGAACTTGCTCTCGATACTATGAAAAAAGCAATTAAAGCTTTGGATGAAGAGGGGCTAACAAACATAAGAATTTGCCCTGAAACAATGGGAAAAGTAAATCAACTCGGCACTTTGGAAGAGGTGTTGACCCTTTGCCAACTTGACGAGAGGCTTATTCCTTGTATAGATTTCGGACATCTCAATGCAAGAGATAGAGGAATTCTTAAAACCTATGAGGACTTTGAAGAAATTTTCAATAAGATTGAGGACAAACTAGGTCTTTCAAGACTTAAAGAATATCATTCTCATTTTTCAAAAATTGAATATTCCGCAGGGGGAGAGGTACGGCATCTGACCTTTAGCGATGAAGTATACGGACCTAATTTTGAGCCGGTAATGGAACTGACATACAAAAAACAATGTTCACCTATATTTATCTGCGAATCGGCAGGCACACAGGCAGAAGATGCGAAAACAATGAAAGATTATTATTGGGGAATAAAAAATGATTAAACTTTTAGTTTTAAATGGACCAAACCTTAATATGCTTGGTATCAGAGAGCCTTCAATATACGGCTACGATACGTTAGATTCAATAAACAGGGAAATTAAGGAATATGCAGATAGCTTGGGAGTTTCCTGTGATTTCTATCAGTCAAACCACGAAGGCGATTTAGTTGATAAAATTCAAAGTGTTTATACTGAGTATAATGGTTGTGTTATAAATGCGGGCGCATACACTCATTATAGTTATGCAATCAGGGATGCAATTTCAAGCGTAGGCAAACCATTTGTTGAGGTGCATATATCAGATATTTCTGCTCGTGAGGATTTTAGACATAAATCAGTAATTACCGAAGTGTGCAAAAAAATGATTGCAGGCTATGGTAAGGAAGGCTATAAAATGGCAGTAAAGACCATTGTGGATATATTAAATGGTTAAACTAAGATACGTATCAGACAGTACGGCGGTACTTGTTTTCACACCCGTAAACAGAAGATATTTAACAGGCTTTCCATCATCACTTGGCTTTCTTCTTTTAACAAAAAACGAGAATATACTTTTTGTAGATAGCAGATATTTTGAGGCGGCTCAGGATAAAGCAAAAGATGTCAGAGTGGTGCTATTAAATAATATTTATGAACAAATAAATGATGTTTTAAAGAAAGAGAATATTAAAAAACTCTATATCGAAACTGAGAATGAAATATCTCTTTATAATACTTTAAAATCTAAGCTTAGCGTTAAGGTAGTGCCATCTGAAAAATTGTCAAACAGGTTGCTTGATTTACGTTCTGTCAAAACAAAACAAGAACTCGAGAATATAATAGCCGCACAAAGAATAGCCGAAAAAGCCTTTGAAGATATTTTGAATTTCATTAAAGTAGGGGTAACCGAAAAGCAAATTGCCGCAACCTTAGATTATAAAATGTTGTGTTATGGCGCAGAAAAAACTGCATTTGATACAATTGCTGTGTCAGGAGCAAATTCCTCTTTGCCACACGGAGTGCCAACCGATAGAAAAATCGAAAAAGGCGATTTTATAACAATGGATTTCGGTGCAATGTTTAATGGGTATTGTAGCGATATGACAAGAACCGTTTGCGTAGGTTTTGCTACCGATGAAATGAAAAACGTCTATAATACCGTCCTTTCGGCCCAAAAAGCTTCAGAAGGCTTAGTAACGGCAGGAGCAGTTTGCTCGGAGGTTGATAAAGGTGCAAGAGACGTTATAGCAAACGCAGGTTACGGAGAGTTTTTTGGTCACGGCACAGGACACGGAATCGGACTTTTTATCCACGAAAAGCCTAACATTTCACCAAAAAGTGAGAATATAAAACTCAGAGCAGGGCAGATTATATCTAACGAGCCAGGAATATATTTGCCTAAAAAATTTGGTGTTAGAATAGAAGATATGCTTTTTGTTAAGAAGAATGGTTGTAAAAACTTGACAAAAACGCCTAAAGACCTTATAATTTTATAAAGAGGTGGCATATTTGTCACTTGGTTAATTAAAAGACACTTTTAAAGGAGCAAAAAATATGGTAAGTGCAGGAGATTTCAGAAACGGCGTTACATTTGAAATGGACGGTAACGTATATCAAATTATCGAATTCCAACATGTAAAGCCCGGTAAGGGAGCCGCTTTTGTAAGAGCAAAAATTAGAAATGTTATTGCAGGTTCAGTTGTTGAACGTACCTTTAACCCTAACGAAAAATACCCAACCGCATTTGTTGAGAGAAAGGATATGGAGTTCTCATACAGTGATGAAGGTCTTTACTACTTTATGGATCCTGAATCTTTTGAGATGATTCCGGTTGGTGCTGACGATTTAGGCGATGCCTTCAAATTCGTTAAAGAGAATATGACCTGTAAGATTCTTTCTTATAAGGGAAAGGTTTTCGGTGTTGAGCCTCCTACATTCGTAGAGCTTGAAGTTACTCAAACCGACCCTGGTTTTGCAGGAAACACTGCAACTAACGCAACAAAGCCTGCTACTCTTGAAACAGGAGCAGAAATTCGTGTACCTCTTTTCATTAACGAAGGAGATATGATTCGTGTTGACACCAGAACAGGCGAATACATGGAACGTGCATAATTTATATATTTAAGGAGAACCACTATGATGACAATTGCAGAAAAAGTTGCTTATATCAAAGGACTTGCAGAGGGACTTTCTCTTGATGAAGCTACCAAAGAGGGTAAAATTCTCTTGGCTATTATTGACCTTTTAGGTGATATGTCTGACGAGCTTGATGCTTTTGATGAGGCATATGATGACCTTGCTGAGCAGGTTGACGCCGTTGATGAAGACCTTGCAAGACTTGAGGACGATTTTTACGGTGATGACGAAGATGAAGAGTATGATGACGATGAGGTTTACGAGGTTGAATGTCCTAATTGTCACGACATCATTTATCTTGATGAAGGTATGCTAGAAGAGGAAGAAATGAATTGTCCAAATTGTGGCACACGCCTTGAGTTTGAATTTGAGTGTGATTGCGGATGCGACTGCGATGATGATTGTGACTGCGATTGCAACGACAAATAAAATTGCGCATATAATGGCCGCACTTTGAGACAAAGTGCGGCTTTATTTTAAGGTGATATTTTGACAAAACAAAAAAACATACTACCATATTTGCTTTTAATTCCTTTTACTATAGGATTAATATTCGCTTTAACTGATTTTAGCAAAGGTTTTGACACAAGTGTTTTCCATTTTCTTAGAGAAAATTTAAGTCCTGCCTTAGACCTACCTTTAAAAATACTGACAACCCTTGGAGATCCTAAAAGCGTAATTGCTATAATTGTTGTTTTACTTTTAATTCCAAAGGTTAATAAAAAAGTTGGTCTGCCGGCAGCACTTATAACGTCAACATCTTGGATTATAAACGAACTTGTGAAAATTATTATTTCAAGGCCAAGACCTGAGTTTATGTTGTTTGAGGAGACAAGCTATAGTTTCCCAAGCGGACATGCTATGAACAATACGGCGCTTTACTTGACTATTCTTTTTTCATTATTTTCAATAGTAGAAAACAAAAAGATAAAAACAGTCTTGTGTGTAGTGTTCACAGTACTGCCTTTTTTGATAGGAGCTTCAAGGGTGTATTTTGGAGTCCATTATTTAACTGATGTAATATCAGGTTGGTCTCTTGGCGCTTTTGTAGCAATTATAGGCTTTAACATCTATAGGAGGCTTTTAAAGAATGAATGCCACTGAATTTAAACTTGAATTTTCCGCGTCTTGTGAAGAAAAACAGGGTATCCCTGTAGTGATTGTAGCGGCAGGAAGTTCCTCAAGAATGAAGGGAATTGATAAACAGTTTGCCACCCTTCTTGGAATACCTCTTCTTGCAAGAACACTGACTGCTTTTGAAAAAAGTCAGTATATTTCTTCTATTGTGGTAGTAACACAAAAAAATAAGATAGAAGATATAAAGCATCTTGCAGAAAAGTATATGATTTCAAAGCTTTATAATGTAGTTCAGGGCGGCGATTGCAGAGAACAATCAGTAGAAAAGGGACTGGCGGCATTGCCTGAAAACACCAAAAAAGCATTAGTTCACGATGGCGCAAGACCACTTGTTTCTCAGGAAATAATTAAAAATACAGTTATAGCCCTTGAGGGTAACGACTGTGTTGCCTGTGGCGTAAAGGTTAAGGATACAATTAAAAAGGTTGATGAAGACGGATACTGTATTGAAACCGTAGACCGCAAAAATCTTATAAGTATTCAAACACCACAGGGAGTAAACGTAGCAAAATTTTTAGAGATTGCAACCAAGACCGATTTAAATCAGTTTACCGATGACACCTCGGTTATGGAGTTCGCAGGAATTAAAACTAAACTGGTGGACGGAGATTATAAAAATATAAAGGTTACAACCCCTGAGGATATAACCCTTGCAACAGCTTATTTGGAAGGAGAGTTTTAATTATGCGAATTGGTCACGGATACGATGTACATAAATTAGTTAAAGACCGCAAGCTTATAATTGGCGGAGTTGAAATTCCTTTTGAGCTTGGACTTTTGGGACACTCAGATGCAGACGTTCTGCTTCACGCTATTTGTGATGCTCTTTTGGGCGCTGCAGCTCTTGGGGATATAGGTAAGCATTTTCCGGATAACGATAATGCATATAAGGGTATTGATAGTAAGATTTTACTTCAAAAAACAGTAGAGCTTCTTTCTGAAAGGGGATATAAAATATCCAATATTGATTCTACTATTATTGCTCAAAAGCCGAAGCTTGCAGAATATATACCTCATATGATAGAGATTATTGCGAAACTTTGCAATATTGATTCAAACTGTGTAAATGTTAAAGCCACGACCGAGGAGGGACTAGGTTTTACAGGAGGTCTTGAGGGTATTTCTGCCCACGCTGTTTGCATTATAGAGTAATATTAAGGGACATCCCCCACATAGTAATTATGAGGGAGATGAAGAATTTGATAAATCTAACTGTTAGACTTAGTAAAAAAATTATAACCGTTTTCAGTCTTTTCCTTGCTATTGTTTTCTTGATGTTTTTAGATTATTGCTTGTCAGGAAATAATAACGGAAAAGTTCGGGTGGGACAACTATCTCAAAGGATAGATTATATAAGTGCTTTGGGTTATGGTGTTGATGAATCAAGCGAACAGATAAACGAAATATATGTCCCTAATAATTTTGATGAAACCTTTTATGCATTTAACAAAGACCTTAAAGCCCAAGGCTTTGACCTTGAAAAAATAAAAGGAGAAACGATTAAAAGGTATATGTATAAAGCAGCAAGCGGAGAAAATATATCCATTTTTGTTTATAATAATACACTTGTAGGATATGATATAAGAGAGGATTAAAGGGTGTTAAAATGTCTTTAATCAGATTAGATAAATTTGTTTCGGTTGCCTTAAATATTTCAAGAGCAGATACCAAAAAGATTTTAAGAGATGGAAAAATTATGGTGGACGGAGTCTCAACAAAAAAAGGAGATTTCAAGGTAGATACCGAAACAATGGTAGTAAAACAAGGAACAGAAAAATTAGAATATAAAGAATTTATTTATATACTGATGAACAAGCCGTCAGGAATACTTTCGGCGAGTAATGACAAAAGAGCAAAAACAGTTGTAGACATAATTCCGGAGAGTCTGAAAAGGGACGGCCTTTTTCCTGTGGGAAGATTGGATAAGGACACAACAGGACTGCTTATTATAACAAATGACGGAGATTTTGCTCATAAAGTAATTTCGCCTAAAAGTAATATAGAAAAGGTTTATTTAGCCGAGCTTGACGGAGATATAACAAACGAGATGATAGAAACCTTCAAGGTGGGGGTTGTTTTGGCAGACGGAACACGCTGTATGCCGGCAAAGCTTGAAAGAGCAGGTGAATGCTCTGCCCTTATTACAATACGAGAAGGAAAATATCATCAGGTAAAAAGGATGTTTGGCACTGTAGGCCTCGGAGTAAATAAACTTCACAGAAAGTCAATTGGAAGCCTTTCACTACCAGAAGATTTGAAGATGGGTTGTTGTGTAGAGCTTAGCCAACAAGATTTACAAAAAATATGAACAAATTATTACAAAAACCGAGGTTTTGTGCGTTTATTGTACATTTTAGACAAACTGTTTAATAGATATTTGGATAATAAAATTATAGTATTTTAGGTAATCATTTGATATAATATCTTAGAAGTAAAATATTACAAACATAATTAGGAGGTAACAAAATGGCAAGTTTGTCATTACGTAATGTTTACAAAAAATATCCTGGCGGCGTTACCGCTGTTAAAGATTTCAATCTTGAAATCAAGGATAAAGAATTTATCATTCTAGTAGGTCCTTCAGGTTGTGGTAAGTCTACTACACTTAGAATGGTAGCAGGTCTTGAAGAAATTTCAGAAGGACAGATTTTAATTGGTGATAGAGTAGTAAACGATGTTGCACCAAAGGATAGAGATATCGCAATGGTTTTCCAGAACTATGCTCTTTATCCACATATGACCGTTTTCGATAATATGGCATTTGGTCTTAAACTTCGCAAAACACCAAAAGAGGAAATCAAGCGTCGTGTTGAAGAAGCAGCAAGAATTCTTGACATTTCACACCTTTTAGAGAGAAAGCCAAAGGCTCTTTCCGGTGGTCAGCGTCAGCGTGTAGCTTTAGGTCGTGCTATTGTTCGTGAGCCTAAGGTATTCTTACTTGACGAGCCTCTATCAAACCTTGATGCTAAGCTCCGTGCACAGATGCGTACTGAGATTTCTAAGCTTCACTTAAAACTCGGAACAACCTTCATCTACGTAACACACGACCAGACCGAGGCTATGACAATGGGTACTCGTATCGTTGTTATGAAGGATGGCGTTGTTCAGCAGGTTGATACACCACAAAAACTATACCTCTATCCTTGCAATCTCTTCGTTGCAGGCTTCATTGGTTCTCCACAGATGAACTTTATCGAAGCTGTTCTTCTTAAAGAGGATGGCAAGTTCTATGTAGAGTTTGGTTCTGAAGATACCAAGACTCGTGCAGGCGTTAAGTATAAGGTTCTTCTTCCCGATTCTAAGAACGAGGGAGACAAACTTGAAGCTTACGTTGGTAAGGAAGTTATTATGGGTATCCGTCCTGAAGACGTTCACAACGAAGCAGACCTTCTTAAAGCATTCCCAGAGGGAATTGTTGAAGCTGACGTTGAAGTTACTGAGCTTATGGGTGCTGAGACCTATCTTTACATGAACTGTGAAGGTCAGTCAATCAACGCACGTGTTGATCCTACCAATACAGCTAAACCTGGCGACAAGATTTCTATCACTCTTGAGCCTGGCAAGATTCACCTCTTCGATAAAGATACAGAGATGACAATCTGCAACTAATTTAAAATATTAAGACCGCCTTAAAGGCGGTCTTTTCTTTTTTAAATCGTTGACAAACTTAATTTATAAATATATAATCTTTATAGAAAAACTCGTCGGGGGTAAGGTATGCTTTTAAACAATGCATCTGTTTGGGGAAACTTAAAAAATCTTAAAATCGAAAATGGAAAGATTACTGAAATATCTAACGTTCCTTTTGAAAATGCAATTGATTTAAAAGGTAAACGAGTAATTCCCGGTCTTATTGATGTCCATACACACGGTTGCATAGGTCTTGATACAATGGATGCCGAATTTGAGGCAATGTGTGATTTTTATGGAAAAAACGGAACAACCTCTTGGCTGCCTACTACTTTAACGGCAGATGAAGAAAATCTAAAAAGGGTAACCTCTGCTAAAACAGATTATAAAGGTGCTAATATTTTAGGGTTTCACCTTGAAGGTCCCTTTATAAATAAAAAGTATAAGGGAGCACAAAATGAAGCATATATTAGAAAACCCTCAATTCAGGAGTTTTCTAAGTATAGTAATGTTAAAATGATTTCATTAGCACCTGAATTAGAGGGTAGCGAAGAGTTTATCAAAGAGGTTTCTAAACTTTGCGTTGTATCTATCGGTCATACAGAATGTGATTACGAAACCGCTTTAAAGGCAATAGAATGCGGCGCAAACTGTCTAACTCATACCTATAATGCAATGCCACCTATTCATCACAGAAATCCCGGACCTATAGGAGCAGGGGTTGAAAAGGGGATATATGCTCAACTCATAACCGATGGTCTGCATATCGCAAAACCCGTGGTTCTTGCAACATATAAAATGTTTGGCGCAGACAGAATGGTAATTATAAGCGATAGTATCAGATGCGCAGGACTGCCTGACGGAGAATATGATTCAGGTGGACTCAAAGTCTTTAAAAAGGGAAGTGAAGCACGACTTGCAGACGGAACTATCGCAGGCGGAAATTCAACCCTTTGGTACTGTGTTAAAAAAGCAACTGAAATGGGAATACCTTTTGATGATGCAGTTAAAATGGCAAGCGAAACACCTGCTAAAATGCTTAGCGTAAATAAAGGCAAAATCGAGGTAGGATATGATGCCGATTTGCTTGTAATTGATGATAATTTAGAAATAGAAACCGTAATAATTGGTGGAGAAATATATAAATAAAAAAACGAGGCCTCAAGCCTCGTTTTTTATTTTGTTATACCATAACTATCAATAAGTTTTGTTGTTCCGTTTGTCGCACTGTACACCTTAACAGTAATCTTTTCGTTATCAACTAAAATTTCTGCCCAGGAATTTGCAAAAGTGTTTGTATCTTCAAGAAATGCATAATAACTACTATCATATTTGCTATAATATGGCTTACTTTGTGTACCTGAAACCCCGTGCATTGCGTAGATGGTGCCGTTTGGTTTTACATAGTGTTTGACTGAGTTAATTGCTTTGGTTTCACTATTTGCTATAGGACTTCCGTTTTCGTCAATAGGATGTGTTCGAGAAAAAAGATGGTCGTGGCCTTGCAGCACAATGTCTACATTATATTTTGCAAAAAGGCTTGATAATTGTTCTCTAAGCGCTTCGGTTGCAGCGGTGTGTTCAGGGTTAGAACCCCAATATCCTGCTGAATATAGAGGATTATGCATAGCAACAATAGTCCACTTTTTAGGATTGTTTTGAAGTAATCCTTTTAACCAAGTTAGTTGGTCATCCTTAAGCTTTTTATCAGAGGCAGTGTCATAGGTGTTTAGCATTATAAATCTTGTGTTGGAGTAGTCTAAGTAGTAATAGAAGCCTTTTTCTGTTTTTTGACCTTCTGTCTTTATATTAAAATGCTTATAAATTTCATTCTTGCCGTTTCTATATATGGTTTCGTGATTTCCTGAAATTACAGCAAAAGGATATTTTATAAAATATTTTTCGTTAAAGTGAAGCATATTTTCCCAATAGCCCTCATACTTGGACCATTCCACAATATCTCCTGTATGTAGCATAAATGCAGGGGAGGGACAATTAGCAGTAGCTGCTGCAAGAACGTTGCCAAACGCAACACCTGTATCGGTTCCTAAAGCAATATCATCCTTAGTTCCTAAAACCTGAGAATCTGAAAAATGTAAAAATGTAAAAGAGGAGTCACTAGGATTAGAAGTTTTAAAGGTAGCGGCAACCGAATAAACCTTGGCTCCATCATCGCAAATTTGATAGGTGTATTCCTTATTTGGCTCAAGTCCCGAAACCACTGACTTTGAAACATAATAAAGTGAAGATGCAGATTCGTTAAAATACGTTTCGCACATCTCATAGCTAACAGAAAATTCCTGACATTTTGCCTCATTAAAGGTATTACCTTTACATATTTTAAGCACTGGACTTATGGGTTTTCCTATAGAGTTCCAGGTAAAACCATAAGTATTGCAGGAACTATCATAGAGTGAAATTGTTATAGATTTATGCATATATTCTTCGAAAGTAAAGGGAAGAGCATCACTAGATTGGGTAGACTCAGTAGATTGAACTTGGGAGGATACAGTCATATTTGGAGCTTGCGATATAAATGATTCGTTTTTAGAACTTTCCATACTGCTATTACCTCCTACATACTCGTATTCGTACTCGAACATAATCTCTTGG
Organism: Clostridia bacterium; assembly: GCA_017521125.1. GTDB lineage: Bacteria > Bacillota > Clostridia > Oscillospirales > Acutalibacteraceae > SFWF01. The sequence continues at coordinate 109,635 of JAFXDV010000013.1, forward strand.
TCTTCTGCTTGTTTCCCACAACCGCAAATCGACAAAATTAAGAAAACGCAAAGAACCAAAGAAAAAAATCTTAATAGTCTTGTTTTCATATTTTTATCTCCTTTAAGTGTTTTTTATAATAATCTTTTCAATAACCTCTGCTACGTGCTCACATTGGTTGCAGCAGTCTTCAAGACTTTCGTAAATAGCCTTGTGTGAAATTAGTATATCATAATTTTTTTTGGTTGTAAACAGTTGGTATATTGCTTCAACAAAGATGTCATCGCCCTGATTTTCAACCTTTTTCACCTCAACTATCAACTTCCGTAAGAACTCAGATTTTTTAAAGTTTTTAAGTTCTTTTATGACTGCAAATAATGCATTAACGCATTTGTCAACCACTTTAGATAGACTTGGTACGTAAACCGGCATATCGGTTATGTTGAACATATAAAATTTTAATACAACCTGGTTTAATGCATCTGTGATGTCGTCAATTAACTGCACAAGGAGTAATATATCCTCCTGATCAAAGGGAGTCATAAATTCTGTATAAAGTTGAGATATAATATGATGATGCAATTCATCTGCAGCGTTTTCGATTTTGTGCATTTTTGCTCTTTGATTTGGAACACTTAATGCAGTATAATCGCAAAGAATTTCAGAAAGTAGGGTAGACGAGCGAACACAAAAGTTTGCTTGTTCTTCTAAAAGTTTGAAATAGTCATTTCTAATTTTAGCCATACTTATACTCCCTTGGGGTCATCTGCCGTTAAAAAGAACTAAAAATATTTTTGCCACTATAAAACCTAAGAGTCCGCATCCCGGAAAGGTGAATATCCAGGTTAATACTAAATCTTTAACAATATTAAGGTTTACTTTATGTAGATTTTTTGCGGCTCCAACGCCCATTATAGCGGTGGTTTTTGTGTGGGTAGTGCTCAGAGGTATTCCCATTAGGGAAGACGGTAATAAGCAAAGCGTTGCTGCAAAATCGGCCGAAAAACCTTGATACGGCTTTAGTTTTACCATATTCATACCTACAGATTTAATAATTCTATATCCGCCAAGAGAAGTTCCAAGCCCCATGATAATCGAAACTAAAAGCATAAGCCATATTTCAGGAACTTGTTCTATTTCGACTGTTGAGATTCCATTAACAAGAGCACCTCCGAGAAGAAAAATTGCCATAAACTTTTGGCCATCCTGAGCGCCGTGCATAAATGCCATAGCCGCTCCACTTGCAACTTGAGCTCCTGAAAAAAATCTTTCGGTTTTCATACGGTTTTTATTTTTGAAGAAAAATACAGTAAGCTTAGACGAAATATAACCCAAAAAAAAGCCTAAAAGGGTAGAGATAACAATACCATAAAGGACCTTAATCCACTCCTTAACGTTTATTCCGCTAAAATTTCCTTGTACTGCGACTGCCGCACCTGAAATACCCGCAATAAGAGCGTGGCTTTCACTTGTAGGAATTCCAAAATACCACGTAACTGTTGCCCAGATAACAATAGCTGACATTGCGGCACAAAGGGCTATCAGTGCAGACTGCGAGTCATCCCCGAAATTCACCATATTACCAATCGTAGTTGCAACCGAGTGGTTGATTTTTGTCATTACAAAAACACCTAAGAAATTAAAAATAGCCGCCATAATTATTGCGTTTCTAACACCAATTGCTCGGGTAGATACACAAGTAGCAATAGCGTTTGGTGCATCGGTCCAACCGTTAACAAGTATTACTCCTAATGTAAGAATTGTTGATATGAGCAACATAGGTTCACTGAACATTTGGTTTATAAACTCCGTTATTTGCATAAAGCCAAAACCTCCGAGAGCAGTAATAGTATTAATATATATGTGAAAAAGGCAAATGTTTTGTTTCATATTAAAATAACTAATAAAACAAAAAAGACACGGTATGCCTCAGCATTACCGTGTCTTTTAAACACATAGAGCCCACAAAAGCGAGTTTTGCTATTTATTTGTCTGTTCTTTCATCGCCATAGAAAAAGATTGCTATCGTACCAGGTCCGCAATGTGCCGAAATAATGGTTCCAATGTTATCAATCTTAATCATTTCCTCTGCATTAGGGAAATATTCCTTAAACGCATCCCTTGTTTCCAAGGCTAGATCTAAGCAATTAGAGTGTCCAATGATAAACTTATCGTTGTATGCTTTGCCGTTTTGAATATGTTCCATTATAGTCTCTACAGTAGTTTTAATGGCGGCTTTTTTGCCACGTGCCTTTGAGTATGCAATAATGCGTCCCTCACTGTTCAAATGCATTATGGGACAAATACCAAGAACGGTGCCGATAGTTGCGGCAGGTCCTGATACACGGCCACTGCGCTTAAACTGAGTTAAATCGGTGGAGAAGAGTTGATGGTGAACCTTGTTTCTGTTGGCAAGCACCCATTCCTTAATTTCTTCCAAACTAGCGCCGTTATCTCTCATATCTGCAGCACTGTCAACTAAGATGCCATAACCAAAACAACTGCAAAGGGAGTCAATAACAACAAGTTTGCGCTCAGGGTATTTTTCCTTCAATATTTCAGCGGCATCAACAGCATTGCGATAGGAGGGGGTCATACCGGTTCCAAATGCAATATGAAGTACGTCACCTTTTTTAAGAAGTTCTTCAAAATATTCTTCGTAGCGGAAGGTATTAATCTGTGATGTAGCAGGCATTTTTCCTTGTTTTAACATTTCAAAGAATTCAGGTAGGGCATTAGGGTTACGTCCCATATCATCTACGTATTCTTTGCCTTCTACAACATAAGTATAAAATATAACAGATATGTCACGACCGCTTATATAATCATATGAAAGATCTACGGTCGATTCACAAGATAACTGGAATGGAAAACTCATAATAAAACTCCTTGGATTATGCAATAAATTTTTGTGGGTCTTACACTCAACGTTATTATTATACACTCTGTTGAATTTAACCGCAACGAATTATCCGTATTTGCGACTATAAACTAAAATTCCTCACAGTAGAGTCTAAAAAACAGGACTCTCCTAGCGGTAGAGTCCTGTTTTTCGACTAAATATTTTTATTTTTTATTTCTTTTTCGTATAAACGAACATAGCAAAATTATAATCTGTGCGGGAATTCCCACCAGGTATATAAGTTCAACCCTAATGCTGTTTATGTATAATGGAAGTTGTATACATATTAGTATAGACCACATTAAAAGAGAAATGATAAGATAGTTTCTTTTAGTGTTAAACCATATGCTGTTAAGCACAAGCCATACTATAAAGGTAACAGGAACAGCATAGATAAATGCTAACCACTGATGATTTGCATTTTGTAGGAGGAGAGAAAGCAATACAAAAATAATTACAGCGGCTAACCAGACACCCACTATGGCAACCATTGTTATAACCGAGCGACTGTATTTGTGCATAATTCGCTTTTTTATTGGCATATCTTTTGGTGAATGATTTTCTTTCACAAGATAATCTAAAGTAACACCAAAAAGTTCCGCAATATCAACAAGAACCGTAATATCAGGAAGAGATTCACCATGTTCCCATTTAGAAACGGCTTTGTCTGAATAATTAAGTTTTTCTGCAAGCATAAGTTGAGTCATTCCACTTGACACTCGAAGCTCAGAAATATTTTTTGCAATTATAGATTTTATATCGTTCATAAAAGTTTAACTCATTTCTTATTTTGTGTAAACATTATACACTATTTATCAAAAAAAATCAATGGAGTGTAAATTTTTTTAAGAATCTGTTTTTAACATTTCTTGATAAATTTCTAAAAAATATAATAAGATATTTAATTTTTCTTAAAACTGTGTTAAAATAAAAGTATAGAGACAAGGAGGAAGCTTATGAAAAAGAATAAAAAGAATTTTCTTTTGGGAACAGGCATAGCTCTTGGCTCAATTGCCGCCATCAGTTCAATTTCGTATTTGATAACCAAAAAGATGGTAACAATAGCTCTTGACAGACAGGTGCCCGATGCAAATCCTGCGGCTATGAAGCTTTTAACAGGAGACGCTAATATAGAGGAAAAACTTAATTTTTTAACCGAAAATTCAAAAGCACTTGAAGACAAAGGACTTGAGGTTGTTGAAATTACAGCACAGGATGGTACAGTGTTGGTGGGCCATCTCTATAAGAATAAAAAGGCAAAACGAACCATTATCGCTATGCACGGATGGCGTTCATCTTGGGCAAGAGATTTTTGTTTAGTTTATGAGTTCCTTTTTGAAAGCGATTGCAACGTGCTTTTCGTAGAGCAAAGAGGTCAAGGGGACAGTGGCGGAGATTATATGGGCTTTGGCCTTATGGAGCGATATGATTGTCTTGACTGGATAAATTGGGTTAATAGTACCGATATGAAAAAACTGCCCGTTTATCTAATGGGTATTTCAATGGGAGCAACAACCGTTCTTATGACAACAGGTTTTGATTTACCCCAAAACGTTAAGGGCGTTATTGCTGACTGTGGGTTTACGTCTCCAAATGATATTTGGCGCCATATAGCTCAAAATATGAAGCTTCTATATACAAGTTTCATGGGAGAAATAGCATCGGCAATTTGCAGAAGAAAAATTAACGTAGCACCTGACGGATATTCTACAGTTACCGCCTTAGAAAACAGTCAGGTCCCGGTTCTTTTTATACACGGAACAGAAGATAAATTTGTGCCGATAGAAATGACCTATGAAAACTACAAAGCTTGCGTGGCACCTAAAAGTCTTTTTATTGTTCCGGGTGCAGAGCATGGAACAAGCTATTTTGTGGCTAAGGACGAATATGAAAATCAACTAAAACAATTTTGGTCAAAATGGGACTAAAATAAAAGACATTGTCATCACTGACAATGTCTTTTCATTTTAAACAGATTTTGGAAGTTCGGTGGTTAGGTTTCCTAAATAATCATCAAAGCTGACCTTTCTAATTTCGAAATTACCGTCCTTATACCAAAGTTCAGTAATAGAAGCGTTAGAAACCCATTCCAAATCATTTTGACTGGCACCTGAAAAGCGTTCTAAAAGAACCTTTATTACGCCTCCGTGCGTCGAAATCATAATGGTTTTGCCGTCGTTTTGTGCGGCGAGTTCACTAAGCCTTTTGGTGCTTCGTTTAATAAGATTTTCCCAAGTTTCTCCGCCCTCAGGTGCAAAATTCGGCTCCTTGTTGGTCCAGGCCTCAAAATCTTCAGGATAAAGCTTTGCAATGTCGTCAAAGAGGAGACCATCCCAAACTCCAACACCAAGTTCTCTGAAATCAGGCTCTAAATTAATGGGGAGTCCCAAAGCGTCTGCGGCAGGTTTTATGGTATTTACGGCACGAATTAAATCGCTTGAATAAAAGGCATCAACCTTTAGATTTTTAACAATATAATCGCATAACAATTTGCTTTGATTATATCCGGTAGTCGAGAGGTCACAGTCATAAAGACCCGTAATCAGATTCTGCTCGTTGCCTAAGCTATGACCATGTCTTACAATCAAAATTTTAACCATTTGAGAATCACTAACCTTAATAAAATGCTATTGGGCGGTAGCCTTGTTAACGAACTCCTGTATTAAGCGAGTTGTCTCTTCCGCTTTTTCCATACTGTCACCAAAAACGGAAATATAGAATTTAATTTTAGGTTCTGTACCTGATGGACGAACTGCAAGCCAACCTTTTTCGAAGAAGAATTTTAAAACATTAGATTTTGGGAGGTTGTCAATTCCTTTTGAATAGTCCTTAATTGAATTAACCGCAAAGCCTGCTAATTCTTTTGGAGGATTGCTTCTGAAATCACACATAATCTCCTGAATCTTCTCGGCGCCGCTTTGTCCTTTTAAAGTAATTGTTATAAGTGTTTCCTTATAATGACCATAGGTCTTGTATAACTCTAAAAGACCATCGTAAAGGGTCATGCCACGATTATAATAATCTGCCGCCATTTCGCAAATTAGCATAGAGGCAACAACCGCATCCTTGTCACGAGCGTAGGTGCCACGTAAATAACCATAGCTTTCTTCTAAACCGAAAACATAGCGGTCAAACTCGTTGTTTGCCTCAAAGAGTTTGATTTGTTCGCCGATGAATTTAAAGCCTGTAAGAACGTCTATGCACTCAGCACCGTAGTAGTTTGCAATTTTGCTAATCATATCGGTAGTAACAACCGTCTTAATAATTGATTTTTTACCCTTTAAATTTCCTTTTTCGGACTCTTTTTTAAGAATGTAATTAGCAAGAAGAGAGCCTGTTTGATTTCCGTTAAGAACTATATATTCTCCATCAGAATTCGTTGTTACAACACCAATTCGGTCACTGTCAGGGTCGGTACCGAAAATTAAATCTGCCTTTTGCTTTTTAGCATATTCTATAGCAATAGTAAAGGCATCAGGATTTTCCGGGTTGGGAGAAATAACGGTAGGGAAGTCGCCGTTGGGTTTTTCCTGTTCGGGCACAACAAAAACATCGTCTGCTCCGATTTCCTTTAATATTCTTCGAACTAAAAGATTTCCCGCACCATGTAAAGGAGTATAAATGACCTTAAAATCTTTTGGAATATCAATTCCTAAAGACTGCTCCTTTACAGCGGCAATATAAGCATCGTCAATATCTTTACCAACCGAAATAAATGTTGGATTTTCGGTGTAAGCAACATCATCGAAAATATCAAGACTTTCAATTTCGTTCATAATAATTTGTGCAGAATCTGGGGGAAGTTGCCCTCCGTCTTCTCCATATACCTTGTAACCGTTATATTCCTTGGGGTTGTGACTCGCTGTAATATTAATACCACGAATACACTTTAAAAAACGTACGGCAAAGGAAAGCTCAGGAGTAGGGCGAAGACTATCGAACAGATAAACCTTAATATCGTTTTTTGAAAGCACCTTAGCGCACTCCAAAGCAAAGTCTTGAGAGTTGTTACGTGAATCAAAGGCAATAACAACGCCACTGGTTTTAGCGTTTTCTCCTAATTGTGAGATTTCGTTAGCAAGACCCTGAGTAGCAAGACGTACAGTATATTTGTTCATACGGTTGGGTCCTACACCCATAACACCACGAAGTCCGGCTGTTCCAAATTCTAGGTTGCGGTAAAAGGCATCTGAAATTTCATCATCAGTCATACTTTTGAGGGTCTGTCGAGCCTCATCGTCGATTTTTGTGCTATTAAGCCACTTGTTATAAATATCTAAATATGCCATAGTATAGACCTCACTATCAGTTAATCTTTCATGTTATTATAACACATTATTTTCCAAATTAAAATAGTAAATGAATATAAAGTATGAAAATTATTCAACGGGCAAAGTTAATTGTTAAAAGCATATGAGCATTTAACAAAAACTATGAAGGTGAAAAGAGTTTTTAAACATATAAAAATCGAAGAGTCATACTTTATGGTACGACTCTTCTATTTTGGTCCGAGTGTTCATAACCAACTTTAAACGCGAGGCTAAAAACTATAAAAAAGAAGAACCTCAGCACGCGGATTGCGTGTCGAGGCTCTCGACTGGTGCGGGTGACAGGACTTGAACCTGCACGGAGTTCCACTGGTTCCTAAGACCAGCGCGTCTGCCAATTCCGCCACACCCGCATATATTTATTAATTTGTTTGATTTTTGCTTAATGATTCAATTTTTCCAAAATCAAGC
>JAFXDV010000005.1 GCA_017521125.1 Clostridia bacterium
ACAATCCACAACTCCGAAATGCTTTGGAAAATATGACTATTCCAGTTTACGAAGAAAATATAGAAGAATAAATAGTAGCAAGCAGAAGGCACTTCAATTAGTTTGAGGTGCCTTTTGTTTATTAAAATTTAAAAACATTTGGAAAATCTGCTCATAATTTCTACAAAAAGTGTGATACTAATATCACACTAAAATTGTAAAAAGAGGAGATTTATATATGAAATCAACAGGTATTGTTAGAAGAATTGAGGAATGAGTTATAATAGGACAAAAGTCGAAAAAACCGCATAAGCACTAGGGTTTTCACTGGTTTGCCCCACCCGACGCATTGGTGTCAAAAACGGGTTTTTAGGCGGTTTTTATACATAGCAAAAGCGAGGTGTTACCACCTCGCTTTTGCATTAAATTCTATCTCCATAAGGCAAGGATTTAATATAGTTCTCCATGAAATTCCAATCAGGAACATATCCGTTTGGTGAATATTTTTTTTCACTATCAATAAATGGAGAACCATCCTTATTGTGTTGAATTGGCAACTTAATTGTTCGATTTTTAATTCTAATTTGGTTGCACTTTCTACCATAACTATACTTATACATATCTGCATTTATTATTGTCACTAAAAAGATACCAATATTTATATTCATATCGAATAATGGCGTACATTTTTCAGCGTGATCTGAAGCTGAAAAATTTTCCGATTGATATGTTGCAAAGCCTGCACAGGCAGATTCAATTACAATAACATTGCCTTCTTCAGTAAAATGAGAATAAAATCCTTCGACGCCATTATTGGTTGCTGAAGTTGTTACATATGGATATTTTCCCTTTCCTATATACTCTAATTCTTCTTTTGGAGTAGTTGTGGTTCCGGATACATCAAATAATGAAGAAAAGATAAAATCTTTCCATTCATTCACATTTAGATTAGGAATGTTGCTGAATTTGTTTTTAGTTGTAAAAGGCTTATATTTAAGCGATTTTATGTAATTTTCCATCCATTCCCAATCAGGCACGTACCCGTCTTCGGAATATTTTTTTGAATTGTCTGTGAATGGCGTTCCATCTTCGTTGCGCTCAATAGGCAGTTTGATAGTATCGTTCATGTATTTACTTTCAGTAACTTTTCTTCCATAAGCATACTTAAAACGGTTTGCAGATAATATTGTTTGTAAAAAAGCATATACTTCATTTGATGCAATTTCTTCGTCAAGTAACAATATCTTTGCAGAGTCGCCAACAACGCAACCATCAACTTGAAAAGAAACAAAACCTGCCGAGCCGCTTCTTGCAACTGTTAAGCAGGGCTTATCGGTAAGAGTATAGTTCATTGCTTCACAATAGTTACGGTCGATTTTACCGAGGACACCGTTATTTTCTTCGCCACTTTGAACTACTGTGAAATCACCCGTGTTTTCTTCTATTTCTTCTTTTGTTATACCTTTTCCGTTGTGTATAGTGAATATAGAAGAGACTTTAAAATCTTTCCATTTTTTAATATCAAGATTCATAAATTTTACCCTCCTTCATTAAGTAAGAGAGGTAATTGTTTAATGTTTGTTGAAAATCTGCTTCTGTAAGTTTGCTATAATCTGTTTTCATGTATGCTTCGCAAAGCCATTCTGATTTACCATCTACAATAGCAGTAGAAGATTTTCCATCTACAGCCTTTTTATTGTTAAATAAATATAACCATTCTTCTTCGATTACTTTCCATTTTGAATTATTATTTTCATCAAACTGTTCGATTCTGCCAAGATTCTTTTTCTTTTTAAATCCGTCATCTTTGCAGTATCCGAAAAACGTTTCGTTTATGATGCCATCTGATTTTTTATGAGGTTTGCCTAATGTAAATAACATACAGCAAGCAGATGCAGATGCCCCAGGATAAAAAATTTCATTTGGCAGTGTAAAAACTGCTTCCAAGGTATTGTTTTTAAGCATTTCAATTTTTTCACTCTCAATAATTGAACTTGTTCCAATGGCTGCTGAAACAGGAAGCAAAACGGCAAGCTTGACAGTCTTTAACGGCTCATTGTTTTTTTCGCGTTCCTTATTCATCTCCGCAATAACATCAGATAGATAATGAATAAAAACCAAACCCTTTGTAGGATCTTCCTTGCCGTCTTTTGCTTTTCCCCATTCCTTTTTGTATCTCTCAGGTATGCCAATCGGCTTAGCATTATAAGGTGGATTCATTAAAACGATGTCGGGGTTAGCGGTTTTAATAAATTGTTTGCAATCGAAACAACTTCCAAACTTAATATTAGAATTGCCATCGCCATGTATCAACATATTAGTTGTGGAAAGCCCATACGCTTTTTCCTCAACCTCTATACCATAAATGTGTTCTTTTTTTACGATGTCCTGTAATGATTTTGCTTCATCTTCTGTCGTATTTCGATTACAATCAGCTAATTCTTTAACCATAGCTTGAACCAAGAACGAAGCACTGCCACAGGTTATGTCAAGCACACGCTTTGTTCTATCGACATCAGTCAATCTACACATAAACTCTGTTATGTGGTCGGGTGTAAACGCTTGATTCTTATCAGCTTTACCAGTATATTTATTAAAAGCGATGAAGAAGAGATTTAAGATATCCTGACCTTCAGAACTGTTGGTGTCGATGTACTGATAAATATCCATAAGGATAGTGTCTAAAATTTTTATCCAATTTGCGGGATCGAGCTTTTTGACTTTTTGGTCGTTAAGGACATTTTTTTGGAGCAATTCGATTTTTTTGTTTTTGTTTTCTGAACCATCAAGCAAATCGTCTAATGTTGATTCTATAGCGGCGCGAATTTGTTTGCCGTCCATCATAGACCAATGAGCATCTAATTTTTTCTTTAATGTTTCGTCAATTTTGGTTGCTCCAAATTTTTCCACTAATTTCTTGAGATAAAGAAGGGTTGTTCCGACAAACTGACTGCGGAGTCTTTCATCAATGTCCATTTTATGAAGAAGCTCATTTAAATCATAAGTATTCTTTAAAACCTTTTCTCTATCGTTTTGTTTACTTGCATCAAACAAACCAACATAATGTTCCATTTTGTCGAGAACAGTTTCGTTAGTTAAAATATGTTCGTCATCGATGGCGGATTTCCATACCTTGATTTCGTTATTATTTGTATTCGCAAGAATAGCAATAATTTTCTTTCCGTTATGCAAAGCAAATTCTTCTTCTACATATTCTGCAAGTTGATCTTCATCATTTTTTGTGAAGGATTGTTTTGTTTCTATAAGTACAGCGACATCGTTCAATTCAAAACGAATATCAAGTTTAAAATGCGAAAAACTGTGTCCGAGGGCTTTCTCCAATTTAGCTCTTGAACCTGCTTCTTGTACATAACTATATTCTCCACCTTCAATATTTGCGGTATGATATTCTTTTCCAATACGAAGTATCATTTCTGTACGAGTCATTTTATTATTCCTCCTCGAATAAATCATTTAAGGTTTTATTTAATGTTTTGCAAATTCTTTTGCATAGGTCAAGTGAGGGATTACCCCCGCCTTTTTCTATGGTAACTATTGTTTGCCGGGAGACTCCAACGGCTTTGGCAAGACCATCTTGTGTTAAACCGCATAAATCACGTGCAGCTTTAAATTTTCGCTTTTTGTCCACCGTTGACATCTCCTTTCAATAATTCTGTTCTTATTCTATCAAAAACTTTAGTTTCTGTCAAATATATTTTACAAAATGTAAAATATATTTGACGTCACAAAATGCGAAAGAGCAAGTATAAATTTCTTCAAATAACAAATACTAACATCACGATTTGAAATTAAAGGAGAATTTATATATGAAAGCAACTGGAATTGTGAGAAGAATAGACGATTTAGGAAGGGTAGTTATCCCGAAAGAGATAAGAAGGACTATGCGGATTCGTGAAGGAGATCCTTTGGAAATATTTACCAGTGCGGGTGGAGAGGTAATTTTTAAAAAATATTCGCCCATTGGGGAGCTTTCTACCTTTGCAGCAGAGTATGCTGAATCATTAGCTTCGGCCACCGAGCTTTCGGTTATTATTTGTGACCGAGACCACTGTGTTGCGGCGGCAGGAATTTCCAAAAGGGAGACCATTGAAAAGGCGGTTACCTCTGAGCTTGAAGCGCTTATGGAAAATCGTAGCGCATTTAATTTTCAAAAGGAAAAGAAAGATTTTTTCGCATTACAGGGTATTGAGAAAAAAGTATTAGTTGCTAACCCTATTATTTCCTCGGGAGACGTTAGCGGTGCAGTTGTGCTCATAGAAAGCGAAAAGGCAAACTCCCCTACCGAAAGTGACATAAAACTCGTACAGGTTGCGGCAGGATTTTTAGGCAAGCAAATGGAAGATTAGGCACAGTGTACTTTTACACTGTGCACGATATTCGTGCAAAAGCACGAGCGATATAACTTGCGTTTCGATATGCGCCAAAGCGCACGATATACAGCTTCGCTGTGAGAGAAGACGAAAACTTCAGGCAGAGATTAAATCTCTGCTTTTTTGTTGCAAAAACATTATGTATAATATATAATTAAATAAAGAGGTGTATTTTTTGGTTAAAATTTACGTTGTCCGCCACTGCGAAGCGGCAGGAAATACGGCTCAGGTTTTTCAGGGCTCTACCGACAGCGACATAAGTGAGCTTGGAAAAACTCAGCTTGAATTTTTAAAGAAACGTTTTAAAAATATACATATTGACAAGGCCTATTCAAGTCCTTTAAAGAGGGCTTACTTAACAGCGGTTGCCGCAACCTACGGCAAAGGTATTGAGGTTATTAAAGATCCTCGTTTCAGCGAAATTGACGGCGGCATTATTGAGGGTATGCCTTTTGGGGAAATATTTAAAAATCACGGAGCATTAGAGCATTGTTGGGATAATCATCCTGAGAACTTTGCGCCTGAGGGCGGAGAAAGTATGCGCCAGGTTTACGACCGAGTTTGGCAAGGTATTGAGGCTATTGCAAGTGACCCCCAAAACGACGGCAAAACTATTTTGGTTGCCTCTCACGGAGCGGCAATTCGCACCCTTTTATGCCGAGTGGTTTTAGGGGCTATTGAAAGGCTAAATGAAATGAAATGGTCGGACAACACAGCCGTTTCTTTACTGATTTTTGATGAAAAGGGTGTCAGGGCAGAGTTTATTAACGACGCATCCCACGTGCCTGAGGAATTTATGCCAAAGCACAGTAAAATTGACGCAGCCATAGAAAAGGGTATCGATGAGGTATTAAAAGATGATAATAATGTCGGTTGATTTAGGGAAAGCACGGACTGGGGTTGCGGTTAGCGACAAAAATGAGGGTTTTGCCTTTCCAAACACGGTTATAACCGAATACAACGAGGAGCGTCTAATTGACAAGCTTTGGGAAAAGGCGCAGGAATTAAAGGCAGAACTTATTGTAGTAGGTTATCCTAAAAATATGGACGGTAGCGAGGGCTTTCGTGCAAAGGAATGTGCCGAGACGGCAGAAAAGCTCAAGAAAAAGTCAGGTATTGATATTGTGTTGTGGGATGAGAGGTGCACCACTGTTTCGGCTCATAACGCTCTGAACCTGACTGACACCAGAGGCAAAAAAAGAAAACAGTCGGTTGATGCCGTAGCAGCGGTTATAATTTTAGAAGATTATCTGAATTTTAGAAAAAATCAAAAATCAGATTCGTAAAAGTCATACTCTAAAGGGCAGTTTTGCTGTTGCACAGGCTGCCATCAAGGTATACTTTTTATAAAACAAAAGGAGAAAACATTATGAATATTTTATCAATCGGAAACAGTTTTTCACAAGATGCACAACGATATCTACATCGAATTGCCGGTGTGGACGGTGTGAAAATTAATTCTTTCAACATATTTATCGGCGGCTGCTCTTTGTCAATGCACTATCGCAATATGTTAAGTGAGGCAAGAGCATATACCCTTGAAATGAATGGAATAAGCACGGGCTTTAGCGTATCTATAAAAGATGCTCTACTAAATAGAGACTGGGATATTGTAACCGTACAACAGGTTAGTTCTAAAGCACCGAGATATAGTACTTATCAGCCATATCTTGACGAATTGGTTAAATATATTAGACTTATGGCTCCAAAGGCTAAAATTGCCATTCATCAAACATGGGCTTATGAGCCGGAAAGTGAAAGACTTACCAAGTCAATGAACTACAGAACCCACAATGAAATGCTTAGTGATATTGTAAACGCTTATCAAGAGGCTGCCAAACACATTGGCGCAGACTATCTTATCCCGTCAGGCGAAGTTTTTGGCGCTATGTTCGATAACGGAATTGAAAAGCTTCATCGTGACCCTATACATGCGAGCCTTGGTCTGGGCAGATATGCGCTTGGTCTTATTTGGTACAAAACATTAACCGGCAACGATATTTCTGATAATTCCTTCTGTAAATTTGATGAAGAAGTTTCCGCCGAACAGATTGCAATTGCAAAAAAATGTGTAACAGAAGTTGCCGCAAGATATAATATTTAGTTTCCCTCTTTTGCTGATTACACCACAAAACTAAAAGGAATCACGAGATTTCGTGATTCCTTTTTTGCTTTCCTTAATTGTAAGATTCTGCTTTTATTATTTCTCCTACACAGTAGTCCTGGAAAGAGTCGGTTATTTTGGTGCTTAAAATTTGACCTGAAAGGTTTTTGTCGGTTTTTACCTTAACCCTTGTATAATTTTCGGTGTAGCCTTCGGCTATGCCGCATTTGAAGGTTTCAAAAAGCACAGTTTCATTTCTGCCGATTTGGTTTTTTAAAAATTCGGCTTCGCTCCTTTTTGCCGCTTCGCTCATAATAGCGGCTCTTTTGGTTTTTTCGCAAGGCTCCACCTGATTTTTGAGTGCCGCGGCGATGGTGCCCTGTCTTTTAGAATAGGCAAAGACATGGCTTCTTGCAAAACCAATTCTTTTCAGGAAATTTACGCTTTCCTCGAACTCCGTCTCGCTCTCCCCTGCAAAGCCCACCATAATATCGGTGGTAATTGAGGGGTTTTCAAAGTTTTCTCTTATACGATTTACCAACTCTTCATAAAAGGCAGTATCGTAGTGCCTATTCATTCGCTTTAAGGTAGCGTCCGAGCCTGACTGTAATGCAAGGTGGAACTGGTGGCAAAACTTTTTCTGATTTTTAAGTCTTATTAAGGTTTCATCGGTAATATGGTCAGGCTCTAGGGAGCCAAGTCTTATTCTCTTTATGCCCTCAGGTTTTGCGGCGGCATCTACTGCATCACAGATATTAAGACCGATATCCTTGCCGTAGGAGGTCAGGTTTATTCCCACAAGGACAATTTCGCAAAAGCCCGATTTGCTCAAAAGTTCAGCTTCTTTTTCTATCTCAAAAAGAGCTTTTGAACGTATTTCTCCTCTGGCTTTTGGGATAATACAATAGGTGCAATATCTGTCGCAACCGTCCTCAATTTTCATAAAGGCTCTTGTTTTTTCGCCGAAATCTGAAATTATCGGGGTGTTATATTTCTCACTTTTTTCGTGGGGTTTTATATTTATTATTCTCTTTCCTGTTTTCAAGAATTCTTCGAGCATTAGGGGAATTTGTGACGGAGAGGTGTTACCTGTTATGATGTCTGCCTCCTCCAAGGCTTTGGCATTCTCAGGGAATGCCTGAGCCATACAGCCGCCAAGAATTATAACTGCATTAGGCAGCTTTTTTCTAAATCTTCTTACCGCCTGACGTGTTTTTCTATCGCTTTCAGCCGTTACGGTACAAGAATTTATAACCACCACGTCTGCCGCGGCAGTATCATTTATTACCTTATGTCCATATTTTTCAAGGGTCTCGCCAATAGCGTGAGACTCGTACTGATTCACCTTGCATCCTAAGGTGTAAAAAACTACATTCATAAAAAACTCCGAAAATAAAGTATATTATGAGTATACTGTTTTTCTCATAATTTTGCAAGACATATTGACTTTTTGGCAGTTTTTGGGTAAAATACTTAAAAAGCCTTGGAGATGCAAAATGACAGAGTTTTCAGTTTTACTCTCTGATATGCAAGCTGTGAACAAACTTCACAGCGCCGCAGAGAAGAGAGATTACGTTATTGAGATTCATTCAAACAACCATATTGTACCTGCAAATTCTCTTGTTGGCATCTTTTCCTTTGACCTGACTAAACCTGTGAGGGTAGTGTCTTCTAAGGAAAATGACCTTGCTCTGAAAAGAGAACTTTTTGACTATATTTGCGATTAGTCAACTGGCAGTTCGTAACCATCCTGCCAACACGGTGCTCATAAAGTATCGTTAAATCAAAACTAAGGGAGAGAAAGTGAAACTTTTGCACCTTTAGATAGGTGCAATTTTTTTGCGACAAATTATGACAAACGAATTATTACTTATAGTCTCGGTTATTTTTATTTTTGGCTCGGTGCCTCTTGCCTTTAAATTCTTTGGCAAAACGGGACTATACTGTATGAGCGTGGTTGCCACCATACTTGCGAACATTGAGGTATCTATTCTTGTGAACGCTTTCGGTATGGAGCAGACCTTAGGCAACGTGCTTTTTGCGGTTACCTTTCTTGTTACCGACATTTTATCTGAATGTGAAGGCAAAAAGGCGGCTAATAAGGCAGTAACCTTAGGAATTTTTGCAACCCTCTTTTACCTTGCAATATCTCAGAGTTGGGGACTGTTTATTCCCTCTGAAAATGACATTGTTCAAGGTCACTTTAAAGTGATTTTCAGTGCGGCTCCAAGAATTGTTATTGCATCTTTGGTATCCTACGCTATAAGTCAGTTTTTTGACGTTTGGCTTTATCACAAGTGGTGGGCATTCACAAGCAAACATTTTGCCGACAAAAGAAGATTTTTATGGCTTAGAAACAACGGATCAACACTTATTAGCCAGATTGTAAACACCATAAGCTTTAATCTTTGCGCCTTTGCAGGCGTTTATAACACGGGCACCTTAATTTCTATTGTGGTTTCAAGCTATTTGATTTATGTTGTCACGAGTTTACTTGATACGCCTGTGGTTTATATCGCTCGAAGAATTCACGAAAAGAAAGTAAAAAAGTCCGCTTAATGCGGACTTTTTATTATTTTAAAATTTCTTTTACTGCTTTTATCTGTTCTTCAACCGATTCTACGGCGGTGCCACCCTGACTGTTACGGGCAAAAGTGCATCGCTCAAGATTTATTGCATCGAATATATCCTCATCGAAGAGGTCAGAAAATTCTTTAAACTCGGCAAGGCTTAATTTTTCAAAAACGGTGTTTTTATCAATGCAATATGCAACCATTGTTCCCGAAATTTTGTAAGCAGTTCTGAAAGGGAGGCCCTTTTTTGCAAGATAATCGGCAACGTCGGTAGCATTTATAAAGCCCTTTGCCGCAGCATTATACATATTTTCCTTGATAACGGTCATAGTTGTTATCATAGGAGCAAAAATGCTAAGGCACAATTTTACGGTGTCTATGCTATCGAAAATTGCTTCCTTGTCCTCCTGCATATCCTTATTATACGCAAGGGGAAGGCTTTTTAGCATACTTAAAAGGGTAACGAGATTTCCGTAGGCTCTGCCTGTTTTTCCTCTAACAAGCTCGGCAATATCAGGATTTTTCTTCTGCGGCATTATTGAGGAGCCTGTTGAATAGGCATCGTCAAGCTCGATAAACTTAAACTCCCAACTTGACCAGAGTATAATCTCCTCGCTGAGACGAGACAGGTGCATCATAATAAGAGCAATAGCGTTGCCAAGTTCAACTGCAAAATCTCTGTCGGATACTCCGTCAAGACTGTTGAGGGTAATACCGTTCATATTAAGACTTTTTGCTACGTCATAGCGGTCAGTAGGATAGGTTGTACCTGCTAAAGCACAAGACCCTAATGGAGAATAATTCATTCTCTTTTTTGTATCCTCTACCCTTTGGATGTCCCTTAAAAACATCATAGCGTATGCCATAAGATGATGGCCAAAGGTTATGGGTTGTGCCCTTTGGAGATGTGTATATCCCGGCATAACGGTAGCCTTGTGTTCCTCTGCCTTTTTAGTTAATTCTAAAATGAGTTCTTTAAGCAGAATAATAATTTCATCACATTCGTCTCTTAAGTATAGTCTTATATCAAGAGCAACCTGGTCGTTTCGGCTTCTTGCGGTGTGAAGTCTTTTACCTACATCGCCAATACGTTTTGTAAGCTCTGCCTCCACAAACATATGTATATCCTCTGCCGTTAAATCAAGCTCTAATTTTCCATTATCAAGGTCGTTTAAAATTTCCTCTAAGCCTCTTATGATTTGCTCACAATCTTCCTCTGAAATTATACCTTGTTTAGCTAACATTGAAGCGTGTGCAATAGAACCGCCGATATCCTGTTTATACATACGGCAATCAACCCTTATGGAAGAATTAAAATCATTTACTTTACTGTCAAGCTGTTTTTTAAAACGGCCCGCCCACATTTTTTCACTCATTTTCTTTAAACCTTTCGTTTATAATACATATATTATAATATTTTTAAGTTCAAATGTAAATAAGGAAAATACCAAATATGATGAGTTGCCATAACAAAACCTTGCTTTAAAATGTGAAAATTAGGCGGTATTCTTTGTTAAAACCGCACAGTATGCGTTAGCATTACCGTGCGGTTTTGCCTCTACTACCATCCAATTTTTTTCATTTTAAAGTGCTCTGCAGTTTTGTAACTGTTTAAAAATTTTTCGTATCGAAGACGAAAAATGCGGGAATACTATAGTATTGCAAGGCTTTTCGGCAAGATACGGAGAATTTTTAAGTTCCAAAACCAAATTTTGTTATGGCACCTCATCATAATAGTATTGACTAATTTTTATTTTAAGGTTAAAATAAATGTAGATACTAGAAATGGAGAATGAAAAATGGCAGATATGGAAAAAGATTATAATCCTGATATAGTTACCCTTTCGGACGATGATGGCAAGGAATACACCTTTGAGGTTATTGATGCTATTGAATCTGATGAAGGAAGATACCTTGCAATGCTTCCTGTTTTTGACGACCCTCAGAAAATGCTTGAGGACAGCGGAGAACTTGTAATTGTAAAGGTTGGCGAGGAAAACGGCGAAGAATATTTTTATGAAATCGAAGATGACGATGAATATGAGTTCGTTGCCGACACCTTTATTGAAAGACTTCAGGATTTTTTTGAGATTGCAGAACAAGAATAACAATTTTCCTACCCTGTACGCGAACGGTTGCTATTATAACCCTACAACCTTTATTTAGGGAGTTTGACTCGGTCGGCAGGCGTGCAGGCCTCCCGCTTTTGCGGACGTTGGAAGCCCAAACCCGATCGGCGGACACCCACCTGCTATTTTCGCAGGTTATAAATCGCCCGATACGGCAGGGTGGGAGTTAAAATTGTCTAATGACCTCTGCAAGTTTGCAGAGGTTAATTTTTTAAAGGAGAAAAACATGAAAAACAAAAAATGGATAGTTATTGGCGTTATCGCTCTTGTGGTTGTTATTTTAATTGGTTCTATTGTTGGTGGATACAATTCCCTTGTTTCTGCCCAGACAAACGTTGAATCTGCTCAGGCTAATATTCAGACTCAGCTTCAGCGCCGTGCAGATTTAATACCTAACTTTGTGTCAACAGTTAAGGGTTATGCCGACTATGAGCAAGAGACCTTTCAGGCTGTGACCGAGGCACGAGCCGCAGTGGGTAAAGCTAACGATGCCGCAAGTTTAAATGATGCTCAAAACCGTCTTGACGGCGCAATTTCTGTTTGGGTTAATGCCGTAACCGAGGCTTATCCTGACCTTAAAGCAAACAATAGCTTTATTGCGCTTCAGGATGAACTTGCAGGAACCGAAAATCGTATTGCAGTAGCTAGAAAAGACTACAATGATACCGCAAAGAGTTACAACACTCTTGTTCGTAGATTTCCAAAAAACATTCTTGCTTCCATCTTCGGTTTTGAAAAGGTTGATTATTTCGAGGCAAGCGAAAATGCACAGAGCGCACCTCAAGTGTCATTTTAGTAGTTTATGAAAAGACTAATTTCTCTTATTATTGCCGTTTGTCTGTTTGTCGGCTTTTCGGTAACAGGCTTTGCACAAACTGTTTATCCAAAACCTACAAACAATTTCTTTGTAAATGATTTTGCAGACGTTTTATCCTTGGACCAAGAAGCCAAGATACAGGCTCAGGGTGTCAACCTATATAATGCCTCTAAGGCTCAGGTGGTCCTTGTAACCGTAGACAGTCTTGAGGGCAGCGATATTGATAGCTACGCTTTAGGACTTGCTCGTAGTTGGGGTATTGGCGACAAGGAAAAGAATAACGGCGTTTTACTACTGCTCTCTGTCAATGACCGTGAGGTTAAGATTGAAGTAGGCTATGGGCTTGAAGGTGCTTTACCTGATAGCAAAACAGGACGAATTTTGGATACCTACGGAATAGATTATTTCAGAGCCGATGAATTCGGTGGGGGTCTGTTGGCGGTATACAATTCCCTTGTAAACGAAATTTATATTGAATACGGAATGTCTCCTGATGAGGATTACACTCCGGTTGAAGAAGATTCTCTTTCCACTTCCAGTGCGGTTATCTACACTATATTCATTCTACTCGTCTTAATTTTTGTGTTGCCCCGAAGATTCGGTCTTCCCTTTATCTTCTTTGGCGGTCCCAGAGGACCCAGAGGCTTTGGTGGCGGTTTCGGTGGGCACGGTGGCTTTGGTGGCGGCGGTTTCTCCGGAGGCGGTGGCGGCTTTGGTGGCGGCGGCGCTTCAAGAAGATTTTAATAACAAAAAAACAAAAAGCAGAAACGAAGTTCGTTTCTGCTTTTTTATTATTCTTCTGTAATATAGCCAAGGATTTTTTCAATTCCTTCTCTATTTACCTCTCTTGGATTAGATGTAGAGCAGGCATCCTTCATAGCCGCTTCTATGATGGCTTCCTTTTCTCTTAAATAATCTTCCTTTGAAACTCCTGCTTCCCAAAGTGTTGCAGGAATTTCCATTCTGCGCATCATATGCTTAATCTCTTCAATAAGGCTTTCTACTGCAATTCTGATATTGTCGTGAGGAAGTCTTAATTTTCTTGCAATTTCAGCATATCTTTGTGCTGCCTCAAATGGCTCTGCGCCAAAGCAAGCACGAAGGTGTGCATTATATCTTATAACGTGGGGCATTAGTATTGCGTTGGCTCTTCCGTGAGGAATATGGAATTTTGCGCCAAGGGCATGTGCAATGCCGTGGTTGATTCCAAGTCCTACCTCATTGAATGCCATACCTGCAAGGCAGGATGCCGAGTGCATTTTTTCTCTTGCCTCTACGTTGCTGCCGTCCTTATAAGCAAATGGAAGATATTTAAAGGCTAAAAGCAATGCTTTTTCTGCCAAAGCGTCTGAAGCATCGTTAGCGTTTACCGAAACCAAAGCCTCAAAAGCGTGGGTTATAACATCCATTCCTGTATCTGCGGTAACACGAGGAGGTACGCTAAGAACTAACTCAGGGTCTAAAATTGCAATATCAGGGAGCAATTTTTCATCTACAAGAGGATATTTCATATGGTCGGTATCGTCGGTTACTACCGCAAACTGTGTAACCTCGCTACCTGTTCCGCTTGTGGTTGGAATAGCAATAAGCATGATATCTCGGTTTTCGGCTCTTTCTGCCATAAACACAATAGCTTTTGCCGCATCAATAGAGGAGCCACCGCCAAGGGCGATAACAATATCTGCCTGATGCTTTGTTATGAATTTTAGTCCCTGAGCGATAAGAGTTGTTGTTGGGTCGGGAGTAATCTCGTCGAAAACTTCAACACTCTTATAGCCTGTCATTTTATCTGTAATTTTATGTATGAGGCCTGATTCAACCATAAATTTATCGGTAATGATAACTGCCGCTTTGTCCTCAAACTCTCTTAAAGTTTCAAGGGCATTTTTATTGAATCGTACCTCTGTTTTAATTTTAAATCTGTTCATTTTTTACCTTTGAATTTCTACAATCTTTACTTTGTCGCCGTTTTTAAGGGCGGCGGCATTTGCGTCATCGGTATCAAGATGCATTTCAAGTCTGAAATCTTTATGAACTCTTACCTGCACGTCGTAAAAACGGGTACGGCGCTCTGAGCAAACGTCTACCGTTACATACTCGTTATCTTTAACACCGAAATGCTGACCATCCTCGATACTCATATGAATATGGCGGTTAGCAATAATGCAGCCCTCTTTTAAAACAACTACTCCCTTTGGTCCTATAATGGTTATGGGAGCAGAGCCCTGTATTTTTCCGCTTTCTCTAACAGGAGGCTTTACCTTTAAAGTAAAGGAGTCTGTTCTTGAAATTTCCACCTGAGAAGCCTTTCTCTCAGGTCCTAAAACTCTTACGTTTTCAATAGGACGAAGAGAAGGTCCAACTATTGTTAAAAGTTCCTTACAAGCAAATTGTCCCGGTTGGGAAAGTTCTTTTAAGGGGGTTAACTCGTAGTCTTTGCCAAAGAGGGTATCAATATCCTCTCGGCAAAGATGTATATGTCTGTTTGAAATGCCTACAGGCACGTCGCCGTTAGATGAACCACCCTGTCCCTCTAAGGCTTTAAGGACTGCCTCGGCAACCTCAGAAATATTTATATCCATACAGTCCTCCAATTAGATAATTCTAAAACTGTCTGCCATTACGCAACGGCGCTGTCTTGTGAAGCTTCTTGCAGAGGTAATGCCCTCTCCTGTGGGTCCTGCAATAGTAAAGGTTGCGTGACCCTCTCCACCAAAGCCGATTCCTGCATAAGAAGGAGCGTTTTTAACGAAGATTGTGGTTTCAACCGCTGCCGCAAAGCGAGAAAGATTGTCTATATTCTTAGAATGCATATGTGCGGTATGACGGTTGCCGTGCTCTGCCTTAACGGCAAGCTCGATAGCCTCGTCGATATTTGCAACGCTAACAATTGGTAGAATTGGCATCATAAGTTCTTCCTGAACGAAGGGGTGATTAAAGTCGGTTTCGCAGATTATGCAACGAACGCTATTATCGACCTTTACACCAAGCATATCTAAAATAACCTTAGCATCTCTACCAACACATTTACGGTTAACAGTCTTTTTAGTTTTGCCTGTTTTCTTGTCGGTAACGTCAACTAAAACGATATTTGCAAGAGCATCAGCCTGGGCGGCGGTAATCATATACGCACCGTTCTTAACCATTTCACTGATTAGTCTATCTTTAATATTGCTAAATGCGAATACCTCTTTTTCTGCGATACAAGGTAGGTTATTATCGAAGGTACAACCATCAATAATATCCTTTCCTGCCTTAACAATGTCGGCGGTATCATCAACGATTACAGGTGGGTTTCCTGCTCCTGCGCCAATAGCCTTTTTGCCTGAAGAAAGTACCGAGCGTACAACTCCGGGGCCTCCTGTGCAAACAAGAAGCTTGATAGCAGGGTGAGTCTGCATAATCTTTGCAGAATCTAAGGTTGGCTTATCCATAGAAGTAACCAAAACCTCAGGGCCGCCTGCAGAAAGACAAGCACGATTTACAAGGTCAACCGCATAGTTGGATGCGGCAATAGCACCTGGATGTGGGTTAAATACAACACCGTTTCCTGCGGCAATCATACCGATACTGTTACAAATTACAGTTTCACTTGGGTTGGTACTTGGAGTAATTGCACCAACAACTCCGAAAGGAGCCATTTCAACAAGAGTTAAACCATCATCGCCTGTTTTAGCGCTGCTTACGATATCCTCGGTACCGGGGGTCTTATTTGCAACCAAAAGATGCTTTGCAACCTTATGGTCTACCCTACCCATTCCTGTTTCGCTAACACCGATTTCTGCCATAATATGCGCTTCTTTTCTTGTTAGCTCACGAATAGCGGTAATAATTTTTTCTCTCTTTTCAACACTCATTCCTCTGACTGCTTTATAGCCTTCAGAAGCAGCAGCAATAGCATCATTCATATCAGAATAAACGCCAACCAGCTTTCTGCCGTTATACTGAGTGCTGCTGTATGGAGCATCGGTTTTTGGAGCGGAAGTATCTCCCATTGCTCCTAAAACCTGTTTTACTATAAGTTCAATATCTGTTTTTGTAATCTCAGACATAATTTTACCTCTTGAAATTTATTTTGCAAGGTCTGCCGCATCACGAGCAATCATAACTTCCTCGTTTGTTGGAATGATGAAGGTTCTTACCTTTGCTCCCTTAGCGGTAAGTTCAACCTCTTGGCCTCTTGGAGCGTTCTTATTAAGTTCCTTATCAATTGCAATACCTAAGTTTTCCATATCATCGCAGGAATATTCTCTGATTGTAAAATCGTTCTCGCCTACGCCTGCGGTGAAAATAAGAACGTCAATTCCGTTCATTTCGGCAATATAAGCGCCGATAAGTTTCTTAACGCTATTACCAACGATTCTTTGTGTAAGTATAGCTCTCTCATTTCCTGCAAGAGCCTCTTCTTCTACGTTTCTTGCGTCACTTGAAATTTCACTGATACCCAAAAATCCCGACTGTTTGTTGATAATGTTATCCATTTCCTCGGCAGAAATGTTGTCGGTTTTCATTATGTAGGTAAGTACAGATGGGTCAACTGCACCTGAACGTGTTCCCATTACAACGCCGTCCTGTGGGGTAAAGCCCATTGAGGTATCAATAGCAACACCATTTTTGGTTGCGGTAACCGATGAGCCGTTTCCAAGGTGGCAGGTAACAATCTTAAGGTCTTTAAGGTCTTTTCCTAAGACCTCAGCAATGCGGTTTGTAACATATCTGTGTGAGGTTCCGTGGAATCCGTATTTACGGATTTTCTTTTCCTCATAATATTTGTATGGAATTGGATAAATATATCTGAAAGGTTCGATATTAGCATAAAATGAGGTGTCGAAAACTCCTACGTGCTTAACCTGTGGCATTTGTGCCATACAAGCCTTTATTCCTGCTATTGCAGGTGGTCCGTGAAGTGGGTTAATAGGCACGATTCCCTCAAGATATTGAATCATTTCGTCATCAATAACGGTAGATTTATTATACTTTTCTCCACCGTGGGCAATTCTGTGTCCTACTGCACCGATTTCGTCGATTGAAGAAATAACTCCCTTTTCATCGTCGGTTAAAAGTTTTAAAACAAGGCCGATTGCCTCGTTATGTGTTGGCATTGCAAACTCTGCCTTATAAGGTTCTCTACCAGGCACCTTATGGGTGATTTTTCCGTCAATGCCTATTCTTTCGCAAAGTCCCTTTACTAAAACCTCTTGAGTTTCGTTATCAATAAGTTGATATTTAAGGGATGAGCTTCCTGCATTTATAACTAATACCTTCATAATATTCTCCTAGCTAACAACGAGTTCTACGCCCTGTTGTTCAATAATGTTTTTCCATCCTTCTCCGGGTTCCTCGTTAGTAGCGATGACATCAACGTCCTTTATATCGCAAATCTTAATAAAGGAGGTTTTGTTAAACTTTGAGGAATCTACAACTAAAATCTTCTTTTTCGCCGAAGCAAAAAAGGCTTTTTTCATCTCAGAATCACGTTCGTTGGAATCTGTAACTCCTGCCGAAGCGTCAATTCCCTTGCAAGAGCATATTGCAAGGTCCACGTGATACCCTTCAACCATTCTTTCTGCCTGATAGCCCACAAGGGAAAGTCCCCCTTCTTTAAGGGTGCCTCCTGTGGAAATAATTGTCCATTCAGGCTTGTTGCAAAGCTCAAACAAAATTTCAACCGAATTGGTTATAAGGGTAATTTTCTTTCGGTCCAAAATATTTTTAATTACGTAAAGCGCTGTCGTGCTTGAATCAAGCATAATATAGTCGCCGTCTTTTATCATACTTCCGATTGCAGCGGCAATTTTCTGCTTGCTTTCAACGTTGCTCTGCTTTCTTACCTGAAAAGGAAGGTCTATATTAAAGCTTTCGTTCTTAACCGCACCGCCATAAGTTTTTCGAGCGAGTCCTTCACGGTCAAGTTTGTCAAGGTCACGGCGAATGGTTTCCTCCGTAACTGAATATTCTGCTGCAAGGTCACTTACAACAACCTTGCCTTCTATCGAGAGTTTGGCTAATATGGCGTTTCTACGCTCAATAGCTAACAAACCATCAACCCCTTAACTTATAAAATACTTGCCCAAAGCTTTGCGTCGGGTCTGGGGATAACTGAACTATCAAGGAACATTCCTTTGTCGGAAGCTTCCATATTAGCACGTTCAATAGCTGCCTTAACTGCAGATACACTTCCTGTTAAGAGAAGATATGATTTTCCGCACATTCCTCTTGCAAGTCGAAGTTCTAAAAGATTTACAAGGCTTGTTTTTGCGGCTGCATCTGCGGCAACAATTGCAGAAGCGGCAGAGAATGTTTCCATAACTCCAAGAGCTTCTACATCCTCGGGAGGTGTTGCACCGTAAATTGCAGGGAAGATAGATTCGTGTGGGTTACCAAGAACAAAGCTATCTATTACCTTTTCTGCGTTCTGAGCCTTTGCTGCCTCTACTGCAGCTTTTACAGAGCTTAACTCTCCGCTGATAATTACCATATATTTACCGGGGCATACGGTTGCACATTCAACAACGTCTACCTCTGCGGTTTTAATCATAGTATCGGCGCCGTTCATACCTGCTGATACAGTTACGAACTCAACCATACCTAATGCTTTACCCATTTTTTATGTCTCCCTTTCCCCTTATTTTGCGGCAATAATTACATATTTGCTATTAACTTCTTTTACCTTGCCATCGATAGAAGCATTTATTGCAACGCTTAATGCTCCATCAGTTGCGGTAGCGATTACGTCGCCTGTCTTTACGGTGTCTCCAACCTTACAAACTGTAGTGGCAGGGGCTCCGATATGTTGTGAAAGAAGAAGTTTAACAGTTTTCGGCTTATATTCTTTTTCACTGAGTAATGCCGGGAAATTATACTTGGTAAGTCCAAGTCTTGCGGTAAGGCGAGATTTTAAGATATATCTGCCCTCACGCTCACTCTTAACAGGAGCTTCCTTTGCCTCAGGAATGGCAATTCCGCCCTTTCTGAGTTCTCCCTTCATAATGCTGATAAGGCTTCTGGGGGAAAGTCCCTGGAAGCAGGAATACATTTCACAAAGTCCACAAGCACTACAGAAAAACGTGCCTAAATACGCCTTTGTGTCAGTAGCCGTACCACTTGAGAGAGATCTCATAAACTTAGAAGGCTCAATTGGGTGTCCAAGTAAATTTCTTGGGCAAAGCTCAGTACACATTCTGCACTGACAACAAGCCGACATAGCTCTTTTAAGTGAAACCTTAGCGTCGCTGCGGCGCTTTTTAACTATGTATTGGTCGTTTGGCATAACAAGTATTGCGTTACTCGTTTTGGTTATTACGCTGCTTTCAGACACTATATTACCTGTCATAGGTCCACCGTTTATCAGAGTATAATCTTCAATAGTGGTACCACCTGCAAGCTTTAACACCTCTCCTACTGTAATTCCTAAAGGAACACGTAGGGTAATTGGGTTTTTAACCTCGCCTGTAACCGTGATATACTTGTGGGTAACTCCTGCGCCCTCGGTTATAGCCTTATAGGCATTAAGCATTGTTTCCACGTTGAAAACAGTTACTCCAACCGATATGGGAAGCTTACCTGCAGGAACTACTCTGCCTGTGGTTTCGTATATTGTTACAACCTCGTCGCCTGCGGGATAAACCTCAGGCAAGAAGCCGATTTTTGTCAATGGGAAATCTTCTAACTGTGCTTTTACAGCGTCTACAGCCTTTTTGTAAGAGGGTTTAATAGCAATAATTACTTGCTGGGCATTTACCGCCTCACGCACAGTTTCAAGTGCTGTTAAAATCTCTCTTGCATAGACCTGCATTACCTGTCTGTGTAGCTTCAAAAGTGGCTCACACTCAGCACAATTAAGTATTATTGTATCGGCGTTTTCGTTGAGCTTGGCATAGCTTGGAAAACCTGCGCCGCCTGCTCCGACAACACCTGCGTTTTGCAAAACTGCTTTTAGTTCATTTATGTTCATTTTTTATCAGTCCATTAATCCTATAGAGTTATCAACAATTCCTACTATAGCTGCATCAACCGGAGCTACCTCCATATCACAGCCAATTCGTGCGGCACTACCCATAGCCACAAGTACAATTTCTCCAATACCTGCACCTACGTTATCAACCGCTATAATGCGACCTTTCTGCGCCATATTATCCATAGGCTCTACTATCATAAACTTTGCACCAATAAGGCGTTCGTTTTTACGTGTAGCAACTACACTGCCTACTACTTTTCCAACGAGCATTTTAAATGCTCCTTTCTTTAAAGTTAGCCAAAGCATTCAAACCCAACTCAGATTTTGAAACACGGATTTTTCGCTATGACTTTGTTAAAATACTCGCAAATCCGTTAGGATTTGCTGCGTTTTGTGCCGCGCTTACCAAAAAATCCGTTGTTACAAAATTCTCCGACCTTAAAGGTGCGCTTTTTGTGTGGTTTTTGGTGAAGCGAAGCTCATAAGGCTAACGCCTATGAGCGCCAATGAGCCGAAAGCCGCCGAAAACCGCCCTTTAAGGCTGGTTTGGGTTTGAATGCTTTGGCTAATGTGTGGTATCAGGCTCCGTATTAAACGGAGCCTCCATCACACGCGTGTGATTTCACCTTATTTTAAAGAAGGTAAAATCTTTTCAACATCTGCATGGGGTCTTGGGATTACATGTACTGCTACAAGCTCACCAAGCTTTGTTGCTGCAGAAGAACCAGCTTCAGTAGCTGCCTTAACTGCTCCAACGTCGCCTCTAACCATAACAGATACGAGTCCTGAACCGATTTTTTCGGTGCCG
>JAFXDV010000014.1 GCA_017521125.1 Clostridia bacterium
AACCATCTGGTCACCTGTGTAAGCATGGATAGTGCTCATGATACCGCTCTGGATAGGAGCATAATCGTTAAGAGCCTTAGCCATAGGAGCAAGACAGTTGGTTGTGCAAGAAGCAGCAGAAATGATGTTATCATCTGCAGTAAGAGTATTTTCGTTTACGCTGTAAACAATAGTCTTAAGGTCATTTCCTGCAGGAGCAGAAATAACAACCTTCTTAGCACCGGCATCGATGTGAGCCTGTGACTTTTCTTTTGAGCAGTAGAAACCTGTGCACTCAAGAACAACGTCTACGCCGATTTCTCCCCAAGGAAGATCAGCAGCGTTCTTTTCTGCATAAATTTTGATTGTCTTACCGTCAACAGTGATGCTGTCTTCGCCTGCAACTACGGTATCTGCAAGAGCATATTTACCCTGAGCAGAGTCGTACTTAAGAAGGTGAGCGAGCATAGCAGGGCTTGTAAGGTCGTTAATAGCAACGATTTCGTAGCCTTCTGCACCGAACATCTGTCTGAAAGCAAGACGGCCGATACGGCCAAATCCGTTAATAGCAACTTTAACCATTGGAATAACCTCCTAAAATTTTTCTTTTTATATTCTACCTCAAATAAATATTTTTTTCAAGTAGTTCGTTGAATTTTTAACAATATTTTCAAAAAACAGGCTATTTTTGTTAAAAAAGGTGATTAAATAAACAAAAAGCGAGTGAAATTAGTGCAATTTACACCTAATATATGGGAGCGATATGCCGCAACATTAAGAAATTTAATAACACGGCGACTAATAAAAGGAGAAAACATACCCAAAAACTTTAGACTTTTGAAAATAATTTTAGTTTTTTCTGCTCTCGTTCGATGCGAAAGCAAGGAAAGTATAAAACTTTATAAAAATTTAGAGAAACTTTTAAATTATGCTGCAAAAAAAATAAGTGCAAAAGGAATTTCCTTAAAATATAGTATAAACGAAAAGCAAAACTATATAATTGACTATAATCTTTTAAAACTTTTGGTGTTAGAGCTTGTGGCAAATCCAACACAAAATACAGTAAAACTTGAAATAAAATTTTTAAAGGAGCGTATGATTTTTACAGTACAAAACGCAACTGCGTCAAAAATTTTAAAAAGACTTGCAAAAAAACTAAACGCTATACTAATAAAAACAAGGGGAGAAAGCAACTTTGCGATTATGCTTCCTGCCCCTTGTGTTTTGACCCTTGAAAATTCAGTGGAAGATAGTGAGGATTATGAAAATCTCTTTTCTTCGGTCAATATTATGCTTTTTGGGTAACCGCCTCGGCACATTTAATACCATCCACTGCCGCCGACATAATGCCTCCTGCGTATCCTGCTCCTTCGCCGCAAGGATAGATGCCTTTAATGGTTACCGAGTTCAAATCTTCTCCTCTTAAAATTCTGATAGGAGAGGAGCTTCGGCTTTCAGGTGCGGTAATAACAACCCCGTCGTCTGCAAAGCCCTTAATTTTCTTATCAAACTCCATAATTCCTTTTCTTAAAGAGTCGTTTATAAATTCAGGAAAAATGGTAGAAATATCACAGAAAACAGGCTTGGGTAGTACACTTGGAGTAACGTTAGGCACACATTCTTTTCCCTTTAAGTAGCTGCCCAGTGTCTGAACAGGCACACCCTTGCCGCTTGTAAGATTATATGCCTTGCTTTCAATTTGTCTTTGAAACTCAACACCTGCAAGTATGTCTTCGCCCTCAAGGTCTGAGGGGTTAACTTCGGTCAAAACGGCACTGTTAGCGTTCTCTCCGTCTCTGCTTGAATAACTCATACCATTAACTGCGGTCATTTCATCCTCGCTTGAAGCGTTAACAACCACACCACCGGGACACATACAAAAGGTGTAAACACCTCTGCCGTTTTCAAAATGTGTAGCAAGTTTATAGTCCGCTGCTTTAAGATACGGACTGTCATAAAACTCGCCGTATAAAGCCTTGTTTATATCACTTTGCTTGTGCTCAATTCGAACACCTACCGCAAAGGGTTTTCGTATCATTTCAATACCCATATCCTTTAACATACCAAAGGTATCTCTTGCTGAATGGCCGATAGCCAAAATAACGTCTTGACACGGTAGGAAATATTCTTTGCCCTCAGATAAAACCTTTAAAGAAGAAAGGTTTCCTTCGTTAAGTTCAATGCCAACAAGTTTACTTGAAAATCTAATCTCTCCGCCGAGCTGAATTATTCGGTTTCGAATATTCTTAACCACATTTATCAAAATATCGGTACCAATATGAGGCTTAGCATCGGTTAAAATCTCTTTTTTTGCGCCATTTTCCACAAAAACTTTTAAAACGGCAGAGCAACGGATATCCTTAATACCTGTGGTTAGTTTTCCATCCGAAAAGGTACCTGCACCGCCCTCGCCAAACTGCACGTTTGATTCAGTATTGAGGTCCTTTCCTTTCCAAAAGTTTTCCACGTCAATAAGTCTTTCGTCCACCGCTTTGCCACGCTCTAATACAATGGGCTTTAGACCTGCAATCGCTAAAGTGTATGCCGCAAACATACCCGCAGGACCAAAACCTACAACCACAGGTCGAGATTTACTTACTTTCCCTGTAGCGAATTTATATTCTTTTGGCTTGTAAATCTGTGCCGATTTAAGTCTTTTTACTATTTTTTCTTCCTTGCCCTCAACCGAAATTAAAACCGAACAACAAAAATGAATATCTGTCTTTTTTCTGGCGTCAACACTCTTCTTAAAAAGAGTGGCAGAAAGAATATTAAGCCCCTTTAGTTCAGGGGCTTTTTTTATTTCATTTTTTAAGTTGCTAAAATCAGTAGATAGAGGAAGTTTTAAATTAGTTACAAGTATCATATTTTACCTTATATATTCTACGGCAGATTTAGCCGCTAATATTCCGCTGCACCAGGCCCATTTTAAATTAAAGCCACCGCAATCTCCGTCAATATCAAGGAGTTCTCCTGCGGCAAAAAGGCCTGCAATTCTCTTGGACATCATAGTTTTATTGTCAAATTCTAAGGTGGAAAGACCGCCTGCAGTAACCTGAGAATTATTAAATCCTGTATGCCCTAAAATTTTAAACTTAAAAGATTTTAAAGTATCTGCGATTTTTTCAAGGTCTTTGTTATTAAGCTCGTAGGTCATCTGAGAGAGCTTAAAATCACACCGTTTTAAAACAACCTGACCAAGTCGCTTATTTAAAAGACCTGTAAAAAAGTCTTCAAGACTGCGATGGGAAAGGGCGCTAGCCCTATTCTTTAAAAGCTCTAAAAGCTCTTCCTTGCTGTTTTTAGGGAACAAGTCAAGACAAATATAATATTCTCCCTCACTTCTGAAAGCATCTCTTGAAATCTGCATAATAGCTGGTCCCGAAAGTCCGTAATCGCAAAATAAAACTTCACCGAAATCTTCTCGAATAAAGGTGTTTTTCTTATAAAGTCTTGCATTAGCATCGACCTTAATTCCCTTTAACTGTCTAACAAAATCGGTCTCGGTTTTAACCTGAACAATGGCAGGGGAACAAGGGATAGCCTTGTGACCTAATTCCTTCATTATTCGAAAAACACTACCGTCTGAGCCAAGCTTGTCCCCACCGGAAAAAAGCCCTGTAGCAACAATGAGAGCCTTTGAATGAAATTCAAAATTGTCTCCCAAAACAGTAAAATCTTTGGTTTTTTTAATCTTTGTTACCTTAGCATTGCAAGTAACGTTAACACCCAATCTTTCGCACTCAAAACGCAAACAGTCAACAACCGAAGAGGCCTGTAAGGATGAGGGATAGAGTTTTCCGTTTTCCTCGGTAAATTCTATTCCGATAGAGGAAAAGAACTTCTTAAGATAATCTTTGCCAAAACGTTCTAAAGAGAAAGCCGCAAACTCTGTGTTTTCTCCGTGAAAACGAGACAAAGACTCGTCGGTATTTGAGATATTACATCTGCCGTTTCCGGTAGTAATAAGTTTTTTTCCAACTCGGTCGAGTCCTTCAATAACAGTCACCGAAAGACAAGGCTTTTCTCTCTTAGCAGTAATGGCGGAAATAAGGCCTGCCGCACCACCACCAATAATTAAAAGGTCAGTGAAATTTGACATTTTACACCTCTAAAA
This sequence comes from Clostridia bacterium, assembly GCA_017521125.1. GTDB lineage: Bacteria > Bacillota > Clostridia > Oscillospirales > Acutalibacteraceae > SFWF01. Next base: position 4,097 of record JAFXDV010000014.1, read on the forward strand.
CTTGAATATAATTCCGACTAAAGCACCAATACCGATATAAACAATAGGATGTTTTTTGAACTTTAAAATACCAAAAAGTAAAAGAGCAAAAAGAACAATTTCTTTAAGGTGAACAATCTCTAAAAATGCGGTTTTGCTAAAATCGAAAAATATTGGAATAGCAACGCCCAAAAGAGAAACAAGTAATAAACCGATAACAGCAGGTCTCAAAGAATAAAAGGCGTTTTTAACGATTTTGCTCTCTTTGAATTTTTCTAAAACCTTTGCCACTATTAGAATAACAATAATGCTTGGAAGAACTAATGAAAGGGTAGCAACAATACCGCCTAAAACACCAAAAAACACTCCGCCTAAATCGTAACCTGCGCTGTATCCTGCATAGGTTGCCATATTTATTCCAATAGGGCCGGGAGTAGACTCGGCAATAGCAATCATATCGGTAAGTTCACTCTGTGTAAACCAGCTGTAACGATTGGCGATGTCCATAAGAAAAGGAATAGTAGCAAGTCCGCCGCCTACAGCAAAAAGACCCACTTTAAAGAATTCGAAGAATAAATACAAAAAGGTCATTTATTTATCCTCCTTTTCTTTCTTTGCGGATATTGCCTTGAAAACTACACCTGCAATAGCAGAAGCAATAATTACAATAATGGGGGATAGACCCTCAACAAAGAAAACAAGGATAAAGGAGACAAGGGCAACAATACCTGTAAAAATATCCTTTATTCCTGATTTTGAAAGCTTTAAAACCGCCTGAACAATAAGGGCGCAAACTGCAACGCTTATACCTGCAAATGCGTGTTTAACAACCTCGTTTCCCGCAAAAAAGCTAAGGATAGAAGCCAAAAGTGTGATTATTATGAGGGATGGAGTAATAACACCAAGGGTGGCGAAAATACCACCTAAAACACCTTTTCTCTTGTAACCGATAAAGGTTGCGGTGTTAACGGCTATTATACCCGGGGTGCATTGCCCAATGGCAAAATAATCCATAATTTCTTCCATTGTAACGTATTTTCTGTTAGTTACAAGCTCACGCTCCAACATAGGAAGCATAGCATAGCCACCACCAAAGGTGGTGATTCCGATTTTAAAAAACAAACCGTAAAGGGTAAGTAACTCCTTCAATTAATTTTCTCCGTTCTTTTCGATGTTTTTAACTGTAAGTATATCTTCGTTAACCGAAAATTTAATTTCATACCCGCCAAAATCCATGGCATAAACTCTGTCGGGTGAAGATTGGTAAGCAGGTCTCGGGTCTTGTGCTAAAACCCCTGTAAGACCGAGCCTTTTCTCTTCTTCTAATATGCTGTCGCAATTATCTTCAAAAATAACCTTCAGCGTAGGCTTAGGAATTTCATCGGTAAAGCCACCTAGAGCCTCAGGATAGGCATCGGCATAAGGAATATAAGGCTTAATATCAAAAATGGGCGTACCGTCCATTAGGTCGGCTCCTGAAATATGTAAAATAGTTCCAAGCTTTTTGTCCTGCTCTATTTTTTCAAGTTTTACACAGGAAAGTCCAATAGGATTTGGTCTGAAAGGAGAGCGTGTGGCAAAAACCCCCATATGTTTGTTTCCTCCAAGGCGAGGAGGTCGCACTGTGGGAGACCAATTTTCTCTTAGAGCCTTAGAAAATTCCCATAAAAGCCAAATATGAGAAAAGCCTTCAAGACCCTTAAAGGCATTATAGTCATTAAATTCAGGTTCAAAAATAATCTGAGCCTTGAGTTCCTTTACAAGACCGCTTTGTCGTGGTATTCCAAACTTTTCAGGGAAATCACTTTTTATATGTCCGATCTCCTTCATTTCAAAGGTTTTATACATTTTGGTCACCCAAACATTAGTATAAAATTAAATTGGATAAATGTCAATATGAGGTTTTATAGTTAATATTATGAAATATACCACAATATATTGACACCAACCGACATAATTGGTATAATTAATGTGTATTTTGAAAAAAGGAATTACATATATGCAAGTGTTTAAAAAAGTTTTATCCATAGTGCTTTGTGTATGTCTGCTAATGGTTTCTTTAAACCTTAGCGGTCTTAATTCCCTTGTCTTAGCCGAGACAGTGTATACAGGAATAGTAAAGGTCGATGATTATCTAAATGTTAGGTCATCTACCTCAACAAGCAGTAGTGTTCTTGGAAGTCTCGGGCCAGATGCAACCGTAACTATTTATGGTGACAAAGTTTCAGGCTCAGGGATAAAATGGTATAAAATAAATTATAACGGCCAGACAGGATATGTAAGTGCCGAGTATATTACAAACGTACAAGCTCTACCTGAATATAATCCCGATGCATCTTTTGAGGAAAACCTAACGGCACAAGGCTTCCCTGAAAGCTATAAGGTGCTTCTCAGAAAACTCCACGCAAATCATCCTAATTGGATATTCTTGGGCGATAAATTAAACGTTTCTTGGGCAGACGCCTTTGCGGCTCAGAACAAAAACGGAAAAAGCCTTATTCACGGCACGGCAAAAGCCTCGTGGAAATCAATGGAACAGGATGCTTATAACTGGAATCAAGGTTATTATTACGAAAAAGACTCAGGTGGATGGGTTGTTGCCGCCAAAGAGGTCGTAGCCTATTATTTAGAGCCTCGTAATTTTCTTAACGAAGATAATATTTACGTGTTTTTAAATCAGGGATACGATGCAAGTTCTCAAAATATTGATGACTTGAATAAAATTTTAAAAGGCACCTTTATGGAAAAACCTTTTCCTGAAGACACATATAGTTCCTATGCCGCTGTTATAATGGAGGCGGCAAAACAGTCGGGTGCAAGTCCATATGCTATAGCCGCTACAATTATTCAGGAGCAGGGTGCCAACGGAAGCGGAAGAAGCATTTCTGGTACCGTTCCCGGGTATGAGGGCTATTATAACTATGTTAACTATGGTGCATATAAAGACAGCCAGTTTAATGATGCGGTAGTAAGAGGCCTTTGGTGTGCATCTGGCAAAAGCGGAGGCTCCACTTATGACAGGCCTTGGAATACCCATACTAAATCAATAATAGGCGGCGCTAAGTATTATGCTAGCAATTACATTAAGGCGGGACAGGATACCCTTTATTATAAAAAGTTTGACGTTATAACCTCTACACTATATGATAATCAGTATATGTCCAATATAGCCGCTGCTGTAGCAGAAGCCTCAAAGCTAAAAGCTGCGGTTTCAAAGGCGGACAAGCTAGTTTTCAGCATCCCAATTTACAAGAATATGCCTGATAACTACATATCCTCTTTACCTACCTCAAACGGTGCAAATAACTATTATCTGTCATCCCTTTCGGTAAACGGATATAACCTGACCCCAACTTATAGTATGTATAATTACAATTATGAATTAGTTGTTAGTCTTGACACCGCAAGCGTAGATATAAACGCAAAAGCGGTTTCGGGAGCAACAGCCTCAGGCACAGGCAAGAAAGACCTAAAAGAAGGCGCCAACACCTTTGAAATAACCGTAACGGCGGCTTCAGGCTTCAGTCAGAAATATGTCGTTACCATACATCGTCAGGAGGGCGGTGCAACGTCAAGTCCAACTGCTCCCTCAATTTCAGGCAACTACAATGTAGGAGACTATATAACCAAGGTTGCCCCTACCACTGACGTTTCAACCTTTATGAGTAATATAAAGGTTGATAATGGTTCGGCAAAGCTTATAAGTGCAAGCGGTTCTGAAAAAACCTCAGGCAACGTGGCAACAGGGGATGTTTTGGTTGTTTCTTCTTCAAGCGGCGAAGCCTTTAGAAAAACGATAGTAATCTACGGTGACAACAACGGCGACGGTAAAGTAAGTATAGTGGATGCCGCTAACATAAAAAGGCATGTTCTTGAGATTAGGTCTTTAAATGGACAGTACAATGAGGCAGCCGATACTAATAAAGACGGAAAAATTACCATTGTAGATTTTGCTAATATTAAAAGACATATCTTAGATATAAGAACTATAAATCAATAAAGGAGAAAAAATATGAAAAAAGCATTGAAGAATTTAAGCTCTTTATTTTTGGTTGTTGTATTAATTGTAGGTCTATTTTCAATTAGTGCTTCTGCCGCAGGTTCTTCTACAATAGCATTTAGTAGTTCAAAACCTAAAATAGGCGATACATTTACCGTAACAGTTAAGTTTTCTGCCCCGGAAACAATGTTGGTCGCAGAAGGCGTGTTGAATTATGATAGTAAAATATTAAAATTTGAATCTGTTGAAAATGAAAACGGCAAATTAAAGGCAGAGGGAATAGTTAATTTGTTCACAGAAAAATCTGCTACGATAAAATTCACTTGCATAGCAGCAGGAACAACAACAATTAGTGTAAGCGGTGCAACATATTCCGCAGAAGCAACTGATGGAAACCCTATAAATGGTTGTAGTGCAAATGTAACAGTTATTGATAAAAATGCCGTACAGTCCTCAAATGCAAACCTTAAATCTCTTTGGATTTCTGCAGGAACATTAAGCCCTGCATTTTCTCCTAACACCACCTCATATACAATCAAAATTCCTTATGATAAAACCGTTCTGACAGTTAGCGCAAACCCCGAAGATTCTGCTGCTACAGTTACAGTACAGGGAAGCAAGAATATGAAAGTCGGTGCAAATAAACGCACAATCAAAGTAACCGCAGCCAACGGAACCGTTAAAGAATATGTGCTTAATATTACCCGACTTGACGAAAGCGGAAAAGAGGTTGCAGGAGAAGACGAAAAACCCAAAATTCCTGAAGAATTAAAGGTTGTGGTAGACGGCAACCCAATGGTTATTGCCGACAATTTCCCAACAGATAATCTTCCCACAGGATTTTCGGTAGCCGCATATACTTATAAGGAAAAAGAGGTTTCCTCTATAACCGACGGAACCAAAACTCTTCTTTATTTAACCAACGAAGCAGGGGAGAACGGCGGATTTTACGAAGTAACTGCAGAGGATGAGTTTGTTAAATTTTTATACATACAAACCGCAGTAAATGGCTATGTAATTTTATCTCCTGAATCAGACAAAATACCTACAGGCTATACACCTGTTGAAATAACTGTGGGAGAGGTTGCTTTAACTGCATATAGAAACGAAGCAGAAAGCCTCACAGATTTTGTTCTTATCTACGCCAAGGGTACTCATGACTATACGGGTTGGTATAGATACGATACAGTAGAAAAGACCTTCCAAAGAGCCGAAGGCCTCGGACTTCAGTATGGTCCTGAAGAGCCTGAACCACAGACACTGTTAGAAAAAATCGGAAATTTCTCAGACAATGAAAAAATCGCCGCTATAACCATCGTAACAGTAATTCTTCTGCTAATTGCCGCACTTATCGTGCTTATAGTAAAAATTGCCGCCGGTGGTAAGGCAAAAAAATTGGAAGAAGAGTTTGATGAAGATTTTGATGAATTTGAATCAATAACCATTACAAGTAGAGATCAAGATTAATTAAACTAAAACCTTGCAGCTAACTGCTGCAAGGTTTTTTTAACGGTATTATATTTGTCCGCATAAAATAAATTAGGTCAAAAAAATTGATTAAAAACACGTCTGCTCGGTAAAAATACAAATAGAGGTGTGAAAAGAAATGACAATTAAACGCGGAGAAATATACTATGCAGATTTAAGTCCCGTCGTAGGTTCAGAACAGGGCGGAATACGTCCCGTTTTGATAATTCAAAATGACGTGGGAAATAAATACAGCCCTACTGTTATAGCTGCTGCAATCACAAGCCAGAGAGATAAAACAAAACTACCTACGCATATACAGGTTGAGGCAGAAGGTTGCGGGCTTGCTAAAGATTCAATAGTGCTTTTAGAACAAGTGCGAACAATAGATAAACAAAGGCTAAAAGAAAAAATGGGAAGCCTTGACGTAAATTCAATGGATAGGGTTAACAGAGCCTTATCAGTAAGTTTTGGCTTATCTGCGCAAGGATAAAAACATAAAAAAACGGTGCGTTGCACCGTTTTTTAATTTAATACAACAAACCCAATATTAAGGTAAGTGGCAAATAAAATCCAGGCTAGATAAGGAATTAAAAGCCAAAAAGCAAGGCGGTTGATTTTTCTGAATTTGCACATTGTTAAAACAACTAAAATATCTAAAACAATAAGAATAATTAGCCCACCGATTAAAGATTCAAATCTAAAGAAAACAATACTCCATAAAAAGTTCACAAGAAGCTGAGCCGCATAGAATCTTAAAGCATTTCTTTTTTCAAATTTTTCACCCTTAATAGAGTCATAAATCAAATATGCGGCGGCTCCCATAAGAGCATATAAAATGGGCCAAACCACTCCAAAAAGCCAGGAGGGAGGAGAAAGAGGCGGTTGCACTAAAGACTCAATAAATTCCTTTTGTCCTCCTGTAAAAACCCCTGAAAGCAGACTCGATAAGAAACCAACGCCCTCAGCTATTCCAATACTAAAAAGCAATTTTTTATAATCAATTCTCATAAAATACACCCCCAATAAGTATATGTCAAAACTGCCCTAAAAATGTATTAATTAGATATTGATAAATATCTGAAATTATTGTAGAATAAATATAATAATATATAAAGGAAAAAGCAAATGACATCTAATGAAATTATTACCCTAAGACGTGGGATTATAGAAAAAGAATTTTCAAATATGAACGATATGCAGTTCAAAGCGGTAACTAAAACCCAGGGACCTGTTCTGGTGTTGGCAGGTGCAGGAAGCGGGAAAACCACCGTTTTGGTAAACAGAATTGCATATTTAATAAAATACGGCGATGCCTATAATACAGGTTTCGTGCCTGAACCCGACGGAGCAGATATCGACGCTGCAATAGCATTTTTAAAGGAAAACAAACCAATGCCAATGACCTGGTCGTTTTCTTATAAAGCGGCAAAGCCTTGGGAGATTTTGGCAATTACCTTTACTAACAAGGCGGCAAACGAGCTAAAAGAGAGAATTGCGGCAAAGCTTGGAGATGATTCAAGCGGTGTTTGGGCAGGAACTTTCCATTCTGTTTGCGGAAAAATTCTTAGAAGATTCGGTGATAGAATAGGCTATTCCGGTAATTTCACCATCTACGATACCGATGACCAGAAACGACTTGTGAAGGATATAATGAAGCAAAATGGATTTGATGAAAAATTTATAAATGTTAAATCTGTTCTTAATGCCATATCCTCTGCTAAGGACAAGCTCATAACACCCTTTGAATATGCCGAAACGGTTGGTAGCGATTTGCGACTTAAAACGATTGCCAAAATCTATGAGCAGTATGAGCAACGACTTCTTACAGCAGATGCTATGGATTTTGACAGTATGATTTCAAACACCGTAAAGCTTTTCGAAGAAAACCAGGATGTTTTAGATTATTATTCTGATAAATTCCGTTACATAATGGTGGATGAGTATCAGGATACAAACCACGCTCAGTATGTACTTATAAAGTTGCTTGCCGAAAAACATAAAAATATATGTGTTGTAGGCGATGATGACCAAAGTATATATCGTTTCAGAGGAGCAACCATTGAAAATATCCTTAATTTTGAGGATAATTATGATAACGCAACGGTTATAAGATTAGAGCAGAATTATCGTTCAACCGGCAATATTCTTAATGCCGCAAACGCAGTTATTGCCAATAATAAGGGAAGAAAGGGTAAAAACCTCTGGACAAATAGCGGTGACGGAGACAAAATTACCGTATATACCGCCGCAGATGAAAACGACGAGGCACGTTACGTTGCCGATAATATTTTAGAAAGCGTTAAAAAAGGAGAGAAATTCTCTGACCACGCAATTCTTTATAGAATGAATACTCAGTCAAATGCGGTGGAAAAGGTTTTCTCAAGAAGCGGCATATCCTACCGAATTATCGGCGGACATAGGTTTTTCGATAGAAAAGAAATCAGAGATGTATTGGCATATTTGAGACTCATTGATAATAACTGTGATGATATAAGACTAAAACGAATTATCAACGAGCCAAAAAGAGGTATAGGAGACAGTACCGTTTCAAACGCATCGGAAATTGCCTCGGCCCTTGGTGTATCTCTTTATGAAGTAATACATAATGCTTCAGAATATCCGATTCTTTCAAGAGCGGCTACAAAGCTTAATGCCTTTTGTCAGATGATAGATGATCTGACTATACTGTCAGAAAGTCTGTCTCTTCACGAGCTTTTTGAGGAAATGCTCCACAAAACAGGATACATAGCCTCGCTGGAAGCAGAAGGTATAGAGGGTAAGGAAAGGGCAGAAAACGTAAAGGAATTGCTTTCGGATATTATTCAGTATGAAACCGAAAACGAGACTCCAACCCTTGCAGGATATTTAGAGGAAAAAGCCCTTGTAAGTGATATAGATGGCTATGATCCTGATGCCGATTCGGTTGTTTTAATGACTATACACTCGGCAAAAGGACTTGAGTTTAAGAATGTCTTTCTTGTTGGTATGGAGGAGGGTATCTTCCCGGGCAATCAAAATATTTACGGTGGCATTGACGATATGGAAGAAGAACGCCGCCTCGCTTACGTTGCCATTACAAGAGCCAAGAAAAAACTTACCATTACAAATGCAGATATGCGTATGCTATATGGTATGACCTCAAGAAATTTGCCTTCTCGCTTTGTAAAAGAAATACCTGAAGATTTATGTGAAGTAAAGGGAAAAACCTTTAAAACCATAACCTCAGGCGCAATAAATTACGATAAAAAGAAAAGCACCTACGATTATTCTACTGTGTTCCAACCACCAAAGACTCAGATGAAATCTGAGGTGGGCAAATTCTCGGTAGGAATGAGAATTGAACATAAAACCTTTGGTCAGGGAATGATAACAAAGGTTTCTCCTATGGGCAATGATGCAATGCTTGAAATTGCCTTTGATACAGTAGGCACAAAGAAAATAATGGCAGGTTACGCTAAACTGACAATACTTGATTAAAAGGTGGTGCACCTATGCTTCCGTTTCCAATTCCCACAAGCAATGTTGTAAAAAACACGGCAAAAACAATTATTAAAAGAAATCCGGTTTTTATTATGATGAACGGTCTGTTTTTGCTTGCGGTGTTTTTTCTGACTCAGATTTTGTTTACCGGAATATTATCACAACTTTTTGAAAAAAGCATTTTGCTCAAAATATTGGCATTTTTGCTACTTAATATAATGGTATTCTGGCCTGTTTGTATGGGAGCATTAAGGTCTTATTGGGTGCTGACAGAACAAAATGAACACTCCTTAGAATCGGTTTTTTATTATTTCAGTAATATAACAAGATATAAACGAGCAGTAAAAACTATAGCACTGCTTTTGCTCAAAGTGTTTTTAACAGGTGTTATTTGTTTAATACCTTGTTTTATATCAAGTCTTCTTGGAAATTCATGGATTTATACTGCCCTCAATTCCGATGTTCCTTTGTGGGCGGCAAATCTACAGCTTATTACCGACTTTTTAAAAATTTCGGGTATAATAGTGACGGTAGGTGTTTCGCTGAAAAATTACCTTGTGCCCATAGTTGCTATTATGGATGAAAGTCTCTATTTAATGGAAACTATTCATATATCTGAAATGATTTCAAAGCATTCCTTGGGCTCCTTTGCAAGCCTTATTGTGTCTTTTTTAGGATGGTTTTTTTTCTCACTTTTAGGAATACCGCTTATCTATGCACTGCCATATTTTTTAATAAGTTACGTTGTCCATTGTCGATTTGCAATAGTAAATTATAATTTAAACTTAGAACAAGTTTTAAGGTGACTAAATGAGTAAAAGCAAACTTTTAATTACGGTGTACGTTTTAGCAATCATCGTAACACTTTTCAATATTGTTGGCTTTATAAAGGATAGTGCCTTTTATAACACAAAGACCTTGCCTCAAGGGGAGTTTTTATATGCCTCAATGTCTCCCGATGGCAACAAAACTGTTAGAATCTTTAAGGTGGAAAACTCTATTGGCAAAGCTATAAGAGGAGAGCTTGTTATACTAAACAATGATGGCACTGACCAGATTAGAAACATTTATTGGTGCGTAGGAGAAGATAACGCAATGACAGGTTGGCAAACAGGGGATATAGTTACCATCAATAATATCAATATAGATACTACAGATGAAGACTATGTCTTCGATTCAAGAAGAGAATTGGAACACAACATTGCTGTATTAAAAAAGAGATAAAAAAGATATGAAAAAGAATGAAATTATAAGACTTGAAATTACCGACATCTCAAACCTTGGTTCTGGTGTTGGCAGATATAACGATATGGTGGTTTTCGTGCCCCAGTCTGCAGTAGGAGACGTTTTAGACGTTCGTATTTTAAAGGTTAAAAAAAATTGTGTGTACGGTAAAATAGAAAATATAATTACACCCTCGAAGGATAGAGTGAGTGTTGATTGCGGCACATTTTTCAAATGCGGAGGATGTGTATATAGGCATATTTCTTATGAGAGCGAAGCTAAACTCAAAGAAAATGCCGTGGCACAGACGGTAAAACGAATCGGAAAGGTGGATATGAAGCCTAACCCAATAGTTGTAGACTCCCCTTTAAGATATAGAAATAAAGCACAGTATCCAATAAATCAAAACTATGAGGTAGGTTTTTTCGCACCTCATTCCCATAGAATTGTGCCTTGTAAAGACTGCTTGTTGCAGCCGGAGGAGTTTTATAAAATAACCACCCTTTTTGAAGAATGGTGTAAAACTACAAATCAAACAGTCTATAACGAGGAAAGCGGTAAAGGTCTTATTAGACACCTTTATTTAAGAAAAGCCACCGTTACAAATCAGATAATGGTTTGCATTGTAATAAATGGCAGCGCCTTGCCCCAAAGCGAAACTTTAATAGAGGGACTTAAAAATCTTTTGGGCGATAACCTTAAAACCGTTGTCCTTAATATAAACACAGAAAAAACAAACGTTATTTTATCCACAAAAATAACGGTGCTTTATGGCGATGGTTATATCTACGATGAACTAAGAGGTGTCAAAATTAGACTAAGCCCGCTGTCCTTTTATCAGGTAAATCACACAATGGCAGAAAAACTCTATAAAAAGGCAGAGGAGTATGCCGAGCCTGAAAACAAAAGAGTTTTGGACCTTTATTGCGGCGCAGGAACAATCGGACTTTCTCTACATAAAAAGGCTAAAGAAATAATCGGCGTGGAAATTATACCCGAAGCGGTCAAGGATGCCGAATATAATGCCAAAATCAATAATATAAATAATGCAAGATTTATTTGCGCAGATGCCGCAAATGCGGCAAAAGCCTTGAAAGAAGAGGAAATAAAGCCTGACGTGGTAATTGTTGACCCACCAAGAAAAGGTTGCAGCGAAGACCTTTTGGAAATAATCGCAAATGACTTTTCTCCTGAGAGAATAGTTTATGTCTCTTGTGACCCCGCAACACTTGCAAGAGATGTAAATCTACTTTCACAAAAAGGCTATGAGTTAAAAGAGTATACGCCATTTGATCTTTTCCCATCTACTTCACACGTGGAAACAGTTGCATTATTAGTGCAGGACAAATAAAAAAGCTATGAGCACTTGCTCATAGCTTTTTGCTTTTCATAACGTTTATTTTCTTTTTATATTGAAAATAAGGAAGATTGCATTGATTATAACTGTTGCAATAGAAATTCCTGCAATAATACCGAGACAGGTAATAGCCGTAGTAGTGCCGTAGCTAATAGCCATATCAGTGTTTTTGGCGAGAATATTATAAATGGTGTAATAAAGCGCTCCTCCGGGAACCAAAACTACAAGGGCTGCAGAAAGGAAAACCGTAACGGGAGCTTTTCTGATACGTGCAATAATTTCGCAGTAGCCCATCATTGCACATCCTGCCATCATATTGGCAACGAAGCAACCGTACCTTAAGAAAAGCAAATAGAAAATAAAGGTTACCGCACCGCCTAAAATTGCGCAGGGTAGTTGTTTGCGACTGATTTTGAACATTAAAGAAAAGCCCAACGTGCCGATAACGGCGCCGATAAACATAACCAAATAATTCATTATACGGCACCTCCAAACAAGAGAATAGCGGCGGCAAAGCCGGCAGCAATCATAAGGGCTAGAAGAATTGATTGAATGAATCTTAAAAATCCTGCCAAAACGTCGCCGGTAATCATATCTCTGATAGAATTGTTTAAAGCAATTCCGGGAATGAGAAGCATTATGGTACCAATCATAATTTTGTCGGCATTTATTCCAAACCCTATTTTCACAAGAAGAATACTTAAAATGCCCGATAGGAGAGAGTTAATTGCGGTCATAACCATCTGGTTAGCAATTTTTGGGGCGTATTTGTCAAAAAAGGTTAAAAATATTCCGACAATAGCGGCGCAAATTCCATCGAGGAGTGTCCCACCAAAAAAGATAGCGAAACCACCTGCCGCACACATAGCACCAATAAAGCTAATCCAAGTAGGGTAAATCTTCTTTTTCTTGATTTTCGCCATAGCATCATCTAAGGAGTTAACATCAATTTTACCTGCACATAATTCTCTTGAAATTTCATTCAGTTCCTCAACCGCATACATATTGTTAACTATGTCGGTTATTCTTCGCATTTGTTGAGAGGTTTCCCCATCCGCCATACGAACAGAGGCGGTAATAAGATTTGTGATAGTAAAAACCTCGACGTGAACAGCACCGAAAGATTTGCAAATTCTTTCAATGGTGTCTTCAACTCTATGTACCTCACCGCCATTTTTTAAAAGATGTTCTCCAACATCCAAAGCGGCACAAAGCAGACTGTCTGCCGTTAATTTTTCGCTGATTATTGTCCTCACTCCAGACCTTAAATCTCCTTAAAATCAAGGGAAATACTGAAATTTATGGTTTGATTTGGTTCAATATGTTTATAAGTTAACTCGTTACCCAATCTACTTGTGGAAGGTTCAATTCCCAACGCATAATCTTGAGATGCATCACTGTTCCATTGTACCAATACAGGCAGAGTTTCCTTTGAGTAAGTAACGGTGACTTTTTTACCTAATTTTTTATTGACAACCGAAACAAAGTTTTGATTGTTTTCTAAATAATAGCACTTTTCAGGTTCGTTATCTATTGGAGCTCTGAAAACAGTGCGATTTGCCAGAAGTTTCTCAGCATTTTCATCAACCGGAAAAACTTTATCTATATCAGCAATAATTTCAGTGCCCTCGTCCAACATAGGATATCCGAAATTAGTATGATATAAAAGACAATATTTCTCTGCCTTAGTACCGTTGTTTATAAGCTTATCTTCAAGAGAAAATGTATCGTTTTTCAAAGTAAATGTTCTTTCAAAAGATAGGTTTTCTCCGAAAAGGGAAGAACAATGCATAACAGCTTTTACCTGAAGCTTGTCATCCTCCTGTAAAACACTAATTACCTTAGCTGGTGTATTGTGGAAATAACCGTGAAGCTCATAACCTTCTTGTCGTCCCATAGAATCAATGCCACAGGTGTAAAGCATACCGCCTTCAAAGCGATTTAAGAATGGAATTTCACGGGCTGTAAATCCGTTTTTAGAAATAAAGCTTACGTTTACTCCCTTGTGCCAAACCTGCATAATATCCAAAGCCTTAGATTCGTTTAAAAGAACACGCAGATTTTCATTACAAAGCTCAATAACCTTCAGTCCGTTTTCGGTTCCGTCGGTTAAAGTATAACGGCGAATATATGATGATTGTAAACAGTTGTTTATCTTTTTGTTATCCATAAAACCACCCTTTAACTATTTTTCAACATTATAACATCTTAAAAGGAAAAAAACAAGATGCGAGAAATAATATTAGTTGTCGGCAAACTTTGGCGATTTACTCTATTGATTTCTGTATTTTGTCGGGGTGCACCCCATTCTATTTTTAAAAAATTTTGAAAAATGATATATGTCAGGTATACCCACTTGCTTGCTAATATCGCCGATTGAAAGGGAGGAGTTAACAAGTAATTCGGCGGCGGCCTTTAACCTTAGCTCAATTAAAAATTCATGAATAGCCATCCCCGTGTGATTTTTGAAAATTCTACCCAAATAGATAGGATTATAGCCAAACCGCTCTGCTATGGACGAGTTTGAAACGTTCTCTGAATAATGGTCGTGCAGATAACCAACAACCTGTTTTACAATGTTGGTATTATCGGTAGTGCTAGCTGTACTAAGTCGTAAAACCTCAAAAAGCAGTTGCTTAAGTAATAAATCTAAAACAGGTTGGGTGTACTTGTCCTCAATACCTGATTCGGTAATAATGTTTCGAATCAAATGCTTTATTGAAAGAGCATTTGATAAAATAATGGTTTTTTCAAACTCCAAAACATCCTCAATCGCACCACAATCAAAAAGAGTTTGCTCTGAAAATGCGGAGGATAGTATAGGATGAAAGCCTTGTTTAATATTAGAAAATTTATTTGAATAATCAAAGTTTATGGCGTAATAATTAGCATTTTCAATCTGCCATTCGTATTCGGTTCCCGCCTTAAAGAGAATTAGCATATCATCTTGAAAAACATAACTAGTTCCATCTACCTTCATAGAACCGTTGCCTGAAATAATATAAAACAGGCGTGAATCTCGGGTCTTTAGTGGCTTGAATGTGTCGTTCGGACTTTTTTTAGCGTCAAGCCGTGCGTGTAGTGCTTGGCGCATAAAGGGCATTTCATTTAAAAATTTCACATTATCACCTCGATATTTTAAATTTATCACTTTTTTTGATAATTGTAAATAAAAAGTTTAAAAAACACAAAATTAAGTCTTGTATATACATTTCATTTTTTTAAATATAATGTTAAAATTCAAGGGAAATGGAGAGGGTTCAATATGAATAAATTAACAGTTGCAGTTATCGGCTGCGGTAGATTTGCACAATTCTTTGTTCCACTATTTAAAGCTCACCCTTTTGTTGAGAAAGTTTACGTGTGCGACCTTATCAGAGAAAAAGCAGAAGAATTCAGAGACAGATTTGAGGTTGAAATCATAGACACCTATGAGGATGCTCTGGCAAGTTCTGAAATCAACTGTATTGCAAACTTTACACAAAGACATCTCCACGGCGACATTGTTGTTCGTGCCCTTAAAGCAGGAAAGCATCTTTACAGCGCTGTTCCTATGGCTACCTCTGTTGAAGAATGTCAGGAAATTGTAGAGCTTGTAAAAAAGACAGGCAAAATTTATATGATGGGCGAAACCTGTTATTACTACCCTTGTGCTATGTTCTGCCGTGAGGCACACAAACAAGGAAAGTTCGGAACCTTTGCCCACGGCGACAGCCAATATTTCCACGATATTGATGCTATCGGCTACGGCAAGACTCCAAACGAAGCTGGTATGCCTCCTCTATTCTATCCAACCCATTCTACAGGTATGATTCTTTCTGCAACGGGCGCTTACGCCAAGAAAGTTGTTTGTTTGGGATATAAGGATACCGTTAACGACGGTAGATTCGGCAAGGGTACAAACGAGTGGGATAACGAATTTTCTAACCAATACGTGCTCATGGAGCTTTCAAACGGCGGTATCGCCAGAGTAACCGAAGCCAGAAGAATCGGTTATAAGAGTCCAAGTTCATACATTTCAGGTTTCTACGGTGTAGACGGCAGTTATGAGTTCAGTAACGCTCAACACATTTTGATTCAGAGAACCTCGAAGCCGGGTGAGCCTGAGAAAATGAATTTGACCGACGTAAGCGATTACGTTAATCCAAAGACAATGACCGAAAACAAGGATGACCCCGAGTTCAAAATCAAGGCAGCAAACCACAAATGGCAGTGGTCCTCTTTTGCGCCTATTCAGCAAAAAGAGGTTGACCGTCTTCCAAAAGAATTTGAAGGTCTACCCAACGGACATATGGGAAGCCATCAGTTCCTTATCGACGATTTCTGTAAGGCGGTTTACAACAACGAACAGCCTATATTAAATGCGTGGACATCGGCGAGATACACCATTCCCGGTCTTGTTGCTATTGAGTCTGCAAAACAGGGCGGAAAGCCTATGGACGTTCCTGATTGCGGTGAACCCCCTACAAACAAGGTGAAATAGTGTGATATTTATATCACATTATGCTTATAACAATAGAGACAAGTTGAGAAAACCTTGTTAAATAACGGTTTTTTCAACTTGTCTTTTTGCTTTTTAGAGAAAACAAGCCGGATTATATGTGTAAAAACACAAATAAAAAGCTTTGTTTTGTTGTTCTATTATTTATTTGAAATACACTTTATTGCGCAGGAGGAGTTAAGTTGAATATTTGCATAGTTGGATATGGCGCCGTTGCCCCTGTTCACGCAAACGCTATAAAAAATATAAAGGGCGCACATCTTTATGCCGTGTGTGATATTAATAACGATCACGCAAAAAAATGCACCGAAACCTACGACTGCATTATATATAACGATTTTGATGAAATGCTCAAGGATGACAATATAGATGTTGTTCATATTTGTACTCCCCATCATTTACATAAGGATATGGCAATCAAAGCCCTTAACTCAGGAAAGAACGTAGTTCTGGAAAAGCCTGTCGGAATATCCGAAAACGAACTTAAGGAGCTTACCGAGTGCGCAGATAATAGCAAAGGTAAACTTTGCATTGTTCTTCAAAACAGAAAAAATAACTGTGTAAAGGAACTTAAGAGCATAATTGCAAAGGGAGAAACAGGAAAGCTTAAAGGAATAATAGCAAACCTGTTCTGGAGAAGAGACGAAGCCTATTACTTACAGGATGCCTGGCGTGGAAAGTGGGGGACAGAAGGCGGAGGTCTCCTCATAAATCAAGCCCTTCACATTATGGATTTAATGCTCTATTTTGGCGGAGAGATAGAGAGTGTAAAATCAGACATTAAACACTGGCAGATTGAAAATATAGAGGTTGAAGATAATGCTCAGGCCGTTTTGTCTTTCAAAAACGGCGCAAAAGGAATTTTCAATGCAACCAACTGCTATGTTAAAGACGAGCCTTTTTATATGGAGTTTTTGTTTGAAAATGCACATTACCGATATGCAGACAACCGACTTTACGAAATAACCCAAGACGGTATCAACGTTTTAGCTGTTGACGATATGGTTAAGGTGGGAAAAAGCTATTGGGGAAACGGACACTCACAGCTCATTAAAAACTTTTATAACGTGCTTGACGGAAAAGAAGGGGAATATACCAATATTCATGATGCGGCACCTGTTATGAATCTTCTTTTCACAATTTATACGAAAGCAGACAGAAAATGTTAGAATTTTTCAACGCCTTTCAGGCCGTTTTCACCATAATACTACTTGTCCTGTTAGGATACATACTTCAGAAAAAAGGAAAAATATCCGATGCAACAGGCGGCTTTATTTCGTTTTTCCTTGTTAACGTGACCCTTCCCTGCAATGTATATAAAACGGTCACAACCACACTAACGGCAGACAAATTGGCGCTTTTACCAAAATATGTGTTAATCATTATGGCATCGCAAGTCGTTTCAATGGTAGCGGCATGGCTTTTTACTAAAACCCTCAAGGTTGATAAAGAAAAATGCGGCTCTTTAATTGTGTTCACCGCATTCAACAACACCTTATTTATGGGAATGCCGGTAAGTGTAGCGCTTTTTGGCGAAAGCAATTCATCCATTATCTTATATTATTATGTTGCCAGCTCCATTCTTTTCTGGAGCGTAGGTGTAAGAATTATCGCAGGAAAAAAAGTAAACGGAAAATTTAAATTTCCCGCTCCGTTATACGGTCTTATAGTGGGCATTGTCGTTATAGTTGTTAAAAGATTTTGTCCCGCATTTACGCTTCCTGCTTTTGTAAACGACACGGTTAAATACATAGCGGGTATAACAACACCCCTTTCAATGATTTTTACAGGTTTTGCTTTAGGCCAATTTGGTCTTAAAAATATAAGGTTCGATAAAAGCGTTGGTTTGGGCCTTGTTGCAAGATTCATAATCTCACCGCTTATTTTCATTGGTGCGATTCTACTCTTAAAGGTTGATACCTTGTCACGAAACGTGTTTATTGTTCAGGCCTTTATGCCGGTAATGGCAAGTCAAACAGTTGTTGCAAGACAGTATGGCGCAGATGAAAAATACCCTGCAGTTATGGTAACTCTTTCAACCGTACTGAGCCTGATTATAATCCCAATTGTCAAAGTTATTATATCCTAAAGAAAGGTGAATAAAAATGAAAGCTTTAATTACTGACATTCAGCGTTTTTCCCTAAGTGATGGTGACGGAATCCGTACCACGGTGTTTTTTAAGGGATGCAATATGAAATGCACCTGGTGTCATAATCCTGAAACCATTAATGCAGGTAGTGAACTTATGTTTTATAAACTTAAGTGTATCGGTTGCGGAAAATGTTTTGAAACTTGCCCCAACGGCGCACACTCTCTGGAAAATGGCACACACATTATTGATAGAAATAAGTGTGTAAATTGCGGAAAATGTGCTGAAATTTGTTACGCCGAGGCGCTTGTAATGTGCGGAAAAGAAATGAGCGTTGATGAAGTTGTAGCCGAAGTAAAACAAGATAAAGCCTACTATGACGAGTCAAACGGCGGCGTTACCCTTTCGGGAGGCGAAGTCCTTTGCCATAAAGATTTTGCAAAAGAGCTAACAGAGGCTTGTCACAAAGAAGGAATAAAGGTTGCCACGGAGACCAACCTCTGCTTTGCTTTTGACTATGCTAAAGAGCTTCTTGAGAAGGTAGATTTAATTATGTGTGACCTTAAAATATTCGATGACAACGCACATATGCTACATACAGGCGTTTCAAATAAGACTATCATAGAAAACATTAAGAAGCTTGATTCATTAAACATTCCATTTATTGTTCGTACACCTTTAATTCCAAATGCTACCGATTCTATGGAAAATATAGAAAGCATAGCAAACTTTATTAAGGGTATGAAGAATTTAAGAAGATATGAAATACTCAATTTCAATCCTCTCGGCGAAGGTAAGTACAAAGGACTCGACCGAGAAAACAAGTTTGAAAGCGCAAGACCTGCCGACGAATCTTCTCTTTCAAATATCAAGTCAAAATTAGACGAAATCGGCATTAACTATAAAATTGTATAAGGAGGAACAAACAATGAGCGAAATAAGACTTATAAACAAGTTCCCTGCGGACGAAAAGTTTACATATGATAAACGAATTAAGCTTCTTCGTGAAACAAAAATAAAGCAAACCGAAGAAAAAGCTCGAAACGGTGGCGCAAATGAAGACGACTATGGTCTGATTGTACAAGATGAGTTTGACTATAAATTAAAGCCAAATCATCCCAATGGTTCAATTTACGGCTACAAGGCTTGGACTGAAAACTACTGCGCTATACTTGATTCACATCCCCTTTATTGTAATCCTTTAGATGCTTTTGTGGGAAAAGGTTTTTTGTTCCTTGAAAGATTAAGACCTGCAGACAAAAAGTGGAACCCTGCTTACCCATTTGACGATCTTCAAAAGCTTTTTGATAAGTATAACGTAATTTCAGGTATTGATAACTGCCACCACTTTACACCTGATCTGCAAATAGGCTTTGATTTAGGCTGGGGAGGCATTCTCGCTAAGCTTAAAGAGCAAAGAGAATTGCACGACGAAACACATTATGAGTTTTATGATAGCGAAATTGCAGTAGTAGAGGCAATTATCCGCTTCCTAAACAGAATGGCAGACGAAATTAAAGAGCTTGGAGATAAGGAAAACAACCCTGAACTTAAAGCTAATCTTTATGAAATGAGCGAGATGAACAAAAAAATCGCCGCTGCCCCACCAGAAACCTTTAAGGAAGCAATTCAGTGGATGTGTTGGTTCAGTATGCTTTCCCGTACATATAACAGAGGTAGCGCAGGCGGTCAGCTTGACGAAATGCTTCGCCCATATTACGAGAGAGATACCGAAAAGGGCATTTTAACCGATGATGAAGCGGTGTTTTATCTTGCTTGTCTTTTCCTTCAGGACAGCCGTTATTTTCAGCTTGGCGGACCTGATGCCGACGGTAAGGATATGACTTCAAAGATTTCTTATCTCTGCCTCGATGCCGCAGATAAAATAAATATCGCTTGTAACCTTACAATTCGTGTTCACGATAATTTAGATGAAGAATTCTTCAAAAAATCAGTTGCATATCTCTTCAAAAACAAACAGGGATGGCCAAGATATTCTTCCGACACTGCCCTTGCAGAAGGCTTTATGAAATGCGGTTATCCCCTTGAGCTTGCAAGAAAAAGAGTTGCGGCAGGTTGCCATTGGATGTGTATGCCGGGTATGGAATATACCATGAACGACACCATCAAAATCAATCTGCTTAAAACCTTTGAGGTAGCATATTACGAAATGATGGAAGACTCAGGTGAAAAGAGCGTAGAAAGACTTTGGGAAATATATAAGAAACATCTTAAAATTGCGGTTGATGCAACAGGAAACGGCATTATGCACCATCTCAAATATCAGTCTAAAACCCAACCTGAGCTTATCTTAAATCTTTTCCAGCACGGACTTATTGAAAAGGGCGTTAACATCACCGACGGCGGCGCTAACTACTATAATATGTGTGTTGACGGCAGCGGTATTGCCGTGGTTGCAGATAGCTTTGCAGCTCTCCAACAAAGAATCGAAAAAGAAGGCAAAATTTCTTTTGAAGAGCTTACAGAGCATATGAAAAACAACTACGAAGATAAAGATGGTGAATATATTCGTCAGTTGATGCAACATAGTGAACGTTACTGTGGTGGAAACACCTTGGGAGATAAGTGGGCAAAGAAGGTAAGTGAAGTTTACACTAGCCTTGTGCGTGACCTTAATAATCAGCACCCCGGAATTAACTTTATCCCAGGCTTCTTCTCCTGGTCAAACACCTTAGGCCTTGGAAGAACCGTTGCGGCAACACCAAACGGTAGAAAAGCATATGAAGCAATAAACCATGGAGCCAATCCAAACGGCGGCTTCAGAAAAGACGGAGCCGTTTCCGCAATGTGTAATTCTATTGGCGCAATTCAGCCCGGTTACGGCAACTGTGCTCCGGTTCAGCTTGAATTTGACCCAGGCATTGTCAACGATGAAGAAGGCATTATCAAAATGGCAGATATGATTCGCACCATTATGAACACAGGAAACACCCTTCTTAACATCAACATTATTGATGCAAACAAAATTTTAGAAGCACACAAAGACCCATTTAAGTATCCCGACCTTGTTGTCAGAGTAACAGGATTTACCGCATTCTTCGCAATGCTTTCTCCGGAATTCAGACAACTTGTTGTAGATAGAGTAACATCCGTAAATGGAAATAAAATTAAAACAGAGGAGAATCAGTAATGGCAGAACAAGTAAATTTTGAGTATGTAGACACCAAAAAAGAAGGTACACATTCAGTAGAGCTTTGCAAAGGTGAAATAAACGGCGCAAGACCTGTTCACCATAAAATTGCAGCTGGCGATAGCGTGACTTTTGCCGCAAACGTAGGATATTATCACATCCTCATCCTTTTAGAAGGAGATGCCGTTTACACAACAGACGGCAAGGAATATAACTTTAACGACAGAACCACCTTCGTTTCTGACCCTAAAAAAGACCTTGTTGTTAAAGCCGCAAAAGAAACTCGCATTTTAGAAATTCAGTGGGACGAAGAAGAGGGAGATGAGGCAGATTTAATCGAATACAAAACTGTATTCCCTGTAGTTGTTCCTTATCAGGAGTCTATTCAGTACATTGACCCCAACAAGAGTGAGAAAACCATCAGCAGAATGATGATTCCACACGAAATCATCCCAAGATTTACAATTGGTTCTGTTGAATCTTATGGTTACGACTTGGTAAGACCTCACGCACATCCTATGCTTGACCAGTTCTTCTATAGCTTCGCAGAAAATGATATGGAAGTTATCATTGACGAGGGCAAATATAATATGAAGGGCGACGCAATCATTCATATTCCTCTTGGCTCGAATCACGGTGCAGAAGTAACCGATGACAGACATATGCACTATATGTGGGTTGACTTTATGCCTGACAAAGAAGCAGGACTCAAAAGACTTAACTTCAGCCACAGACCAACAGGTACCGTGCGTGATTTTGCCAACGAGGACAAAACAAGATGATTAATCTTAAAAAGCCTATAAAGCTTAAAAGAGCAGGTGCTTGGCGTACATATACAGGCGGAAGTCTCATTGATGCACTTCACGGTATAAAAGACACCGAGGATACAAATTTTCCTGAAGAATGGATAATGTCAACAGTCAGGGCGAGAAACAGTGGACGCGAAGACATTGTGGAGGGAATTAGTTTTGTAGATGGAACTGAAATAACCCTCGCAGACGTGGTAAACGACAATCCCGAACTCGCTCTTGGCAAAAGACATATAGAGCGTTTCGGCAACAATCTTGGCGTTCTTGTTAAGATCATTGACTCTGCCGAAAGACTGACAATTCAGGTGCATCCAACAAAGCAAAAGGCAAAAGAACTTTTCAGTTCTGAGTTTGGAAAAACTGAATGTTGGCACGTCTTAGGCGGAAGGGAAATCGACGGAGAAAAACCTTGCATTTATTTTGGCTTTAAAGAGGGAATAACAAGAGAGCATTGGGAAGATGTTTTTGAAAGACAGGATATCCCTGAAATGCTTAATTGCCTTCATAAGTTTGAAGTCAAAAAGGGAGATACCTTCCTTATTGAAGGCGGAATTCCCCACGCAATAGGCGCAGGCTGTTTCTTAGTTGAGGTGCAAGAGCCTACCGACTATACTGTCCGCACTGAAAGAATTACACCGAAGGGGCTTCAGGTAGCAGACTTTATGTGTCATCAAGGTCTTGGCTTTGAAAAAATGTTTGACTGCTTTACCTACGAAGGCTTCCCTGAAAATCAAGTCAAGGAAAGATGGAGAATAGCGAGACAGGGCAACAATATCGTCGGCTATGATAACACCCCTATGTTCAGACTAGAGATGTTAGATATTGACGGCACCGAAACCCTGAAATCCGACGGAGTTTTCAGCGGCATTTACGTCCTTGAAGGCGAAGGAGAGATAGACGGTGACCCCATAAAGCCCGGCAGTCAATATTTTATTTCTTCCATCTGTGAAAATTTCCGTATTGATGGCAAACTAAAACTAATAAGATTTTATGGACCTAAGGAGGATTAAAAATGAAATATGGCTTTTGTAAAGAGTTTTCTACACCAATGAAAACAGAGATAGACTATGAGCTTATCAAGATGATAAAAGAAGCAGGCTTTGATTTTGTTGAAATGAGAGCAATGTTGGTTGAATCTGTTTCTGACGAGGAATTCGATAAACTTAAAAATCTTTTAAAAGAATTAGATCTTGGTTGTGAGTGCAGCTGCGCTCTTTTCCCAAGAACAATAAGAGTTACAGGAGAGGAAATTGACCAAAAGGTTATTGCCGATTATATCGAAAAAACCTTTTCCCGTTTAAAACAGCTGGGTGTAAACAAAGTGGTATTTGGCAGTGCGCCTGCAAGAGCGCTTGACGAGAAAACCACACAGGATATGGGCTATGAACAAATATCAAAAATCTGCAAAGACATAATCGTTCCTGCTTGTGACAAGTATGATATTACAGTAGTAATGGAACCTTTACGTGCTTCTGCTTGCAACTTTATTAACACTTTAGCCGACGGTATGAGAGTTGTAAATGCAGTTAATAATCCCAGAATTCAGCTTCTTGGCGACACAATTCATATGATGGCAAACGAAGATAATCCTGACGACGTTGTTAAATATAAGGATAGCCTCAAGCACGTACATATATCCGAAATGGAGCGTATGCTTCCTGAGGATAACTATAGCGAATATGTACAGAAGGTTCTGGATAATCTAATTAGCACAAACTACGATGGTACCATATCCTTCGAAACAAAAAATGGCAATGGCTTAGAGAGCATGAAAAAAGCTCTTGCTATGCTTAAAAAGACACTTAATAAATAAAAATTCAAAAAAAGGAGTAATTTATTATGGCAATCAGAACAGCAATTATCGGATGCGGCCGTACCGCAAACGAACTTCACGGACCAGTGCTTCAAAAGCACCCTGAATTTGACGTTAAGGTTATCTGTGATGTAAATCAGGAGGCTCTTGACAAATATTCAGAAAGATTCCCAACTGCGAGAAAGGTTACAGACTATCACACCCTTTTAAACAGCGATGAGTTTGATTTTGCAATCATTCTTACATACAGCTTTATGCATACTGCAATGGCACTTGACTTCATTCGTGCAGGTAAGAACGTTCTCATCACAAAGCCTTGGGCTATCACAACCGACGAGGCAGATTCTATTATTAACGAAGCTGCTAAGAACAACGTAATCGTTATGCCTTTCATTCCTTGCCATGACGGTGCCGACGTTGTAAAATTAAAGGAACTCGTTAAAGAGGGCGTAATCGGTGACGTATTCAGAGTATATCGTGCGCAGATGACCTTCGGCAAACGTAGCGACTGGCAGACCCTTAAGGCTTATGCCGGTGGATATCTAAACAACTGGGGCCCACACATCGTTGAACAGGCTATGTGCTTGGTAGATGAGCCCATTAAGTCTGTTTATGCTCAGAAGAGACAGATTATCAATCCAGGCGATGCAGATGATATGTTCTGCTCAACAATGGTTACCGAAAGCGGCATCATCGTTCAGGTTGACCACAATATTATTTCTGATTACCTTCCTAACTGGGTTGTTCAGGGTAACAAGGGTACAATTTACGTAAAGGGTAACAATATGGAAATTCACGAAATTTCTTACCCTGAGTCTGATGACCCCAACGTATACAGAAGTGTTACTGAAACAAAGAAAACAAACATTACCCTTGAGGGCAAAATCTTCGGCGACCATTATTCAATCTATACAATGATTGCAGAAACTCTAAAGGGCAAGCCATATATTGTAAGCCTAGACTACGCAAGACATCTTACCGAAATTATGCAGTCTATCCATAAATCTGCTGATGAAGGTGTATTGGTGAATTTATAATATTCCAAGTAATCGAATAAAAACGGCTATTTCACTTTTTCAAGTGAAATAGCCGTTTTTTATATTTGCCTCAAAACTGTTGTAATGCAAAAAAAAGACAGTCCAAAGACTGTCTTTTTTGGTGCACCTGAGCATTCTATAATCGAACCGTTTACCTCTTTTAGAGTTACGGTTTTACTTGCTTCCTTATAATTAAATGTTATGACCAATTTGTCGTCGTAAAGATATACGGCATTTACAAAAATGTCAATCAGTCTCTGTTTGTGTTCCTTCGTTTCTAAGCTCATGTTCTGAATATGCTTGAGCCATAATACTAAGCCCTCTTTCGTGATTGTGGGCTTTTTCATTTCTTCCTTGATGAGCTTCAATTTAATCTCATCTCTCGTCTGCTCCAACTCAATCATTCTTTGTTTTGTGGTTGGAGTAATAATTCCTTCTTCTATTGCTCTAAGCAGATTATTAAGTGCGTTTTCTGTTTCGCTAAGCCGTTGTTTAAGTAGTTGTATTGCGGGATTTTCTTTCTTTGCATTTCTAAACACAATACTTGCGATGTCCTCAATAACATTATCATCAATCATCATCTCATGGGTGTGTTTAACAACAATGTCTTCAATCC
>JAFXDV010000002.1 GCA_017521125.1 Clostridia bacterium
AATATAAAATGAAATAACTTTCTGCAATTTTTTGTTGCGGAAAGTTATTTTTTATGGTATAATTAATTTGTAAAGAAAAACTGGGCAAAACCCAGTAAAATTAAGGGTTTCTCACCAGTTCTTTTTCGAACAGGAGAGACATAAAAAACTCCTTGAGATTTCTCAAGGAGTTTTTTATGAAATTCATTCCTTGTGGAACGAATGAAATACCTTCGTATGAAATATCTTTTCGAGATATGAAGGAACTATATACTTGTAAATTCAAATAAATATGCTATAATTATCATATAATTTGCAGAGGATTAGGGGGATTTATATGATAAAAAAAGTGCTCCGCAAAATAATTTTTGTGGTTATAAGAGCTTTTAGGAACATTCGATATAAGATACTACGAAAACACTTAATCAACAAAAATCCTTCCATCATTTCGAGCGATTGTTTTGGGGGGATCGCTTCACATAACTTGGGGCTTAAGTTTAATTCACCAACCATAAATTTATATTTTAACAAAGAAGGATTTTTCACCTTTGTTGAAAATCTAGAAGGGTTTTTAAACGTTGATTTAACCGAGGTCAAAGATTCTGAATTGGAGTATCCGGTTGGCCGATTGCAATTTAACGAAAAGACCGTCGATGTTTTCTTTATGCATTACAAAACTTTTGAGCAAGCCAACAACAAATGGAATGATAGAAGAAAAAGAGTGGATTTTTCTAATATCTACATTATATATCTGACCGCGTTTGTAAGCGAAGAGGATATTGCACGATTTGATGCTTTGCCATATAAAAATAAAATGCTTATCGCAGACAAAAATCCAACTAACAGCAAAAACGTTGTTACACACGATGTCTTTTTGAAAAAAGATTACAAACCCGGTGAAATATTAACCTATAAATCTGTTTTTTCGCTAAAACGGTATATGGATGATATAGATTATATAGGTTTTTTGAATCAGGTTTGAACGTAATCTTAGGAGTGCTTATTTATTAAAAATTGATGATATAGTATATAAAATATCAAAATACTCGATGGGATTTTACATATTTAGTGTTTATTTCCTTAATTCTATTTTAAAAGATAAAACGACGGATTTTGAACCGAATTTCTTATTATGGATTTTGTTTACAATAGTAATTTCGGTTATCTGCTATGTATTTTTTAGTATTGTCGATAAAAATAAGATAACGCGAATGTTATTGTTCGGAGGTAGATAACACAAGAGAATCCACCCTTTCCGTTTGTTTATGACTATGCAAAAAATCATAAGATTAATTCTATTGTTATAAGGATAGATAAAACTTGATTTTTATTTAATATTACAATTTAAATCTTCAGTTTTCAGCCACATTTAATTCGTGTCACTAAGTTCAAAACGCCCAAAAATAACAGATACTCTTCTGAGTATCTGTTATTTTTTTGTTCTTTTCAGATTAGATTTGAGGGAATTTGCGACCGTAGCCAAAGCATTCAAACCCGAACCAGCCTAAAAGGGCGGTTTTAAGGTATCTTTTGGCTCTTTGTCGCACATAAGCGACAGCTTTATGTGCTTCGCATCACCAAAATCCACTCATAAAACTGCACCTTTTAGGTCGCAGAATTTTGTGATAAAAGGATTTTATGGTGGGGTGAGGCACAAAGCACAGCAAATCCTGACGGATTTGCGAGCATTTTAACAAAGACACAGCGTGAAATCCTTATCCCAAAATCTGATTCGGGTTTGAATGCTTTGGCTCCGTTTCGGCAGACGAATCGGCTGTTAACTGCATTTTGTTCGACCGAGAGAGTTGTATGCGAAATAGATTTATGATATAATAACCTTAAACCGACGGCGGTGGTACGCCGTCGAAATGCAAAAGCATTTAAAAATCTGCGATTTTTGTTTAAGAACATTGAATCTATAAAACCGCCGCATTGCGATGCGGCAAGCGGCTTTGCCGCTACAAAGGCTTCCACCTTTGGTTTTATGATATAATATATTTAAAGAGGGGATGAATATGTTTAAACTGTATTTCAAGAAAATATTTACCACATTAGGTTTCGTCGTTAATTATTTTTTGTTATGTGGTATAATGGGCGTCATTCGGTATTTTTTATCAGGTAATACGACTTTCCCAACAACATATACAGCCCTTTTTGCAATAGTAACACTGATTTTTGATTTGTTAATAGTTGGAATAATTCGTTATAAAAGCGTGTGCGATAAAAGCTGCCCCATAAAATATTCTGGCTTTTGGAAAACATATTTTACGATATTAAAAGCAGAAGAAAGCAGAGCTCATCTTTTTGCAGTCGTTTCCATTCTTCTACCCTTTTTTGTGGCTATAGCTGTTTCGATAGAAACACCATTATTACCATTGATAGTAGGCACTATAATTTTAATACTACTCTCGGTATTAGCGTTTTTAGCTATCAACACGTTCATATGGAATATAGTGTATAGGCTTGTTTCTTCAGAAGGCTTTAAACAAAGAGCGCAACACACAGGAAGAGTAATTGGAAAGGGTTTGCAATATTTTGCAATGTTTCAAGCTTCAATTTTTGCATCAATGCTCATACTCTTATTATTTATGACACCAATTCGGTTTGTTGTTGAAAACGAAATAATACAACTCTGGATTTTTGCGGCTTTGGGCTTTGTTATAGAAATTATAGCTATTACATATTGTTTTTACAAAGAAAAAATAGATTTTAAAACTGTCGGTTTCTTAGATTTCATTTCGCCTTGTATTATAGGTGTATTTTTACATTTTGTTTTATCATATTTAAACGGTTTTCATATGTATACGGCGGGAGCAAGTGTTTCAGAGTCGGGTATTTTATGGCAAAGCTATGTATCTGAAATATTGATTACCGACATGCGCGAGGTAGCTCTTTTTAGATTAATAATTCCTTTCGTGATAATTTTAACTTTCAGAATAGGCGCCGTAATTTTAGGCTATTATTTAGGAAAGAAAAAGGTTGATAAAACAAGACAAGAGCTCCTTGAAGAAACGTAGATACCTTGACCAATTTTTGCGCAGGTGTTATAATATATTCAATAAATTCTTTTGGAGAGGCAAAAATATGAGTTCTATAGAAAAAGAAATTTTAAACGAAAAATACAAAGAAATGCGTCGTATCATAGATGATCGTTACGTAGAATTTTATACTAATCCTTCTATTGCAAGAATGGAGCCTTTTAAAATAGCCGATGGTCTATATTACGTTGGCGATAAAAAGGTGTGTATACATCTAATTGATACAGGCGACGGCCTTATCGTTATTGATTCGGGTTATTTTGGTGCCGCATATCTTCTTGTAGATAGCATCTGGCGTGCAGGCTTTGACCCTAAAAACGTTCGTTGGATCATTCACACTCACGGTCATTATGACCATTTCGGCGCATCGGAAGAGTTCAGAAGAATGTATGGAACAAAGCTTGCAATTAGCAAAGTTGATGCGGAAAGATTAAGAGAAAAGCCACATCGTGCCCACATAGACAGCAAGAAATTTCCTTTCGCTAAGGTTCCCGAATTTGATTATGAAATTGAAGATGGGGAAATATTTGAACTTGGCAATGTGAAAATCCGCTGTGTCTTGACCCCAGGTCATACACAGGGCGTTCTGACTTTATTCTTTGACGTTACCGAAAATGGAAAGACATATTTGGCAGGTTTGTTCGGCGGCGCCGGAATAAACGCACTTACTCTGCCGTTTATTAATCATAACGAGGACCCTGAAGATTGCCCACAACAGATGCTTGACTCCATTAGGAAGATTTGGGATGAGCCGGTAGTGGTTCATCTAGGAAATCATCCCGGAAACAACAAAACTCTTGAAAAACGAGAGCAGCAAATTAAAGAAGGCGGCAATCCTTTCATTGACCCTGCCAGCTGGCAGACGTTTTTGGGCAATCTCAAAAAAAGAGTTGAGATGGTTATAAAGGATAACGAGGCGTTAAAAGCCGAAATTGCAGAAATGGCAAAGCAAAGATAGAAAATGAAAAAAGCACTGCGTATGCAGTGCTTTTTCTTGTTATACCTTATTTAATGTGCTATAATTCTTTTAGGTGATAGATATGAATTTTATTGCGAAGAGCTTTGGGGAGGTAAAATTATGAATTCTAAAGAAAAAGAAATTTTAGCTGAGAAATACAAAGACTTTCGTCTTAATTATGACAAACGCAACGAAGGATTTTACACTAATCCTTCTATTGCGAGAATCGAACCCTTTAAGATTGCCGACGGCCTATATTACGTTGGCGATAAAAAGGTGTGTATACATCTTATTGATACAGGCGACGGACTTATCGTTATTGATTCGGGTTATCTAGGCGCCACACATCTTCTTGTAGATAGTATCTGGCGCGCAGGTTTCGACCCTGCAAACGTGCGTTGGATTATTCATACCCACGGTCATTCGGACCATTTTGGCGCATCGGAAGAATTCAGATTAATGTACGGAACAAAGCTTGCCATAAGCAAAGTTGATGCGGAATGTATAAGAGAAAAGCCGCATCGTGCTCACGTTGTTACTCGTTTGTTTCCGTTTGCAAAAATACCTGAATTCGATTATGAGATTGAGGATGGGGAAATCTTTGAGCTTGGCAATGTGAAAATTCGTTGTGTCTTGACACCGGGTCATACACAGGGTGTTTTAAGCTTATTCTTTGACGTTACCGAAAACGGCAAGACCTATTTGGCCGGTTTGTACGGCGGCGCCGGAACAAACGCTCTTACTCTGCCATATATTTGTTATAACGAGGACCCTGAAGATTGCCCACAACAGATGCTGGACTCCATTAAGAAGATTTGGGATGAACCGGTAGTTGTTCATTTGGGCAATCATCCCGGAAACAACAAAACTCTTGAAAAACGAGAACAGCAAATTAAAGAAGGCGGTAATCCTTTTATTGCTCCAAACAGTTGGCATGAGTTTTTGAGCGGACTCAAAGCAAGAGTCCAGAAGATTATTAAAGATAACGAGGCGATAAAAGCAGAAATGGCGGAAGCATAACTTGTAATTAGTGTTTCACAAGAAAGCACTACATTTCTAGATATGCTATAAACTTTTTAGGTGATAGATATGAACTTTGTTGCGAAGAGCTTTGAGGAACTTACAAAAGAGGAGCTTTATGAGATTTTAAAGGCTCGGTGTGAGATTTTTATAGTTGAGCGTGGTATGCGGTGTCAGGATATGGATGGAATGGATCAGGTTTCCAGACATTTCCTGTTAGAAGAGGAAGGCAAGATTCTTGCCTATCTCAGAGCCTTTTATGATGAGGCAGAGGGTGCTGTAAAAATCGGCAGAGTGCTAACCATAACCCACGGTATTGGCCTTGGTGCTAAGCTTATGAGTGGGGCGATAGAAGACATAAAGAAAAATATGAAATCTTCTAAAATATATGTAGACGCACAGAAACACGCTATAGGATTTTATGAAAAAATGGGCTTTAAGACCGTTTCAGGAGAATTCTTGGAAGAGGGCGTTGTGCACGTAAAGATGGAGCTATATTAAACAAAAAAGCCGTGTAAAACACGGCTTTTTTTAAATGGAGAATTTTTGCATAAGCATATGGTAAAACTTATCTAAATATTCACTCTTTGAGTATTTTTTATATATGTATACGTTTCTTTTATGGTCACCTACTGTTTTAAAGGCAATGTTATCTAAAAACTGACCGCGCCAGGAAATTTCAGGCACAAGAGAAATTCCAAGTCCTAATTCAATACACTTTCTTATATAAAAAGGGTCTTCACTCTGCAAAACAATATGGGGCGAAAAGCCTAAGCTATTACATATATTGACGGTCGCTTCGTGACAGCTGTTTCCACTTCCCATTGTAATAAATGGAAGGTGTTTCATTTCTTCGGCAGAACAGTTTTTGAAATTAAAGAAATTTTTGTTATAGGCGAGGAGAAACTTTTCCTCTGCCGCTTTGGTTTTTAAATATGGCAAATTAAGTTCTTTGTCGGTAACAATAATATCAAATTCATCAGAAGAATTGTGGGCATTGTGCATGGTTATAAAATAAACCTGAGGATAGAGCTTTCTAAAAT
Organism: Clostridia bacterium; assembly: GCA_017521125.1. GTDB lineage: Bacteria > Bacillota > Clostridia > Oscillospirales > Acutalibacteraceae > SFWF01. Next base: position 6,039 of record JAFXDV010000002.1, read on the forward strand.
CTTCAATAGCCTCCATAACTACCCTGCGGTTAATATTTATGTTTGTTTTAATGGTTTCTGTTTTTTCAGAGTCGGTCAAAGAATCTTTTGCTTTCTGGAGAAGGTCCAAGGCCGATTTTGCGCTTTTGAAAAATTCAAGGCCGGATTCGTTCAACCTTATTTTATTAGAGTGTCTGTCAAATAAAGGGGTGTTAAGCTCGGTCTCCAAACGTTTAATGCTTTGGGAGATGTTTGAGGGGGGCACTAAAAATTTTTTTGCGGTTTTTGAAAAGTTTTCTGTTTGTGCCGCATCACAAAAATATTTTAATTGCAAAAGTTCCATAACTAAACATCCTTTCTGTAGCTTATTATATTACAGAATGCTTTCACTTTCAAGTTATAGTTGTGTAAATTATTTAATGCTTTACATTATGGCAGTATAGTGCTATTATGGTGTAAAAGGAGAATTATTATGGCAGAAATTTTAGAAGTAGTTATGATTGTGAGTTTTGGTGCCTCCTGGCCGCTAAACGTTATGAAGTCCTATAAGGAAAGAACAACAAAGGGAAAAAGCCTTTCGTTTTTATGCCTCATTTTCTTCGGCTACATAGCAGGTGTTATTTCAAAGCTTTTGAATGATGCATATATGGCATCTTTTGCTTCAAAGTGGTACGTGCTCTTTTTCTACGTGCTAAATTTAATAATGGTTGGAGCAGATTTATGTCTTTATGCCAGAAATTATAAGCTTGACAAGGAAAATGCAGAGTAAAAAGAAATGCCGTTCTAAGAACGGCATTTCTTATTTTATTATGGACTTTTTGTACTCAGTTGGGGTCATTTTAGTAAAAGTCTTAAAGCATTTGCTAAAATATTGTGGGGTGTCAAAGCAGAGCATATCGGAAATTTGGGTTATGTTATAGTTGCTTTCTCGTATAAGTTTTCGCGCCTCTTTTATTTTTAGAGAGTTGTAATATTTAATTATTCCGTCAGGTCTATAGGTAGAAAAAAGCTGCTTTACTGTGCTTTCGCTTTTTCCCACCTTTCTTGCAACATCGGCGACTGTGATCCGTCCGTAAATATTGTTCTTCAGAAAATCAAGAATTTCCTTGACGTTATATGGCACATCGACGCCGTCTATTACATAGCTGCGTCGCATTTTTTTGGTTAAAACATCCTTGTTTCTGCAAAGGTTTATAAGGAAGATTTCCAGGAGGTTTTTGGTCATCTGACTGCTACCGAAGGGGGCACCTTCTACCTTTTCAAGCTTTTGCAAAAGGGGGTTGGTCTCATCTGCTAGTTTGAAGCAGGAAAGTCCCTCTTCAAAAAGGGTGGAAAGCAGACTCTTTTCCTTGGCATCAAGGCGGAAAATTTTGCCCTCAAAATATTTCATTGCACGACTTTTGCACTCAAAAGTAATGATGCTAACGTTTGGTGCAGTGTTATTATCTCCCGAAAGGTTGTGGAATTCGTTGGGTTTGTGGAAGGTCATTTCGCCGCTTTTAAGCACAAATCGGTTTTTATCGGCAGTACAAAGCATTTCACCTTTGTCGATATACACCATTTCCCAAAAGTCATGGCTTTCTCCTTCGTAGTAAAAGTTTTTGGAAAACTCCATATAGAAAATAGTGATTATCTTCTCGATATTAAAGGTTTTTTCAAAGCTTACAGGTGTAAAATTATCCGACACGCTATCACTCCACTGTCTGATTTTATAAATATTATAACCGATTTTATACTCCCTTGCAATAGTAGAATTGGTATAATAAAATAAAAAGGAGGTAACGTTATGTACACTGTTCTTTGTATATCCTGTCATCCGGACGATATGGAAATCGCCTGTGCCGGTACTTTGCTCAAGTGTAAAGAGCGTGGAGATAGAGTGGTTATCTGCCATTTATCCAGCGGTAATCTTGGCCACGTAATTATTCCGCCTGATGAGTTAACCGAAATGCGTGCGAAAGAGGCTGAACGTTCAGCAGAGCTTGGTGGCTTTGAGGTTATCCATTCTCGTTTTGACGATTTGGCAATCTATGACAACAACAAAGAGGCTAGGGATAAGGTTGTAGACATAATTAAGTCGGTAAATCCTGACTTTATTATCACACATGACCCCAACGATTATATGCCTGACCACAATGCAGTATCACGTTTGGTTTTTGATGCAAGCTTTACTGCAACTCTTCCCAACTATCATACAAAGGTAGAGGGTGCGGCAAAGATGGTGCCCATTTATTATATGGATACCTTATGCGGCGTTAACTTTAATCCTACCGAATACGTTGACGTATCTGACCACATTGACAAAAAGTTAGAGATGCTTAACTGTCACGAATCACAGATTGTATGGATGCGTGACCACGACAATATTGATTTCCCTGATATGGTTAAAACCTGCTGCCGTTACAGAGGCTTCCAGTGCGGAGCTGATTATGCAGAAGGCTTTAAACAGTGTCAGGTTTATCTAAAAGGCACAACCAAAAGATATTTACCATAGGAGGACAAAAGTATGAATTTCAATTCAACAGTAAAGGGCTCTGCTCTTGAGGGATTCTATCCTGCAGGATGGGATTTTGACAAAATCGACGCTTGTATCGGCGAGCCTGAAACAATTTGCGACAGACAGCCACATTGGAACGAGGGCTTTACCCCAATTAAGTGCGAGGGACTCGCAGAATTTGAAACTTACATGGGTCACGAGATTGCAATGCAGATTAAGCTTGCAAAAGAAAGAAACGAAAAAATCGCTTTCATTCTCCCTGTTGGACCTATGGGTATGTATAAGTGGGTAGTATATTTCATTAAAGAGTGGGGCGTTTCTTGCGACCACGTTTACACCTTTAACATGGATGAGTGGGCAGACGCAGAGGGTAACACCCTTGCTCCTGATAACTCAGGTGCATTCCAGTATGCTATGGAACAGGCTCTCTTTAATCCACTTGGTGACCTTACCGTTCCAAAGGATCAGAGAAACTTTGCTACAAAGGAAAATCTTCCTACATATGAAGGAAAAATTGATGCACTTAAAGCCGAGGGCGCAAAGCTTGTTTTAGTTTACGGTATCGGCAGAATGTGCCACATCGCTTTCTGGGAGCCAACCTTTGCTGCAGATTATGAAAATGCAGCTGATTGGGAAAAGGCACCTTACAGAATTGCTGCTAAAATCCATCCTTTAACCGTTGAGCAGAACGCTTTAACAAGCTTTAAGTCAAGAACAACACTTGTTCCTTGCAGAGCTAACACTATAGGCCCCGGCCTCTTCCTTAAGGCTGACTATGCTATCGGCGGCGCAGACGGAACACTTGGTCGTGGAATGCAGTGGCAGGGTATGTCTCTTTGGATGACTCTCCGTTACGGAAAGACTCCTTGGATCACCTCTTCTTACATTCCAACTCTTGCAGGACGTCTATTCTTCCTTAAAGACCTTGCAGGTCCATTAGAGGCAGAGTGCAACTAATATTAAAACAAAAGCAAGTGGTTTTAACCACTTGCTTTTCCTTTTTTGTTGATAATTTTTTGAAGATACTATATAATAAAAAGGTAGTATTTTAAAAAATGGAGAAGGATTATGAAAATAACAGAAGATATAAAATACGTTGGAGTTAATGACCGTGAAGTAGATTTATTTGAGGGACAGTATATTGTACCAAATGGAATGGCATACAACTCTTATGTGATTTTAGATGAAAAGATTGCAGTAATGGATACTGTAAGTCAGGGATTTGACAAAGAGTGGCTTGAGAAAATAGAAGCTGTTTTAGAGGGTAAATCTCCTGATTATTTAATTGTTCAGCATATGGAGCCTGACCATTCGGCTAACATTCATCTTTTTGCAGAAAAATATCCCGATGCAAAAATTGTGGCATCGGCTAAGGCTTTTGTTATGATGAAACAGTTCTTTGGCACCGATTTCAGCGACAGAGCCGTGGTTGTGAGTGATGGAGATACTTTGAACTTGGGTACGCATACCTTGAGCTTTTATACCGCACCTATGGTGCATTGGCCAGAGGTTATAATGACCTATGACCAAAAAAATGAGGTGCTTTTCTCTGCCGACGCCTTTGGAAAATTCGGCGCTCTTGACACCGAGGAAGACTGGGCGTGCGAGGCGAGAAGATATTATATCGGAATTGTTGGAAAATACGGCGCACAGGTACAGACGGTTCTTAAAAAGCTATCATCTCTTTCTATAAAGACCATTTGTCCTCTTCACGGACCTGTTTTAAATGAAAATTTAGGATATTACCTTAATTTATATAATATTTGGTCTAGCTACGGTGTTGAAAGCGAGGGAGTGGTTATTGCCTATACATCGGTTTACGGCAACACCAAAAGGGCGGCTCTCCTTCTTGCCGAAAAACTAAAAGAGTTGGGATGTCCGAAAGTTGCAGTAACCGACCTTGCTCGCTGCGATATGGCCGAGGCTATTGAAGACGCTTTCAGATATGGCAAAATGGTTCTTGCCACCACCACATATAACGGAGATATTTTCCCCTTTATGAAAACCTTTATTGAAGGCCTTACCGAGCGAAATTATCAAAATCGCAAGGTTGCTTTTATTGAAAACGGAAGCTGGGCGCCTATGGCAGAAAAGGTAATGAGACAACTGTTTGAAAAAAGCAAAAACTTAGAATTTGCAGAAAATAACATTAAAATTTTCTCCAGTTTAACGAAGGAAAACATAGAGCAGATTTCGCTTTTAGCAGAAGAACTTATGAAATAAAGTTTATAACCTATGATTTTGAAAAAGGGGTATAACTATGGAGAAAAAACGTAATATGGCAATGGATTTAATAAGATCTTTTGCATTGTTTTGTGTTGTTTGCGTGCACTTCTTCTTTGCCGGTTTTTACAGTAATGTTGTTGAAGGCGAAAAAATGTATATTATGACCCTTTTACGCACCTTTTTTATGATTTGCGTACCGCTGTTTATAATTTTAAGTGGATATTTAGTCTGCAAAAAGACCTTATCCTTTAAATATTACAAGGGTATTATAAGGGTTCTGGTTTTATATTTTTTAGCAATCTTGGTTTGTTATCTTTACAATTGCTATGTGGCTGGAACTGAATTTGTGTTTAAAGACTTTTTGTTAGAAACATTAAGTTTTTCTGCGCCGCTATATTCCTGGTATGTGGAAATGTACATAGGACTATTTTTGATAATTCCTTTCTTGAACCTTGCATATAACGGACTTAAATCTCAGGCTCAAAAAACGGTTTTAATACTGACATTGGCCTTTTTAAATGTTATACCAACAGTCCTTAATGTAAAGGGACAAATTATACCTGATTATTGGCTTGACACATATCCCATAACATATTATTTTATAGGATGCTACCTAAGAGAATTTCCAAAAGTGCTTCCCAAAAAGGTTTGGGCTTTGTGTTTAGTGGTGGCAAATATTTTGATGGGCACATATAGTTACCATTATTTCTTTGGCAAAAACTATTTGTTCAGCGATTGGAACGGTTTTAACAGTGTCGCCGCTATGATTATGTCTACTGCGGTATTTGCAATTCTTATGGATGTTGGTTTTAAAAAGGAAAATTTCTTTACAAAGGGCATATCAAAGGTTCTGTTTTATATTTCCAAATTGTCCTTTGGTGCTTACTTGCTTTCCTATATTTTCGACCAAATCTTCCATGCTCTTCTGGCAGACAAGGTGGAGGTTATCGGCGACCGATTTATCTATATGCCGCTGGTAGTGCTTGCGGTATTTGTTTGCTCGATACTTTTGTCTGCCGTGATTGATGGAGTATACACTATTTTGTGCAAACTATGTGGTTATATATATTCCTTGTTCCCCAAAAAACGAGAGGCGTAAGTACTGTATTTAGAATATCACTGCAAAAAATACTACCCGAAAAAGAGAGTTTTGTTTTCTCTTTTTCGGGTAGTTTTACTTTTTTGTTACAAACAGGCAGTTTGTATTCGTTAATTTATTTTGTGCGTTCTTTTATAAAGTCGCCGATGGCATTGATTGCGGTAGTCATATCTTCCGGTTTTGGAAGAGCAACTATGCGGAAATGGTTATTATCCTTAGCGTAAAATCCGCTTCCTGCAACGATAAGAATTTTCTTGTCAAGGAGTAATTCTAAAGCAAATTCTTTGTCGTTTTTAAAGCCCATTTTTGCAGTATCAACTCTTGGGAATAGATAAAGAGCTGCTTTGTTTTCCATAACCGAGAGGCCCTCTATTTTATTTAAAGCTTCCATAGCGGCTTTTCTTTGGAGATATAATCTTCCTGTTTTGGAAATCATCTCATCGGTATATGCTCTGTCTTCTAACGCGGCAGGAATTGCAAGTTGCATGGTTGAGTTTGAGCAAAGTCTGATTGAAGTAATGGTAACAAGGGCAGTTTTAAGTTCTACCTTCTTAGCTTCAGGACCGCTAACAACCATCCAACCGCATCTAAGTCCGCATATGCAGTGAGATTTTGAAAGACCGTTGAAGGTTAGGGTCAGAACCTCGTTGCCCAGTGAAGCGGTAGGAGTATGGGTTGCTCCCTCGTAAACGAGTCTGTCGTAAATTTCATCTGAGAAGATTACTAAATTATGCTCAAGCGCAAGGTCATATATACCCTGAACGATTTCTTTTGAATAAACTGCACCTGTTGGGTTGTTTGGGTTAATAAGAAGGATGCCTTTGGTTTTGCTTGTAATATTTTTCTTTATGTCCTCAAGGTCGGGTTGCCATTCGTTGTCTTCTCTACAGTCGTAGAAAACTGCCTTGCCGCCGCAAAGACGAATCATATTTACCCAAAGGGAATAGCAAGGGGTAGGAACTAAGATTTCATCTCCCGGACTGCAAAGGGCAGTAACCGAAATATAAGCCGCCTCGCTTACGCCGTTGGTAATGAAAACATCGTCGGCAGAAATGCCTTTGATGCCGTTTTCACTATGATATTTTGCAATAGACTCTCTTGCCTTTGCCATACCCTTTAAATCGCAATATCCTAGGGCTGCATCAATATTTTCGGTAATAGCATTTTTAATTGATTCAGGCATTTTGAAACCGAAAGCGGCAGGATTGCCTGTATTTAACTTTAGTATTTTTTGACCGCTCTTTTCCAAATCTAAGGCTTTGTAAAAAATTTCGCCTCTAATGTCTGAGCGAACGTCAGATAAATTACTTGAAATCATTATCAAAACTCCTTTTTGAAATATATTAAATTATATCAAACTTCCTTCTTATAATCAAGGGTGTTTTCAAAAAAAAAGAGCAAAGGAATCGCCTTTGCTCTTTTAAGCTTTGATTTTAATAATTATCTCTGCTGCTGAAGGTCATAATGAACATCATATGCCTTTTCTTCATCAGTGAACTTATGGCGAGTATCGATTACTGCGCCATCGTTGAACTTTCTGCACTCAACATCTTCGGTTGTTCCCATAACGGTAATGTTAACCTGTCTGCGACGAGCAATTACATGGTCCCAGTCAATGAAGTAAACGTGAGCAAACTGTCCACCGTCTACAACGCCATCCTTAATGGTAAGGGTTTCGCTTCTGCCGAAGAAGCAGCTGCGAAGGTGACCGTCGGTGTTCATGCTTGAGTAATCGCCAGGCTCGTTTACCCATCTGCCGTACTGAGCGTGGATAGGACCTGGATGACGATACTGATGCTCCTCTGCGAAGTCAGGAATCATCTTTCTCATAATGTCGAGAAGGTCGTGCTGTAAGAACTCGAGGTCGAAGCTGTCGATATCGTGTGAGCACTCCTGAACCATTACAGAGCAGGTTGTGTGGTGAGAAACAACTGCTACAGTACCATTTTTAATGCCTGAAGCAGCAACAATCTCTTTAACCTCTTTTGAAATGTCGTGGAAGGTTGGTATCCAACCACGGGATTGAAGCTCTAATTCCTTTTGATAAACTTTAAATTCCATTTTTTTGTCCTCCTGAAAATTTTATATAAATTTTAATTATTTATTTAATCTTTCTCCAACGGCACCGCCCGGATGAATAAGAGCGAACTGTTCGTTTTTGTATCCGCTTTCTTCAATGATTGCGGTTTGCAACATATGGAAAATAACGGCGAGGGATGTAGATGACGTTGTGCCTTGAGAGTTGTATTTGTCGGTTTCACGGTTTACATACTGTTTAAGAACAACATCTGCACCCTTAGCTAAAGGAGATTCCAGATTCTCGGTTACGGTAATAACCTTTACACCTTTTTGTTTGCAAATGTCAAGAATTGGTAAAAGCTCGCCTGTTTTTCCACCTCTTGAAGCAAAGAGGATAACGTCTCCTTTTTGTAAAAAGCCCATTCCTCCGTGAATTGCTTCGGCAGGAGAAATGAATTTTGCAGGTTGCTCAACACAGCACATAAGATGAGCAAAATGCTGACAGATAATTCCGCTGTGGCCACAACCTGAAGCACCAATTCTTTCGGCTTTAAGTAAAAGGTCTACCGCTTTGGAAAAAGCCTCTTCATCAAAGTATTCTGCCATACCTTGAATACATTGGCTTTCTATGTCGTAAACTGCCTTTGCAGCAGCAATAGCATCCTTATTCACAGTCTACTCCTCCAATATTAGTGCATTTCATCCCAGGCTTTGCGGAGGTTATAAAGCATTTCCTCAACCATTGCCTCGGGGTCTGCGGCCTTTAAGATTCCGCTTGTGGAACCTGTAGCCTGAGCGCCTAACTTAATGGTGTTGTAAACGTCCTGACCATTAGAAATTCCTGCGCCCTGAAGCACCATAATATCAGGGTTAATATCTCTAACCTGTTTGATGGTTTCGATTACATAGTTAGAATCACTTGTCTTGCCTGTTCCAATAAGCTCGGTAGGCTCGGCAACAAGAAGGTTAGGACCAAGCTTCGCAATAGCGGTTAGTTCTTCAACTGTATCTGCGCAAACGATGGTTGCAAGACCAACCTCATCTGCACGAGCGATTGTCTGTTCAACAACGTCTAATGTAAGTTTCTTCTCTGCGTGGTTAAGCATAACACCAACGGCACCTGCAGCCTTTACTGCCTCGGGAAGAACTGAACCTAAACCTCTGCCAACAGGGAGAGGGTCCATATGTTGAGCGAAAACAAGTATTCTCTCAGTATTGTTAGCCAAAAGACTAATGTCGGTATACTGAGGGGTTACAATTACGTCAAGGTCATATTTCATTGCGGTTTTATCGATGACCTGTGCAAGTTTTAACATTTTTTCTCCATAAAGAAGAGCTTTGGGGCCTACCTCGAAAAAAGGAGGCTTGATTTTAAAATCTTTTAACACTGTGAAACTGTCCTTTCTCTCTACATTTCTTCTACAATTATATAACTCTTTTGTGACCTTGTCAATTGTTTTTGGGCCTTTTTGCCAAAAAGGGTTTAGACTCCTTGACAAAGGTAAATTCAGGAGTGTATAATTATGTTAAAGTTCTGATAAAGGGATGAAATTTTATGAAATATATGATGGATGGCGGTAATTTAGAGGAGATTAAATATTGTAATGAATTTTTCCCTCTGGATGGTGTAACTACAAACCCTACATTACTGTCTAAAGAAAAAACCGACTTTTTGCAGAGAATCAGGGATATTAGAGATATTATAGGTCCCGATAAAATGATTCACGTTCAAACCGTTCAAAAAAAGGCAGAGGACATAGTTGAGGAAGCAAAGTTCCTTAAAAAAGAGATGGGCGCAAACTTCTTTATTAAAATTCCTATTTGCGAAGAGGGATTAAAGGCTACAAAGATACTTAAAAGTATGAATATCGACGTTACAATGACTGCTATATTTACTCCACCTCAGGCTCTTATTGCAGCAATGGCCGGAGCTAAATGGGTTGCTCCTTACGTAAACAGACTTGATAACATTGTTGGCGAAGGAACAAGAGTCGTTGCTGAAATTGTTGAGCAGTTCAAAATGTATAATCTTGACTGTAAGGTTTTAGCCGCAAGTTTTAAGAGCGTTGAGCAGGTTCATAAGTGCGCTTTAGCAGGTTGCGACGCTATTACAGTAAGCGCAGATATCTTCAAGGCAATTATTTCTCACTCGATGACCGATGCTACAATTCAGGGATTCGATGCCGATTGGCACGGTCAATACGGCGACAGAACGTTTTTAGGATAGGAAGGTAATAATGGACGTTTTTTCCCTTGTTTTAAATCAAATGCTGCTAATGGCACTTTTAATAGTAGCGGGATTTATTTTAAGAAAAAAGAATATAGTGCCCAACGGCGCAGGGTCGATTTTATCCAAGACCGAAACATATTTGTTTGTTCCTGCTTTAAATCTTATAAATCAGATAAATAAATGCACCCCCCAGACCTTTAAGGAAAACAGCCTACTTATGCTTTATGGCTTGGTGCTTATCCTTGTGGCAATTGGTATTTCTTATCCTTTGTCTCGCATTTTTGTGGCTAAAACTGAAGGGGATGCGAAGCTTATTTACCGCCAAAACGTTTATAAATACGCAATGGCTTTCAGCAATTACGGCTTTATGGGGAATTTTCTGATTTTGGGCGTTTGGGGAGAGGAAATGTTCTTTAAATATACTATGTTTACCTTTCCTTTGACCGTTTTCTGTGCCTCCTGGGGACTTTATGTTCTTATTCCCAAAGAGAAAAGCACGGGGCTTTTACAGAATCTGAAAAAAGGACTTCTCACGCCACCTTTAATATCCCTTGTAATAGGTATACTTTTAGGACTTGTAGGCGCGAAAGCCTTTATTCCCACATTCCTTCTCAACGCGTTAGATAACGCCTCTAAATGTATGGGTCCTGTGGCTATGGTTTTGGCGGGTGTTGTAATTGGCGAATATGACATAAAGAAACTAATTACTAATAAAAAAGTATATCTTGCTTCACTTTTCAGACTAATTATTATTCCTGCAGTAGTTTTGTTAGCGCTAAAGGCAGTCGGAACGGCTGATGAAATTCTTTGTCTCACTCTTGTTGCTTTTGCTTGTCCGTTAGGACTGAACACCATCGTTTATCCTGCTACATATGGCGGAGAAACCGAGACGGGAGCCTCTATGGCGGTAATATCAAACATTTTGGCGGTTATTACCTTGCCGCTGATGTATTATGTTTTTATGGTGTTGTTATAAAAAGAAATCAGAAAACCTCGATGAGAAATCATCGAGGTTTTTGCTTTGTGGGTATTTTTTAAAATTCTCTTTCATATAATTGAACAGTCCTTTTAGGAGTTGATTTATATGAATAGAGATTATAAGGGCAGAGCTGTGGTACTGGGAGAATATATTCTTGACACCGGAGCCACTGTGAGAGCTGCCGCTAAGGTTTTTAAGGTTTCTAAGTCTACGGTACATAAGGATGTAAGCGAAAGGCTTAAGGTTGAGGAGCCTGAACTTTATTTGCAGGTTAAAGCGGTTTTGGAGAAAAATAAAAGCGAGAGGCACATTAGGGGCGGAATGGCGACCAGAGAAAAGTACAAAAAAATCCCAAGGCCGTAAAGCCTTGGGATTTTTTTTTAGCTAAAGCTTGGGTCTGCAGAGTCCTTTAATATGCAAACGTAGGAGCTGCCTGTGTTAACTGTAAGGGTTGAACCGTCAGCCTTTGTGAAGGTGAAGGCGTCATTGGCGTTGCCCTTGCTCCATTTGATTTCCTCGTATGCGCCGTTAGAAATGTAGTATCCGCTTCCGCCGTTAAGGTCGATTTTGCGTTCTTTGCCGCTGGGATAATGGGACATAGGAGTTTTTAAAACAAATACGTTATTGTAGGACTCAGAACAACTGCCTGATGGCTTTTTCTTATCGTATTTACCGGTCTCTGAGTTGTAGGTGAACTTAGTCACATAGCCTGAAGAGAAGGGGACTTTAAGGTTAAGTGCGGTGCCGGTAGCGGGAGTAATTATCTCTCCGTCTTTAGCAAAGTTAGCAAAAGGTTCGGTCTTTTTTACTTCCTCGAACTTATGATCTTTTACACCTTGTACTAAAAGGTCTGCTGTAGTGAACATAGTGTGTTCAGTAGAAAGTCCGTTCTTTTTTCTGAAAGAATATTGTGCTTTGTTATTTATATCTATTCTATTGGTTGCAAGTCTTTCCATTTCGGGAGTGCAATAATCGGTATCACTGCCTGCGTGAATGTAAACCGCACCAATGCCCATAGCGATATGAGGGAAAACAACTCTGGCGCTTCTTACCGGACCAATATCTCCTTCAACCTTAGAAATGTCGGAAAATACTGCCATCATACGAGTAATTCCGCCTTCAACCTCGGTCTCAAAAACTATGTCAGCATATGTAACGCCCGACTGAACTTTTTGAGCAACAGATATATTGTTAATCATAACGGCAACCGGTCTGATGTTTTTGTCAGACTCTTTTTCAAGAGCTTCGCCTGTGAGACGGTTGAGACTCTTGACCTCTTGGGCTACGGTGCTTGAAGTCTCATCGGGAGGCAGGTCTTTTTGTCCGCAAGCCGAAAGGGTGAAAAGTATGCAAATTGTTAAAATTAAGGATAAAAATTTAGTGAAACGCATAACAAAACTCCTTTTGAAAATACTATAATAATTATACAACTTTTCGCCCTTTTTCGCAACAACTAAAATTTAGAAAAAAATAAAAAAAGATATTGACAAATCAGGAAAAAGAATGTATAATGTATCAGTCGCTTATGGCTGTATAGCTCAGTTGGCTAGAGCATTCGGTTCATACCCGGAGTGTCATTGGTTCAAGTCCAATTACAGCCACCATTTTTGGCCCGGTGGTCAAGAGGCCTAAGACACCGCCCTTTCACGGCGGTAACACGGGTTCGAATCCCGTCCGGGTCACCAAAATAAAAACACTCACCAAACGGTGGGTGTTCTTATTTTTATATTCAAACGGGGATTCGAACCCGAGAGGGTCTGTCGTAAAGAAAAACAGTTCAGTGAACTGTTTTTTAGACAGAGCGGTGAAGTCGGGTACTGTTGCCAAAGGCAACGGTCGACAATCCATAAGTATGCGAAGCAGACGGGGAATCCCGTCCGGGTCACCAAAATAAGAACACTCACCAAACGGTGGGTGTTTTTATTTTGGCCACTCTAACGTGTGGTCGAACCCGTAGGGTTCGTCGAAGCAGACGAAAACCTGCGATAGGGTTTTCGGTCTGCCCGAGTCGGCAGCACGAAGACTTTGCCGCAAATGACTCGGAGTCATCGGCAAAGGCAAGAACGCACCGTACCCCGTCAATAAGAAGAAAGATTATAGAAGCTCCGTTAATTTATTTAGAAACGAATCTTCGCCCCAAGTGTTCAGTTTAAAGAAAACGGCTTCGCTCCCTCCTTGTTCGAATCCCTATATTAGTTGCAACACAAAAAAATAATAGCCCACCCTAAAGGGTGAACTATTATTTTTGGCTGGGGAATAGGGATTTTTCCGCACACTACCGTGTGCTATCGCCTCGCTAACGCTCGTTGCCCACGGGCTTTGCAACCGTTCACCGAAAGGTTGCAATTTGCCTTGCGGCAAACCGCCCTTGTTCGAATCCCTATGTATTGCCTCAAGAAAACAAAAAATAATAGCCCACCCTAAAGGGTGAACTATTATTTTTGGCTGGGGAATAGGGATTCGAACCCCAACAAACAGAGTCAGAGTCTGTCGTGCTACCGTTACACAATTCCCCAATGCAACATAACATATTATATACCAAATTTTCGCTTTGTCAAGTACTTTATCTAAAATACGCTTGCTTTTTATTTGTGCGTATGATATATTATATGTACAGTATGGGGCGTGGCTCAGATGGGAGCGCCAAACGCTCAAAGTCGGACCCCATATCATAATTTCATAAATAAAAACTTGACGAACTTACATTTGGGGGTATAGCTCAGCTGGGAGAGCGCTTGAATGGCATTCAAGAGGTCATGGGTTCGATCCCCACTATCTCCACCATCGGTTCGTCAAGTTTTATTTTTTGCCCACTCAATTTGAGTGGGTGTTATTTTTTGCAATAGGCGGCGATGGCTTCGCTAATAAAGGCGGCGGTGCCTGAGGTGTGTTGGTCAATGTTGTTTTTGAAACGCACGTCAGCGACATACATTTGGCCGAGCCCTGCGAGAATTTCATCGGTGCAGTTGTAGTAGTTGTCAGAAATGTAATTTTGCAGTTCTTTCACTAACGCTTGCGCTTCTTCGGAAGCGGCGGCGTGTCCGTCCTTCATACACTCGGCGAATTTGGCGAGGACGGTCATCAGTCCATCGTTTACACTTTGATTGATGCTCTTTTGTTCGTATTCTTTATAGGCGGTCGTTTCGCCCCAACGCCTCTTCGCCTCAATTTCATACTGGGTGCGGGCGGTTTCATAATCGCTGTTATCAAATGCAGACATTGTAATTTTTCCTTTCTCAGCGCCATCCAAAGCATCGATAATTCGCTCTAATCGTTCCTTTTTAAGAATTAAGAGTTTTCGCTGCTCGGCGAGTGCTTTTTGCTTATCGTAATCGGGAGATGATAAGATCTCTGCAATGCTTTTCAGTTTGAAATCAAGTTCACGATAAAACAGGATCTCTTGCATACGTTCAAGAGAGGTTTCATCATAAAATCGATAGCCGTTTTGCTCATCAACAAAGGCGGGCTTTAACAAACCTATTTCATCGTAATAGTGTAGTGTACGGACGCTGACACTTGCGAGTTTTGCGAACTCGCCCGTTTGCATTTTCACTTTTATCACCTCACGAAAAGGAGTATACACTATGACGCAACGTGAGAGTCAAGCGTTTTATTTCACAATCTCATACGGCCAGTCGATGATGCCGCCAAATTCTTTGACGTTGGTGTAACCGAGTTTGACCAGTTCTTCGGAGGCGATTTTGCTCCGTCTGCCGCTGCGGCAATAGACGAGAATCAGCGCATCCTTATTGGGCAATTCCTTTTCGGCGCGGTTAGCGATCTCGTATTCAGGGATGAGAATTGCATCCGCAATATGCCCTTCGGCAAATTCCTCGGTGGTGCGGGCATCGATAATGATATAATCGCTCTCGGTGTCCATAATCGTTTTCGCCTTTTGAGGCGTGATTTGTTCATAAGTATTGGCGCCGCCATCGGAGCAAGCGGTCATACCGAACAAAGAAAGTGAAATGAAAAGCATTAGTATCCATCCTTTAAGTTTTTTCATAGTATCGACTACGGTTAGCGCCTTTTTCATGGTCAGGCCTCCATTGTGTGTTTCGTTTAATTTATTATACCATACATCAATAAAATTTTCCATCGCTACGTTAAAAACCGCTGAGGTTAGCAGAGTTTTCTCGGCGCTCTTTTTTTGTCTTGTGTTTTTAATTTTTATTGTGTATAATAAAGTTGATATTATGCTTGGATGAGGTGTGCAAAAATGGAATTGCTACAGCTTAAGTATTTTAAAACGGTAGCGGAGATTGGGAAAATTTCCGCAGCAGCAGAAGCGTTGTATATTTCTGCGCCCGCTCTCAGCAACTCTATTTCCCGTCTTGAAAAGGAGTTGGGAGTGCAACTGTTTGACCGTTTTGCCAAGCGTATTGAACTTAATTCTCAGGGCGAGATATTTCTGCGGTATGTTAACCAGATGTTCGACGCACTGGAGTGTGGGAAAAAAGAACTTTTACAAAATGCCATGCAGCAAAAAAAGCATATTTGGATTGCCACAACCACCACAAATTTGTGGATGGATCTCATAACAGAATTTTCTCAGGAGTGCCCACAATATACCCTTTCTTGCACGAATCTGAATTTGGACAAGCGGTCTTTTGGCTTTCTTTCTGCTCAATATGCATTTATATTGGCGGAGGAGGCGGATATCCCCGCCTCATTTGCAGACGATTTAGAAAGCGTGCTTTTGTTTGAGGATAGACCGGTGGTTATGGTTCACCCAAAGCACCCGTTTGCCGGCAGAAGCTCTGTTGGAATCAATGAATTATCAGAGCAAACCTTGTTTTTACCTATGTCCGGCACCGCCCAATACGAACGCTTTGTCAAACTCTTCGATGCAAATGGTGTGGCGTTCCCCAACGCAACCTCCTGTTCATACCAGTTTTACCGAAATCTTGTGGAGGAGCAAATGGGAGTAGCGTTCAGTACCGAGCGTATTGGCAGAAATGACCGTTCAGATATCCGCTATATTCCAATAGACAATATTTGTCCTCCTTGGAAGATGAAGCTTTACTGGCACAAGCGGCCGTTAACCCAAGATGAAACGGTATTCAAAAGCTTTGCTAAAGAATTTTACCACATATAAATCAGGATATTTATCAGGCATCTGGACCTTACGGTTTCAGGTGCCGTTTTTTATATGCTTTTTCAATATGCATAAAGTTTTGTGAAAGCATACACTATTAGTATGTAATTGATAAAAAGCACAAATTAGTGTAAAATATATATGATAAAATTGTGTATATTGCAGAAAGGTGTGTTGTTATGGAGATTAAACAGGCCGTAATGGTTGGAACACTGGAATCTAGTGATATCCAGATAAGCATTTCGCCAAACCCAAATAAAGGTCTGGAGATCCAATTACAAAGTGTAGTGAACGCACAGTTTGGTGATTCTATTATTGCCACAATAACCGAAGTTCTGGAATCTTTTGGTATTAAGGATGCCGTTGTGAATGCGGCAGACAGAGGCGCTTTGGACTGGATTATACGTGCACGTACACAAGCTGCTTGTTGCCGCGCAACAGAAACCAAATTTGATTGGGAGGGAGAAAATTAGTTATGCAAACTGCTAAACTGAAACGAACCTCTCTTTATGCCAGCGGTGCCAATGCAATCAATATGATTCAGGCTGCGTTTTATAACGAGGACTGCTTGGTTTATGATTTAGAGGATTCTGTGCCCACATCGGAAAAAGATTCCGCACGTTTGCTTGTATACAATACCGTGCGCTATCACCGACCTGCTGATAAATACGTTCTTATACGTGTAAACGGTATTTATTCAGAGTACATAGATGAAGATTTAGAGGCAGCTGTTCGTGCCCGCCCCGACGCAATTCGTATTCCAAAGGTAGAATATCCTGAAGAGGCTGCACGTATATGCCAGCGAATTACCGAAATCGAGACCGCCGCCGGCATGGAGGTTGGTAAGATTGAGGTGTGGTGCAATATTGAGTCATATTTAGGACTTATAAATGCTTATGAGATTGCTACCGCCGATCCTAGAATTGTAGCGCTTGCCTTAGGTGCTGAAGATTATACTGCAAGTATGAAATCACACCGAACCAAAGCGGGTGCAGAAATATTTTATGCACGTAATGCCTTGTTGACTGCTTGTCGCCACGCAGGAGTCGAAGCTATAGATGCGGTTTTCTCCGATATTAACGATATCGAAGGCTTGAAAGAGGATACTGCTCTGACTCGTAATCTGGGCTTTGATGGTAAAACCTGTGTTCATCCAAGACAGATTGACATTGTTAACTCTTTCTTTACACCTAGCCCGAAGGAGATTAAATATGCTCTTAGAGTGCTGGAAGCAGTAGAGCAAGGAAAATTGCAGAAAAAAGGTGCTGTCACCTTAGATGGCAGTATGATTGATAAGCCTATGGAGTTGCGTGCACGCACCACCTTGGCACAGGCAGAAGCTGCCGGTATTAAAATCGGAGGTGATCAACTATGATAAACGCAGTAGGAAGAGAATTACCTGAAAAGATTGGCGATTACATAGTAAAGCCTTACGCCGGCCCACAGGAAGCTATTGAAGCAGAGCAACCCGTTTGTTCACGCAGAAAGCCTAGTAAACGTGCTGCTGGTAATAAGCTTATGCCAGATTTAAAAGCGGCTATTGAGGCGTGCGGTCTTAAAGACGGTATGACAATTTCTTTTCACCACAGTTTCCGTGAGGGTGACAAGATTATAGGACAGGTACTTACAGCCATTAAAGAATTGGGCATTAAAAATCTTCGCTTTGCCCCCAGTGCCGTTGTTAATATCAAAAATCCCTCTATTGTGGACTTCGTGAAGGATGGCACTATTGACCGTATCCAAGCAAGCGGTATCCGTGGTGAGTTGGGTGATGCAGTTGTTGATGGCTTGGACCTTTCTGAGCCTGTAATACTTAGACCTCACGGTGCTCGCCCACACGCTATTGAAACAGGCGCTCTGTCAATTGACGTTGCTTTCATCGGCGCATCTGCATCAGATGATTTCGGCAACTGTACAGGTCAGACAGGACCTAACGCCTGCGGTTCTTTGGGTTACTCTTTTATTGATGCGGTTTCTGCTGAAAACGTAGTAGTTATTACCGACAATATAGTTCCATACCCTTGCGTACCTATTTCAATCTCTCAAATGTATGTAGATTACGTGGTAAAGGTTGACGAAATCGGCGACCCTGTAAAGATTGGTGCCGGCGCTGCCCGTATGACCAAGAATCCACGTGATATTCTGATTGCTCAGCGTACAGCAGACGTTATTGCTGCAAGCCGTCTTTTTAAGGATGGATATTCTTTCCAAACAGGAGCCGGTGCAATAAGTATTGCTTGCACTAATTTCCTTGCTGAACATACAGAAAAAGCAGGTATCCAAGCAAGCTACGCATTGGGCGGTATGACCGCAAATATTGTAGAAATGCATAATAAAGGACTTGTACGCACGCTTTTGTGCTCACAATCTTTTGATGCTGTGGCTGCCAAAGCAATGGCGGATGACCCCAACATTGTTGAGATAGACAATTCTATGTATGCCAATATGTTCAACAAAAGTTGTTCCCTTGACAAACTGAACTTTGGCGTATTGGGAGCCCTCGAGATTGACGTTGATTTTAACATCAACATTCTTACCGGTTCAAGCGGTGAGATGATGTCCGGTCTTGGTGGCGGCCCCGACGTTGCAGATGGTGCGGATATTTCAATCGTGACAATTCCCATCATTCGCGGAAGAATACCCTCTGTAGTAGAAAAGGTATTTACCTGCTGTACTCCGGGCTCATCTGTAGCAGTTGTGGTTACCGAAGCAGGAATTGCACTAAACCCCAAACATAAAAACTATGAGATGATTAAGGAAGATCTGGAGCAAGCAGGAATTAAAACAGTTCCCATTGAACATTTGTTGAAAACTGCCTACTCCCTGACAGGTGTTCCAAAGCCGGTTGAAACAACCGATAAGATTACCTGTATCGTAGAATATCGTGATGGTACGGTAATCGATGTAATTCGCCAAATCAAGCGAGATTAATTAAATTGTTTTTTAAAAAATAAAATATAAATTTTTTAGGAGGAAATTATTATGAACACAATGGAAGAAACAAGAGCATTTTTAGAGTCCCTCGGTCAGCCAGGTGGCGACCTCTATCAGTTACCCGATTCTGAGAAGACATTCGATGACGGTTGTCAGTATCGTTTTGAGGTGCCAGGCATTCAGAGCCCTAACGTTATGAAGGCACTTCTTGAAGAGATCGATCGTTTAGGCTTCTACATTCACCGTGTAACACAGACCAAGGGTATCTGGACTTTATCAGATAGCGAAATTTCCGCTATGGTAGACCTTGCAAAACAGTATCAGGTAGAACTCGTACTCGCTATCGGACCTCGTGCAACCACAGATACAAGTGCTTCTGTTAAGAGCCCTGAAGGCGTACGTATGGGTTACCGTCTACGTGGTCAGGATCAGGTTGTTCGTGCTATCGAAGACGTACGCCGTGCTGCACGTCTTGGCGCACGCACATTCCTTGTATATGATGAGGGTTGTTTGTGGGCATTAAACAAGGCTCGTGAAGCAGGTCTTCTCCCTGAAGATTGCAAATTCAAGATGTCTGCTCACTCCGGTCACGGCAATCCTTGCTCTGCTAAATTATTACAGGATATCGGCGCAGACTCTTTCAACATCGTTCGTGACTATCAGTTACAGCACTTAGCAGCAGTTCGTTCTGCTATTGATATTCCTATTGACTGCCACACCGAGAACCCAACTTCTTCAGGTGGATTTATCCGTCATTACGAAGTTCCTGAAATGATCCGTGTTGCATCTCCTATCTATTTGAAGACAGGTGGCTCTGTTGCACAGACACATAGCTGGGATTCTACTGAGGCAGATGCTAAGAAGCGTGCTAAGCAGGTATTACTTGTTAAGCGTGTTATCGATGCTTACTATCCAGAGGCTAAGTACTCACCCAAGGGCTCTTTAAATCACTAATAAGCAATTGAAGTCCCCGAAATTTGTGAACAGAAAGGGATACTTAATATGGAAATTAAGACAATAACAGCGCCCTTCACAGATGAAGTGCTCAGTCAGTTGAAGGTAGGAGACATTGTAAATGTATCCGGTATTATCTATGCTGGTCGTGACGCAGTTCTACCAAAAATCGTAGAGATGATTGATGAAGGTTCGCTAGAAGAAAATGATATTCACTTGCAGGGCAGTGTAATTTTCCACACCGCAGTTAGCCCTGCAGGTGTTGGTCCTACATCCAGCAATAAGCTGGAAATCGAGGGTACTATGCCTCAGCTTACTGCCGCCGGTATTCGTATGCATCTTGGTAAAGGCGCTTTGAAGCCTGAGACTATTGAGATGTTCAAGCAGTACAATGCAGTATATGCAGTTATCGCTCCGGTAACTGCACTGCTTAACAGCAAGGTCTTAGCTAAACGCTGTGTGGCACATCCTGAGCTGGGCATGGAGGCGTTTTATGAATTGCAGGTTGAAGAATTCCCTTGCATTATCGCCGCTGCCCACGGTGAGAGTATGTTTTAAGGAGGGAAACAACCATGTCTTTTAATTACAATGAAGTAGTCGCCAAGGTGGCGGATACACTGGTCAGAGCCGGTTCTACCTTCCGTGAGGACAAAAAAGAGGCTTACCGTCGTGCTATTGCCTCTGAGGAACTAACACGTGCTAAATGGAATTTAGAAACCATTTTAGAAAATGCAGAGGTTGCTCAGTGTAATCGCAGCCCTCTGTGTGATGATACAGGTATTCCCCATGTATTTATTGAGATAGGTCCAAACCGCACGCTCAGCGGCAGCCTTATGACTGCTATTCAGGATGGTGTGCGTGAAGGTCTTCGTCAGCTTCCGGGTCGTCCTATGGCGATTATGGGCAACGATAAGGAACGTATTGATATGTCCGGCGGCATCAGCCCCGATTCAGATGCGTTAGATACTGCTCCCTTCCTCATCAAAGAGGTTGAGGAGGATGTGCTCCGTGTTCACGTGCTTATGTTAGGTGGAGGCCCTGCTATCAGAGGTATCACTCACCGAGTTTTCCACAAGCACAGTATGCAGGTAGTGCTTGATGAAATCGTAACTCGCACCAAGGATGCTACTAAACTGTTGGGTTGTACACCTTGCGCCGTTGCTATCGGTGTAGGTCGCTCACAGTATGAAGCCACAGCTCTTATGATGGAGGCTATGGTTTACGGCGATTTCAATAAACAGAATGAAATGGAACGTTATATCACAGACAAGGTTAACGAGACCGATGTTGGTCCTTTAGGTCTTAACGGCAAAACTACCGTTCTTGCCACCTTTATGAAGGTAGGACCTCAGAGAGCAAGCGGTGTTCGTGTGGTTGCAATGCGTCCGGGCTGCTGTTTTGAGCCTCGTATTGCAAGCGTAGAACTGTAATTTTTAAAAGGAGAACAAGATATGAGTAACGAATTCAAACCAATGAAGTTTGGTTGCGGAAGATATATTCAGGCTCCGGGTGCCATTGAAATTGTTGGTAGAGAAGCCGCTCAGCTCAAAAGTCGCAAGGCTCTAATCGTAGGAGGCAAACAGGCGCTTGATTCTGTTGGTGCTAAAATGGAGGCAAGCTTAAAGGATGCAGGTGTTGAACCCTATTTCTACACAATGACCTCTGATTGTACCTATGAAACTTTAGATTATTTACAGAATACCCTTATCCCACAGCAGAAGGCAGATTTGGTAATCGGCACAGGCGGTGGTAAGGTAGTAGATATGGCAAAAGCTTCCGGTAAGTGTAGCGGTCTGCCTGTACTTAACGTGCCTACCTCTGTAGCAACCTTCAACTGTTGGTCGGCAATGAGTGTTATGTACACACCTGACCACAAGCCTATCGACCGTATCTGGCATTCCTCTGAGATTGATGGCGTAGTTATCGATACACAGGTTATAGCTAATGCTCCTGTAAAGCTATTTGCTTCAGGTATGGCAGATGCTTTTGCTAAGTATATTGAGACCGGCTTTATGGACGAGTCTTATACAGTTAACAATACCCCTGTTGGCATGTATACCTCTAAGGTAATGGCAGGTACAACTAACGAGATTATTCTCAACCGTGGCGAACAGGCATATCGTGACTGTATTGAACATAAGGTTACAGATGATTTGGATGCTTGCGTATTCGCAAACGTTGCTACCACAGCTATTGCTGCGGCGGTAAATTACAGCAATCATTCTCTCATTCACAGCGGTAACGGTAAGGGTGCAACTTTTGCTCACGCTCTCTATTATGCTTGTAAAGCAAAATACACAGAGGAAACAAGTGAGTGGCTCCACGGAGAAATTGTTGGTCTTGGATGTCAGGCTTCTATGTATGCTTATGAGCGTGGCGAATATGAAACCAAGAACTTTGCCCGCTTTATGAAGGCCATCGGTCAGCCAATGTCCTTAAAGGATCTGGGCTTGGATACCAGCGACAAGGGAATAAAAGAGTTGGTAGATTGTATGATGGTTGTATGGGGCAAGCGTCCTGAAGAGCATTGGCCAATCATTTATGATGCATTGCAGCACATAAAGGAATAATCTCCTGTGCTAATTCTATTAAAGGAGACTGGTGTATGAATTTAACAGATACTTTTATACACACACTTTACACACTAAAATCTCAACCGATTCCGCCTGAGGTAAAAGAAGAAACTCGTAAGTGTATACTGGACGAAGTTGGAGCGATGCTTGCAGGTGCCAAATTGTTGGAAAATCAACTGAGCAGCTACCTGAATCTGTTTTCAGGAGATGAAGCAACAGTACTTGGCTTGGGACGCAAGGCATCTCTGCAGAACGCCGCATTGGTTAATGGTGTTAGTGGTCACGCTCACGATTTTGATGATGGTCACCGCTTTTCAACAGTGCATTTAGGTTCTGCCATTATTCCTGCTGTTTTAGCCGTAGCGGAAAAGGAAAATTTAACTATGGATGATGCTATACGTGGTATTGTCATAGGATATGAGGCAGCAATTCGTATGGGTAATTGCATTCAACCCAGTCACCGTTCTCGTGGTTTTCACGCCTCAGGTACGGTTGGTACTATTGGTGCTGCTATTGGTGTAGCCGCTTTGCTTGATTTTAACAAAGAACAATTCAGGTCCACTTTGGCCGCCGCTTGCACAAGCGCCGGAGGTATTTTGGAAATGCAAGAAAACGTCTCCACATTAAAGCCTTTCAATATCGGTCGTGCAACCAACGCCGGTATTACGGCAGCTTTCATTGTTCGAGCAGGCTTTCAAGGACCATTGGACACTTTGGAGGGTAAATTCGGTTTCCTACACTCGGCGTGTGAGACCTACAAGCCGGAAGTTCTCTCTCTTGAGTATGACAGCAATTACAACATTTGCGGCAGTTATCATAAGCCGTTTTCATCCTGCAGGCACACACACGGTGCAATATATGCCGCTCTCAAAGCGGTCAATGATAATGGTGTGGACTGGCACGATATAGAAAAAATTTCTGTGGAAATGTACGGTCAAGGTGTTAAAGGACACGACCACACTCAGATACCTAGTGGTGTTGCAGGAAGAATGTCTAGTCCTTTCTGCATAGCGTTGGCGCTAATCACCGGTAAGGTAGGAATATCCTCGTTTAGTGAGAAGTCCCTAAACGATCCTGATATTTTAGCCCTTACAAAAAAGGTCAGTGTTCAAGAAGATCCTGAAATGACTTCTTGGGTGCCTAAGAAACGTGCTGCACGTGTCACCGTCACTATGAAGAATGGCGATGCTTTTACAGCTCAAGCAGACTATGCTCTTGGCGAGCCGGAACTGCCTATGACTACAGAAGATTTCCGTGCTAAAGTGACTGAACTTGGTATGTATGCCGGCAGGTCCGAGCAGAACATCCAAAGCATCATAGATATGGTACTTACCTTTGATGGAAATGTTGCAGAACTTATGAAAATATTAATATAAAATCTTAAACAAATACGAATAATCCACGCCTTACTCTAAAGGCGGGATGTTCGTTTTTGATTAGTTTCCGAGGTGAAAATATGGAACAAACACTTATTCGTAAATTAGTCAGCGCAGATGAAGAATATCTGCGTGACGAATCTAAAAAGGTCGGTAACGCAGAGAGCATTTCCTTCCCCGAAACACATGAACAGGTGTGCGAGATTATGACCGAGCTATATAAAACAGGCACTCCTGTTACAGTGCAGGGAAGCCGTACCGGTCTTGCTGCTGCTGCCGTACCATTTGGCGGCCATATACTCAACCTGTCCAGAATGGACAAAGTGCTTGGTATGCGCTCTGAGGACGGCCGTTTCTACATTACCGTTCAGCCTGGAGTTATCCTTCAGAAGCTTAACAAATCTATTGCGGCTCGTTCATTTAGTATGGATGCTTGGGATGAAGAGTCACAAGAAACCTACAAAGCCTTCTGTCGTGCAGGCTCCTTGATGTTCACCCCTGACCCCACAGAGAGTACCGCATCAATTGGCGGTATGGTGGCTTGCAATGCTTCGGGTGCACGCAGTTACCATTACGGTGCTACACGTGGACACATTGAGGCGTTACGTGGCGTGTTAGCAAACGGAGAGACAATTTCTCTGAGCAGAGGACAAATCTTTGCTAAAGGCTTGGAGCTTTCTTTGCCGACAGAGCAAGGAAGCACCATTAACGTTAAACTTCCTACATATAAGATGCCTGAATGTAAGAATGCCTCCGGCTACTATTGTCACGAGGATATGGATGCAATCGACTTATTAATCGGTAGTGACGGAACACTTGCAATTTTAACCGAGATTGAAATATCCTTACTACCTGTACCTGCTTTGACTTGGGGTATCACCTGTTTCTTCCCCACACAATCTGAAGCAGTTGCATACACAAAACTTACAAAGAATATTTCTCAAGGAATTGCAGCTATCGAATATTTTGATGATTGCGCATTAGATATATTGCGTAAACAAAAGGCAGAAAATACCGCTTTCTCAGGACTTCCCTTCCTTCCTAAAGAATACGGTTGTGCAGTTTATACTGAGTTGCATTGCGATGGCGAAGAACAGGCTTACGCCCTTCTTGAAACCTTGAGTGGCAACTGTGCTCAGGCAGGCGGCAACCCTGATATGACTTGGGTGGCAACCAGTGACAGTGACCGTGACGTGTTACATTTCTTCCGTCACGCAGTTCCTGAAAGCGTTAATATGCAGGTAGAGCGCAGCAAACGCAACTACCCTGAAATCACTAAGGTAGGCGGCGACTTAGCTGTACCTGATGACTCTTTTGAAACCCTTATGAATTTGTATGATGCTACACTCGAAAAAGAGGGCTTGCAGCATGCAGCTTGGGGACACATTGGAGATAATCACATTCACGTAAATATTCTTCCACGAGATATGGATGAATACAGCCGAGGAAAAGCCTTGCTTGCCGGATGGGCAGCAGAAGTTTCCCGTATGGGCGGCGCAGTTTCTGCCGAGCATGGCGTTGGAAAACTGAAAGCCCCCTTCTTAGAGGTTATGTACGGCGAAGACCACATTCGCGAAATGGCAGCGCTAAAGGCTACATTTGATCCAAAGTGTATGCTTGGTCGCGGCAATCTGTTCGCACCGCAACAGGAGGTAGAGAGATGAAAATATTTGTTTGTATGAAGCAGGTACCTGCCGCTGCTACGGCTAGTATTGATCCGCTCACCAAAACTATCGTGCGTACCGCTAACAATGCGGTAACCAATCCCTTTGACCTCTATGCGTTACAGACTGCTCTTGATATCCGCAAACAGACCGGTGGCTCACTTACCGCTATTACAATGGGTATTCCGGCTGCGGAAAGGGTGCTTCGTGATGCTGTAAGTCGTGGTGCTGACGGCGGCGTGCTGCTGTCTGACCGTGCATTTGCAGGTGCAGATACATTAGCTACCTCTTATGCTCTTTCCTTGGGCATTGAAAAAATGGGCGGTTCAGATTTGATTGTCTGCGGCAAAATGGCTGTAGACGGCGATACCGCACAAATCGGCCCTGAATTAGCACAGCATTTAGGTATTCCACACGTTTCTGACGTATGCGAGATTTTAGAAGCTGCAGAGGATCATTTAGTTGTACGTCGTGTATGGGATGAAGTGGAGCAAGAGTTATATCTTCCTCTACCCGCACTTATTACAGTAGTAAAGGGGCAAAATCTGCCTCAGTTGGCAACTATCCCGGGTATGCTACGTGGACGTGACGTAGAGATTCCGCTTTTCACTGCCGAAGCATTGAATGCGGACACAGAACGTTGCGGTCTTAAGGGCTCTCCTACACAGGTTGTTCGTACATTTACACCTCCTGTAAGAGGTCAGGCAAAGACCATAGAAGGCAGCGAAACACAGCAAGCCGAAGAACTGGCAAAAGTTATTAAGGAGGTGCTTTATGGAGCAGATTAAAAAAGGAGCCTTGTGGGTATTTTGTGAGGTTCAGTCAGGCGAACTTTTGCCTGTAGGTATGCAGTTATTAGGACGTGCTAAAACACTGGCTGCAGAAAGCAACCGACCTCTTTACGCTATTGTTCTTGGCAAAATTCCCGAGGGGGCCGTTAAAACTCTTGGTGCCGCAGGCGCTGATGAAGTGATTTGCAGTGACAGTCCCGCTTTGGCAGATAAATTGGAACAACCTTATGCCGATAGCCTTATAGATTTGGCTCAGAAATTTGAGCCCGATATCCTTTTAGTTGGCGCTACTCCTTTTGGACGTGCATTTGCTCCCAGAGTAGCTGCTGCATTAGGCACAGGCTTAACTGCTGACTGTACTGAACTAAGCATCGAAGCCGAAAGCGGTCTGCTTTTACAGACTCGTCCGGCCTTTGGCGGAAATATGATGGCTACCATTAAAACTGCTACACATCGTCCTCAGATGGCAACAGTTCGTCCCGGAGTATTGCCATTACCTGAGCCTGTAGAGACTCCTCTAAGTGAGCCTATAGCAATTCCGTATAACAACGAAGCTGGCTTAGTTCGTCTGCTGAGAGAAACCGCTATCAGTAAAGGCGCTGATATAAGCCAAAGCAAGATTATTGTTGCTGCCGGCAGAGGTATCGGTCAAAAGAAAAATCTAAAGCTGGTGCAGGCGTTAGCTGATAAGCTTGGCGGCGAAGTGGGCGCTTCTCGTCCATTGGTTGACATGGGCTTTTGTCCTTACAGCAGTCAGATAGGACAGACCGGTTACAGCGTAGCTCCTGATTTGCTTATTTGTTGCGGTATCTCCGGTGCGGTTCAGCATTTGGCAGGTATAGGCGGCGCTAAAACCGTAATCGCAATCAACACCGATCCTAAAGCTCCTATTTTCTCGGTAGCTGATTATAAGATTGTGGGCGATTGCGTTACAGTTCTTGAAAATTTATTGAAATTATTGGGTTAATGCTAAAAGCCTCCTTGTCAGTGCAAGGAGGCTTAGTTTTTATATTAGGTATGGGCTGATTTAACCCACAAAAAAAGACCAAGTCATCGTCTTGGTCTTTTTTATATTAATAATACTTGCCGAAAATCTTAGAAATTTTTTGATAATTAAAAGGATAAAGGGGAGCATTGTCCCAAACGCAACGGGCAGAAGCCTCCATAGAGTCGATAAGCTCGTTTGAAAGGGCTTTAAGACTATCAGCCAGATTAGGTGGCCGCTTTTTAGTATTATGAGTGTCCGAAGCGGCAAAATGTGCATAGCCTTTATTCAAAACAGCCTTGCAAAAGCCTTTATCGTAACAAGGCGATATGGAATCTGCCGTTACTTGAGCAATAGCTCCTTTAAGGGTTAATTCATAAAGGTATTTTGGAGTTTTTCTAAAATAAAGGCAACGCTCAACGTGGGCTAAAATAGGAGTAATGCCCATCATTGTAAGCTCTGATATTATTGCGTCCAGATGAGGCGGAATAACGAGGTCGTCCAATTCTAAAAGCAGGTAGTCACCACCACAAAGGGTAAGCTGTCTTAGGTCAAGTTTTAAAATTTCGGGAGAATAAACAACCTCTGCTCCGAGGCGAAGCTCGGGCATGGTGGCTTCGTCGTAACTCTCCATAAGAAGCTTAAAGAAAAATTCTCGCTTGACTAAAAAGTCTTCAAGCGTCTGCTTTTGTGAATCAAAGTGGGGGGTTAATACAACCCTGTCAACGCCGCTTGATTTTTGCATTCTTAATATCTGAAGAGCTTCTGTTACGTCTGATGCGCCATCATCTATGCTTGGCAGTATATGGGTGTGAATGTCGGTTAATGACAAGCGATGCATTAGTTGTTGTCACCGTATTTATAATAATATTTTCTATATCGGTAATAACCATAGTTTTTGCCGGAATCTTCTTTAATGTTATACTGATTCATAACTACACCCAAAATATTTGCCTGTACAGATTCTAATTTCTGAACTGCATTATGAACCTGTAATTTTGTGGCATATTTTTGCTTAACTACAAACAAGACACCGTCACAAATAAGGCTTAATGCAGCAGCATCTGTAACAACACCAACAGGAGGAGCGTCGCAAATGATATAATCATAATGCTCGGTGAAAAAGTCCATAAGTTCTTTCATGGTTTTAGAGGAAAGCATCTCAACAGGTGTTGGGGGGACAGGGCCACCCAAGAGTACTGTGAAGCCGTGAGGTGTTTGGAAGAGGCAGTTCTCCAAAGGAGCATCTCCCACCAAAACGGAAGAAAGTCCTGTGTTAGCCGGGCGTTTGATTCTTAAATAACGATGGACGGAAGGGTTTCTCATATCTGCGTCTACGAGAAGAACCTTTGAGCCGTTGGCTGCAAGGGTTGCAGCCAAATTTATTGAAACGCTGGACTTGCCTTCGCCCTGAATAGAGCTGGTTACAACAATCTTTTTATGTTGTCCGTTTAATGCGGCATAGTTAAAGTTTGTTCTCAGCGCTTTATAAGCTTCGGCAAAAGTAAAAGGAGAATTTTCTGTTAATATATCATGGTGCGTTGTGCGTTTTGTTCTTTTTCTCTGTTTAAAAATTGACATTATAAATTCCCCCTAACTGAAGTAGTTTCGCTTTTTTTCTCAACGGTAGTTTTGCTTAACTCTAATGTAGGAATAACGCCTAAAACTGGATAACCCAGATCATCTATAATGTCCCTTTCCGATTTGTAGGTGTTATCGAGTATTATTATCAACACAATAACAAAGCAAACCAAAAGAGCGCCAATAAAAGCAAAGGTAATTGCCGGTTTTACAGCCGAAGGGATATATGGGTCGTAAGGGGCAGAGGTGGTTTCAACCACGTTTACCGAACCTACGTCCATAGCTCCAACGATAACATCGGGGGAGATGGCCAGAATTTTGTCGGCAATCTTAATAGCGGTGGCTCTGTCACTATGGTTAACGTTAATTTTAAGCACCGGAGTTTCCTCTACAGTCGAAACCGAGACAGCCTTTGCTAAAGCATCATAAGACATATCGAGGTTTAAATCACTTATAACCTCGTCTAACACGGTGCGACTTTTAATAATGATCGTATATGTGTTAGCGAGTTCCTTAGAAGTATTGATAAGGTCGGATGACAAGTAATCTCTGCCATCAGGCTTGTTGTTGATAATAAGCATTGCACCTGCATTATAGGTGGGTTTTGCAGTTGCTTTTGTGTAAAAATAACTTGCTCCTCCCAAAATTAAAGCGGCCAAAATTATGCACCATAGCCTTTTCCAAAAGGCCCATAAAATTTCGGCAATGTTGATTTCGAATTCTCTCTCTTCTTTAATCATAAACCGTAACACATCCATTCAAAATTTATAGAGAAAGTGCGATTTTTTGTAAAATTTGGTGTTTGTGGGCACCATTTATTACATTATAACATAAAATTTTAAAAACAACAACAAAAATTTGTTGCAATTTTATAATATATATTTATAACAAAAAGTATTGACACTTAAAAAACATAGTGATATACTTTTTTAAAAGAAATACTTTACAGAAGTAAAGCGCTACAAGGCCGAAAAACCTTGTTTTTCCTTGCAAAATTAAAATGAAAAGAGGAGTTTTTATTATGAAGAAAATGTTAAAGCGTGCTTTAGCCGTAATGGTAGTAGTTGTTCTCGCACTTACAATGACTGCTTGCGGCGCAGCTAAGTACACAGCAAACAATACCGAGTATGTTATCGGTGTTTCAGGTCCTTTAACCGGTCCTGCAGCAGTATACGGCGTAGCAGTTAAGAATTCTGCTCAGATGGCAATTGACGAGATTAATGCTGCCGGCGGTCTAAACGGCGTGAACTTTAAGTTTATTGCTCTTGATGACCAGCACGACGCAACCAAGGTTGCAGCAAACTATGCTTCACTTTTAGAGGGCGGTATGCAGGCTTCTCTCGGTACAGTTACAACTGCACCAGGTCTCGAGTTTTCTAACCTTTCTGTAGAAGACAACGTATTTTTCCTTACACCTTCTGCATCCGGAGATGACATTCCTAAGAATGAAAACGGCTTCCAGATGTGTTTCGCTGACGGTAACCAGGGTAAAGTTGCTGCAGAATATGTAAAGACTCTTGGTCTTAACAGCATCGGTGTATTCTACAAGTCTGATGACCCATATTCAAATGGTATCTACGAGCAGTTCAAAGAAAATCTTAAGGGTTCTGACATCTCTGTAGTTGAGACTGTATTTACCGGAGATGCTTCTGACTTCTCTACTCAGATTTCTTCACTCAAAGAGTGCAAGTTCATCTTTATGCCAATTTACTATCAACCTGCTGCAATCTTTATGACTCAGGCTAAGGACACAATCGCTGCAGATGCAGTTTACTATGGTTGTGACGGCTTCGACGGTCTTGCAGGTCAGTTAGATTTTAGCACCATTCCTCAGGAAATTTCTATGCTTTCTCACTTTGACTCAAACGCTACCGAAGGTGCAGCTGCAGAGTTTATCAAGAAGTATACAGAAAAATATGATGCAGAAACTCTTAACCAGTTCGGTGCTTCTGCTTACGACTGCGTATATGCAATCTATAACGCTATGAAGGCTGCTATTAAAGCAGGTAAGGAAATTCCTGTAACAATCTCTGCTTCTGACCTTTCTGATATCCTAAAAGAGCAGTTTACAGGCGAGTTTACTTATTCCGGCGTTACCGGTTCTGACATCAAGTGGCAGGATAACGGTTACGTATCTAAGGGCGCTATCAAATACGTTCTTAAAGAGGCTACAAAATAAGCCAATCTCAACATAAGTTTACTGTTTATGATTTGCCGGTGTAGATTTTCTGCTCCGGCAAATTATCATTAATATATATTAAAAAATAGGTTATTATTATGGAAATTATTGAGACTTTACTTAACGGTATGAGCATCGGTAGTACCTACGCTATGATTGCTTTGGGCTACACGATGGTATACGGAATTGCTAAAATGCTTAACTTTGCCCACGGTGATGTAATTATGGTGGGCGGGTATATGCTTTTTATAACAATGGCGTCCGCTCTATCTAATCCCATTATCGGACTTATCTTCGCCGTTGTTGTTTGTATGATTTTAGGAATTACCATTGAAAAAATCGCTTACAAGCCACTACGTGGTGCATCTCCTCTTGCGGTACTTATTACCGCTATAGGCGTTAGTTATCTTTTGCAGTCCACCGCACAGATGATTTTCGGCTCAGCTCCAAAGATGGTCATTCTATTAGACCTTGGAAATATTGAGTTCGGCGGACTAAAGGTTCCTGTTTACACTCTGATTACTTTAGGTTGTTCCGTAGTAATTATGTTGGTTTTAAGCCTTTTTGTAAAATACACAAAAACAGGTCGCGCAATGATTGCGGTTTCAGAGGACAAGGGTGCGGCACAGCTTATGGGAATAAACGTAAATGGTATTATTACCATTACCTTTGCTATAGGCTCGGCACTTGCCGCCTTTGCAGGCTTCTTTATGCTTTTAAAATCGCCAAGTCTTTCCAACACCCTTGGCGCAATGCCGGGAATCAAAGCGTTTACCGCTGCAGTTATCGGTGGTATCGGCTCCATACCGGGCGCTATGCTTGGCGGACTTTTAATGGGCGTTGTAGAAGCTATTTCCTTTAAAATTCCTGTTATCGCTCCTTACACCGATGCAATCGAGTTTTTAATTCTTATTGTAATCCTTCTTGTAAGACCTTCGGGAATCTTAGGAAGAAAGAGGAGGGAGAAGGTATAATGGCTAATATGTTTGCTAAAATTAAATGGAAACATTTTATAAATTACATTGTTGTTGCTATAGCGATGATTGTTTTCGGGGTTATGTCTCTTACGGGCGCCCTTTCTTCCTCAACAGTATATCTTCTTGAGAAAATTGCTATCGCAATAATTCTTGCGGTATCTCTAAGCGTTGTTGTAGGTTTCCTCGGAGAGCTTTCTTTGGGACATGCCGGCTTTATGTGTATCGGTGCATATCTCGGTGGTAAAGCATCCCTGCTTTTAGAGCCTGTTATGGGCGACGGCTTTTTAACCCTTATAGTGTCTATGATTGTGGGCGGCGCCATTGCGGCTCTTTGCGGTGCGGTTATCGGACTGCCTGCCCTTCGACTTAAGGGTGACTATCTTGCCATTGTAACTTTGGCTTTTGGCGAAATTGTACGTTCTATTTTTATGAATACCAAAAAAGAATCTTTTGGCGGTTCTTTAGGACTTGAAACACCAAGATACGATAAAGACATTCTTTTCATTATTGCTTTTGTTTTTGTTCTTATAACCCTTGCGGTTTTACAGAATTTAATCAGAAGTAAGCACGGCAGAGCAATTACCTCTATTCGTGACAATGAAATTGCTTCTAAGGCTACAGGTATAAACGTTACCAAGTACAAGCTTATAGTATTTACCATTTCTTCTTTCTTTGCAGGAATTGCAGGTGTGCTTTACAGCTTTAGTAACTATACTGTTCAAAGCTCCAAATTCAGCTACAATTATTCTATCGAAATACTTGTTATGGTAGTTCTCGGAGGTATGGGTTCTATCAACGGCTCAATTATTGCCGCTACACTTATCACCTTCCTTGACGTTAAGCTTCAGACTATTCTTACAGGTGACCTTGCGGTGCTTCAGGACCTATTCTATGCTCTTGTTCTTATAATTCTTGTAATTTACAACAATGCACCTGCTTTAAAGGGATTCAGAGAAACCCACAATTTAAAGGTTTTACTTGATAGGTTCAGAAAGCATAGTCCTGCAGACCGTAAGGATGATGAGGCAAAATGGGACAGAGTTCCTACTAAGATTAGTATGGATGAGGTTTTGTCGGTTGACCTTCAGCCACAGACTACCTACACTCCTGATAAGCCTAAAAAGGAGGGTAAATAATGTCGACAACAGTACTTAAAATAGAAAATCTCGGCATCTCCTTCGGCGGACTTAAAGCTGTTCAAGACCTTAATCTCGAAATTAAGGAAAAACAACTTTACGGTCTTGTTGGACCTAACGGCGCAGGTAAAACTACCGTTTTCAATATGCTTACAGGTGTTTACAAGCCTACCACAGGTAATTTCTATCTTGATGGAGAAAACCTTACAGGCAAGGCTCAGGATGTAATTAACCAAAAGGGTATCGCAAGAACCTTCCAGAACATCCGTCTTTTCAACAATATGACTGTAATTCGTAATGTTATGGTAGGTCTTCATAATAGGCCGGAGTTTAAGTGTGGAGTGTTCGCTAGCATCTTCCGACTACCTTCTTATTATAAAACCGAAAAGGCTATGAGGCAGAAGGCTAAGGAAATTCTTCGTATAGTTGGACTTGAGGAGGAAAGAAACAATCTTTCTTGCAATCTTCCTTACGGAAAACAGAGAAAACTCGAAATAGCCCGTGCGCTTGCTACCAATCCAAGACTTTTGTGTCTTGACGAGCCTGCGGCAGGTATGAACCCTAACGAGACTGCAGACCTTATGGATATTATTAAGTTTATCAGAGATGAGTTTAACGTTACAATATTACTCATCGAACACGATATGAAATTCGTTTCAGGCCTTTGTGATGAGGTTACCGTTTTAAACTTCGGTACCGTTTTGGCACAGGGCAAAACACGAGACGCCCTTAATGACCCTGAGGTTATTAAGGCATACATAGGAGGATAACGCTATGGCTTTATTAGAGGTTAAAGATTTAGAGGTTTATTACGGCGTTATTAATGCTCTTAAAGGGGTTAGCTTTGAGGTAAATGAGGGAGAAATTGTAACCCTTATTGGCGCCAACGGCGCAGGAAAAACTACCACAATGCAAAGCATAATCGGTCTTATCCCTGCACGCCACGGAACAGTAATTTATGATGGAAACGATATTTCAAAGATGCCCTGCCACAAGATTGTAAATCTTGGTATGTCTCAGGTTCCTGAGGGAAGAAGAGTCTTCCAGGAGCTTACAGTTTATGAAAATCTTGTTATGGGCGCATATCTAAGAAAACAGGATAACGAATTTAAGGCCGATATTGAAAGAATTTATGAGCGTTTCCCACGTCTTGCTGAAAGAAAAAACCAAATCGCCGGAACCCTTTCAGGCGGAGAACAGCAGATGCTTGCAATGGGCAGAGCTTTAATGAGCAAACCAAAGCTTTTAATGCTTGACGAGCCTTCTATGGGACTTTCACCCTTGCTTGTTGACCAAGTGTTTGATATTATCAAAGATATCAACAAGGATGGCACAACCATTCTTCTTGTTGAGCAGAATGCAGGCAAGTCACTTGCTATTTCTGACCGAGCCTATGTTCTAGAAACCGGCGCTATTGTGCTTTCGGGAACAGGAGAAGAGCTATCCCAAAGCGAGAAGGTTAAGGAAGCCTATCTCGGCGGATAAAATTATTAAACAACAAAAAGCACACAACTTAGGTTGTGTGCTTTTTTTGCAAATAAAAAGGGTGTTTTTCAACACCTAACAAAATTATTATATCAAAAAATTTTACATTTGTAAAGAGTTTTTACGCTATGTAAAAAATTTTCTCCTTTGTAGCCAATTTTCAGCTTAAAACTTTATTTTATTTGTCAATAGAAATGGGGGTAAAAATATGCTATACTAAAGACACAGAAAGAGAGGTTGATTCCAATGTTCAGGTAAGCACTCTGAAAGATTTTAAGGCAAGGAAGGTAATAGCTGCAGTTAAAAGGAGACTGCGAAATAAGAGGATTGTAAGAGCCTTAAAGCTGAGTAAGAGTTTCATATAACCTTAGTTTTTTCACATCAACATTTAAGAGATGCTCGCTTTACGGGTTAAGCAAAATAGTGCTAAAGCAAGTGTTAAAGAGTGTGGCGAAAATAAGGGAACCAAGGAAAGAGAGGTATAAAAAAGATGTTGGATATTAAGAGTGAACAAAAATAGCTCTTGACCGGAAAAACTGTGTAAAGAAACAGTGGTCAAGAGCTATTTTTATTTTATTATATTAATTATTTCTTTTCGGTGTAATCAAGGTCAAATTCAACGACGCAAACAAAGGTTTCGTCAATAGACTTTGCGATTGCTCCGATTTTTTCTTTTAAGTCCTTTTTTGAAATAGAAAAATCTACAGGCAACACCACGTCGAAAATCAGGTTGGTCTGTTTGTCTGTTTTAGGGGTCATTCTAAAGTCGTGTAGATTAAGGCGAGGGTCAATTTTCACAAGCTCTGTGAGCATTTTGCCCTTCGCAGTATTTAATTTTTCATTGTCGGTCTCCACAGGGTCCATATGTATTGTAAGGGTAATGCCAAGCTTTTCGGCTACAAGCTTTTCGCAAAGGTCGATTTGCTCGTGGCATTTTATTATGTCTGTATTTGCGGGGACTTCAACGTGAACCGAGGCAAAGCATCTTCCCGGACCGTAGTTGTGAGGAACAAGGTCGTGGATTCCTAAAAATCCATCGAAGCTCATAATTTCCTTCTCTATAGCCAAGGCGGTTTCCTTGTCAAGCGGTTCGCCAAGGAGAGGGTCCAACGTTTCTTTTGCAGTCTTTATGCCTGAATAAAGGATAAACAGAGACATTGCAAGACCGATATAAGCATCTATATTGATTTTTGCTACCATCATTACTATTACCGAAACTAAAATGGCTAAAGTGGTAAGAGCGTCGTTAAGACTGTCTTGCGCTGTAGCCTTTAATGCTTTTGAGGAGATTTTTTCTCCAAGGGCATTATTAAAGAAATAGAGCAGTAGTTTTACAAGTATAGAAGCGGCCAATATTACAACAGATAAAATGGTAAAGGTTATATCCTGTGGGTGTAAGATTTTATCAAAGGAGCTTTTAAGAAGCTCGAAGCCCACAAGAAGAATAAGTCCCGATACTATAAAGGCCGAAACGTATTCAATTCTTCCGTGACCGTAAGGATGGTCAGGGTCGGCAGGCTTTGCTGCAAGGTGAAAACCAAAAAGCACAACTAAAGAGGAACCCATGTCCGAAAGGTTATTAAGAGCATCTGCGGTAATAGATATAGAACCTGAGATAATACCGGCTAGGAGTTTGAAGCCGAACAAAAACAGGTTGCAGATAATGGTAATAACACCCGAAAGCTTTCCAAAGCTTTCTCTGACGGTAATATCTTCGGTTCGTTCAGAGTTTTTTACAAATTTTTTAATAAGCAGGTCTAACATTAAAATTTACTTCCCTTTGCACCTTTGCTACCAAAGGAAACATTTGACAAAATGTTTGTATCAATGGTAAAGGTTAGATTTTCTTTTTCTCTGCCTCTTTTAAATGCAAGTTCAATAAGCTTATTTATGAGCTTTGGATAAGGCATATCGGTAGCCTCCCATAAATAGAAAGAAAGGGAACCCGGGATAGTGTTGATTTCATTTACGTACACCTTATCCTCTTTTGTGTCAAGCATAAAGTCAATTCGCACCACTCCGTTTCCACCAAGAGCTTTAAATACTTCTTTTGCAAGGCTTCTGATTTCTTCGGTCTTATCACTCGGTAGCTCTGCAGGGAGCTTTCTGCCGAGAGAGGCCATTCCTTTAGAACCTGATGAGCCCTTGGAGCCACCAAGATATTTTTCGGCATATGACAGAATTTCGTCGTGGGAAATGGGTTCCTCTAAAACGGAGGCGAAACACTCGTCGCTGTCTCCAAGAACAGAACAGTTAACCTCTCTTAAATTTTCAATAGCTTTTTCTACTAAAACTTTATCCGAGAAGGAAATGGCAAGGTCAATAGCATCTAAAAGGGCGTTTTTATCACTTGCCTTGGAAATGCCTACGCTTGAGCCTAAGTTTATAGGCTTTACAATAACCGGGTAACCGATTTTTTCTTCTATTGCTGAAATGAACTTATCTCTGTCGGCAACGTATTCCTTAGCATAGAACTTTATGCAGTCGAGAACAGGGAGACCTGCCGATTTCATAACGTCTTTAAAAATTGCTTTATCCATACCAACTGCGGACGAAAGGATGTCGCAACCAACGTATGGCAGACCTAAAAACTCAAGATAACCTTGAATTGTTCCATCCTCGCAGTTTGTTCCGTGAACAACAGGGAAGGCAACGTTTATGATAATATCCTTCTTTTTGTTGAAAAGGGAAGAGTCAAGAAAACGGAGAACGGTATCGTTTCCTTGTCTTAAAAGGGCCACGGGAGAGGCGTTTTTAAGAAGAGTTTTTAAGTCTCTGAAAGACTCCACCTCAAACAAAGCATCACTGGTATAGAGCTCTCCGCTTTTTGTTACGTAAATGGGTAGGATGTCATAAAGGTCTTTGTCAACCGCTTTCATTGCCTGAACGGCCGAGATAATTGAAACCTCGTGCTCTACCGAACGGCAACCAAATAAAAATGCAACTGTTGTTTTCATAATAACACTATCCTTAATTCAAATAATTGTCAGGTAAATCGTTTTCAAGCAACACTACTGTGTTACTATCAGCAAACTTAGTATATATTTCCATAGCTTCCGCAAAGCTTTTGGCAACGAAAAGGTTTTCTTCATCAAAGCCTTGTTCTAAAGCACCCTCTTTTAAAGGCTTGCTTCGGTTTTCTCCTACAAAGATAATCTTGTCGCAAACCTTTGCGGCTGCGGCGCCTAAGCCTTTATTATATTCAAACTCCTTTTCTCCAAGTTCTACAAGGCCGGGGGTTATAATAATCTTTGTCATACCCTCGAAGGAGGAAAGAACGTTTACCGCCTCTAAGCTGCCCTCGGGGTTAGCATTGTAAGCATCATCAATGAGGAGTGAACCATTCACAGAAGATTTCATTTCAAGTCTATGCTCTACCGGAGAAAGACGAGAAATTGCAAAGGCAATGTTTTTAAGGGGAACACCCAATTTGTATGCAAGGGCGGCAGCGCCCGTAATGTTCTGCACGTTGTGATTTCCTAAAAGTTTGGAGGAAACATTGATTTTCTCATCGCCAAAAACTAAATCAAAGGAGACTCCGTTTCTGCCGCCTGTTATGTTTTCGGCTCTATATTCACAGTTTTTTCCTG
The DNA here is from genome assembly GCA_017521125.1 of Clostridia bacterium. Classification (GTDB taxonomy): domain Bacteria; phylum Bacillota; class Clostridia; order Oscillospirales; family Acutalibacteraceae; genus SFWF01. Next base: position 44,391 of record JAFXDV010000002.1, read on the forward strand.
TTCCGTAAAGGATAACACCGTTCTGTTGTGCGATGTGCTCGTTATCTCCGTTTGCAAGGACTAAACCGCCCTTTTGGGCTACGGCATCACGAAGCTCGAATTTTGTCTTTAAAACATTTTCTATGTTAAGAAAAGTTTCAAGGTGCTGAGGTCCTACCGAGGTGATAATCGCGCTGTCAGGGTGGACAATATCGCAGATTTCCTTAATATCTCCAATATTTTTAGCGCCCATTTCGCAAACAAAGATTTCGGTATCGCCTCTTAATTTTTCTCTTATAGTTCTCACAACGCCCATAGGGGTATTAAAACTTTCAGGGGTCATAAGAACGTTATATTTTTCCCTTAAAATTCTACTTAAAATATATTTTGTGCCTGTTTTACCAAAGGAACCTGTTATACCGATAACCTTTAAATCCTTGCGTGAAGAAAGAAGCTTTTTAGCATCGTTTATATAGTAATTAGCAACACATTTTTCCACAGGCTTTAATGCGAAAAGTGAAACCAGGGTAACTATAGGCGGAACAAAAGCCAGAAAATAAAAAGCGCCTAAAAATATACATTTTAAAGTTCCTGTAAAGACAAGACCTAAAACACCTAAAGCTGCAAAAAGCAAACAAGTAAAGCAAAGGGTTCTTTTAATTCTTGCGGTAAAAACTAATTTTTTGATAGAGCCATTATTTTTCTTAAAAGCTATAACACCAAGCCAAAGGGTTACCGCCGAAAAAAATGGTATACTCTCCACAAAGGTAGCCTCTCCAAACTTCAGGCCAAAGATTAAAAGGGCGACCAGTGTTACAAAGGGCAAGGTTTTTAAAACAGTAAAACTAGTTACAAGCCACTTTGTGTACCTTGAAGCAAAATATGAATTTTGCTGAAGCATCTGGAGTTGTCTAACCTGTAATAGAAAGATTCCTACAAGGCCTAAAACAAGACAGATTGTCTGATAAATTATATTCATAAACTAAACCGTCTCCTATTTAATAAAGCTATTTAGTATTGCCTCAACCTCAAAAGGTCTTTCAATAAATGCAAAGTGTCCTGCCCCTTTGATAACGCAAAGACCCGAATCTGAAATAAGACTCTCTATGATTTTTGCATCGCTTAGAGGGGTGTCGGTATCGTTTTCGCCCCAGATAAGAAGGGTGGGGCATTTTATGTTAGGAATTATATCTCTTAAATCGGTATTCACAAGAGAAACCAAGGTTTTTCTTAAAACTTCAGGTGCGGCGTTATAGTCGGCGCTACCATAGTGGTTTCTTGCCTTTTCTAAAAGAGAACCTGAGAAATTTTTAATAACAGGTAGAGTTAAAACCCTTTTTATAGCCTTAAAGCTTTTGGCTCTGGCCTTTTGCTTAATGGTTTTTTTAGGGATAAGACCTGCCGAATCTAAAAGAACGATTTTAGGAGATTTAACCAAGCCCATAGCATTCATATAAAGGGTGACCCTGCCACCGTGGGAATGGCCAATCATAATTGGGTTTTCAAGACCTACTGCGTTCATAAATTCAAGAACAAAATCACTATAGCTTTTAATATCCCAAGGCTCGCTCATAGTGTCAGAGCCTCCGCAACCGGGAAAATCTACCGCAACAAGTCGGCATCTGCCCTTTAAAGAGTCAATTGTTCTTCTGTAAAGGGTAAGAGAAGAGCCCCAGCCGTGAAGCAATAAAACGGGGGTGCCGTTACCCTCATCGGTATAGTTAATATTAAGGTCATTTATAACAATATTCATAAAACATCACCCTATTCCATTAGTATACCAAATTTTAGGCGAAAATAGAAGAGAAATTTTTTAATTTACAAAAATCTTGACTGAATATATAAATAAATATATAATTATCTAAATAATATTATTATTTGGGGGTCCCAATTTATGAAAAGGATTATGACAATTCAGGATATATCCTGTGTGGGCAAATGCTCCCTTACTGTTGCCCTTCCTGTTATATCTGCGGCAGGTATTGAAACCAGCGTTCTGCCTACCGCGGTGCTTTCTACACACACAGCTTTCCCGAGTTTCACCTTTAAAGATTTAACCCACGAAATTGAGCCTATTGGCGACACCCTCAAAAGCCTTAATATAGATTTCGACGCCCTTTACACAGGTTACTTAGGTTCGGTTGAACAGGTAAAATACGTTGAGGAATTTATTGATAAATTCAAAAAAGAAGACACCTTTGTTTTGGTGGATCCTGCTATGGCGGATAATGGCAAGATGTATAGCGGATTTACTGAAGATTTTGCCGATCATATGGCTCGTTTGTGTGGCAAGGCCGACCTTATCGTGCCAAATCTTACCGAAGCCTCCCTTATGCTACATATACCATATAGGGAAAAATATGATGAGGAATATATTAAAGAGGTTTTAATAAAGCTAACTAGACTTGGCGCAAAGTCTGCAGCTATTTCAGGGGTAAGCTTTAATGACAAAGAAATAGGTTTCTATTTATATGATTCTATTACAAAGGAATTTTCATATTACTTTAATGAAAAACTTCCTGTTTTGTATCACGGAACAGGGGACGTTTTTGCATCAAGCTCCCTTGCCGCTTATATGAATGGACTTAACCTTCACGCAAGTCTGTCGCTTGCAACCGATTTTACCTTAGAGGCTATGAAATATACCTTAAAGGACAAAAACAGTCGCTTTTATGGGGTTAATTTCGAGGAAGCTCTACCATTTTTGATAGAAAAAATAAATTTTTTCAAAAAAGACTTGACAAATCAGTAAAAGTAGTGTAAATTAATAATAGTAACTATTACTGATTTTGAAAAGGAGGCAGGGCATATGAAAAATTATTCTCGACAAAGAGAGGCTATTGCCCATGCTCTGCAAAATACCACCGAACACCCAACGGCGTCGGCGGTATACGAAACAGTAAGAGAAACTATACCTAATATAAGCCTTGGCACAGTTTATCGAAACCTTGCGGCGTTAGCCGAGGAGGGCATGATAAAGCAGTTGTCGGTAGGGGACTCAAGCGACCGCTTCGACGGAGATATCTCTCCCCACAGTCATTTTTACTGTGAGAAATGCGGAAAAGTCTCGGATGTTTCTTACGTGGCAGATGGTGTCTATCCTGATCTTGAAAAAGATTACGGCTTTAAGGTAAAAGCGTCATCCCTTGTACTCTGTGGAGTTTGCAAGGACTGTAACAAAGATTAAAATTTATTTTGGAGGAAAATGTTTATGAAAAAGTATGTTTGCTTAATTTGCGGTTATGTTCACGAAGGAGACTCTGCTCCTGATGCTTGCCCTGTTTGTAAGGCGCCAAAAGAGAAATTTAAGGAGCAGTCAGGAGAAAAGACCTGGGCTGCAGAGCACGTTGTAGGTGTTGCTAAGGGCGTTGACGAGAGAATTATCTCAGGTCTTCGTGAGAACTTCAACGGAGAGTGCTGTGAGGTTGGTATGTATCTTGCAATGTCAAGAGTTGCTCACAGAGAGGGCTATCCTGAAATCGGTCTCTACTGGGAAAAGGCTGCACTTGAAGAGGCAGAGCATGCTGCTAAGTTTGCTGAGCTTTTAGGCGAGGTTTTAACCGACTCTACAAAGAAGAACTTAGAGATGAGAGTAGACGCAGAAAACGGAGCTACTGCAGGTAAGTTTGAGCTTGCAAAGCTTGCTAAGGAATTAGGCCTTGATGCTATCCACGACACCGTTCACGAAATGGCTCGTGATGAGGCTCGACACGGTAAGGCATTTGAGGGACTTCTCGCTCGTTACTTTGGCTAAAATGTAATTTAAAAGGCGGTTACTATCGTTTGATAGTAACCGCCTTATCTTTATTTGTTTGTTTTGGGTTGTTTTATAATGTAGATAGAATAAAGTATTGGAACAACGCAGAGGAAAAGAGCAATCAAAATATCCTGTGTCTTGCTTACCGCTTCGGCGTTTAAGAAAACGCTTAACGAGTTGACTGCGCTATGTGTTATGATACAGGGCCAGAGGCTTTTGGTTTTGTGAAAAATAATGGTAAACAAAAAGCCGATGGCGGTGGCGTAGAAAATCTGCAGAAGTGTTCCAAAGAACTCTGCGCCGTTTAAAAGGTTTATGATATGCCCAAAACCGAAGGTTACGCTTGATATAATAACTGCGGTTTTCAGGTTATCCTTGCAAAGAGCCTTAAATAAAAAACCTCTGAAAATTACCTCCTCCAAAAAGCCTACCATAAGCATTGTGACAACACCTAAAAGTGCTTCAAGGGGGGAGAGGGTTAGGTTAAAACCGAAAACAAGGTTAGGCAAGATTATTAAAAAGAGAGGCAGATAAAACAGGTTGCTTTTTTGAGGCTTTTCTATTTTGCAAAGCCCAAATTCCCTTAAAAGCTCGCTTTTTGTTAGCAATAGTAGGAGCGCAAAGGAAAAGAGAAGGGAAAACGGTGCAGTAATTATTTTTTCCACTCCTATTGTAGTAGAAATATTGTCTGATAAACTAAAAAGGACAACATAAATACCTATTAAAATAAGGGCTAAAAGAAGAGGCTTTTTTTGGTATAATTTTTTCATTTCGTGCACCTTTCGAAAACAAAAAATGATTTGTTATTTATATAATAAATTAAAAAAAGTGCAAAGTCAACGAGTGTGTGAAATTATTATAAAAAAAGTAGTATATATTTCACGTTTTTGTGGTATAATGAAAGACAAAGCAACAAAAAGGAGATGTTTTTATGAAAAAGTATGTTTGTCCTTGCGGATATGTTTACGACGAAGCAAAAGGCGACCCTGATAATGGCGTTGCAGCAGGTACTACCTGGGAAAATGTTCCAGATACTTGGGTTTGCCCTGTGTGCGGTCTTGGCAAAGACGCATTTGAGGAAGAATAAGAAAAAACTCTCCAACCGTGTTGGAGAGTTTTTTCTTATTCAAACATTTCGGTAGAGAGATAGCGTTCTCCTGAGTCTGGAAGTAATGCTACTACCATTTTACCTTTATTTTCAGGTCTTTCTAAAATTTCTTTTGCGGCAACAAGTGTGGCGCCTGATGAAATTCCCACAAGGAAACCTTCGTTTCTTGCCATTTCTTTGCCTAATTTCAGGGCATCGTTATCGGCTACTATGATAATTTCGTCAATTACCGATTTATCCAAAACCTCAGGCACGAAATTTGCGCCGATTCCTTGAATTTTGTGGCCGCCTGCCACTCCCTTTGTAAGAAGGGGGGAGGAAGCGGGCTCAACACCTATAATTTTTATATTAGGGTTTTTAGATTTAAGGTATTTACCGACGCCTGTAATGGTGCCGCCGGTACCAATTCCTGCTACGAAAATATCTATCTTGCCGTCGGTATCCTGCCAGATTTCCGGTCCTGTGGTGTTAATGTGAGCAGCAGGGTTTGCAGGATTTGTAAACTGTCCTGCTATAAAACTGTTGTCTATTTCTTTGTTTAACTCTTCTGCCTTTTTTACTGCGCCTGTCATACCAAGACTGCCATCTGTCAAAATGATTTCGGCGCCATATGCCTTTAACAGATTGCGTCTTTCAACGCTCATAGTTTCAGGCATGGTTAAAATAAGGCGGTAGCCTCTTTCACTACAAATAGCCGCAAGGCCAATGCCTGTATTTCCGCTTGTTGGCTCAATTATCACTGTATCAGGCGTTAAAACGCCCTTTTTTTCGGCATCATTCAGAATAGAAAGAGCAACTCTATCCTTAGAGCTTCCTGCAGGGTTAAAAGCCTCTAACTTTGCGATAATGGGAGTGTCCAAGGAAAGCTTTTTAGATAAATTATTTAATTTAAGCAGTGGTGTGCCGCCGATTAGCTGGGACACGCTTTCAAAAATCTTCATAAAATTCAACTCCACTTATACCTTAACATAGTAATAGGGCTTTTGTCAAATATATTGACAAAAAAACCAAAAACTGCTATATTTAAATTATAAAAAGCATATTAAAAAGGGCGTGGCAAAATGGTTTTTTCTTCTATAGAATTCCTGTTTTTATATTTGCCGTTCGCCCTTTTAATTTATTTTGTTATTCCTGCAAAGTTTTTAGTCTGGCGCAACGTTGCACTCTTAATACTTAGTCTCCTTTTTTACGGTTGGAGTGAGCCGCTATACATATTTATAATGTTTTTTTCTATATGCGTAGACTACGTTTGCGGCTATTTGGTATCGAAACATCAGGACTCTGAGCCGAAAAAGGCAAAGGGAGCACTAGTTGCAAGTGTTGTTCTTAATTTAAGCGTATTAGGCTTTTTTAAATATTTTGATTTCTTTGTGGTAAATTTGAGCCGTATACCAATTTTCTCAGGACTAAAGCCCTTAGGAATAACCCTTCCTGTAGGAATTTCCTTTTATACTTTTCAGACGATGTCCTACACTCTTGACCTTTATTTAAGAAAGGCAAAGGTTCAAAAAAACATATTTTCTTTCGGCACCTACGTAACAATGTTTCCTCAACTTATTGCAGGACCAATAGTCAGATATTGCGACGTAGATGAGGCACTAAGACGCAGAGAGCATAATTTCGAGAGGGCAGCCAGAGGAATCGAAAGATTTATTTGCGGACTTTCAAAAAAGGTACTTCTTGCCAATACGGCAGGAGTAATGTATGAGCAGATAGTACAGACAGTAGAATCTCAGCCCAATGTTTTATCTGCGTGGACCGCCCTTGGTTTTTATGCTTTCCAGATATATTTTGATTTTTCAGGTTATTCCGATATGGCAATAGGTCTTGGACTTATTTTAGGCTTTAAGTTCCCTGAAAATTTCAATTACCCCTACATTTCCAAAAACATAACAGAGTTTTGGAGAAGATGGCACATAACCCTTTCCACCTGGTTTAAGGAGTACGTGTATATTCCCTTAGGGGGAAACCGAAAAACTAAGTTTAGAACGTTTTTTAATCTTTTTGTTGTATGGTTTTTGACAGGTTTCTGGCACGGAGCTTCCTGGAATTTTGTTTTATGGGGACTGTATTTCTGCTTGCTCCTTATAATAGAAAAAGCCTTTTTAAATAAAGCTTTGGATAAACTTCCTAAGGCAATTTCGCGTATCTACTTTGTCTTCTTTATACTTATAGGTTGGTTTATCTTTATCTCTTGCGACCTTGCAGAGCCAATGAGTTTTTTAAAGGCTATGTTTACAGGTCCGTTTATTAGTCAGACTGCAATTTACGATATTATTCGTTCGGCTTTATTCTTGCCGATTTTGATTTTTGCCTCTACTCCGTATCCTAAAAAGTTATATTCAAGGTTTTGGGATAAAAAAGGCTTTGGCGGGGTAAGGCTTGTACTGATGATTATAGCTTTTATAATATGCGTTGCATATTTGGTAGATTCGTCATACAACCCATTTTTATATTTTAGATTTTAAGGGAGTTTGTTATGGAAGAAAACAAAAATAAATTAGAAGAAAATGTAGAAAGAGAAGAAGTGGAAGTTAATTCCGACACCCAGAAACGCAATAAAATCCTTTTAATCACTGCTATATCTGCAGGGGTGGTTGTTCTTGCCATAATTGTTCTTTTACTTATCAAAGGACTTCCTAAAATAATGGGAGCTGACAAACCGTTGAATCAGGAGCCGACTGAAAGTCTTGTTTCCAATGAAGGAATTACAAGTGACCCTCAAGGGTGGGGTTCGCCAACAAACAATTCCGTTCAAGAGGGAACACCTTCAAATAATTCCCAAGGCTCTCAAAATACCGACTTTTCTCAGACTGGAAACTCTTCGGTTAATTCTCAAGGCTCTCAAAATACCGGCTTTTCTCAGACTGGAAACTCTTCGGTTAATTCTCAAGGCTCTCAAAATGTAAGCACGCCTGTTTCTTCCCAAAAACAGGAGCCGCAAAAGACTAATGCCAGTGCGACTCCCACCATTACGGCAACACGATTTGTTGCGCCCAACATTTGTATAGTTGTGGGTTCTTGCGCAAAAGGGACTGACAGTATTGTTATAACCGGAGATAAAGTTCAACAGACTACGGTTGTGCCTTATGCGGGAGAGCAAAAAGATTATTTTGTAACACAGGTTCAGTGTACAGGTTCAGGAGAAATAAAGGCTGTGGCTCAAAAAGAGGGGAAGGAACCCTCTCAACCGGCAACAAGATATGTTTTCTATGAAAGCGTTACCGAAAACCTTATGACCAAAGATGAATACAGACCTGTTATAGGCAAAAATGGTTTCGGACATTTTTATAGTGCGTTGGTGGGTTATAGCTGTTCTACTGCGAAATTAGACGCAAGTTTTAAGAATGTGGCAAAAAACAATATAAGCAATATTATAAATGCGGCAAAAAGCGTGAATGCAGAGCCCATTTTCCTCATAGTTCCATCCTCTGCCGAAATTTATCCTGAAACTCTCCCTGACGGTTATTCGAAAACAACAGGAGAAAGTTTATACAAGGCCTTTTATGATATCGCTACCGATTTAGGCGCAACGGTTATATACCCGATAGACACAATGAAGGCTCATAAAAATGACGGTGTTGGTTATCAGCTTTATCAACACACCGACTCGCACTGGTCTACGTATGGTGCATATTGGGGAACATACGACCTATTTACTCATATCTCTAAAAAGTTCCCTGCCGCCAAGCCTCGCACCCTTTCGGAAATGGACTTTTACACCGAGGAGTTTTATGCAGGGGACAATATGTTCAATTTAAGGCTTGACCCCACTAAAAATAATCCAACCTTTAAAACTACTGCCACGGGAATGAAGGAGCTTTCAACCCTTTATAGCTTCAGTACATTTGAAAACACATTGAGAGGAGCTTATCATAATTTAGGCACCCCCTCTCTTTATCTCTCAGAAGCCAACTCTAAGGCTAGGGTGACCGATAACCCGCAGGGAGAAGGACTTCCTAGTGCAGTAATTATGAGAGATTCATTTAGCAAGGTTGCTTTTGATATGGTAAGCGACAGATTTGATAAGGTTTATTGGCAGACCTTTGATAATTACACCCTTCCTACAAGTGATTTAAGCATAGCTAATGCCGATTATTTGATTTACATGTATTCTGAGCGCAATCTTTTGAAGATTATGCTTAATAATAAGGAAGCAACAATACTTAACCTTAGGTAATTTATGAAGAAAAATTTTGATAAAATTATAACTGTAGTCATTTGCCTTATAGTAATAGCTTTTTGTGTTGGTATGGTGGCAACTCCGGAGAAAGATTTTTCCCCAATGGAAAACCGAACTCTCACGGTAAAACCGAAGCTAACCTCAAAAAATCTTATTTCAGGCAAGTACACTGCAGATTTAGGTAAATATTTAGCCGACCAATTCCCCTTTAGAGACGGCTTTGTCTCAGCCAAAGCTTACTTTGAGCTTTTGCAGGGAAAAGGCGAGAATAACGGCGTAATTTATGCTAAAGGTGGTCTTTTAATTCCAAAGGCGGAAGCGGATAGTAGTCTTATGGAAGAGAATTTAAGGAGCATAAAGGTTTTTAAGAGTAATATAGAAAAGGACGTTTTGGTGGCAGCTCTGCCTCGCACAATAGACGTTTTTGAGGAGCTTTTGCCCAAAGGCTATCCAAAAGAGGAGACCCGAAAAATCTGGGCAGAGTATACTGCTCTTACAAAGGAATTAGACATAAATTCTGTTAATGTTTATGACCTTCTTTGTGATAGTAACGCTTATTATTCTACCGACCACCATTATACCAGTGAGGGTGCATATTTGACCTACCGCCAACTGCAAAATGAGCTAAATTACACTCCAAAAGAAAAAGATTTCTTTAAAATAGAAAAGGTGGCCGACGATTTTTGCGGTACGGCTATGAGAACCTCAGGCTTCTATTTGACACAAAGAGACAGTATAGAGCTCTACAGATATGAGGGCGACACCGAATATACTGTTATAGCAGACGAGAAGCAAATTTCCCTTTATGATATGGGAAAGCTTGTTTCTGCCGATAAGTATGGGGTTTTCCTTGGGGGCAATCACGCACGTGTGGATATTACTGCAAAGGGTAAGGCTAGACCCCGACTTTTAATTGTGCGAGATAGCTTTGCAGACAGTCTTGTGCCTTTCCTGGCTATTCACTATGATATTACCCTTATTGATTTAAGGTATTTTAAAAGTAGCGTTGCCCAACTTGTAAAAAGTGGGGGGTATGATAAGGTGTTAGTCCTCCTGAATATAAGCGAACTAGCAACAAGCAAAAATCTTTCCTATTTGCAAATGCCATAAGGAGAAGCGTATGAAAAAGATAATTTCATTATTTTTAATTAGTGCTATATTTATGACCTTTGTTTCCTGCGGGTCAAAAAAATCTTTGCCGCAAGATACAAGCTGTGAAGCCATTTTAACTGCAATAGAGCAGGTGATAGATATGCCGAAATACGAAAAGTTATATCTTAAAAGTGAGGACAACTTCGATTCCTATTCTATGTCTTTGTGGCGTGATGCCGCCTTTTCAGATTTCGACCAAAGCCATATTATAGAAGACTACGCCATCTTTTTAGGCGAAGGAGTAGAAACCTTTGAGATAGCCATACTAAAATTTTCTGACTCTACCGACAAAGCCACAAAAGAGGAAATATTTGAAAAAAGAAAAAAGACGTTGGCCGCCGGAGACAAGGGTGCTTATGACCCAAATTTTGAAAACACTATGAATAATGCGGTCGTTCATATTGACGGCAATTTTGCAATTATGCTTATCACAAAAGATAATGACAAAGCCTTAGAGGCTATAGAAAATTTAAAGAAATAAAAAACCGCTCATACGAGCGGTTTTTTTTAATCGAATAAATCTTTTACCTTATCAAAGAAAGATTTATTTTTCTTATAGTTTTTATCGTTTGTTTTAGCATCGAACTCTTTAAGTATTTGTTTTTGTTCCTTAGATAAATCTTTAGGAATTTCCACTAAAATCTTAACGTATTGGTCGCCCTTGCCTGAGTAGTTAAGGCGCTTGATACCCTTGTCACGAAGTTTGAACATATCTCCTGCTTGGGTGCCCTCGTGTATGTTGAGTTTTACCTTACCGTCTAAGGTTGGAACGGTAATTTCGGCGCCAAGAGTCGCTTGAACAAAAGTCACGGGAATTTCACAGTAAACATCATAGCCCTGTCTTTCAAAGATGGGGTGGGGTCTTATATTAACCTCAACAATAAGGTTGCCGTTGGGGCCTCCGTTTAAGCCACAGTTGCCCTCACCTGAAAGTCTGAAAGCCTGACCGTCATCAATACCTGCAGGAATTTCCACTGTTTTTTCACTTGTTCTGCGAACGAGTCCTTTGCCACCGCAGGTGCCGCAAGGATTTGGTATGACTTTACCTTTGCCGCCGCAAGCGTCACAGGCTCGACTGGTCTGAACAACACCAAAGGGTGTTCTTTGGGTAACGTTGACCTGACCTCGTCCTTGACAGGTAGAGCAGGTTGTGGCAGAGGTGCCTTTCTTAGCGCCACTACCTTCACATTCAGAGCATTTTTCAATTCTCGTTACCTTGATGGTCTTCTTGCAACCCTTTGCCGCTTCCTCAAAGGAAATGGTAACGCTTGACTCTACATCTGAGCCTCGTCTTGGAGCGTTAGGGTTACTGCGTGAGCCGCCACCAAAGCCACCGCCGAACATAGAGCCGAAGATGTCTCCAAGGTCGCCGAAATCAAAGCCACCGAAACCGCCACCAAAACCACCGGCACCACCGGGGTTAAAGTTAGGGTCTACACCTGCGTGACCGAATTGGTCGTAGCGGGAGCGTTTGTCTTTATCAGACAAAACCTCGTAGGCTTCGTTGACCTCTTTAAATTTTTTCTCTGCCTCGGCATCTCCGGGATGGAGGTCGGGGTGGTAAAGCTTAGCCTTTTTTCTGTAGGCTTTTTTAAGGTCGTCATCGCTGATGTTTTTATCAACGCCTAATACCTCATAATAATCTCTTTTATCTGCCACGGAATTTCTCCTCGTATGTTTTAAAGGGAGCGGAGTTTAATCTCCGCTCCTTCTTTATTTAATTATTTATTGGTGTCGTCTACGTCGGTGTAGTCGGCATCGTAAACTTCAGGACCTGCCTGAGCGTTGCCCTGAGCCTCGCCGTTTTGAGCGGCCTGAGCTTCGGCAGCAGCCTTATAAACCTTTTCGCTTACAGCGTAGATTTCCTTTTGAAGTTCCTCTTGCTTTGTTTTGATAGCCTCAATATCCTCGCCCTTTAAAGCTTCCTGTAAAGCTTCCTTAGCGGCGTTGATTTTAGCCTTTTCATCATCGCTTAGCTTATCGCCAAACTCGTTAACTGTTTTTTCAGTCTGATAAACCATCTGGTCTGCGTTGTTTCTAACGTCAACCTCTTCACGACGCTTTTTGTCCTCTGCGGCGTACTGTTCGGCTTCCTTTACTGCCTTTTCAATATCGTCCTTAGACATATTGGTATTAGAGGTAATTGTGATAGACTGTTCTTTTCCTGTGCCAAGGTCCTTTGCAGAAACGTGAACGATGCCGTTAGCGTCAATGTCAAAGGTTACCTCAATCTGAGGAATTCCACGGGGTGCAGGTGCGATTCCGTCAAGATGGAATACGCCAAGAGTTTTGTTGTCTCTTGCGAATTCACGCTCACCTTGTAGAACGTGTACTTCAACAGAGGTCTGACCGTCGGCTGCAGTTGAGAAGATTTGGCTCTTCTTTGCAGGAATGGTGGTATTTCTGTCAATAACCTTTGTGGAAACTCCACCCATTGTCTCGATACCGAGAGAAAGAGGGGTAACGTCAAGAAGGAGAAGGCCCTTAACGTCTCCGCCGAGAACACCGCCCTGAAGTGCAGCACCTAAAGCTACGCACTCGTCAGGGTTAATGCCCTTGAAGGGCTCTTTGCCAATAAAGTTTTTAACTGCTTCCTGAACTGCAGGAATACGGCTTGAACCACCAACCATAAGAACCTTGCCAATTTCACTTGCTTTAAGACCTGAGTCTGCAAGTGCCTGTCTTACAGGACCCATAGTAGCTTCTACAAGGTCACCTGTAAGCTCGTTGAACTTAGCTCTTGTAAGGGTTGCTTCATAGTGCTTAGGACCGGTTGCATCTGCGGTGATGAAAGGAAGGTTAATATCGGTTGAAGTCATACCTGAAAGGTCAATTTTAGCCTTTTCTGCCGCTTCCTTAACACGCTGCATAGCCATCTTATCTGCAGATAAATCAATTCCGTTATCTGCTTTAAAGCCTGCAACGATCCAATCCATAATTCTCTTATCGAAGTCGTCACCGCCAAGACGGTTATTACCTGCGGTAGCAAGAACCTCCTGAACGCCGTCGCCCATTTCGATAATAGATACGTCGAAGGTACCGCCACCAAGGTCATAAACCATAACCTTCTGGTCTTCTTCCTTATCAATGGAATAAGCAAGAGCTGCTGCGGTAGGCTCGTTGATAATTCTCTTAACCTCAAGGCCTGCAATTCTACCTGCGTCCTTGGTTGCCTGACGCTGAGCGTCGGTAAAGTAAGCAGGAACGGTAATTACTGCTTCGCTAACAGTAGTACCGAGATAAGCCTCTGCATCTGCCTTAAGCTTTTGTAGGATAATAGCAGAAATCTCCTGAGGAGTGTATTTCTTGTCATCAATAGCTACTGTGTAATCAGAGCCCATCTCTCTTTTGATAGAGATGATTGTGCGGTCGGGGTTAGTGATAGCCTGACGCTTTGCAACCTGACCTACCATTCGCTCTCCTGTCTTAGAAAAAGCTACAACGCTAGGGGTTGTTCTTCCGCCCTCTGCGTTTGCGATAACAACTGCCTCGCCGCCTTCCATAACGGCAACGCATGAGTTTGTTGTTCCAAGGTCAATACCAATAATTTTTCCCATAATAAAAATCCTCCAAATATATAAATGTTTATTTTAAATGATTTTAGTTTGCTACCTGAACCATAGCAGGTCTTACAACCGTATCACCTAATTTATAGCCCTTTTGCAGCACTTGTGCTACTGTGTTTTCTCCTAAGTTTTCATCCTCGATGTGCATTATCGCTTCGTGAATGTTGGGGTCAAAGGCTTCTCCAACCTCGCCTATAACCTTAAGACCTAATTTATCAGAAAGCTCTAAAAGAAGCTTTACTATCATTTCAATTCCCTTGTTGTACTGCTCTGAGCCGTGCTCAAATTCTGCCGCACGGTCTGAGTTGTCAAGTATGGGTAGAAGTTGCTTGCACATAGATGCTTTTGCATACTCCGCAATAGTTAACTTTTCTTTTTCTGTGCGCTTTTTGTAGTTATCAAACTCTGCCGCAGTGCGAAGAAGCAGGTCTTCCTTTGCTTTAAGCTCCTCAGTTAGTTTTTCTATCTCAGCCTTTAGTTTTTCGGTTTCGTTGTTCTTTTTAGGTTTTGCAGCTTTTTTAGCAGGCTCTTTTACTTCTTCCTCTGTTTGAGGGGTCTTTTCTTCTGCCATTTTCTATTCCTCCAATCCTTTAAGCACCTCGGTCATTATGTTGCCGATTTTATTTGATAAATATTCAATGCTTGGCAAAATTTTCTCGTAAGACATTCTTGTTGGTCCTATGACCGCCAGTCTGCCAAGCTCCTCGCTTCCGCCGTAGGAAGCAACAATCATACCGGTAGGTTTTAATTCGGTGTAAGCGGTATCATCTCCAAAAATTATTCCTACAGGGTCAGAGAGGGAGCTTAATATTTTGCGCATAGCCTCTCTTTCACTGAGCAGTTCAATAATTCTTCTTGCCTGGGCTTCTCCCTGACAAAGAGAAAAAATATTTGCCGCACCGTTTAAGCAGATGTCATTTTTGCTGATGTCCGACGCCATTTCAAAGGCACATGCGATAAAGGGCGCAAGGCTTAATGCGTCTAACCCCGACAAAGCAACTACACCTTGTAAATATGCAGTGTCAAGCTTAGAAATTCCAACGCCGCAAATTTTGTCTGCTGCAATATTATCAAATTTTGTTAGCAGGGATGGCGTGATAGGGGTAGAACTATGGATAAATCTGCTTCTTGCTCTGCCGTCATCGGTTATAACGAAAACTATGGCAGAGGTTTTTCCCATTGGGAAGAGGGTTACCCTTTTAAGCACAACCTCTTTTTTTGTGCTTGCCACCGAAATTGAGGGGAGTCCTGTAAGCTCTGTGAGTATCTGAGCCGCCTTCATACCGATATTTTCAGGGTCGGGGTTTACACGGCTTAGCATATCGTCGATTACCTGTTTTCCCTCTTCGGAAATCGAGCCTTTGTCCATAAGCTCGGTCACATATAATCTATACGCTTTGGCAGTAGGAATTCTGCCTGCTGAGGTGTGAGGCTGTTCTAAAAAACCTAATTCGCAAAGATCACTCATCTCATTTCTAAGGGTTGCGGATGAGGGGGAGTTTTCAAGCCTTTCGGCAAGAAGCTTGGAGCCGATAGGTTCGCCATATTCAATATGTGCCTTTACAAGCTCGGCGATAATCGCTTTTTTTCTTGGCGACAACTCCATTTGTTTCCCTCCCTTTTTAGAATTAGCACTCTAACACGTCGAGTGCTAACATCTATAATTTACCACCTGCAGAGCGGTTTGTCAATAGGAAAATATGAAAAATCTGTAAATTTTTTTGACTTTCCCTGACCTTTGAAAACAAGGGGTGGTTTTTTATACTTGACAAGAAGGTGTTTTATATATATAATGAGTTAAGTTGATTAGTGGGAACTAATCGATTTTAATTTATGAATTATTAAAGACAAACTGCATATTATTAATTAAAAAGTCAGATTAGGAGATTAATATAATGGCTAAAGTAATTCAGTTAACCAAAGCAGGTCTTGAAAAGCTCCAGAACGAGCTTGAGCAGTTAAAAACTGTAGGCAGAACCGAGATTGCTGATAAAATTCGAGTAGCAAGAGGCTACGGAGATCTTTCTGAAAACAGTGAGTACGATGAGGCTAAAAACGAGCAGGCTAAAATAGAGGCAAGAATAGTTGAACTTGAAAAAATGTTGGAAAACGTTTCTATTATAGCTGATGAAAACATAAACACTGATGTCGTTACATTAGGTGTTAACGTTGTTGTTCTCGATGTTGAATATGACGAAGAGTTAACTTATCGCATCGTAGGTTCGGCAGAAGCTAACCCAATGCAGGGTTATCTTTCGGATGACTCTCCGGTAGGAAAAGCATTGCTCGGTGCTAAGGTTGGCGATGAGGTTGTAGCAGCAACCCCAACAGGAGAACTTAAATTCAAGATTATATCCATTTCAAAATAGTTCTTTTAGCACGGACAGTTCTCCTGTCCGTGCTTGTTGTATTATGAAAGGAACCTGAAACGTGAGTAACAAAAAAAACAGCGAAACCCTTTCTCAACGCCAAAAGGCACAAAGAGATATTATTGAACTCAGCCTAATGAAAGAGGGTAAGATGGAAACAGGCCCTAAACCCAGTGAGATAGAAAAAAAGCCTGAGACCATAAATGAAAAAATCCAAAACTTTTTTTATCATAATAAGCTAAGGGTAGCTATAATAGCAGTAATTGTTTTTGCTCTTGGTATGGGGATATACAGTAGCATTACAAGGGTTCGTTATGATGCGAAGGTAGCGCTTTTCTGTTATGACGACACTATTGGCCTTTATGCTACTGCGATGGAAGAATATTTGGTTAAGTTTTATGATGATAAGAATGGCGATGGCAAGGTTAAAATTACAGTCGTCAACTGTTCTTATGATAAAGATGATATGCGAACAAACAATGGAATTACTGCTATGGGCAAGCTTCAAAGCATATTGGGCGGCGAGGAAGACACTCTGCTTTATATTGTTTCTAAGGATACCATAGATTATCTCAACAGTATTTCTAAAAACCTGCCTTTTTTCACAGAGGAAAACATTCATAAGCTATCTGATGACTTCATAAATTCTGTGCAGCCTGAGGGACTGAAAAAGTTAGAAGGAGAATATTATATTGCTCTCAGAACTATTTCGGGCTCGGCCATTGAAAAAGAGGCGTCAGAATATTATTCTTTTGCAAAAACCACTTTTGAAAAAATAAAAGAGGCAAATTAAGGGGCTTATTTATATATGTATAAGATAGTAACAAAAAAACAACTTAATTCTACAGTTATAATGA
Source organism: Clostridia bacterium (assembly GCA_017521125.1). Taxonomy (GTDB): domain Bacteria; phylum Bacillota; class Clostridia; order Oscillospirales; family Acutalibacteraceae; genus SFWF01. The sequence goes on from JAFXDV010000002.1 coordinate 61,362, forward strand.
TGGAGATAGAGGCTCCCTTTGTAGCGAAAAAAGCAGAAGCGGGTCAATTTATAATTCTTCGTGTAGACAAAGATTCGGAAAGAATTCCTTTGACCGTTGCAGGCTTTGACAGAGAAAAAGGTACAGTTAAAATTATTTTCCAGATAGTTGGCGCTACAACAAGACTTCTCAACGCTAAAAACGAGGGAGATTACATAGAAGACTTTGCAGGACCTTTAGGCAAGGCCACCGAGACCAAGGGGCTTAAAAAGGTTGCAGTTGTTGGCGGCGGAGTCGGTTGTGCAATTGCTTTGCCTGTTGCAGAAAAACTTGCAAGCGAAGGCTGCGAGGTTCATTCTATTATTGGCTTTAGAAATAAAGATTTAGTTATTTTAGAGGATGAATTTAAGGCCGCTTCTCAAAAGCTTATTGTAATGACCGATGATGGAAGCTACGGTAAGCAAGGTGTTGTAACGGCCCCCTTAAAAGAGCTTATTGAGTCGGGAGAAAATTACGACGAGGTTATTGCTATAGGACCGCTTATTATGATGAAGTTTGTGGTTGCTACTACCAAGCCGTTAGGCGTAAAAACCACGGTTTCTATGAATCCCATTATGATTGATGGAACCGGAATGTGCGGCGGATGCCGCCTTACCGTTGGAGGAAAGGTTAAATTCGCCTGTGTTGATGGTCCTGACTTTGATGGATTTGAGGTCGACTTCGATGAGGCTATGGCTCGAAGCAGTATGTACAAGCCTTTTGAACACAAACGAGATGAAGAAGCTTGCAACTTATTTAAGGGGGTAAAGTAATGGCTGATATGTCTTTAACTAAAAATCAAATGCCAACCCAAGACCCTAAGATACGTGCGAAAAATTTTGACGAGGTTGCATTAGGATACACCGAGGAAATAGCGTTAGCTGAAGCGGCAAGATGCCTAGATTGTAAAAATATGCCCTGTGTTACAGGTTGCCCTGTAAATATACATATCCCTGCCTTTATAAATAAGGTAAAACAAGGAGATTTTGAGGGAGCTTATGAGATTATCTCAGAGTCTTCTTCTCTTCCTGCGGTTTGTGGACGAGTTTGCCCTCAGGAGAGTCAGTGCGAGGCTAAGTGCATAAGGGGAATTAAAGGCGAGGCAGTAGGCATTGGCCGACTAGAACGCTTTGTTGCTGACTGGCATAATGAACACAACACCAAACCTGCCGTAAAACCTCAGTCAAACGGACATAAGGTTGCTGTTGTTGGCTCAGGCCCTGCCGGACTTACCTGTGCAGGAGATTTAGCAAAAAAAGGTTACGAGGTTACCGTTTTTGAGGCGCTGCACCTTGCCGGCGGAGTTTTGGTTTACGGAATTCCTGAATTCCGTCTCCCTAAGAAAATAGTTGAGAAAGAGGTTAATACCTTAAAAGAATTAGGTGTTAAAATCGAAACAAATATAATCATTGGAAAGACCTTGACTGTTGACGAGCTTTTCGATATGGGCTTTGAGTCGGTATTTATCGGCTCGGGCGCAGGTCTCCCAAGATTTATGGGAATTGAGGGAGAGTCTTTAAAAGGCGTTTATTCTGCCAACGAGTTTTTAACCCGAAGCAATCTTATGAAGGCATACAGAGAGGATTCTCAGACTCCTATAATGAGAGCCAAAAAGGTTGCGGTTGTCGGCGGCGGAAACGTGGCTATGGATGCCGCAAGAACGGCCCTTAGACTTGGAGCCGAAAAGGTTTATATCGTATACCGTCGTTCTCTTGCTGAGCTTCCTGCAAGAAAGGAAGAGGTCCATCATGCAATGGAGGAGGGAATAGAGTTCCTTCTTCTCAATAACCCTGTTAAAATTTTGGGCTACAATAATCCGGATAACCCAAGAGACGAGAAAAACGGCTTCGTAACAGGTATGGAATGTGTTAAAATGGAATTGGGAGAGCCTGACGAGTCGGGCAGAAGAAGTCCTGTGGAAATAAAGGACAGCAATTACACACTTGACGTTGACTGTGTGATTATGTCTATAGGTACATCTCCAAACCCATTGATAAAAGATACCACCGATGGCTTAGAGGTAAATAAACGTGGAGGAATTGTGGTAGAGGAAGAAACCGGTCTTACTTCACGCAAGGGCGTTTTTGCAGGCGGAGATGCGGTAACAGGTGCTGCAACCGTTATTCTTGCCATGGGCGCAGGAAAAAATGCCGCTAAGGCTATTGATGAATATATAAGGGGTTAATTGCTAATCCCTTATATATATTATAGGTAGGGAGTTTGCAAAATTTTACCCGACACAAGATTTAGGGGTAAAAACACCTTAAAACACCTTATTTAGATTCTACAAAAATTTTTATAAAAATTTGTAAAAAAACACTTGCATTGCAGGTGTTTTTATGTTATTATACCAAGGTACGCTATGTAAGTATGCGTAAAAGTATGCTTTTTTGGCGTTGATATGCGTTGATGCGGGAGGTGGCCGACCTTTGAGTCGGGAAATTTCCGCGGAGTATGTCCGATTTTAAACCGGGCGACAAGACTTAGAGCATAATAAGGCATCTTGCGAGCCGAATTATGCACGGTAACAACTGTGTTACTGTACCCGGAATGACTGCAACCCCAGCCATCCGGTTTTATAATGTGCCTCAAAGAAACACACGGCACAGTGTAAGTTTTGCCCGCAAATCCAACAAGGAGGAGCAAAGAAAATGGCAGTAAAGGAAAAAATCAGAATTCGCGTTAAGGGCTACGATCATGCTCTTGTAGATCAGGCAGCAGAAAAGATTGTAGATACTGCGAAGCGTACAGGTGCCCGTGTATCAGGCCCAGTTCCACTACCCACAGAGAAGGAAGTTGTTACTATCCTTCGTGCTGTTCATAAATATAAGGACAGCCGTGAGCAGTTTGAAACCCGTACACACAAAAGGCTTATCGATGTGCTTAGACCTTCCAACAAAACTGTTGAGGCTCTAACAAATCTTGAGCTTCCCGCCGGCGTTGATATTGAAATTAAGCTTTAATTTTAATTAAGCGTACAGGCAGGTCATGTTGGAGAAATCCAACCAATAACCAAGGAGGAATAGAAATGAAGAAAGGCTTAATCGGAAAAAAGCTTGGCATGACCCAGCTTTTTGACGCAAACGGAACCGTTGTTCCCGTTACTGTAATTGAAGCAGGCCCATGTGTTGTTGCTCAGAAGAAGACAGTAGAAAACGACGGATATGAAGCAGTACAAATCGGCTTCGGCGATTTAAAGGCTTCTAAGGTAAACGGACCTATGAAAGGTCACTTTGCTAAAAACGACATCGCTCCTAAGAAGGTTCTTCGTGAGTTTCGTCTTGATGACATCGCTGCTGTTAACGTTGGCGACGTTTTAAAGGCTGACATCTTCGCAGAAGGCGAGAGCATTGATGTTCGCGGAACAAGCAAAGGTAAAGGCTATGCCGGCGTAATCAAGCGTTGGAACTTCAGCCGTCTTAAAGAATCACATGGTACAGGTCCTGTACATCGTCATGGCGGTTCTTTAGGTGTTATCGACCCAGCCAGAGTATTTAAAGGAAAGAAAATGGCAGGTCACTTAGGAAATGAGCGTGTAACCGTTCAGAACCTAAAGGTAGTTAAAATCGATGCAGAAAACAACATCATCGCTGTTAAGGGCGCAGTTCCTGGTCCTAAGGGCGGAATCGTTGTTCTTACTGACAGCGTAAAAGCTTAAGGAAGGAGTGTTCTAAATGGCTAAAGTTGCAGTAGTTGATATGGCAGGTAAAAATGTTGGAGAAATCACATTAAACGATGCTATATTCGGAATTGAGCCAAATGCAGCAGTTATGCATGAGGCAGTTGTAAATTACCTTGCGAACCAGCGTCAGGGCACCCAGTCCACTTTAACCCGTACCGAAGTTTCCGGCGGCGGTAAAAAGCCTTGGAGACAAAAGGGAACAGGTCACGCTCGTCAGGGTTCTACAAGAGCTCCTCAGTGGAGACATGGTGGCGTAGTACACGCACCAAAGCCAAGAGATTACTCTTATGTAATCAACAAGAAAGAACGCAGAATTGCTCTTAAGTCTGCTCTTTCTGATAAGGTATTAAGCGGATCACTTATCGTTTTAGATGCTATGAAGGTTGATTCTTACAGCACTAAGACAGTAGTAAATTGCCTCAAGGCAATCGGCGCTGCTAAAAAGACCCTTATTGTTCTTGAGGACAATAACTCTTTCGCAGTTAAGAGTGCTGCAAACATCGAGGGTGTTAAGACCGCTCAGTACAACACAATCAATACCTATGACATTCTCAATGCGGATTCACTTGTAATCGTTAAGAATGCGGTAGCAAAAATTGAGGAGGTGTATGCATAATGAAAATCGCACAGGATATCATTATCGCTCCGGTTATTACCGAGAAGAGCATGTCCGGCATTGCCGACAAGAAGTACACCTTTAAGGTTGCAAAAGACGCTGGCAAGATTGAAATTGCCAAAGCAGTAGAGGAAGCTTTCAATGGCGTTAAGGTTGATAAGGTAAACGTTATCAACGTTAGAGGCCACGAGAAGAGAACAGGCCGCTACACAGGTTACACTGCAAGCTGGAAAAAGGCTATCGTAACCCTTAAGAAAGATTCTAAGCCCATCGAGTTCTTTGATGGTTTAATCTAACCGCAAATTTTAGTGAAATCAAAAAATGATTGATTTCGGTGATGTATGAAGTCGGTTGACTTCGCTAAGCCAAAATAGGAGAGTGAAATTAAAATGGCAATTAAACATTATAAGCCAACTACTCCGGGCCGCCGTAATATGACAACTATGGATTACTCCGAGTTATCTAAGGTTGCTCCTGAGAGAAGTTTGCTTGAGCCTTTAAAAAACCACGCTGGTCGTAACAGCTATGGTAGAATCACCGTTCGCCACAGAGGCGGCGGAAATCGCAGAAAGTACAGAGTTATCGATTTCAAGAGAACACGCTTCGGTATCCCCGCAGTAGTTAAAACTCTTGAGTACGATCCAAACCGTTCTGCATTTATCGCACTTATTGAGTACGAAGATGGAGTTAAGAGCTACATCATCGCTCCTATCGGTCTTTCGGTAGGCGATACAGTAGTTAGCGGTCCTGACGCTGACATTAAGCCAGGTAACGCACTTCCTCTTACTAACATTCCAGTTGGTACAGTTGTTCATAACGTTGAGCTTTATCCAGGAAAGGGCGCACAGCTTGCTCGTTCTGCAGGTAGTATGGCTCAGCTTATGGCTAAGGAAAACGGCATGGCATTATTCCGTTTACCTTCCGGAGAGCTTCGTAACGTTCCTGAAAACTGTATGGCAACCGTAGGTCAGGTAAGCAATCCTGAGCACAGCAACATCAACTACGGTAAAGCAGGTCGTAAGCGCCATATGGGCTGGAGACCTACAGTTCGTGGTTCTGTAATGAACCCCAATGACCACCCACACGGTGGTGGTGAAGGTAAGTCACCAATCGGTCGTCCAGGTCCTGTTACCCCATGGGGCAAACCTGCACTTGGATATAAGACACGTGATAAGCGCAAACAGTCTAACAAGTATATTGTTAAGCGCCGTGACAAATAGTCAGACGAAAGGAGATTGAATAATGGGAAGAAGCATTAAAAAAGGACCTTACGTACAACCTGTACTCATTAAAAGGGTCAGAGAAATGAATGCTGCCGGTGAGAAGAGAGTTCTCAAAACCTGGAGCCGTTCATCTACTATATTCCCCGATTTCGTCGGACATACATTTGCCGTTCACGATGGACGCAAGCATGTTCCGGTATATGTTACTGAGGATATGGTAGGACACAAGCTTGGTGAATTTGCACCAACAAGAACATTCAAGGGCCACGCTGGTTCTAAAACTACTAAGAAATAAGCGGCGAAAGGAGAGTTTAAACAATGGAATCAAGAGCAACACTTAAATACGCTCGCATTTCGCCTCGTAAGGTTAAGATTGTTATGGATTTAATCCGTAACCAGGATGCCGATAAGGCGATGGCTATTCTAAAGTTTACACCCAAAGCCGCGTGTGAACTTTTAGAGAAACTTTTAGCATCTGCTATTGCTAATGCTGAAAATAATCACAATATGGACGTTTCAAAGCTTTATGTTGCTGAGTGCTTTGCTTGTCCCGGACCAATCCTCAAGAGAATTCGTCCAAAGGACCACGGCCGTGCACACCGCATCTTAAAGAGAACAAGCCATATGACAATCGTTCTTAAAGAACGCGAAGACTAAGAAGGAGGTTAAAGTTATGGGCCAGAAAGTAAATCCTCATGGATTCCGTGTTGGAGTCATTAAAAATTGGGATTCCCGTTGGTTCGCCAAAGACGAAGTTTTCGGAGATACTTTGGTTGAGGACTACAACCTCCGCAAATATCTCAAAAACAAACTTGCTTCTGCAGGTGTACCAAAGATTGAAATCGAGCGTACCGCACAGAGAGTTCGTTTACACATTCACTGCGCAAAGCCAGGCGTTGTAATCGGCGCTAAGGGTGCAGAGATTGAGAAACTTCGTTTAGAGTGTCAGGAAAAACTCGGCAAGCCTGTTGTTATCAACATTGTTGAGATTAAGAACCCTGACTTAAACGCTACTCTTATTGCTGAAAACATTGCAGGTCAGCTTGAGAAGCGTGTATCTTTCCGTCGTGCTATGAAGCTTTGCATTGGTAGAGCTATGCGCAGCGGTGCAAAAGGAATTAAGGTTATGGTTTCAGGTCGTCTCGGCGGCGCTGAAATCGCAAGAAGTGAGCAGTATCATGAAGGCACTATCCCTCTACAGACCATCCGTGCAGACATCGACTACGGTTTTGCTGAGGCAGACACCACATACGGTCGTATCGGCGTAAAGGTTTGGCTTTACAAGGGTGAGGTTCTTCACGACTCTCGCAAGGCTAAGAGAGAAGGAGGCAACCGCTAATGTTATTACCAAAGCGTGTTAAATACCGCCGTGTTCATCGCGGTCGTCTAACCGGTACCGCAACTCGCGGTAACACCGTAACCTACGGTGATTTCGGTCTTCAGGCTCTTGAGCCTGCATGGATTACTTCAAATCAAATCGAAGCAGCCCGTATTGCTATGACTCGTTATATCAAGCGTGGCGGTAAGGTTTGGATTAAAATATTCCCTGATAAGCCAATCACAGCTAAGCCAGCTGAGACTCGAATGGGTTCCGGTAAAGGTTCACCTGAATATTGGGTAGCAGTTGTAAAGCCAGGCCGTGTAATGTTTGAAATCGGCGGAGTAAGTGAAGAACTTGCAAGAGAAGCTATGCGTCTCGCAGCTAACAAGCTTCCTATCAAATGTAAGTTCATAACAAAGCAGGAAATGGGTGGTGAGCAGTAATGAATGCAAAGGAAATCAGAACAAACACTTTACCTGAACTTCAGAAAAAGCTGGTTGACCTTAAGGAAGAATTATTCCATCTTCGTTTCCAGCATACAATTAACCAGCTCGACAATCCCATGCGAATAGTTGCTGTCAAGAAGGACATCGCTCGTGTACAGACCGTTATCCGTGAGCTTGAGTCTGCAGACAGCCAGAACGCGTAGGAAGAGGAGGTAAAGCCAAATGGAAAGAAACCTTCGTAAGACAAGAACAGGTGTTGTTGTAAGTGACAAAATGGACAAGACCGTTGTAGTTGCTATTAAAGACAACGTTAAGCACCCGCTCTACAAGAAGATAATCAAAAACACCGTTAAAATGAAAGCACACGATGAGGAGAACGCCTGTGGTGTAGGCGCGGACCGTGTTCTCATCATGGAAACACGCCCAATGTCTAAAGACAAGAGATGGCGTGTGGTTGAAATCATCGAAAAGGCTAAATAGTCTTTGATAAGGAGGAAAACACTGTGATACAGCAGCAGAGTTACCTCAAGGTAGCCGACAACACCGGTGCAAAAGAACTTATGTGCATCCGTGTTCTTGGAGGCTCCGGAAGGAGGTATGCCAACATTGGCGACGTAGTCGTTGCTTCTGTTAAAAAGGCCGCTCCAGGCGGTACTGTTAAGAAGGGCGATGTAGTAAAGGCCGTAGTCGTTCGCTCGGTTAGAGGTCTTCGCCGTAATGATGGCACATATATCAGATTTGATGAGAACGCAGCAGTTATTATTCGTGACGATAAGAGCCCAAGAGGCACTCGTATCTTTGGACCAGTTGCACGTGAGTTACGTGACGAGGATTATATGAAGATTCTCTCACTTGCTCCAGAAGTGCTTTAAGGAGGTGCCGAGAATGAATAATCTCTTCGTTAAAACAGGTGATACTGTAATGCTTTTAACAGGCGATGAGCAGTATCGTGGAAAGACCGGCAAGGTTCTTGCCGTAAGTCCAAAGGAAGGAAAGGTTATTGTTGAAGGCCTCAACGTTGTTAAGAAGCACGTTAAGCCTCGCAAGGCCGGCGACCCTTCAGGAATTATTGAAACTGAAAGTGCGATTTACGCATCAAAGGTTATGGTAGTTTGCCCTAAGTGTGGCAAGCCCACCAGAGTTGCTCATAAGGTTTATGAGGACGGCAAAAAAGACCGCATGTGCAAAAAATGCGGAGAAACCTTTTAGAGTTAGGAGGAATATCACATGGCAAGATTATATGATGAATACAAAAATTCAATAGCTCCTGCACTGATGAACAAGTTCGGTTACAAGACCGTCATGCAGATTCCGAAACTCGACAAGGTTGTTATCAATGTAGGCTGCGGCGAAGCTAAGGATAATTCCAAGGTTATCGACGCTATCATGAATGATTTAGCTATTATCACCGGTCAAAAGGCAGTTCCTTGTAAGGCTAAAAAGTCTGTTGCGAACTTCAAACTTCGTGAAGGTATGCCTATCGGTGTAAAGGTTACTCTCAGAGGCGCTAGAATGTACGAGTTTATCGACCGTTTATTCAATGCAGCTCTCCCAAGAGTAAGAGACTTCAGAGGAATTAACCCCAACTCTTTCGACGGACGCGGCAACTATGCTATGGGCGTTAAAGAGCAGCTTATTTTCCCTGAAATTGAGTACGATAAAATTGACAAGGTTCGTGGTATGGATATTATGTTCGTTACCACAGCCAAGACCGACGAGGAAGCTCGTGAGTTGTTAACTCTCATGGGTGCTCCGTTTGCAAGATAAGGAGAAGGTATTATGGCTAAGACAGCTATGAAAATTAAGCAGGCAAGACCTGCAAAATTCTCTACAAGAGAATATAACAGATGCAAAATCTGTGGCCGCCCCCACGCTTATCTTCGTAAATATGGCATCTGCCGTATCTGTTTCAGAGAGTTAGCGTACAAGGGCGAGATTCCCGGCGTAAAGAAAGCCAGCTGGTAAAAGGAGGACGACTGCAATGCAAATCACCGATACAATAGCAGATATGCTTACAAGAATTCGTAACGCTTCTTCTGCAAAACACGATTCGGTTGATGTACCTGCTTCAAATGTAAAGAAGGCAATCGCCCAGATTTTACTTGATGAAGGTTACATTAGCAGCTTTACCGTTGTTGATGACGGAAAGCAGGGCGTAATTCATATCGTTTTGAAGTACGGCCAGAACAAGTCGCAGGTTATTACAGGCCTCAGAAGAGTTTCTAAGCCTGGTCTGCGCATTTACACAAACGTTGAGGATATGCCAAAGGTTATGAAAGGCCTTGGTATTGCGATTCTATCCACCTCAAAGGGTATTATGACCGATAAGCAAGCAAGAGCTAACAATGTTGGCGGCGAAGTACTTGCTTATGTATGGTAAGGAGGTGCTGATATGTCAAGAATAGGAAATAAACCTATCGCAATTCCTGCAGGAGTTGAGGTAAAGGTTGATGGCTCAAACGTAACCGTTAAAGGACCAAAGGGTGAGCTTAAGAACACCTTCAATGCTGATATGGCTATTGCCATTCAGGAAAACCAGGTTGTTGTTACCCGTCCTTCTGACGACAAACAGCACCGTTCACTTCACGGCCTCACACGTACACTTATTGCTAACATGATTTTAGGTGTATCTGAAGGTTTCAAGAAGGAATTAAAGGTTAACGGCGTTGGTTACCGTGTTGCAAAGCAAGGTAAGAATCTTAACCTTACACTCGGTTTCTCACATCCCGTTGTTTTCTCTGAGGTTCCCGGAATCACTCTTGATGTTCCGGACCCCAACACAATAATCGTATCAGGACCTGACAAACAGCAGGTTGGACAGTTCGCGGCAGAAATCCGCGAGAAACGTCCACCAGAGCCTTACAAGGGCAAGGGCATCAGATATGTTGATGAGTATGTCCGCCGTAAAGAAGGTAAAGCTGGTAAGGGCGCTAAGAAATAATAAAAGGAGTGTATTAAAATGGTTAACAAGCCTGATTCAAACAAGGCTCGTCTTCGCAAACACATGCGTGTTCGTAGCAAGATTAGCGGTACCGCTGAGTGCCCACGCCTTAATGTATTTCGCTCCAACACAAATATCTACGCCCAGCTGATAGATGATGTTAAGGGAGTAACTCTCGCAGCAGCTTCAAGTCTTGAAAAAGACTTTGCTGATGCAAAGGGCAATTGTGAAACTGCCCACAAAGTTGGACTATTGATTGCTGAGCGTGCCGTTGCTAAAGGCATCTCCGAGGTTGTATTTGACCGCGGTGGATACATTTATCACGGTCGTGTCAAGGAGCTTGCCGAAGGTGCCCGTGAGGGCGGCCTCAAGTTCTAATAAGGAGGAGGAATACTTTTGGCTACTAATATAGATGCTACCACTTTAGATTTACAAGAGCGCGTTGTAGCGCTTAACCGTGTATCTAAGACCGTTAAGGGCGGCCGTATCATGAAGTTCTCTGCACTTGTTGTTGTAGGAGACGGAAACGGTATCGTAGGTTATGGTCTTGGCAAAGCAGGTGAAGTTCCCGATGCTATCCGTAAGGGAATTGAGGATGCTAAGAAAAATCTTATTAAGGTTTCTCTTAAGGGTAAAACCATTCCTCACGAAATCATCGGCGAATTTGGCGCAGGCCGTGTTCTTATGAAGCCTGCTGCTCCTGGTACCGGAGTTATTGCCGGCGGTGCAGTTCGTGCCGTTGTTGAAATTGCCGGTATTAAGGACATTCGTACCAAGGCTTTGCGTTCAAACAATCCCTGCAATGTTGTTCGTGCAACAATTAAGGGTCTTTCTGAGCTTCGCAGTGCTGATGAAGTTGCAGCAATCCGCGGAAAATCAGTAAAAGAAATTATAGGTTAAGGAGGAAGTAGAAATGGCAACAAAGAAGACTTCCGTTCTTAATATCAAGCTCGTAAAAAGCACCATCGGTTGCAAAAAGGACCAGATTGCTACTGTTGAGTCTTTAGGACTTCACAAGGTTGGCGAAACAGTTCAGCAGCCTAAAAATGATGCTACTATGGGTAAGATTAATAAGGTTATCCACCTCGTTGAGGTAACCGAGGCTTAAGTTTTAAGCTTCTATACGTCTACACCCTGAGTTCAGGGTGACAAGCGGTGAAAACCGCGTACTTTAGCAAGGAGGTGCGAAAAAATGAAACTGCATGAACTTTCCCCCGCATTTGGCTCTACAAAAGAGGCAAAGCGTATAGGCAGAGGTCACGGCTCCGGAAACGGAAAGACTGCCGGTAAGGGTCACAAGGGTCAAAAGGCACGTGCCGGTCACGGTCAGCAACCTGGTTTTGAAGGTGGTCAGATGCCACTTCAGCGTCGTGTACCAAAGCGTGGCTTCAACAATATTTTTGCAAAAGAATATGCAATTATCAATGTTTCCGCTTTAGAGGTGTTTGATGACGGCGCAGCCGTTGATACCACAGCTTTAGTAGAAAAAGGCATAGTAAAGTCAGCTGACCTTCCCGTTAAGGTTCTTGGAAACGGAAAGCTTACTAAAAAGCTCGCTGTTACCGCTGCTGCTTTCTCAGCTTCTGCTTCTGAAAAAATTCAGAACGCAGGCGGAACTGTTGAGGTGAAATAAAGATGCTTGACATTATAAGAAATGCATGGAAAACTGTGGATATCCGTAAAAAGATACTTTTCACACTTTTCATCATCGTTATTTACCGAATCGGTTCTGTAATTCCTGTTCCTTATATTGACTGGGCTTCACTCCAGTCAGGAGGAGCAACAAACGACTTCTTTAGTTATCTATCCATCCTCACCGGTGGTGGACTTGAGTACGGTGCAATTTTCGCAATGTCTGTTACACCTTACATCAACGCTTCCATTATCATTCAGCTTCTTACCGTTGCTATTCCCGCACTTGAGAGATTGGCAAAGGAAGGACAGGAGGGACAGAAGAAGATTGCTCAGATTACCCGTTATGCAGCCGTTATATTAGGTCTTGTTCAGGGTACTGCATATTTCTTCTACCTCAAGGGTGCAGGACATTTAACCGTTAAGGGCGGCGCAACCGTATTTGCTGCATTTGTTATCATTGCTGCATTTACCGCAGGTTCAGCTCTTGTTATGTGGTTAGGTGAGCAGATAGACGTTAAGGGTATAGGTAATGGTATTTCCATTATCCTTTTTGCAGGTATTATCTCTCGCGGTCCACAGGCTGCTCAGACTCTTTGGGCTACCTGGAAGACAGGTAATTACTTCTCTGTAATCGCTATTATTGCTGTATTCCTTTTAGTAATTGCTTTCATCGTTTGGATGACCAACGCAGAACGCAGAATACCTGTTCAGTACGCTAAGCGTGTACAGGGTCGCAAACAGTATGGCGGACAAAATTCACATATTCCTTTCAAGGTTAATATGTCAGGCGTTATGCCAATCATCTTTGCAAGCTCTATACTAATGCTTCCCACAATGGTACTTTCATTTATGAGAGATACTACAACAACCTTCGCAAAGGGATTAGCACTCTTTAGTACTCAGGGTATTTTCTATGCTCTGCTCTACTTTGCGCTTATCATTGGATTTGCATACTTCTATGCGACCATCCAATATAATCCTGTTGAGATTGCTAACAATATCCGTAAAAATGGTGGTTCTGTTCCGGGCATTCGTCCAGGAAAGCCAACCTCAGATTTCTTTGCCAAGGTTTTATCTAGAGTTACACTCCTTGGAGCACTCTTCCTCAGTGTAATCGCTATTCTTCCTATCGTTATCGGTAACGTTGGACAGATTAACATTTCACTTGGTGGTACTTCAGTACTGATTTTAGTTGGTGTTGCTCTTGATACTGTTAGAAATCTTGAGTCACAAATGATGATGCGTCATTACAAGGGATTCCTTGATTAAGTTATAGGAGGAGAGTAATGAATCTTATACTATTAGGAGCTCCCGGTGCCGGAAAGGGCACCCAGGCAGAAATAATTTGTGATAGATTAAATATCCCCGCAATCTCTACCGGTAACATCATTCGTGCAGCAATGAAAAACGGTACAGAGATGGGCAAAAAGGCTAAGGAATATGTGGACGCAGGAAATCTTGTTCCTGATGATGTTGTAATCGGTATCATCAAAGAGCGTCTTTTAGAGGATGACTGTAAGAACGGTTTCATTCTTGATGGTTTCCCAAGAACTATTCCTCAGGCTGAGGCCCTTGATAGCATGGGAATAAATATTGACCGTGTTATATCAATAGAGGTTCCTGATAACAAGATAGTTGCCCGTATGTCAGGCAGAAGAGTCTGTGCAAAATGTGGCGCCAGTTATCATACCGAATATAAAAAATCGAAGACTGAAGGTGTTTGCGACTTTTGCGATGGAGAGCTTATTCGCCGCAAAGATGATGAGCCCGACACAGTGCTTGACCGCTTAAATGTTTATCACGAGCAGACCGAGCCACTAAAGGACTACTACGCAAAAACCGGAAAACTTCGTACAGTTGAAGGACAGGAAGAGGTAGCTGATACAACAAAGTTAACTCTCGCTGCTTTGGGACTGTAAATTATGATAGTGCTAAAAACCGGTCGTGAGCTTTCTGTAATGCGAGAGGCTTGCAAAATATCGGCGAGAGCATTAAAATTGATAGGTGAGGCAATCGAGCCGGGGGTTACTACCGCCGAGCTTGACAGGATAGCAGAAAAGTTCATAAGAAGCTGTGGGGCAACCCCAAACTTCAAGGGCTATAACGGCTATCCTGCAACTGCCTGTATATCTATAAACAATGAGGTTATTCATGGAATACCGACTGCAAAGCGTAAGATCCAAAACGGCGATATCGTTAGTGTGGATTTAGGCGCCTTGTTTGAGGGGTATCACGGAGATAACGCCGCCACTTTTGCTTGCGGAGACGTATCCGAGGAAGCAAAGCGGCTGATGGATGCGACCAGAGAAAGCCTTTATGAAGGAATAAAGATGGCTCGTGCGGGCGGCAGAATCGGAGATATTTCAAACGCAATTCAGTCGTATGTAGAAGCCCGTGGTTACTCGGTGGTACGAGATTTCGTCGGCCACGGAGTAGGCACAAGCTTACATGAAGCCCCCGAGGTTCCCAATTTCGGCGTTGCCGGAAGAGGAGTTCGCCTTATGCCAGGTATGACACTTGCTATTGAGCCTATGATTAACATAGGCAAGCCGCAAGTAAAGATTATGCCTGACGGTTGGACAGTTCTTACACAGGACGGTTCATTATCGGCTCATTTTGAGCATACAATAGCTATCACTGCCGATGGTCCGCAGATTATGACTATCGCATAACAGGTGGAGTTATGGTAGTAGGACAAATTGTCTGCTCAAGAGCAGGAAAAGAAAAAAATTGCTTTTCAGTTGTAATAAAAACAACTGATAAAAGGGTGTTTATAGCCAATGGTAAAAGCATAAGGCTTAAAAAACTAAAGGCCAAAAACCCGAAGCATTTAAACCCGACAAAAACAGTGTTAGAACAAAAACAACTATTAACAAACAAAAGGCTTCGTAAAGCTTTAGCTACCTTTACAGGCCAAAAGTAATAAGGAGAATTTGTAATGTCAAAAGCAGATATGATTGAACTCGAGGGTACCGTAATTGAAGCATTGCCTAACGCAATGTTTAAGGTGCAAATTGAAGGGCAACACGTAATACTCGCTCATATCTCAGGTAAGCTTCGTATGAACTATATCAGAATTTTACCTGGTGATAAGGTAGTAGTAGAAATGTCACCCTATGACCTCACAAAAGGTCGAATTACTTGGCGTTCCAAGTAAAAACTGACAAAATTTAAGGAGGCATATCCAATGAAAGTCAGACCTTCTGTTAAAAAGATTTGCGACAAGTGCAAAATCATCAAGCGCAAGGGAAAAATAATGGTAATTTGTGAAAATCCCAAGCACAAACAGCGTCAGGGTTAACCTTGAGCTGAATTAAATGGAGGTGCAATAGTAAATGGCACGTATAGCCGGTGTTGACCTACCGAATGAGAAAAGGGTAGAAATTGGTCTTACCTACATCTTCGGAATTGGTCTTACTACATCAAAGAAAATTCTTGCAGAAACAGGTATCAATCCTGATGTTCGAGTAAAGGATTTAACTGAGGACGATATAGCCAAGTTGCGTGAATATATCGAGCATAACCTTCAGGTTGAAGGTGACCGCCGTCGTGCGATTGCTTTCGACATTAAGAGACTTATAGAAATCGGAAGTTTCCGCGGCACTCGTCATAGAAAGGGACTCCCAGTTAGAGGACAACGCAGCAAGACAAATGCTCGTACTCGCAAGGGCCCCAAGAAGACAATTGCTAATAAGAAGAAATAAGTTGGGAGGAAGGATATAAATGGCTACAAAGTCTACAAAAGCGTCTCCTCGCAGACGCCGTGAGAAAAAGAATATTGAGCGCGGTGCAGCTCATATCCAATCAACCTTCAACAATACTATAATCACTATTACCGATACTCAGGGTAATGCTCTTTCTTGGGCATCTGCCGGTGAGCTCGGTTTTAGAGGTTCAAGAAAATCTACTCCTTTCGCAGCACAGTCTGCAGCAGAAACCGCTGCTAAGGCTGCTATGGAGCATGGTCTAAAGACCGTAGAGGTATATGTTAAGGGACCTGGTGCAGGTCGTGAAGCTGCAATTCGTGCACTACAATCAGCAGGTCTTGAGGTTAGCATGATTAAGGATGTTACCCCAATTCCTCACAATGGTTGCCGTCCTCCAAAGAGAAGACGTGTGTAACCGAAAAATTTGGAGGTGTATTTAGATGGCAAGATATACTGGAGCAGTATGTAGACAGTGCCGCCGTGAAGGACAGAAGTTGTTCTTAAAGGGTGAGCGTTGTTATTCAGAAAAATGTTCTATAGCTGTTAGAGCTTACGCTCCTGGTCAGCATGGTCAGGGTCGTAAAAAGTCCTCAGAATACGGACTTCAGCTCAGAGCTAAGCAGAGAGCCAGAAGATTTTACGGTGTTGCAGAGCATCAGTTCCGTCACTATTATGAAATGGCTGTTAATAAGCAGGGCGTTACAGGTACCAACCTTTTAAGAATTCTTGAAAGCCGTCTTGATAACGTTGTTTACAGAGCAGGCTATGCTTCTTCCAGAGCAGAAGCAAGACAGCTTGTTGGTCACGGTCATTTCGAAGTAAACGGAAGCCGTGTTGACATTGCTTCTTACCTTTTAAAGGCTGGCGATGTTGTTTCTGTTTGTGAAAAGGCTCGTACAAGCGAAAAGATGAAGGCTATTATCGAAGCTAACGGTGCTAAGCCTGTTCCTGAGTGGATGAGCGTTAATCGTGATGCATTCGAAGTTAAAGTTGATAATCTTCCAACACGTGAGCAGATTGAAGCTCCTGTTGAAGAGCAGCTTATCGTTGAGTTCTACTCTAAATAATAGCAGTTTTCAAAAGAACCCTAATATGAGTCCGTGTCACCTATTAGGGCTAATAAAAATTAAACACGGAGAATGGAGCTTTTAAATGATAGAAATTGAAAAGCCCAGAATTGAAACACTGGAGTTATCAGAAGACGGCAAGTACGGTAAATTTATGATGGAGCCTCTTGAGAGAGGCTATGCTACCACTTTGGGTAACAGTATGAGAAGAGTTCTTCTTTCTACTCTCCCAGGTGCTGCAGTTACCACCGTTAAAATCGACGGTGTTGTTCATGAGTTTTCCACTATTGCCGGAGTAAAAGAGGATGTTACTGAAATCATCCTTAATATTAAAGAATTGATAGCTAAGCTTCATTGCGAGGGCGAAAAGACAGTTTATATTGATGCTGTTGGTCCTTGTGAAGTAACAGGAGCTTCAATTAAAGCTGATTCAGAGGTTGAAATTTTAAATCCTGAGCAGCATATTGCTACACTTGATGATGGCGCAAAGCTTAACATCGAGATGACAGTAGCAAAGGGCAGAGGATATGTTCCCGCAGTGGATAATAAGCCCGCCGCTAACGTTATCGGAGTTATTCCGATAGATTCCATTTATACCCCTGTGGTAAAATGCAACTTTACTGTTGATGATACCAGAGTAGGTCATGTAATTGACAAGGGTCGTCTAAATCTTGAGGTATGGACCGATGGCTCTATGAGAGCTAATGAGGCTGTTTCTCTTGCTGCTAAGGTTCTTATGGAACACTTTAGCCTCTTCCTTGACCTTGCAGAAGGTACAAGCGAGGGCGCAAGCATTTTAGCCGACAAGGATGTTGATGAGAGAGAAAAGGTTCTTGATATGACTATCGAAGACCTTGACCTTTCTGTTCGTAGCTTTAACTGCTTAAAGCGTGCAGGAATCAATACAGTTGAGGATTTAACCAACAAGTCCGAAGAGGATATGATGAAGGTTAGAAACCTTGGCCGTAAGTCTCTTGAAGAGGTTATTGCTAAGCTTCAGAGCTTTGGCTTTACTCTAAAGAGTGACAACGATTAGTTTTTTATGTAAATTTCACCAATAAGGAGTGATATAAATGCCCGGAACTCGTAAACTCGGAAGAACAAGCGAACACAGAACCGCTATGCTTCGTGCAATGGTTACATTCCTTTTAGAGAACGGTAAAATCGAAACAACCGTTACTCGTGCTAAGGAAGTTCGTGCTATGACCGAGAAATATATTACACTTGCTAAGAACGACAGTCTTACAAGCAAGCGTCAGGCTATGGCGTTTATTACTAAGGAGTCAGTTGTAAAGAAACTTTACACCGAGATTGCTCCTAAATATGCAGAGGTTACAGGTGGTTACTGCCGTATTACAAAGACAGGCCCACGTCGTGGTGACGCTGCAGAAATGGCAATCATCGAATTAGTATAATCCGTAGGTAGTTTAATCCTCACATCGCAAGGCAGTTTTCTGTCTTATGATGCGGGGATTAAATTTTTTTGAAAGGCGGGGGACCTTATGAAAGAAAACAAGATTTTTAAAGCTGTTTTAGCGGCAGTATTTTGCGCCCTTGTGTTTACCATGACCTTCATATCCATTCCCACCCCAAGTGTTGGAAATATTAACTTGGGGGACTGCATGGTGATACTTACCGCTTGTTTAATCGGTGGTTGGTACGGTGTTTTTGCAGCAGCTTTTGGTTCTGCTCTTTGCGACCTTGCAAACGGTTATGCGATTTATGCCCCGGGAACCCTCGTAATAAAGGCGTTAATGGTAATTGTTATACTTCTTGTAAGAAGATTTGTTTTTAAAAACAACAAGCCTTTTGCCCTTGCAGTATCAGGTATTTGCGCAGAAGTAATGATGATAACAGGTTACTTTATCTACGAAGCAGTAGTTTTAGGATACGGAATGGGAGCGCTAATGAACATACCGTTTAATGCTATACAGGGAGTCATTAACCTTATAGTTGCAATTGTACTGTTTGCGACACTTAAAAAAGCAGGAATACTTAAATTGTTTTCGAACAACTAAAATTAAAAGCCTTGAGGGTTTCCCTCAAGGCTTTTAATTATCTTATTCCGTAATTTTCTATGATGTAGTCCATATCTTTATCGCCTCGACCTGAGAGGTTGATAAGGATAGAACCTTTATCCATGGTTTTGGCAAGTTTCATACCAAAGGCAACGGCGTGGGAGCTTTCAATAGCAGGAATGATACCTTCCATACGAGAGAGTTTGAAGAAAGCGTCTATAGTTTCTTGGTCGTTGATAACATCATACTTTACTCTGCCGAGTTCCTGTAGGAATGCGTGTTCAGGTCCTGAGGAAGGATAATCAAGACCGCTTGCAACCGAGTAAACAGGAGCAGGTTCTCCGTTTTCATCCTTTAGCATTATACTGTTAAAGCCGTGCATAATACCTTCTGTTCCGAATTTAAGACTTGCGGCGTGGTCACCAAGTTTTTCTCCTCGACCTAAGGGCTCAACACCATAAATATCAACAGGGTCGTTTAAGAAGCCTGCAAAAAGTCCTGCAGCGTTGGAACCACCGCCAACACAAGCAACTATAGCACTAGGGAGATGTCCGGTCATATCAATAAACTGCTCTCTTGCCTCAATTCCTACAACGCTTTGGAAATCTCTTACCATCATTGGAAATGGGTGAGGTCCTAAAACCGAGCCGATGCAGTAAATAGCGTTTTCGTATTCCTTGCTGTAAGCATCGAATGCGGCGTCAACCGCTTCCTTTAAGGTTTGAAGTCCGTGTGTAACCTCAATAACGTTAGCGCCTAAAATTTTCATTCTTGCAACGTTAGGAGCCTGCTTCTTAATATCAACAGAGCCCATATAAATATCGCACTCGAGTCCGAAATAAGCGGCGGCGGTAGCAAGAGCAACACCGTGCTGACCGGCACCGGTCTCGGCGATAACCTTTTTCTTGCCCATATATTTAGCAAGTAAAGCCTCGCCCATACAGTGATTAAGTTTATGAGCGCCTGAATGGTTTAAATCTTCACGCTTCGCATAAAGCTGAACCTTGCCACCAAGAGCATCAGACAAACGCTCTAAATGGGTAACAGGGGTAGGTCTGCCCTGAAATTCTTTTCTTATTCTTCTAAGCTCGGCAATGAATTTTCTTGACTGACAGATAGAATAATAAGCCTCGGTAATTTCTTCCATTGCCTTTTTTAGCTTATCCTCAACGAAAACTCCACCGTATTTGCCAAAATAACCATCCTTATTTGGATAGTCGTTAAAATAGGTATCGAAATCAACGCCATTTAACTTCATAATTGTTCCTCCAAAAAATAAACTTCGTCCCTGCAAATAGGGACGAAGTGAAAAATCATACTCCGCGGTACCACCCAGATTGGCTAATGCCCACTCTACCTCGCACTAACATACGAGCCTTGCGATAACGGTGCAAGAGCCGTCAATTACTACTTACCATTCGGCTTTCGGTTGCCCTCATAAGTCCATTCATCTTAATTTACACTACCGCCCTCTCACCATCGGCGGCTCTCTTTAAGTATAACTTTTAAGACTACTACTCTTAGTCACAGGTTTAATATTTTTCTTTAGTTTATCACTTTGCATTAAAAAAGTCAAGAGTTTCTTGACATAGCCTTACGGATAGGCGGAATAATTGAAAATCTTGCCGCAACACCCACCAAAACACCAAGCACAAGGTCGACTACCGATTTTGGTATACGGGATATTAAAATGGGCCAAAATTCTCCTGAATATAAAAGCTCTATCCAAAGGGAATTAAGTGTCAGGGTGCAGACAAGCTCATTAATCAGGAAAAACACAAAACAGAAAATTGCAAAAACAAGGGGCTTTGCCTTTTTCTTTGTTAAAACCATGGGCAGTCCGTAAAAAACACCCGACAAAAATGCTGTGGCCGTAAAACCGAAGAAATAGGGGCCGAAGGGGAAGAGGAGAGCGCCTATAAAGTCGGCAAGGGCTCCGCAAACTCCGCCCCAAAGTGGACCGAAAAGCAAACCGCAGACTAAAACCGGAATAAAAGAGATGCCTATGCTCATATTCCACACGTTAAAGGAAAGAAAGCGGTTTATAATCATAGCGGCGGCGGCAAGAATTGCGGTTACCGTAATTTTAATTAAATATTGTTGATTTTTCGACATAAAAAAACTCCTTTTATGCCCACAACAAAATTAGAGCATAAAAGAAGACTCTATTGTAGCGGGATGCGGAAATCAGGCTGCGAGGAAAACCTCTTCGTCCACCAAACAACTCCCCGTTTTGACGGCACTTAAAACACCTGAAATCCTACTCTAACACAAATTTTTTCTTATTATATCATAACTTTTAAGATTTTACAATTAGTTTTTCACTACAAACCTTTTGGCCTAACATCTGAAGATAAAGCTTTTCAAGGCCGAAGGCGGAGTTTTTACATTCAGGGAAAGTGAGAATTACATACTCCACATTAAAAAGTCTTGAAGAAACTCCGCTTAAAACGAATCCGCTTCGCTTATAAAACTCTATTCTGCGAAGCTTTGTGGTTTTATCTTGGGGGTCTGTGGCAAAGTCAGGGTTTTCACACTCTATAATAATGGTTTTGCCCTTTAGTATGCCTTTCAGTTCGCTAAGAAGCTTTGTGCCTACGCCGCTTCCTCTGTGTTGGGGCACTACTGCAAGATAATCTACCAAAACAAAATCATCAAGGACGGTTAGGTAAGCGTATGCCAAAAGATTTTCCCCTTTGTAAAATCCGTAACAGGCATAAATACCACGGCTTAGCATATCCATCATACTGCTAAGAGGTTTTAGCTCATCGGGGGGAAAATCTTTTACCATATATTTATTATAAATAGCCTTAATTTCCTCTGCTTTCAAAAGGGTCAACATTTTTATCACCAAGGAAATTATAACCTATATTGGATACGCCGTCAAGTTAGTTTCGGTCTTTGGGTTTGAATATAAGCGCCATAAGAAAACCAAAGAAAATAGCGGCACAAATTCCTCCGGAGGTTGCTGTAAGTCCTCCGCTAAAAATTCCTGCAAGGCCATAAAGATTTACAGCCTCTTTTACACCCTTAGCCAAGGAGTAACCAAATCCTGTAAGGGGAACGGTGGCTCCCGCCCCTGCAAATTCCACAATGGGTCTATAAATTCCGATGGCGGTAAGAAATACTCCTGCAACAACAAAGGCAACTAAAATTCTTGCAGGGGTCAGTTTTGTGTAGTCGATTAGAATCTGACCGATAAGACAAAATGCACCGCCCACTAAAAATGCTTTAACTAAATCTAAAATAAGCTCCATATAAATCACCGATAATATTTTGCCCAAAAAAAACGATGCTATGTAAAAACATAGCATCGTAAATTTTATTTTTTGAGGAGCTTGTCCATAACAGATGGGCCGTGCTCGATGAAAACGCCTGTGCTTTCGGCAGTTTCTTCGGTAAAGGTGTCAACACCGTTTTCTTTATTTTTGCTATCAAAAATAAGGAAAGGAACAGGCTCAGATGAATGAGTTTTAATGTTTAGTGGAGTTGGGTGGTCGGGCATAATGAGAATTCTGTAATCATCTGTTGCATCAAGATATTCCTTAACTACCTTTAGAATCTTTTGGTCAATAAGCTCAATAGCCTTAACCTTATTTTCAGGCTCTCCTCTATGACCGCACTCGTCGGGAGCCTCTACGTGAACGTATACAAGGTCAATTCCTTTTTTAAAGGCGTCGATGGCGGCCTGAGCCTTGCCTTCAAAGTTTGTGTCAAGATAACCTGTTGCGCCCTCTACCTCAGGGGTTTTCATATTAGCGCAAATTCCAATACCTTTAAGAAGGTCAACCGCCGAAACGATGGCACCTGTAACTCCGTTTTTCGCATAAAAGTCCTGAAGCTCAGGTTTTCTGCCCTCGCCCCAAAGCCAGATAGAGTTTGCAGGTCGTTTGCCCTCTTTAATTCTCTTGATATTTACAGGGTGGTCTTTTAAAAGGGCGTAGCTTTTTTCCATAAGGCCGATAAGCTCTTTTGCATTTTCGCTATCACTTAAATATTCCTTAATAACCCTGCCGCTTATGTCGTGAGGAGGTGTCATATTGCCAAGGTCGGTAGTACCATTTGCAACCACAAGACAGTGGCGGTAACTAACGCCTGAATAGAATTTATAAATTTCATTACCGAAGGCTTCGTCAACGGTTTTTATAATTTCTGCAGCCTCGGCGGTAGAAATATCATCGGCACAGTAGTCTACCATTGTTTTATCACAGTAATTTTCCTCATCTGAAAGGGTTACAAGGTTGCAGCGAAGAGCGACGTCGGTAGCCTTTAAATCAACACCGATACTTGCCGCCTCTAACGGAGAACGACCTGTGTAGCAAACTGCAGGGTCATAGCCTAAAACCGAAAGGTTAGCAACGTCGCTACCCGGTTTGAGTCCTGCCGCTACAGTACGACACTTGCCTACTAAAGAGGTTTTTGCAAGAGAGTCCATTACAGGTTTATACGCTAATTCCATAGGTGTTTTGCCACCTAAATATTCACTTTTGGTATCTGCCATACCATCACATAAAACAACTAAATATTTCATTTATAGGACCTGCCTTTTAAAATATATTTTATTATACCATATTTATCTTTTAAGTACAACTTGAAAAACTAAGGAAAATATAATAAAATATGTAGTGTAGAGGAGGGATAAGATGAAACCTGAGATTTTGGCGCCTGTAGGCTCAGAAGAGATGCTTTCTGCCGCAGTGAGAGCAGGTGCAGATGCAGTCTATTTAGGGTTAAACGAATTTAATGCCAGAAGAAATGCTCAAAATTTCACATTAGATACTCTTGGAGAAGCGGTAAAATACTGTCATATCAGGGGTGTTAAGGTTTATCTTACCCTTAATATAATGTTAAGCGATAAAGAACTTGATAGGGCGGTAGAACTCACAATATCCGCCGCTAGACTCGGTATTGACGGAGTTATAACCGCAGATATCGGTTATGCAAGGCAGATTAAAAGAAAACTTCCCAGTCTTCCTATTCACGCATCAACACAGATGTCGGTACATTCTCCTGCCGCAATAAAGCCACTAAAGGAATTAGGCTTTAGCCGTGTGGTTGTGGCAAGGGAAATGAGTAAAACCGAGCTTCAAGAGTTTTGCAAAAAAGCAAAAGAGGAAAATTTAGAGGTTGAGGTTTTTGTTCACGGCGCCCTTTGTATGTGCGTTTCAGGACAATGTCTTTTATCTGCTATGCTTGGAGGCAGAAGCGGTAACAGAGGACTTTGCGCAGGTCCTTGCCGTTTGCCCTTTGGGTGTGATAACGGAACAGGCTATGATTTAAGTCTTAAAGATTTAAGCCTTATAGAATATTTAAATGAACTAAAAGATATGGGCGTAGCCTCCTTAAAAATAGAGGGCAGAATGAAACGCCCTGAGTACGTCGCTGCGGCAACTAAGGCGTGTAGAGAAAAGATAGACGATGGCAAAGTGTCGAGCGAAATATCCTCTGCCTTAAACGGTGTTTTTTCACGTTCCGGTTTTACGGACGGTTATTATACGGGCCGCCTTGGCAGAGATATGTTTGGTATCAGAACCAAGGAAAACGTAGAAGATAGCTCTTCGGTGCTTTCCTTCCTTCATAATATTTACCGAAACGAAAGACAGTCGGTTGAGATTTCGGCAAAGCTTTCGGTAAAGGAAAATGAGCCGATTTCTCTTACTCTTAGTGATGGACAAAATTCAGTTACCGCTTATGGCGACCTTCCCGAAAGAGCAATAAATCTTGCGGCAGATGAGGAGTTTGTGAAAGAAAAACTCTTAAAAACAGGTGGTACTCCTTATATCATAACTTGCGTCGAGATAGATTTAGACGAGGGGTTAAGTCTTAGGGCCGCCCAGATAAACGAACTCAGAAGAAGGGCTTTAGAGCTTTTATCTGAGGAGAGAGGCAAGACACCAGAAATAGAGGTAAGTGATGCAGAAGTCTCTTTAGAAAATCGCAGAGTGGATGGACTGAAAACGGTTGTGAAAATAGACAATCTATCACAACTCACAGAAAAGGTGAGAGGTGCAGACCTTGTTGTTTTACCCTTTGATACGAATTTAAATGACCTCGATTTAAAAGAGGCTAAAAACTTTGCGGTAGAACTTCCCAGAGGCATAGCAAAGGAAGAAAAGGTTTTAGAAAAACTTAAAAATTTCAAGGAAAAGGAAATAGAGTTTGCTCTCTGCGGCACCCTTTCGGCAAAAGAGTTGGCGATAGCTTCAGGCTTTAAGGTTATAGCTGATATTGGATTTAACATTTTCAACTCCTACTCTTTAGATTATTTTTCTAAAGATTGCGAGGGCGCATTGCTTTCTTCTGAAATTCTGTTGCCTGACGTGGCAAAGTTGTCCTCTAAAATCCCAATGGGTATCGTGTCTTATGGAAGACTTCCCCTTATGCTAACAAGAAATTGTCCTATAAAAAACGGCAAAAACTGTAACGAGTGCCAAAGAAACTGCACTCTTACCGACCGAAAAGGAATAGAGTTTCCGATAAGGTGCAAAAACGGCTTTGCCGAGCTTTTAAACTCTAAAGTTATTTGGCTTGCAGATAGACTTGATGAGCTAAAGGGAATAGATTTTCAGGTTATTTTGCTTACCGACGAAGAACCCGAAACGGTTGATAAGGTAATAGACGCATATAACAAAAAATCTGCGCCCATAGGAGAATATACAAGAGGTCTCTATTACAGGGGCGTGGAATAAAAAAGGATGTGTAGAAAATCTACACATCCTTTTTTGCGATTATTAAGTGCCTTTATCGTTATGTATTTTTAGTTTTTAAAGTTTTATAATTTTTATATGCAAAATCGAAAATTTCTTTTTTAACAGAAGAGAAGGTTTTGTCTTTGTGATAGATAATATATGAATTTCGGGCAAATTCATAATCTAAAACTGTTATTTTACGGAGGCCGCCATTAGCCAACTGTCGTGTCAGCAAGGCTTCGGGCATAATGGTTACACCTAAGTTTTGCCCTGCGGCAGATATTAGGGCTTGGTTGCTTATTGACTCCATAATAGGAGTTACTATGATGTTTTCAAGGGCGAAAATATGGTCTAAAAATTCTCTGGATACACTTTCATCCTCGCGCAGCAACAAATCGTATTTACAAAGCTCTTTTAGCGTTACTGCGTCAGGCATATCATATTTTTTGCCGCAGACCGCTATAAGTGTGTTACAGTCAACAAGCTTTGAGTTTATATTCGGGTCGGAGGGTCTGCCCTGAATAAAAGCAAAATCGAGACTGCCGTTTAAAATTTTTGATTCAATTATAGAGGTTTGGTTTATTGAAATTTGGAAGTCTATATCAGTAAAATTTTCTTTTAACTTTCGTAAAAGCCAAGGGAGTTTTTGTTTGCCTATGGTGAGAGATGAACCGATTTTTAAAAGCGGCTTTTTTGAAGAGTTGAGCGCTTGTTCTTCAAAATCTTCGAAAGCCGAAATAACTTCCTGCGCTTTTATGAGCAGCGTTTTACCTTCTTCGGTTAAAAAAAGTCGTTTGTTTATGCGCTCGAATAATTTCACGTTGTAATTCTTTTCAATTTCGGCAATAGTATTACTGACGGCAGGTTGGGCGATAAACAATTCCTCGGCGGCCTTTGTCATACTGCTGTGTTTGCATACACATATAAAAACTTTTAGATGTCGTATAGTCATAGAGAAAGCCTTTCTATTGTTATCATAATTAAAAACATATGAACTTTATAATATTATACTATTTTACTTATGATAAGTCAATAGGTATACTGTTAATGTAAGAAAAGAAAAGGAGAAATTGTTATGTTAACTTCGGGTGAAGTAATGCAGCTTATTGGAAGTCTTGTTTGGCTGCTGGCAGGCGTTGGTGTATTTATTGTTGGTATGAATTTTATGGGCGACGCCTTAGAAAAGAGCGCAGGTTCCGGAATGAAGAGCTTGCTTGAAAAGATTAGTAACAACCGTTTTTCAGGTGTTGGTATCGGTGCGGCGGTGACGGCGATTATTCAAAGTTCTTCTGCAACGTCGGTAATGGTTATAGGCCTTGTTAATGCAGGTGTAATGACACTTATGCAGGCGACACCAATTATCATGGGTGCAAATATCGGTACAACAATTACCGGTGTCTTGGTGGCACTGAAAAATGATTATTTTAATATGCTTATGTATCTTCTGGCCTTTGCGGGTGTAATGATGAGCTTTTTCAAAAAGGAGAAAATAAAGCTTATCGGTAATCTTTGCTGCGGCTTAGGACTTATTTTCGTAGGTCTTGAGGTAATGAGCAGTGAACAGGCATTTGGCAATCCGTTGGTTGAAAATATGTTTACTAACGTTTTCCAGACAATAGATTTCCCCATACTTTTAATATTGGTGGGCGCTATATTTACCGGTCTTATTCAAAGCTCATCAGCCGCCACAGGTGTTGTAATTACAATGGTTGGTACAGGGGTGCTTCCTCTGAATATGGCGCTGTTTATTATCCTTGGCGCCAATATCGGAACCTGTATAACAGCACTAATTGCTTCGGTGGGTGCAAATGCCAATTCTAAGCGTGCGGCCCTTATACATTTTACCTTCAACACAATCGGCACGGTTTTATTTGCCGCAATAATCTGGATATTCAAGGAGCCTGTGTTAAATCTTTTGGTTTCCTTCTTCCCCGGAGATGACCAAATGTCTCTTCAGATGAGGGTTTCTGCCTTCCACGTTATTTTTAACGTGACTACAACAGTCTTGTTGTTGCCCTTTGTAAAGCAGTTGGTTAAATATTCTTGCACAGTTATAAAGGATACTAAGGAAGAAGCAGAACCCTTTACCCTAAAATATGTTGACGAAAGACTGTTGACCACTCCACCTATTGCTTTAATGCAGGTAAAGAAAGAAATAAGCAATATGCTTGAGCTTGTAGAGGAAAATATCCATCTTTCTTTCGTTTCGGTTTACGATGGCTCGGTAGAGCATAGTGAAAGAATTCAAAAAAATGAAGAGGTTATCGACTTTACAAATCGTGCTTTGACACAGTTTTTAATTAAGCTTACCGCCAACGTAGAAGAGAGCGATGAAAAGGTTATAGGTGCGTATTTCCACGTGCTTAACGACCTGGAGCGTATAGGAGATAATGCCGAGAATTTCCACGAAATCGGCGTAGAAATGCTTGAGAAAGATATTATATTCTCTGATACGGCACGTAGCGGTATTACCCAAATGCGTGAGAAAATTTTGAGAATGTTTGAAATTTCCAAGGCAGCATTTGAACAGCATAAAAAGGAAGAACTTGCTGAACTCACCGTTTTAGAGGAAGAAATAGACGTTATGGAGAAAAAGTTTATTGCAGGTCATTTCGCCCGTCTTGCTGAAGGAAATTGCAGCGCCGACGTAAGTCCGTACTATTCATCCATTATATCGGGGTTAGAACGTGTTGCAGACCATCTTGTTAACGTAGGATTTAGTATTGTTGATCCTACAGGCTCTCAAAAAGTTGATTCATAATATAAACGCTAAGAAAAAAGGATGTGTAGAATTTCTACACATCCTTTTTCTTTGGATAAATTATTTAATAATGTCTGTTCCCATATATTTGCGAAGGGCTTCGGGTACTGTAACTGTTCCGTCTGCATTCTGATAGTTTTCCAGTATTGCGGCTACAGTTCTGCCAACTGCAACACCTGAGCCGTTAAGGGTGTGAACAAACTGCGCCTTGTCCTTAGCGGAATTCTTAAATCTGATAGAGCCTCTTCTTGCCTGATAATCTTCAAAGTTAGAGCAGGAAGAAATCTCAACGTATCTGTTGTAAGAAGGCATCCAAACCTCAATGTCATAGGTCTTTGCAGAAGAGAAACCTAAGTCGCCGCTGCAGAGGCATACAACTCTATAAGGGAGTCCAAGTCCTGCTAAAACTCTTTCAGCATCGCCTGTTAATTTTTCAAGTTCTTCATAAGAATTTTCAGGGTCTGCAAACTTTACAAGTTCAACCTTGTTAAACTGATGTTGACGGATAAGACCTCTTGTATCTCTGCCGGCGCTACCTGCCTCTGCTCTGAAACAAGCAGAATAAGCGCAATATTTAATAGGAAGCTTTGTTCCGTCTAAAATCTCATCACGGTGCATATTTGTAACAGGAACCTCTGCGGTAGGAATAAGGAAATATTCTCCGTTTGAAAGCTTAAATGCATCTTCTTCAAACTTAGGAAGCTGACCTGTTGCAGTCATTGAAGCACGGTTTGCCATAAAGGGAGGTAAAACCTCGGTATATCCAAACTCAGTATGGGTATCAAGGAAATAACTGATGATTGCTCGTTCAAGTCTTGCGCCGAGTCCTTTGTAGAAATGGAAACGAGCACCTGTAACCTTAGCGGCTGTCTCAGGGTCTAAAATGCCAAGACCTGCACCTATATCCCAGTGTGCCTTAGGTTCAAAATCAAAGGCGGTTGGCTCTAAATGACGGCGAATTTCAGGGTTGCAACTGTCATCTGTGCCAACAGGAACGCTTTCGTGTGGAATGTTTGGAATGCAGAGAAGGAGCTCTCTCTGTCTTGCTTCAAGTTCACTAAGCTTATTGTCGTCTTCCTTAATTTTCTCAGAAAGTTGTTTCATTTCTGCAAAAATTGCGGTAACGTCCTTGCCCTCTTTTTTGTACTGAGGAATTTTCTTAGAAGCGGCATTCTGCTCTGCCTTTAAGGCTTCAACTGCGGCAATAATCTCTCTGCGTTTTGCATCTATCTCCAAAAGCTCATCAATCTGAGCGTCAAGATTGCCGTTGCGGTTTTTTACTGCCTGTTTTACTCTTTCCGGGTCGGTTCTGACTGTTTTGATATCTAACATAAAATCTATCTCCTAAAAATAAATTTATTTAACAAGGCGATGGGCGAAATCTTTAAGCTCATCATCACTGTAAAATTCTAATGTAATGGTACCCTTGCCCTTTGAGGTAGGGGTAATTTTAACTTTTCTGCCAAGCTCATCTTTAAGGGAAAGTTCAACCTCGGTGTAAAAATTATTCTTTTTCACAGGAGGCTTTTGTGTTGGAGCCTTGTAGGTTTTAACCATAGCCTCAAGCTCTCTGACAGAAGCACCGCTAAGTGCGGCTTTTAAAAGAGCCTTTCTGAGTTCGCTATTCTTCTCAACAGAAAGAAGAATCTTAGCGTGTCCTGTCTGTATACGGCCTTTTTTAAGTTCTTCGGTTTCTTCAGGGGTAAGCTCTAAAAGTCTCAGTATATTAGCAACAGAGGAACGAGATTTTCCCATAGCTGTCGCAACCTGTTCCTGAGTGAGCCCGTAGGATACCATAAGAGAACGGTAGCCTAAGGCTTCTTCCACAGGGTTCAAATCTTCACGTTGAAGATTTTCAATAAGAGCGACCTCCATAACCTCACGCTCGTCCATATCACGAATGATTACCGGTACAGTGCGAAGTCCTGCTATGTTGCAGGCTCTCCAACGACGTTCTCCGGCAATAATCTCATAGCCTCCGCCAAGCTTTGTACGAACAATTATAGGTTGTAAAAGTCCATGCTTTGATATAGATTCGGCAAGTTCATTTAAAGCCGTTTCATCAAATTGTTTTCGTGGTTGGTCACGATTAGGCTCAATCTCTGAAAGCATAACCTCTGTGACGGTTCTTTCATCGCTGTTTTCACCGAAAAGGGAATCAAGTCCACGGCCTAAGCCACCTTTTTTAGCTGCCACTTTGATTACCTCCTGTTTCTCTTAATAAATTCTTTGGATAACGTATCGTAAGCCAATGCCCCTTTGTTTTTAGGGTCGTAATATTGAATAGGCTTACCGTAACTTGGAGCTTCGGATAATCTTACGGCACGGGGTATGGTTGTGGAGAAAAGCTCCTTGGCAAAAAACCTTTTAACCTCGCTGACAACCTGTTGAGTAAGATTAAGTCTGCCGTCAAACATTGTAAGAAGTACGCCCTCAAGCTCAAGGGTGGGGTTATACAGTCTTTTAACCTGTCGTACCGAAGCCAAAAGCTGTGATAGTCCCTCAAGGGCAAAATACTCGCACTGAATAGGAACAAGCACCGTATCAGAGGCGCAAAGTGCGTTTATTGTAATAAGCCCTAAGGATGGGGGACAGTCTATAAAGATAAAATCGTAATTCGCTCTAATTTCGGACAGAGCCGTTTTAAGTTGAGATTCTCTGTTATCAATAGAAATCAGTTCAACCTCTGCACCTGCTAAGTCCATATTACAGGGAATAACGTCAACGTTTTTAAATTCACTTTTTATAACAGCAAGCTCTGCTCGTGCCTTACCAATAAGCAAATCATAAACCGAGTGAGCAAGATTTTGCTTTTTTATGCCGTAGGCACTTGTGGTATTACCCTGAGGGTCGGCATCGATAACTAAAACTTTTTTACCCAGTTTTCCAATACCTGCCGAAAGATTTACCGCCGTAGTGGTTTTGCCTACGCCACCCTTTTGGTTAACAACCGAGATAATCTTTCCCAATTTTTCTAGCTCCTTTTTAATTGTTAAAATTAAAGTTTACTTGAATATTTAGCCTTTTTTACAGGCAGATTTGCTTCTTCGCTATTATAGAAGAGGCGTCTTAGCCAATTTATTGACAGCTGGAACCAACCTGCAACATCCTTGTCTCCACCGTTTTCGCAAACGTCGGGAGTTGAAAGAGAAAGTCCATGAGAACCGTTAGGATATATGTGCATTTCAAAAGGAATATCATTCTTTTCTAACGCTAATGCAAACTGTAGAGAATCTCCAACAGGTACGGTTCTATCCCTGAATGTGTGGAAAAGAAAAGTAGGGGGAGTGTCGCTATTTACGCATGTATGTAGATTAAGCTGCTTATAAACCCACTCTTTGTCGTTATCGGCTACAATATGGTCCATAGTGTTGGTGTTTTCCATATAGGAGGTGGAAATTACCGGATAGCCGAGAATAAGAGCATTTGGCTTATTTTCTCCGTTCATACAAGCGGTTTTTTCTTTAATATAATCATCGTTCCAATGAACGCCTAAAGAAGCGGCAAGGTGTCCACCTGCAGAAAAACCGCAAACGGCAATCTGGTCCTTTATAATGCCCCATTTTTCTGCATTTTCACGAATTAACTTCACAGCTGCCGAGAGGTCGGTTAGCGGTCTTGGATAATCAGCTTTTTCTCCAAGTGAATAATATAAAACAAAGGAATTAAAGCCTGCTGCAAAATAACCAAGAGCCACAGGGTCTGCTTCTCTGCAGGAGCAATGCTGATAGCCACCACCGGGGCAAACAACAACCGCAGGGCGTGTTGCTCTATAGGGCATTGACTCGTAAATTTCATAAAGATAACAATCGAGTCTTACTGTTTTATCGTCACTTAAATAAAAGGTTTCTTTAATCATAACTTAAATTCTCCTTCTAATCTCTATTATCAAATATATTAAGTGTTTTGATTTCTTCTAAATTTACATTAACACTTCATATAATTAAGTAACAGAAAGGTGGTTGCTTATGGAAAAAACCAAGGACATAAAGGTGTTTGATTATTTTGACACCATAAAATATATTGGGAAATTAAAAAATGATTTCCCGTTTTTACACGTAGGGAGCATAGGCAAAAGTGTCCTTGGAAGAGATATTCCCTTTGTGAGAATAGGAAGAGCAAAGGAATACGTTGTTTTCGCAGGTGCCTTTCACGGAAGCGAATATATTACCAACGCTCTACTGCTTACCTTTTGCTATGAGCTGTTGGATGCTATTGCGAACGATGGTGTTATAGAGGGGCTTAACGTCCGTCGAGCTATGTATGGCAGAGGGCTTATAGTTGTGCCTCTTGTTAATCCTGACGGATGTGAAATATCTATTCACGGAAAATCTGCATGTCTCGGAAACTTCCCTTTTATAAACCGCATAAGTGGTGGAGATTTAGTCCATTTTAACGCCAACGCCAGAGGTGTGGATATAAATCACAATTTTAATGCCAACTGGGAGGCGGTGCGTGAAAGGGAAAGAGCGGCAGAGATTTTCGGCCCTAGCAAAACTCGTTTTGGTGGCTACTGCTATGAAAGTGAGCCTGAAACCGTGGCGCTTTGCAATCTTTGTCGCCAGAACAATATTCGACACGCCGTAGCCTTTCATTCTCAAGGGGAGGTTATCTACCCACCGGAGGGAGAAAATCCGCCAAGAAGAAGCGACAAAATGGCCGAAATAATGTCGGCGTCCACAGGCTACCTAATAGATTATCCTGAAGGGTTAGCGGTAGGTGGAGGCTTTAAAGATTGGTTTGTAAAGGAATTTAACCGCCCTGCTTTTACAATAGAGGTAGGTCTGGGCGAAAACCCACTCCCTCAAAGTGATTATCTTAAAATATATTGCAGAATAAGGGAAATGCTTATGCTTTCTGCAATTATGTAATGTTTTTAATTTTATCCCAATATTCTTTAAATTTTTGCTCGTTTTTATTATTACCAAAGGTATAAAAACGGGCATTTTTTATATCGTCAGGGAGATATTGCTGCTTTACGTAGTGGTTGGGGTAATCGTGGGGGTATTTATAAAATTGACCCGGATTTTTCACGTCTGCTCCGTCAAAATGCTTGTTTTGGAGGGCTCGGGGGACACTGCCTCCCTTTTCTCGTTCAACCGCCGCCATCGCCGCATCAATAGCCATTTCTCCCGAGTTGCTTTTTGGAGAGGTGGCCACAAGAATAACGGCATCTGCAAGGGGAATTCGAGCCTCAGGCAGTCCTACTGACAGAGCAATATCTACCGCCGATTTAACGATAGGAATAATCTGTGGGTAGGCAAGTCCTACGTCCTCACAGGCACAGACCATAAGTCGTCTGCAGGCACTTGGCAAATCTCCTGCTGCTAAAAGCCGTGCAAGATAATAGATTGCGGCATCAGGGTCACTGCCTCGCATAGATTTCTGATAAGCCGAAACAATGTCGTAATGCTCATCGCCCTCTCGGTCATATCTTACCGAATTGTTTGAAAGGAGCTCCTCGCAAACCTCGGCAGTAACCTGAGCTACCGAGTCTTTGAGACAGGTCATAACACAAAGCTCTAATGTGTTAAGGGCTCTGCGCACGTCTCCTGAGGCACTTCTGCCAATTTTAAGAGCGATTTCCTTATCAATGGAAATAGTAATATTCTTTTCGATCTCTAAAAACCTTGCGGCACGAAGCACCGCCTCGGCACAGTCGGCAGGAGAGATTTCCTTAAACTCAAAAACAGTGCTTCGACTGAGAATTGCGTTATAAACATAGAAAAATGGGTTTTCGGTAGTGGAGGCTATAAGGGTTATATCGCCACTTTCGATATATTCTAAAAGAATTTGTTGTTGCTTTTTGTTAAAGGACTGAATTTCGTCTAAGTATAAAAGGACACCGTCTGCGCTATCAATACCACCAAGCTCTGAAATTATAGATTTAATATCAGCGGTGGATGCGGTAGTTGCGTTGAGATAGTAAAGCTTTTTCTGACATTTTGCCGCAATGATTTTTGCAACAGTAGTCTTGCCCACTCCTGACGGGCCGTAGAATATTAGGTTGGGAATGTTGCCTGATTCTATTATTGTGCGAAGGACCTTTCCTTCGGCTAAAAGGTGCTTTTGACCAACTACCTCGCTAAGCGTAGCGGGTCGCACTCTGTCAGCAAGTGGCTTAGACATTTTTTCACCCCTTTAAAGCGAATTTGAAAATCTTAATATAATGGGTATTTCTTGCAGATTTCCTTTACACCGTTTCTGATATACTCGGCGTTGTTTTCAAAATCAGAAATAGCAAGAGAAATATACTCTGCAATTGCTTCCATATCGGTTTCAACAAGTCCTCTTGTGGTAGCGGCAGGAGTTCCGATTCTAAGACCGCTTGTGATAAATGGAGATTGAGGGTCGTTAGGAATAGCGTTTTTGTTTGCGGTAATGTTTACCTCGTCAAGTCTATGCTCAAGTTCTTTACCGGTAACTGAGGTAGAGGCAAGGTCTAAAAGCATAAGGTGATTATCGGTGCCGCCTGAAACCAGCTTAACGTTTCTATCAAGAAGTCCCTTAGACAGAGCCTTGGCGTTGTTAACGATTCTTTGTTGATAATCTTTAAATTCATCCTTTAATGCTTCGCCGAAGCAAACTGCTTTACCTGCGATTACGTGCATTAAGGGGCCACCTTGATTTCCGGGGAAGACAGACTTATCAATAGCCTTTGCAAGTTCTTCTTTGCAGAGGATAAGACCGCCTCTGGGACCTCTTAAGGTCTTGTGGGTTGTGGTGGTTACAATGTCTGCGTATGGTACAGGACTGATGTGAAGACCTGCTGCAACAAGACCTGCAATATGAGCCATATCGACCATTAAAAGAGCGCCAACCTCTTTTGCAATATCTGAGATAACGTCGAATTTTATCTCTCTTGGATATGCAGAGGCACCTGCTACGATAAGCTTAGGTTTGCATTCTTTAGCAATTTTTCTCATCTCATCGTAATCAATAAATCCGTCATCGTTTACACCGTATGGTACGAAGTTGTAGTTTTTACCGGATGCGTTAACGGGGGAACCATGAGTTAAATGTCCGCCGTGGGCAAGATTCATACCCATAACTGTATCGCCGTGCTGGATAACGGCACTGTATGCTGCCATGTTAGCCTGAGCGCCTGAGTGAGGTTGAACGTTGGCGTGGTCTGCACCGAAAATTTTGCAGGCACGCTCGATTGCGATATTTTCAACAATATCAACATAGGCGCAACCACCGTAATAACGCTTAGAGGGTAAACCCTCGGCATATTTGTTTGTAAGGATAGAGCCCATAGCCGCCATAACGGCAGGGGAAACAAAGTTTTCGGACGCAATAAGCTCGATGTTATTTTGCTGTCTTAAATGTTCTTTTGCCATAGCTTCGCCCACCTCGGCGTCTACCGAAGATACAAAGCCTATAGAGTCTAATAAATTCTCATACATTTTAAAATTCCTCCAATGAATATATACATATTCATTGTACTCTAAAACATAGATTTTTTCAAGGCTTTTTAAAAGGATAAGTCCTTAATTTTTAAAAAATGTCTCAATTTTAAAAATTAAGTCGTGGCAGCAGTTTATAAACGCTTTTATAATGTGGCAAGACGAGGGGAGGAAAGGGTCAGATGGAAAGGAAAAAAGACTTTGAAAAGGAAATGAAGACCCTCCTTTCAAAAAAGGCTTCCGAGGAAGAAAAAAGTATGCTAAATGAAATGGGTTTCGAGATTAAAAACCCTACGAGACTCACGGTTTTAGCGGCGGCAATTTATAAAAAAGCCTCCTCGGGCGACCTTTCCTCCTTAAAAGAAATACTTTCCCTTTACAAAGAACAAGGGAGTTTTGCGGGGGGTGTGGTGCTTCTTGACGACATTGGAAAAAAGACTGAGTGAAATCGTGGGCAAGGGCTATGACGACTTTTGAAATTGCAAAACGAGATACAGGGTTTTAAAAGGCGGCAAAGGTTCTAAAAAAAGCGCTACCACCGCACTCAATTTAATTTATCGACTTATGAAATATCCCGAAAGCAACATTTTGTGTGTAAGGGCGGTTATGAATACCCACAGAGACTCCACCTTCGCTCAGCTTAAATGGGCGCAGGAACGACTTGGAGTATCTGCTCTTTTTAAAAACACCGTTTCTCCCTTGGAGATTACATATCTGCCTACAGGACAAAAGATAATTTTCAGAGGCTTTGACGACGTACTAAAACTCGCCTCTACCACAGTAGAAAAGGGTTATCTATGTTTTGTATGGGTGGAGGAGGCATATGAGATAGAACATCTTGAGGACTTTGAAAAGCTTGACCTTTCGGTACCAAGAGGAAACGTGCCTGACCACCTTTTTAAACAAACTACCATTACCTTTAACCCTTGGAACGAAAAGCATTGGCTAAAGTCTCGATTTTTTGATAAGAGGTCGAGTGACACAAAATGCTATTCAACAAATTATCTTATAAATGAATTTTTGGACAAGACCGATTTGGCTGTTTTTGAAAAACTAAAAAAAGAAAGTCCTGCACGTTACAGGGTTGCCGGACTTGGTCAGTGGGGAGTTTCAGAAGGCCTTATTTTTGAAAACTGGAGCGTGGGAACTCTTGATAACAAAACTGCCGATTGGCAGGACTTTTTTGGGCTTGACTATGGTTATTCAAGCGACCCTACCGCATTTATTGCCTTTTCGGCAAACAAGAAAAATAAGAAGCTTTACGTATTCGATGAAATTTACAAAACCCGTATGCTCAATAGTGAAATAGCCAGGGAAATTATAGCAAAAGGCTATGGCAAGGAGAGAATAAGGGCCGACTCTGCCGAGCCAAAAAGCAACGATGATTTAAGACGGTTGGGTCTTTGTCGGCTTTGCCCCTCGGTAAAGGGGAAAGACAGTGTCATAA
This sequence comes from Clostridia bacterium, assembly GCA_017521125.1. GTDB lineage: Bacteria > Bacillota > Clostridia > Oscillospirales > Acutalibacteraceae > SFWF01. The sequence continues at coordinate 98,342 of JAFXDV010000002.1, forward strand.
ACGGAATTATGAACATAAGCGAGTATGAAATTGTGGTGAATCCCTCTTGCAAAAACACTATCGCCGAGCTTTCCTCTTATGCGTGGGTAAAAGGGGAACGGAATGTTCCTCAGGATAAAAACAATCATCTTATGGATGCAATGCGATATGCCTTTTACGATGTTAAGGCTACCGAAAAGGCCAAAATTTCAAAATACAATAAAGTTATGAACGGAGGTTGGGATACTTGATGGTTTTTATATACACAGTATCAATAATATTAGCCTTTTTATTAGGCAGATTTTTGCCAAAACGCAAAATAAAGATTTTAAGAAAAAAAGAGGAGTCCATCGACCTCAAAGAGATTAGAAACTTCTTAAATTACGATGGAGATTTACAGGAATGAACCGAGAGCTTTGACTCTTGATTTAATATTTTTTGAAAGGAAAATTGAAAATGGAAGAAAATGTAAAATTTGAAGACTCTTTGCAACAACCAGACTGTGACGAGGCAAATTTACAGCCCGAAGCCGAGAATACCAACGAGGACGAGGGACTCATCCAAGAGCAAGAGGGCTTTGTTGAGGTGAAGTATAACAAGGAAATTAAAAAACTAACCCTTAGCGAAGCGGCAACCCTTGCCCAAAAGGGAATGAAGCTTGACAGCCTTATGCCTATTATGGACAAGCTTAAAAGGCTTTCAAAAACGGCAGGGATGTCGGTTGATGGCTACATTTCTTATCTTGAAGGCGGGAATAACCAACTTAGAAAGAGCCAACTTCTAAAAGAGTGCGGCGGCAACGAAGAATTAACCGAGCATATACTGGCTCTTGAAGAGGGTGTCCGTCTTCAAGAGGAATTTGAAGAAATTAAAGCCGAATTTCCCCAAATAAGTTCTTTAGACGAGCTGCCTGAAGAGGTGAAATCAGCCGCAAAATTAAAGGGAACAGGACTGTTATTTGAGCACCTACTTTTCCAGCATCGTCTAAGAAAAGCGGCCGAAGAAGAGCTTGGCCGCAAGGAGAAAAGGGCTGCTCAAAGCCTTGGTTCAGTTTCGGCTAACACCCGAAATAATGCCGTAGATGCCGAGTTTTTAAAGGGCGTTTGGGGCAAGTAAAATTTTAAAAGTGAGGTAAATTTATGTCAATCAATTCAATTGAAACTGCTCAGATGTATGCAGGCGAGCTTGATAAGGTGTTTGAAGCAAAGAGCGCTACTGCCTTCTTTGCTGACAATGCACTTAGAACAAAATTTGTAGGAGCAAAAACCGTAATTATTCCTGACGTGGAATTTGAGGGTCTTTCCGACTATGACCGTGCAGGCGGTTTTGCAAACGGAGCCGTATCGGTACAGAATACATCCTACACAATGTCTATGGACCGTGCCCGTTCCTTACAGATTGACCGTGAGGATATGGATGAAAGCGGCATAGCATCTCTTGCAGGTAAAATTCTTGGCGAATACGTTAGAACAAAGGTTATTCCTGAGTGTGATGCTTACGTTATTTCTAAGCTTGCAAAGGTTGCAATTGCTAAGGGAAATCTTTTAGCAAACGGTAGCCTTGATAAGCCTTATGAAGCTTTTTGCAGCCTTGTAAACGAGGTTCAGTCGGTTGCAGGTTATGATGAGGAGCTTGTATGCTTTATGGACTCTCATGCTTATGCCGCTCTAAGTGCTAGCTCTGAGATTTCTAAGCTTATTACAGTTTCCGATTTTAAGCAGGGTGAGGTAAATTTAAAGGTTAAGTCTATTAACGGCATTGCAATTATTCCGGTTGTTAGTGAGAGAATGAAGTCTGCGTACACTTTCCAAAACACCGAGGCAGGCGGCTTTAAGGCAGCAGACGGCGCAAGAGAGGTATTTATGTTAGTACTTCCAAAGACTGCCGCTCATCTTGTTAAGAAAACCGAAAAGATGAGAATTTTCACTCCTGAGCAGAACGTAGATGCAGATGCTTATAAGTTTGACTATCGTATCTATTACGACGTATTTGTAAAGAGTACTGCAGCAGATACAGTTTGGGGATTTATTTCTGCACCTATTACTATTTCACAGCAGCCTGAGGGCGTTACTGTAAACGAGGGCGAAATTGTAGAAACCCTTAACGTTTCAGCTTCTACCGATGAAGGTTCAACCCTTACATACCAGTGGTATAAGGCAGAAAATGCAAAGGGCAGAAATGCTACAAAGATTCAGGGCGAAGCCAAGAATACTATGGCTATTCCTGAGGACCTTGAGGCAGGAGAGTATTTCTTCTTCGTTAAGGTTACTGCTGATGGCACACACACAGTTTCCTCTGATGTTGCAACAGTTATTGTTGAATAATTATTACAAAGTATGGGTGGGTAAAACCACCCATACAAAGAATATGAACATTATATTTCAGGAGGGCTTTTAGGTGGATAACAGTCCAGAAAAAATATTTAACGAGTACCGTGACGGCGTGGAGTTTAAGGCAAGTATTGGTAAAAAAGGACTCTATGAGCAAAGCCGTATTAACGAAAGATTTTTCGTAGGCGACCAGTGGTATGGTGCTAATTGCGGAAATGACCGCCCTTTAGTTCGACATAACGTTATAAAGCGAATTGGCGAATTTAAAATGGCTCATCTCAACTCTGCAAAAATAGATGTAAATTATTCTGCCGAGGGCATTTTTAACACAACCGACAGCAAAGATAAGGTGCGACTTGAAAGAGAAAGACTGTCAAAGACAGGACTTTCGATTTATTCTCCTTTATCTTGCGAAAATGAAACCGAGATTATTGTTTCGGCTCTAAATTCCCATTTTGAATCTACTGCGGCAAGAACTAAACTATCCACGATTTTGGATGAGGCCCTTAGAAACGCATATATAAGCGGTACAGGAATTGTTTACACATATTTTGATAACCAAGTAAATACCGGTCTTTTTGCCGATAAACCGGGCGGCACCGCCATAACGGGAGATATTGCCGTTCAGACATTAAGGGTAGAGGACGTTTGCTTTGGCGACCCTACCTGCAACGATTTGCAGTCTCAACCCTATATTATAATCGCCGAAAAACAGGATGTAGAAAAGGTGAGATGTGATGCGGTAAAATACGGACTCCCTGAAGATTTATGCTACAGAATCACTGCAGAACACGGTGGGGGCGGAAAAACGACCCTGCTTACCAAGCTTTTTAAGGCTAAGGATATGCAGGGAAGAACAAGAGTTTATGCAGTTAAGGTTTGCGAGGGCGTTACTGTCAGAGGACCTTGGGATATTGGAATAGCTAAATATCCTCTCGCTATTTTCTCTTGGGAGAAAAGAGATAATTTAATCTACGGAGATAGTGAAATCACTTATCTTATCCCTAACCAAATTGCCATAAACCGAATGATAACGGCATCTGTATGGTCGGCTATGACTACCGGTATGCCTTTAATGGTGGTAAACGGAGATGCGGTCAGTGGAGATATAACTAATGATCCGGGGCAGATAATAAAGGTTTACGGAAGCGGCGAGGAGATTTCTTCGGCGGTAAACTTCGTTTCTCCACCCGATTATTCAAGCGGTTATAACGATGCAGTTACCCTGCTTATAAGCAACACCCTAACTCAGTGCGGCGCAAACGATGCGGCTTTAGGTGACGTTAATCCGGATAACACCTCGGCGATTATAGAGCTTCGAGAGGCTGCGGCATTACCTCTTGCACCCTTGAAAAACAGATATTTTAGTTTCGTGGAGGACATTGCGCTTATTTGGTTAGAGTTTTTTATGAAAATGTATGGTAAACGTTCTCTTAAAATTTCAGATGAAAACGGAATATGGTACATACCTTTTGATTCTGAGCGTTATGAAAATTTAGTTTTGAGTGTTAGCGCCTCTGCAATCGAGGAGGTAAGCAAGGGAGAAAGTGAGAGCCTTGCAATTTTATCCACCCTTTTTGAAAAGGGTGCCATTACTGCAAAACAGTATATAAGCCGTTTGCCAAAGGGTATTATTCCTGATGTTAAAAAGTTACTGGCCGAAATAGGGGAGGTAAAGGAATGAACGGATATAAAATCTTAAAGCAGTCTCTTGCTTTAATGGGCATTTATTCTCTTTCGGAAGAGGTAAAAAAGGTTGGTCTTTTGGTTATAAATACCGTTTGTGAGGACTTAAAAATATCCAGGCTTTCTGTTTTAGAAGAAACACTTGACTGTCAAAACCAAAAAGAGCTTATTGCCCTTACCTATGGAATTGCTATGCATCTCGCCCTTACTATGTCTGACGACTATTTAAAGGATGTTTTTGAAAGACTATACAGTAAAAAACGAAGCGAAATTAAAAATAGCATTTCCCTTGTAAAGAATAAGGTTTTTAAAGGGGAGATTTAACGTGGCTGAAAAACTTATAAAAAAAGAGTTTGTTTTATCGCCCCAACTCTTAAGTATCCACCGAGCAAACGTGGCAAAAGGAAGCAACTTTATCTTTAGTGATAAAGGCTTTATTCAGCGCAAGGCGTTTTATACCGACAACGATAAGTTAATGTTTGTTCGTTCTAGAGGGCAAAGTTATTATGGCACCGTTATCCCTACCGATAGCTACGTTTATGTGGAGGGCCAGAGAGCTAAGGTGGTTATTGTAAAAGAGTTGGATGAAGCTCAGGATATAGGTAAAATTTTATGGTTTAAGTTAGTATTTAATGATGGAACCTTTAAGGATATAGGCTCGATAGATCTTAGCGGACATTCCCCCAGAACAAGCGTAAAAATTGATGCTTTTACCATTTATTCAGGGGCAGGAGTTAAGGGTTGCGGCATCTTTTTTATAATAAAAAAGCGTTACTTATCCGAAGATGTAGAGGGCTCAGTATATGAATTGTCAAAAGATTATTCTCAGTGGATAAAGCTGGAAAATGGCGATATGTATTCTCCCACAGTTTTCTTTAACGGCAGAGGAGAATCATATT